>JBIOEW010000011.1:0-89900 GCA_044446425.1 Solirubrobacterales bacterium | reverse complement strand
GGATCGTTCGCGCACCGCCGTTGGCCGGTTGCGTGGTGATCGTGCCGCTGTTGCTCAGCGTGCCGCTGGAGATGACGAGCGTGGCGTTGTTGGCCGAGCCATCGCCGTTGGTCAGCGTGATCGAGCCGGCGTTTGCGAAGCTCGTCGCAGAGGTCGCTTCGGCATGCTCCGTGCTGGTGCTCTCGATCGACAGTGACTGACCCGCGAAGGAGGCCCCGCTGAGCGAGCTTTTCCCGTGCAGCGCGATCGAGCTTTCGCCAGAGCCCGCGTAGACGAGCGCCCCGTCGTCGACGATCACCGGCTTGGAGCCGCTCGTCGTGCCGGCGCCCTCGGTGAACGTGCCGCCCGACTGCAGCACGTCGGCGCTCGTTGACGTGAGGATTTTGCCGCCGGCGCCGTTGGTGATCGAGGCGCCCGCAGAGGCCGTCAGCTGCCTGCCTTCGGCGACGTTGAGGGCACCCTGGTTGCTCAACAGGGTGCCCGCGCTGTTGTAGGCGGTGTTCGCATTGATCGCGACCGTCCCCGTGTTGGTGAGGTTGCCCTGCAGCGTGCGGTTGCCGCCGTGGGCCTGTTCGACGGTGAGCGTGCCGCCGTTGGTGACCGGGCCGATCAGCGTCACGCTGTTGGCAGAGCTGTCGCCGTTGGTCAGCGTGAGCGCGCCCTGCGCCCCGTTGACGACTCCAGCCGTCGTGGTCAGGATCGCATTCAGCGTGCTGCTGCTACCCACGATCAGCGTCTGCGTCCCCGACGTCCCGCCGATCGTGAGCGATTTCAGACCAACCGTTCCGGTGGTGTTGGTCTGGGTCATTTCGATCGTGTACGTGCCGTTTTCGCTGATGCACGCTTCATCGGCAGACGTCGGCACGCCTTTGCTCCAGTTGCCGGGCGTGAACCAGCTCCCGCCTTTGTTGTTCGTCCAGGAGTCCGTGCACCCACTGGCGTGTGCGGAGGACGGCGCGAGCGCGATCAGCCCGACGACCATCGCCATCGCCAGACCAAGCAGGCGTGTATTGCGTGCCGCGCACGCGCGACCGGTCAGCCCCGACATTTTGTCTGCCCTCCGTGTAGTTAGCTGTTATCCGTCGCGCGGAAAGCCCGGCGCCCCGCTTGGCAGTTGCATAAACTAAGCTGGCTCAGCCGCCAAGACAATACGCAATCGTGCGTATTTCGGTCGGGTCAACGAGTCGATGCCGGCGGGAGCAGATCGGCGATGATGCACGGATGACAGCGATCGACGGCGCCAACCCCACGGCCGGCTGGCCGGCCGAGCTCGGCGAGGCGTTCGAGCGCGCGCTCACGTGCGAGTACGCGAGCCTGACGCGGGCGGGAGCGCCGGTGACGGTGCCGAGCACGCCGCACGTCGGCGCCGGCACGCTCGACGTGTCGACGGGCCTGTCCTACCCGGCCAAGGCGGAACGCGCTCGGCGCAACCCGAAGGTGGCGCTGCTGTTCGCCGATCCGATCGGCGCCGGGCGGTCCGAACTTCCGGTCGTGCTCGTGCAGGGCCACGCGGCCGTGCGCGACGCCGATCTGCAGGGCAACACCGACCGCTACGCGCGTGCGGCGTTGGCCAAGCTGCCGCAGGCGACCAAAGGCCAGCCGAAGTTCCTGCTCAAGCGCATGCGCTTCTACTACGCGCGGATCTGGATCGAGATCGTTCCGCAGCGGATCTCGTGGTGGGAGGGACGCGAGCTGGCGAGCGCGCCGCGGACGTGGCGGGCCGCCCCGGGGACGGCGTTGCCCGAGTCAGACCCGCCGCCGAGCGGGCGCGCGCCGTCACCCTGGCTGACCCCGCCAAGCGACTGGCACCCGATCGCGGCGCGCGCGCTGGGAGAGCTTCCGTTCGCTGATCTCACGTATGTCGACGCCGACGGCTACCCGGTGTGCCTGCCGGTCGGCGCCGGGACACTGGCCGGCGAGGACGTGCCGCTGAAGATCGGCTCCGGCGCGCCGGAGCTGCGCGCGGGTCCTGCCTGCCTCACGGTGCACGGGCACGACGAGCGTTTCACGACGCAGGAGAACCACACGCTGATCGGCTCGCTCGAGCCGGCCGGCGCGGGCGGACCACGCCTGCGCGTCGAGCGCGCGCTGGCCGACTGGAGCCTGACGGGCAACCGCGCGCAGATCGCGATCGGCTTCATGCGCAAGGGACGGCTGCTGACGCCACGCTTGAAGGGCGAGGCCGCACGCCGGGGCCAACCAGTCCCCGAGGTGCGCCTGCCTTGAGCCCGACGAGCTCTCGGCGCCAACGAGCGCGGACGGCTCCACCTACCTGACGAGCCGCACTTCGGCTGAAGTCTCCTTGCGCAGGCTCTTGGCGAAGAGATGGCCACCCGGGCTGAGCCGGCGGTGGGGGAGCAGGACGAGGCCGAAGCCGTGCTGGGCGACCCACGATGCGAGCGGCGGCTGCGGGCATCCGGCGAGCACCTCGAAGGTGGCGCGGTCGGCGACGGAGCCGAGGATCTCGCGTGCCTCGCGCAGCTCCAGCTGCGTTTCCTCTCTGACGGCGACGTTGTACGGGCCCTCGCCACCAGCGCGACCCCACCTCGCCGGCCGCGCCTGCGGCGCGAGCGTCACGACCGACAGCTCGCGCGCCGCGTTGGCAAGTTCGGCGGCCTCGCGCAGCGCCGCACTGCCTGCAGAGCTGCGCTCGAAGACGACCGCGACGCGTCCGTCTGCGCCGGCGCCCGACCCGCCGTGCGTCGAGCCCTTGACGGGAGTTGTGTCGAGCCAGGGCATGCCGAGCAACGTTACCTGGGCACGT
This sequence comes from Solirubrobacterales bacterium, assembly GCA_044446425.1. Classification (GTDB taxonomy): domain Bacteria; phylum Actinomycetota; class Thermoleophilia; order Solirubrobacterales; family Solirubrobacteraceae; genus Palsa-744. Next base: position 87,136 of record JBIOEW010000011.1, on the reverse strand, counting down.
CGCTGCTGTTTGGGAGTAGCTGACAGCGCAATCGCGTGACGTCCGGGTTCGATCCGGGTGCGCGAAGCGCGGCTAGGATCGGCCTGTGCCACCCGTTGAGATCGTGCCCGGCCTGCTTCGCTGGACGGCGCCGCACCCGGACTGGAAACCGCAAGCCAAGCCTGGGAGCGCGAATGACTGGGACGAGCACGTCGGCTCGGTGCTCTACGAGACGCCGGAGGCGGTCGTGCTGATCGATCCACTGCTGCCGGCGGCCGATCGCGAGGGATTCCTGCGCCGGCTCGACGAGCGCATCGGGGCCCGCCCGGTGAGCATCCTCACGACGATCCGTTGGCACCGGCGCGACCGCGAGGAGCTCGCCGAGCGCTACGAGCCGAACACCGCACCGCGGGCGTGGAACACGGTGCCGAGCGGAGTGAAGCCGCAGCCGCTGCGAGGAGCGGGCGAGACGATGTTCTGGCTGGCAGACGTGGCGACGCTCGTCCCCGGCGACCGCCTGCTCGGCGCGCCCGACGGCGGCCTTCGGGTGTGCCCGCAGAGCTGGCTCGGCCAGGTCCACGTCAACCGTCCGGGCCTCGTCGAGCTGCTGCGCCCGCTCGTCGAGCTGCCGATCGAGCGTGTGCTCGTCTCGCACGGCGAGCCCGTGCTGCACGACGGGCGCGCGGCGCTCGTGCGGGCGATCGCCGAGGCCAAAGCCGAAGAAGAACCGTCCTAGAACTTTCGCGAGGGGGTGCTGTCGGTGGGCGTCGAGGGTGCGCGACTCCACCCCTAGGGTGACTGTTCGGCGGCTGGGTCGGGGCTGAAGATGGCTGGGCATACCGAACCCGCCCTAAGGAGGCAAATGAAATGCTCAGCAAGACCCGCATCACGATCGTCACCCTCGTCGCATCGGCCGGCTTGGCCGTCGCCGCGGTGGCCCCCGCCGTCTCACAGGCCCAATGGCACACCTACTGCGTGTCCGGGCACTGCATAACGCATAAGAACTTCACGACCGGCGGCGGCGTGAACCCGTGCGTCGGCGCGAACGAAAACTACAACAAGGCCTATGAAGCCCTGCTCGATGCGATCCAGAACAAGAAAGACCAGGCCGACAGAGTTCACCCCGAAATGACGCAGGCCGAAGCGCAGGCCCAGATCGAAGAGGCCGAAGGACGCGTCCACCTCGCGAGCGTCGCGGCGTTCGAATGGGGTTGCGATGTCGCCGTTCACAGCTCGCCCGGCTCGCTCGGCACGGCCCACGCCGGCGTGCTTCATGGTCTCTCGCGAGCCAAGGCCTCGTAGTCGCTCGCGGCGCGGCGGCGGCGCGGGAATAGACTCCGCGCATGGCTGAGCCAAGCGGGACCGTGCTGGTCACCGGGGGTACGGGGTTCCTCGGCGGATGGTGCGGCGCCGAGCTGCTGCGTCGCGGGTACACCGTGCGCACGACCGTGCGCGACCTGCGCCGGACCGACGACGTCCGCGCCGCGTTGGCGGCAGCCGGCGTCGATGCCGGCGAGCGCCTGTCCGTCGTGGCGGCCGACCTCAACGCGGACCACGGCTGGCCGGAGGCAGTGGCGGGGTGCGACTACGTGCTCCACGTCGCCTCGCCGTTTCCGCCGGCGCAGCCGAAGGACCCCGACGAGCTGATCGCTCCGGCCCGGGATGGCGCACTGCGCGTGCTCGGCGCGAGCCTCGACGCGGGCGTGCGGCGCGTGGTGATGACCTCGTCCGTTGCGGCGGTTCGTCACGGGCGCGCTCCGTCGGCGGACAGGCCGTACGACGAGGCGGACTGGACCGACCCGGACGACCTGCGGCGCACGCCGTATGTTCGCTCGAAGACGATCGCCGAGCGCGCTGCTTGGGACTATGTCCGGGCACAGGGCGCCGAGAGCCGGCTGGCGGTGGTGAACCCTGGCGCGATCGTCGGTCCGGTGCTGAGCGACGACCGGTCCTTCTCGTTGCAGGTGATCGAGCGGCTGCTCAACGGCATGCCGGCGGTGCCCCGGCTCGGCTTTGTGCTCGTCGACGTTCGCGACGTCGCCGACCTTCACATCCGCGCGATGACCGCACCGTCCGCCGGCGGCGAGCGCTTCTTGGCCGTCGACCGCTTCCTCTGGATGAAGGACGTCGCCAGGATCCTCCGCGAGCGCCTCGGCCGGGCCGCCACCAAGGTCCCGACCCGCGTCGCACCCGATCTACTTATCCGCGCGATGGGGCTGTTCGACCCGAGCGTCCGCACGATCGTGAGCGACCTCGGAGTGTCGACCACGTACACGGCCGAGAAGGCGAAGACCACGCTCGACTGGGAGCCGCGCCCGATCGAGGATGCGATCGCCGACACCGCACAGAGCCTGATCGAGCGGGGGCTGGTGAGCCCAGGCCGCCGCTAGGTCGACATCCGATGAGGTCCCTTCGGGATGCGCTGCTCTATTCGCCCCAGCGGGAGACCATTGGCTTAGGTGCCCACTCCGGCCAGGTGGCGGCCCCGATTGGCAGTCCCCCGAAGAAGTCCGCGATCTTGACTGGCCCAGTGCGCGGCGAGTTGTCATACAAAACGGCCCTGTCCGCCAGCGAGATAGCCTGCGCAACGAGTCGCCACAACCGGTGGTAGCGCTCACGAATCTTGCGCTCCGGTACGTCGTGCCCGCCCGCCTGCACCCGGTACGCGACGCGCCTGACCGCCAGCCCCTCTGGCACGAGCATCACATGGAGCACAACCTGATAGCCCGCCCCTTGCGCAGAACGAATCAGGTCGAGCTTCGACCGATGGGAGAAGACGGTCTCGGCAATGAAGGACCGGCCGCCGGCGATGAGGTGTGCGCGAGTCTCGGCAGCTACCTGAGCGGCCTCGTAGGCGTGCGCATCGGAGTCGGCGGGCCACCTGGCCTTGGCGATTTCGTCCGCGTTGACGTACACATAGCCCGGCAGCTCCAGCGCGAGAAACTCTTTGACGAACGTGGTCTTGCCCGCGCCATTCGGTCCAACGACCAAATGCAGCTGCTTCAAACGGACGCGCTCGTTCCGTCAGACCGATACTCGGTCAGCTCGCCTTGCTCGTTCAACGCCACGGTCGTGACCCCGCGTGCGGCAAGGACCGCGCCAAGGTTGGTCGTTCGCAGACGCGCTTCTAGCCGGGACTGCACCTCAGAATCGAACACGATTCCCTCCTCATCGGAGAGATGCTCGACTGGGAGAGCCCCTGCCAAGGCGGCTTCTACCCGATGCCTGGAAGCTGTCTCGCGCGCGCAAACCGACCTCCCGACTCGCACCCAGTGCTCAATCTGCTGCTTGGCCGAACGGTTCTCTTTGGCGCCCTCGACGACTGCGCTGTCGAACAGGTCGGATGGAACTCGCGTTGGCCGGTCGGCAGCGGCAGCCATGAGAAAACTTCCCTGGTAGAAGACTGATACAAAGTGTAGCAGAGTGATACGAGGGCTCGTTAGGGGTCAGCTGGAAGCGAGGTAATCCTCAGACAATAGGTCGCGGTCTACCTGGGGTCGAGGCCTCCTTTGGCACCCCATTGAAATCGAGGGGTAGCTACGCCAGTTTGCCCGCTAGCTGTGAAAGCCTGCGGTCGTAACTCAGCAGGCTCCCGCGCATCTCCTGCGCGGTGGCGAGGACGATTGCGTCAGGCAGCCGTAGACGGGTGTGGCGAACCCGAAGCTCGGCCGCCCGCTCAGCGATCGTGTCGGTGAGCGACACGATCGTGATGCCCATCGCGGTGATGGCCCGGCGTGCCTCCTCAAGACGGCGTGCTCGCGCAAATGCCACAAGCGTCTCGCTGTAGGCGCTCGCGGGCAGCAACAGCTGTCGTCCGTCTCGGTCTGCTGCTTCAACGTCATCGATCGCGCGGTCGTGGTGAGTGTCTGCGCTGTCGAGCAGCCCGATCAGGACGCTCGCGTCGAGGATCAGCGCTTCCACTCGTCGCGCAGGCGGTCAAGTTCTCCGTCCTTGTAGATGCCCTTCGCGATCCCCGCGTGACGCCGGACCCGCGAGCCTCGCGTAGCAATGACGATCTCGCCCTCGCCGACCGGGCGTACGGTGATCTCGTCACCTGCATGTAGACCTGCGGCACGCATCGCCTCAACCGGAATCGTGACTTGGTTCTTGGAAGAGACCTTTGGCATGGCCTTTACTTTAGCACCTGACTAGTAAAGGTAGGATATTCGGCACGAACCGGGCCACCTTGAGTTCGCGGACGGCGAGCTCGAGGTTGTGATACAGAACTGCGGACACGGACCGGCCTTGGATGTACGGGCGCACGCCCAACCGGGAACGATCGCGCCGCGACTCTGGCATAATGGCACACTCCCGACCGAGGCTGCTAAGCGGCTTCACTTCGCGAACGTTCGGCCGGACAACGGCGGCATGGTGAGGGTAGAACTGGAGTACCGAGGACTTGGCCAAGAGATGTACCGTAGTGTGCTTTTCGTGAATTGTCGCGTTAGGCGCCCGTCTGGAGGCGAGATCGCTGTGCTTGAAAAGGTCGAGGTCGAGACGCTAGCCGTATCGCAGCCGAGTTAGCTGGCCAGTGCTGCGACGGTAAGGGCCGTGCGTCGTGTGCCATATCAGATAGTACGTCGCACAACCGGTAGTGGACGAAGCGGCCAGGTCTCGGTCGTTAGCCCACGAACTTGATCCGAACAACGTGCCCCGCTTCTATAGCGACATCTATCCGCCCGGACGAGTAGTCATCCGTTATCGGCAGCGCGTGCCCATTCCTTTCTACCGGTCTGACCCGGCATCCATGGCGCTCAGCCTCAGCTTCGGCCACTCGCTGCGTGAGTCCCAACAACTGTCGAGTATCGAAATGGGGAAATCGCCGGCCGCAGTCCGCATAGATGGGATGACGAGGGCGCTGAATGTGATAACCCGCGCTGCTGCTACCGCATCCGAACGTCAGCGCACCTGCCGCTACGCATGCGAACGCAGACAACGAACGGCGATGGTGCCTCCAGGTGCTACGCGCAAGCATCGTCGGTGCTCATTCCTTCACGATGTGCACGTGTAGCACGCTTTCGGCCGTATTGATGCCCTCGTAAACGAACACGCATTCGCTTTTGTGGCCGCTGTGAATGCCGTACGCAAAATGGTTCTTGTAGACGGGGCTGCCACTGCTGCCGCCACTGAGTGCAAGTCCATGCACATGCGAGTTGCACACGTTCACTGCCTCTAGGTTAGACACCGTTTCCGATTTGGAGTAAGGCAGCTTTCCCACAAAGCCTCGCGTTATGCCGCAAGCCTCCTCTTGGTGGAACGTTCCTTCGCCTATTCCGTATCCACCACTACACACCACGAACTGCAGGCGGGGCGTCGATTCTTTCGGATTGTACTTTGTGCCGATGATGCCGTAGCGTTCGTTTAGCGTAGTGCCGGCTTCACCGCTGCCGTAGACAATCACTAGCGGTTCAAGCGGATTTGCCCAGAACGACGTCGAGTCGATCGCGATCAGTCCGGCGTCGCCTTTTTCCGTCGTGCCGCCAGGCACGTTCTGTGAGGAGCCAAAGACGTATGAGTGGGCTGCGCCGATGTTGTGAGCTTCCAGGGGTTCATGCGTCTCGGACCACCATTTCGTACCCACCCCGCCTGCGTCGTCGACACAGTGACCGGCCGTCAGAACATAGGGTTTGTTGTCGGAATTTGAGCGAGCGATGAAGCCGGCGTGACCGGACCCCGTTCATGGGTCCACCTGCTGTGAGAGTCGGTGGGTGTTGTTCTGTTGCAGGGTAGGGGTGTCGCCGTCTCGCGGAGTGAGCCCGTAGGGCGAGCGCAGCGAGACGGCGAGCGGTTCGTGCTGGGCCCTCCACGCACGGGCGAACCGGGCGGGCGGCTTCATCCCGAGCGCGGAATGCGGCCGGTGGTGGTTGTAGTCCTCTCGCCAGTCCTCGACGAGCACCTTCGCCTCGGCGAGGCATGAGAACTGCTCGACGGCGAGCAGCTCGTCACGAACCCGGGAGCCGAACGACTCGACGTAGGGGTTCTGCCACGGGCTGCCGGGGTCGATGTAGCTCGCGCCGGCTCCGGAGAAGCGGCACCAGTCCTTCAACGCGTTCGCGGTCATCTCGGGCCCGTTGTCGCAGCGCACAAACTCAGGCGAGCAGCCACGTGCCCGGGTCAAGCGTTCAAGGACAGCGACGGTCGCGTCGGAGTCGATGCTCCGCGCGCACTTGATCGCAAGCGCCTCGCGGGTGAACTCATCGACGACGTGCAGCAGCTTCAGGATGCGCCCGTCGGCGGTCTGGTCGAACTGGAAGTCAAACGCCCACACATGATTGGGGCGCTCCGCGTGCAGCCGCGCCGCGGGGACTGTGGAGTCTCCGAGCCGCTGGCGCTTTCTGCGGCGCTGAGGGACCCTGAGGCCCTCCTCGCGCCAGACGCGCTGCACCCGCTTGCGGTTGATCTGCCAGCCCTCGCCGGTCAGCTCGGCATGCGCCCGGCGATAGCCCCACCTGGGGCGATCCCGAGAGAGCTTGCGCAGACGCGCCCGCAGCGCTGCGTCATCCTCGGCAACGACCGCCTCGCGGCGCTGCGTGCTGCGGTGCTGACCGGCGAACCGGCACGCCCGCCGCTCCGAGATGCCGAGACGGTCCTGCAACGCCAAGACCCCACGGCGACGGCGCGACGGGCTCAGAAGTTTCCCTTCGCCAGCTCCTTGAGAGCCAGGTTTTCCAGCTCCTTGTCCGCGACCAGCCGCTTCAACTGGCCGTTCTCGCGCTCGAGCTCCTTCAACCGCTTCACATCGTCGGCCTTCATCCCGCCGTACTGCGCACGCCAGCGGTGATAGGTCGCCTCGGACACTTCCAGCGCCTTGCAGACCTCGGGCGTCTCGGTGCCCTGGGCCAGCATCCGGTCGGCCTCTCTGAGCTTCCTGACGATCTGCTCCGGCGTGTGTCGTCTGCGCTTCACGTGATCGGTCCTCCTCTCGCCCATTTTGCACGGGCAGAAGGACTCTCACACGAGGCGGACCGAATCTAAGGGGTCGGGCCAGGCGGTGCAGTGCCAGACTTCGCTGGCATGTTCTGCTTCGATCGCTACCCCGCCGCGTAGGGGCTTGTTACAGACCCCGCTGCCACAGGCGTCGGGCTGGGCCGCGACTGACGGCGTTGAGGCTTCGACCACGTGGACGGTAACTGTCGCGCCTTCGGCCGCTTCAGACACTTTTTTGGCCTGCGCCACCGTCAATGAGTTTGCCTTTTCGATCGTGACCGCGTTGAGGTTCGGCTGGATTTCGAGCACAACGAGACCTTCGTTGATAAGCGTTGCAAGCGACGTTCCGATTGATTCCTCCGCTGCAATCAGCTGGGACCATGACGCCGACTCGATGACGATTTCCGCGTTGTCCGCTAGCCCGAGGGCATCGAGATCCTGTACGACGGTCTGTTCGTACCCTTCAGAGGTCAAGCCGATCTTGATGTGCCCCGTGCCTGGATCGAACCACTCGCCGGTGTAGTTGGCCCCTAGTTGTTCTGAGAGCTGCGAATCGAGAATTGAGGCGTGGTCTTGGAGGTCGACGTCTTTGCGCGCTGCTTCGGTTTCGATTTCGGCGTACCCGGCGTAGAATTCGGCCGCCGCTTCTTGCGTAGCTGGTTCCTCGAGCGCGTTGCCGAACTGGTCGTAGTAGTAATAGCTTTTCGCGCCGAGCGGATTGGTAACGGTGGTCTGTTCGGTTTCGTAGCTAAAGCTCGTGGTTTCGTCTTCGCTGCCGACCGAGCCGACCGAGCCGTTGACAACCTTGCGAATGGAGCTGACCCGGTTCTGTTCGTCGTAGGAGATCACCCACGTACCCGAGGAATCAGTGATGTACTTGAGAAGGCCGCTGGTTTCGTAGTAGCCGTATTTGGCTTCGACACCGCCGGGGGCGGCGTATTTGACCAGGCGACCGCTCGAATATTCGTATTTCCATTCTTCGCCGAGTTTGCCGACAAGTTTGGTGACACCGTGCGAGCCGTTGCGCGTGAGAGTGACCGAGTGTTCATGGGTGTCTTTGAGTTTGGATAGGCGTTCTTCGGAGTAGGTCAGCGAGATCGTGTTGCCTTCCCCGCCGGGGTCGACGATTTCGTTCGCCTCTCCCCAGTTCCCGGAGCTGAACTTCCATTCGGAGCCGTCGGAAAAGCTGAGCGTGCGCGTGTCGCCTTCGTGTTCGACCAGGCCCTCGTTGAAGCCGGCTTCGCCGGTAAACGCCTTGTCACCGGCGGCCGGGTGCCCGTCCGCCCACGACGCTCGGTCAAAGCGCGTGTTGCCGCCGTCGGGGCCGTAGAAGCTGTTCGTGCCGTCCCACGGATAGCGGTAGAGCAGGCAAATAACGCGCTCATTACATATATTCGGAGTACGAGCCACCCGAATCATGTAGTTTGTCGACAACAGCCCGCAGGGGCTCTTGCTGTTCGCGATCATGGCTGGCGTCAACGCCTTTCGCTCGCGCGATGACGGGTCGAAGGTCAAGATGGGCCTCGAGCGCAAGTTCGCCGAGGGAGGCACCCACGGACTAGCGCCGGTCGGCTACCTGAACGTGCGCGAGAACGTCGACGGACGCGAGGTCGCCTCGATCGCCGTCGATCCAGAGCGTGCGCCCTACATAACGCTCGCCTTCGACCTGGCCAAGACCGGCGAGCACTCGATTACGAGCATCGCCGAGATTCTCGCCGACGCCGGGCTGCGCTCGCGCCCAACCATGAAGCGCCCCAGCCGCCCGCTCTCGCGAAGCATGGTCCATCGTGTGCTGCGCGACGACTACTACACCGGCGTCGTCACCCGCCAGGGCATCAAGCGCCCGGGCCTTCATCCAGCGCTCGTGGACGAGGAGACCTTCGCGCACGTGCAGAGAATCCTCGACGCCCACCGGATCAGCGGCGACCGCACCCACAAACACCACCACTACCTGAAGGGAACGATCTACTGCACCTGCGGCAAGCGCCTCGGCTACGGGCGCCATCGCGGCAAATGTGGCGGCGTCTATGAGTACTTCTCCTGCCTCTCGCGTGTGCAACGAGGCGAACGCTGCGCCGCACCGTACTTCCCGGTCGAGCGGACCGAACGGGCGATCGTGCGCCGCTACAAGCGCGAGACGCTCACGGCGGCCCAGCAGGAGAGCGTCCGCACGCACCTGCTCGCCCACGTGGAAGTCAAGTCGCAGGTGGCACGCCGCGAGTCAGACCGCCACAAACGACGCCTGCGCGAGCTGACCGCGCAGCAGCAGAAGCTCGTCCAGCTCTACTACGACGGCGGCGTATCCAAGGAGGTGCTCCAGGCCGAGCAGCAGCGGATCGAGGAGGAGCGCGCTCAGGCCAAACAGTGGGCTGACGCCGCCGCTCGCGAGGTCGAGGACGTGATGCAGGCGCTCGATGACGCTCTCGTCCTTCTGGATGATCGCCAGATCATCTACGAGGCTCTCAACCACACCTGTCGGCGGCTGGCCAACCAGGCGGTCTTTTTGCGACTGGTGATCATCGACCCGGACACGGTGGTCGTCGAGCGCACGCCCGTCTGCGAGGCCATCGCCCAGGTGGTCGCGGCCGAGACGGACCCTGCGGCTCGCGCTCACGCCCTTCACAAGCGTGCCCGAGTAACCGCAGCCCGGCCCTCAAGCGAAGAGAACCCCGACCCTGATTCTCAAGGCCGGGGTTCGTACGTTGTTGCAATGGCGGGAGCGACGGGACTCGAACCCGCGACCTCTGCCGTGACAGGGCAGCGCTCTAACCAACTGAGCTACGCCCCCGCGATGGGGCGCACGACACCGAGGGCACCGCGCACTCCCCCAGTATGCCAAGGCTGAGCCGATCCCGAGCGGCGGCGGTCGATCCCACCGAAGCACCCCTCGGCGAGCGCGAAACTGGCCACCCAGCCAGTCGCTCAGGTAGGCTTCTGCGATGGCGCTCGTCGGCCCGCCCCCAATGCTCGAAAGCAACCCGTTCAAGGTGATGCTCGAAGACCTGCGCAGCGAGCGCTCGCCGGTGCCGTTCCCGCCGGGTGAGACGAGCTTCTCGCTCATGCGCACGCGCCGCTTCGCGGCCGAACCGCACGAGATGCTGCTCGAGTACTACGCGCGCTACGGCCCCGTGTTCACGCTGCGCCTGTTCCATTCGAACGTCGTGTTCATGCTCGGCCCGGAGGCCAACCACTACATGCTCGTCTCGCACGCCGCCAACTTCACCTGGCGCGACGGGCACTTCCGCGACCTGATCGGGCTGATGGGCGACGGCCTCTTGACGATCGACGGCGACTTCCACCGCCAGTCGCGCCGGATCATGCTGCCGGTCTTCCACCGCGACCACGTCGCCGCGTCGCTCGAGGCGATCGTCAGCGAGACGGAGCGTGCGCTGGAGAAGATCGAGCCGGGCACGCAGATCGACCTGTACGCGTGGACGCGGCGGCTGGCCATGCGCGTCGCCATGCGCACGCTGTTCGGCGTCGACCCAGACGGCCGCCGCGCCCGCGCGATCGACGCGGCAGGGCTGTTCGAGGAGGCGCTCGCCTTCTACTCCTCCGAGTACCTGCTGCGCGTGTTCCGCAACCGGCGATCGCCGTGGGGGCGCATGCAGCAGGCAGCGCGCGAGCTCGACACGCTGATCTACGACGAGATCGCCGAGCGCCGTGCTGGCCGATCTTCGATCGGTAGGCGCCGCGGCGAGGACATCCTCAGCCTGCTGCTCGACGCCTGCGACGAGGACGGCAACCAGCTCAGCGAGCTGCAGATCCGCGACGAGGTGATGACGCTGCTGTTCGCCGGGCACGACACGACGACGTCGACCGTCTCGTTCATGTTCTACGAGCTCGCCCGCAACCCGCGCATCGTCGAGCGACTGCTCGTCGAGCAGGACGCGCTGCTCGGGCGCCGCCCCGACGGCACCGCGGCGCCGAGCGCGGCGCAGCTCACGTCGGGTGAGCTGACCGAGCTCGAGATGGTGCTCGACGAGACGCTGCGCAAGTATCCGCCGGCGTGGGTCGGCCCGCGCCGCGCCGTCGAGTCGTTCGAGTTCGCCGGCCACACGATCCCTGCGCGCGCCTTCGTCAACTACTCCTCCTGGGCCAGCCACCACCTGCCCGACGTGTTCGACTCGCCCGAGGAGTTCCGCCCGGAGCGCTTCACGCCGGAGGCCAAGGCGGCCATGCCCAAGGGCGCCTACGTCCCCTTCGGCGGCGGCTCGCGCACGTGCATCGGCATGCGCTTCGGCCAGCTCGAGGTGCGCACGATCGCCACGCTGCTGCTGTCGCGCTTCGGCTTCTCGCTGCCTGAGGACTTCGAGCTGAAGATCCGCCAGATGCCGACGATCAGCCCCGAAGAGGGCCTGCCGATGCGCGTCCACGCGCGCGCGAGCAGCTCGGCCACGGCCGAGCCCGCCGCCGCCTGAACGAAGAACGCGCCACGGCGCTACCGCAGCGTCGCTTCCATCCCGAGCAGATAGCCCGTCGCGCCCCCGGCCGAACCCCCGGCCCCGGCCGCACTCCCGGTCGCGCCACCACCCCTGCCCGCCGGCGCAGCCGAGACGCCCATCACGTACACGTCCGGATCGGAGAACAGCGTCAGCCTGAACCCTTCTAGCAGCAGCCCGCGCGGATGCACGACGAGCTTGCCGCCGCTCGCTTCGGCGACGGCATCGACGGACGCGTCGACGCCGAACAGCCCGCCGGAGGCGCGCACTTCGACCTTGCCGGCGCCGCTGCCGAGCAGCTGCACGCCGAAGCCGGGCGGCAGCGCCGCCGCCACGTCGGCCGTGCTGACGTGCGCCTGCGCGCTCATCCGGCTGCCGCGCTTGTGAAAGCTCACGTCGCTCAGCGCCAGCGGCCCCTCGCGCACGCTGTCGACGTGCGCCTCGACGCGGTCGGCGCCGCTCGCTTCCTCTAGCAGCTTGCCCGTCTGCGCGGGGCTCACGCGCAGTCGCGTGGCATGCACGGTGACCGAGTCGGCGTGCCGCCAGAGGAGCTCGACGGCGGGCCAGGCGCTGACGTGCACGCTGTCGACGCTGCCGTACTTGCCGATCCGCGAGGAGATCCTGCCGGCGGCGATCTTCGGCAGGAACAGCTGCGCGAGGCCGAGCAGCACGACGACCACGCCGAGCAGCCACAGCGCGACGCGCACCGCTTTGCCGCCACCGCCTCCGCGCCGCATGCCCGACAGCTTGCCAGGAGCTGCGGCGCGGGACGGCGCTCACCTCGCCCTGGGCGCGGCGCCCGGGGCGAGGTGAGGACGATGCGTGGCTCAGGCGAGCCCGTTGGCTTTGAGGAACTGTTCGGCGACGCTGGAGGCGGACTGCTTGTCGATGCTGACGGCCTTGTTCATCTGCTGGATCGCCGGGATCGTCAACAGCGCCGAGACCTTGTTGATCGTTTCGGCGAACGCCGGTCCCTCGACATCGAGCACTTTCTTGTTGACGATCGGCGCGACGTTCTGGAAGCCGAACACGTGCTTGGGGTCGGCTAGCACCTTGAACTTGCCGCCCAGCAGCTGCCCGTCGGTGGAGAAGACCGACTGCACGTTGACCTGGCCGCCTTCGATCGCCTTGTAGGAGAGTTCGATCGAGACGGGCACGAACGTCGGCACGACGCCGTATTCCTTCTTCAAGCCGATCGAGCCCTCGAAGCGCGTCGTGAATTCTGGCGCGCCGCCGAGCTTGACCTTCTTGCCGAGCGGCTTCAGATCGGCGATCGAGGAGAGGTGGTTTTCACTGGCGTACGCCGGCAGCGCGATCAGCGCGTTGGAGTCGTAGAAGGGCGTTTTTTCAAGCAGCGTCAAGCCCTTCGGTTCGACGAAGGTCTGCGCTTCTTTGTAGGCCGCTTCGGCGCTGGCCGGCTCCTTGGTCTGTTGGGCGACCGCCGAAAGCAGCGCCCCGGTGTACTCGGGGTACATGTCGAGCTGGCCCGACGTGAGCTCCTTGAAGATGATCTCCGAGGAGCCGACGTTGGGCTTGAGCGTGATGTTGAAGCCCTTTGCCGACAATGCCTGCGCGTAGAGCTGGCCGAGGATGTTCTCCTCGGCGAAGTTCTTGTCGCCGATCGTCACCGCCGGCTTGCCCGCACCCGGTCTGCCGGCGGCACCGGAGGACGACGTCGTCGTGCCCGCGCTGCTCGAGGAGGACGAGCTGCTGCTCCCGCAGGCTGCAAGCCCCACGCTCAACACAGCCGACGCACACAGCGCCGCGGCTCCTCCGCTGCGGATCCTCGAGTTGCTCCATCGCGTACCTGGCATACGCCGCCTCCTGGTTTGTGGACTTTGTTGATCGTTAATTATTTAATTATTAATATATATATAAATAAAAATCGACGCTCGGCGTCAAGCGACGCCAGGCGCGGCGGCACGCCGGCGCACGCGCGTCCAGCGCTCCCTGCGCAGCGCGCGCGGTGTCAACGCGATCTGCACGAGCGTCAGCGTCCCGTCGACGGCCAGCGCAAGCGCCGCCACGCAGATCGCCGCGCCGAGCACGCCCGAGAAGTGATAGCTCGTCTCGTTGGCGATGATGTCGCCGAGGCTGCCGCTGAAGCCGGCCAGCGAGGCGATCGTGGTCGTGCTCACGACGAACACCGCAGCCGTCGAGACGCCGACGAAGATCAGTGGCACCGCCAGCGGCAGCTCTACACGCGTGAGGATCTGCCACTCGCTCATGCCCATCCCGCGCGCAGCGTCGACCAGGTCGGCATCGACGCCGTCGATGCCGAGGTAGGCGTTGGTGATGATCGGCGGCACCGCCAGGATCACCAGCGCGAGCACGACGACCGCCAGGCCGAGGCCGAGGAAGGCGTCGCCGATCGCCAGCACCGCCAGGCTCGGCAGCGCGCGGCCGATGTTGCCCGTGTTGATCGCCACGAACGAGCCGCGGTGGATGTGCCCGAGCCACACGCCCAGCGGGAAGGCGATCGCGATCGCGATCGCCAGGCCGATCGCCGCCACCCTGAGCGTCTCCAGCGAAAGATGCGTCAGCGTCGGCAGGCCCGCGTGGCCGGCGACGGCGCCGTTGTGCGCGATGAACTTGAAGGCCTCGACGAATTCGTGCACCGGCTAGCCCCCCTTCACCTGCGCCCACGGCGTCAGCGCGCGCTGGGCGAGCACCAGCAGCGCATCCGCGCTCAGCGCCAAGAGGACCGTGAGACCGCCCGCTGCGATCAGCTCCGTCTTGAACGGACCCTCGCCGAGCGCCACGTGGATCGGCACGCCGAGGCCCTTGTCGTAGATCGTGTAGACGATCGTCGCCAGCGCGATGATCGTCACGATCGCGATTCGCAGCCCGGCCACGATCGCCGGCAGCGCCAGCGGCAGCTCGACGCGCAGCAGCGCCTGGCGGCGCGTCATGCCCATCCCTTCGGCCGCGTCGAGCACCTCCGCCGGCACCTCGCGCAGGCCCGTGAGGATGTTGCGAAAGAGGATCAGCAGCGTGTAGGAGACGAGCGCGATCTCGGCCGCGTAGATGTTCGCGCCGACCGGCGCCACGAGCAGCTCGAACAGCGCCAGCGAGGGGATCGTGTAGAGGAACGTCGTGACCAGCAGCGTCGGGCGCTCGAACGCACGCCAGCGATGCGCCAGCAGCGCCAGCGCCAGCGAGATGACAAAGCCGATCACGACTGCGATCGCCGTCAGCAGCACGTGCTGGCGCAGCGCCGGCCACAGCACGCTGCCCCAGTTGTGGCCGACCCAGTCGGTGCAGAAGAAGTGGTTGTGGATCACGCACTGCGAGCTCTGCGACTCGTAGTTCGGGATCACCGGCCCGGCGGACGCAAGCGCCGCCGCATGCGCGCCCATCAGGCCGCCGCCTCGGGTGTTTGCGCGACGGCCGCGTCCGCCGAAGCGCCGTCGGCCGCGTCGGCCCCGTGCTTCGCGCCGGACGCCGCCTCGTGCGCCGCCCGGGCCGTCTCCTCGGCGAGCATCTGCTCGATCGCACCAAGCGTGAGCGTGCCGAGCAGGCCGCCGGCTGCGTCGAGGACGCCCACCGCCTCACCGCCCGCCGTGAGGATGATCGAGAGCGCATCCTTGACCGACGCGTCTGCCGGCACGCGCGCGACTCCCGCGCCGGCGCCGTCTTCGGGCGCGGTCAGCTTCAGCTCCCCCACCTTCGTCAGCGACAGGCGCTTGATCCCGCGGTCGGCGCCGACGAAGCGGGCGACGAAATCGTCGGCCGGGTGGATCAGGATCTCGCGCGGCGTGTCGTACTGCGCCAGCCGCCCGCCGTCGCGCAGGATCGCGATGCGATCGCCCATCTTGATCGCCTCGTCGATGTCGTGCGTGACGAACACGATCGTCTTCTTGACCATCCGCTGTAGCGCGAGGAACTCGTCCTGCAGACGCGCGCGATTGATCGGGTCGATCGCGCCGAACGGCTCGTCCATCAGCATCAGCGGCGGGTCCGCCGCCAGCGCCCGCGCGACGCCCACGCGCTGTCGCTGCCCGCCGGACAGCTGCGCCGGATAGCGCTCAGCCATCTCAGGGTCGAGGCCGATCAGCTCGATCAGCTCGTGCACGCGCGTGGCGATGCGTCGCTTGGGCCAGCCGAGCAGGCCGGGCACGGTGGCGATGTTCTCGCCGACCGTCTGATGCGGGAACAGCCCGGTCTGCTGGATCACGTAGCCGATCTCACGCCGCAGCTCGCGCGCATCGCGCTCGAGCACGCTGCGCCCGCCGAGCAGGATGTCGCCGCCCGTGATCGAGATCATCCGGTTGATCAGGCGCATCGCGGTCGTCTTGCCCGAGCCGGACGGGCCGACGAGCACGCACACCTCACCCGCCGGCACCGTAAACGAGAGGTCGCCGATCGCCGGCTCGCGCTGTCCGTCATAGCGCTTGCTCACATGCCGCAGCTCGAGCTCGGCCGCCGCTGAGTGCTGCTCGCCTGAGTCCGCGAACGCCGACGGCCCCTCGCTATGGGCGGTGTGTGATCTATCCACGGGCAGTCCCCCGCTGGGACTGCGCCCATCCTAGCCAAGTCCCGGGAGGCGCTGACCTGCCCGAACGGCGCACGCAGATCGCTAGCCTAGGCTTCCCCAGACCGGGGCGCGTAGCTCAGTTGGCCAGAGCACCTCGTTTACACCGAGGGGGTCGCCCGTTCGAGTCGGGCCGCGCCCACTTCCCCGTGAGATCAGTGACAGACGTGACAGACGCAGACGCCAAAGACGCCGCCCCGATCCGCATCGCCGTGATCGGCTCGGGCCCGGCCGGCTTCTACGCGGCAGGCCACCTGCTGAAGGACGCCGAGGCGGGCATCGAGGTCGACATGATCGAGCGCCTGCCCACGCCGTGGGGCCTCGTGCGCTCGGGCGTCGCGCCGGACCACCCGAAGATCAAGTCGGTCACGCGCGTGTATGAGAAGACGGCCGCGCATCCGCGCTTTCGCTACTTCGGCAACGTCACCTTCGGCGAGCACGTCTCGCACGAGGACCTGCTCGAGCACTACCACGCGATCGTCTACGCGACCGGCTCGCCCGTGGACCGCCCGCTCGGCATTCCGGGCGAAGAGCTGCACGGCTCGCACGCGGCGACCGAGTTCGTCGGCTGGTACAACGGCCACCCCGATCACACGGGGCTCGAGGTCGATCTCGAATCCTCCGAGCGCGCCGTCGTCATCGGAAACGGAAACGTCGCGATCGACGTCGCGCGGATGCTCGTGCTGAGCACGGAGGAGCTGGCGCCGACCGACACGGCCGACCACGCGCTCGAGGTGCTTGCGCGCAGCGGCGTGCAGGAGGTGCTCGTCGTCGGCCGCCGCGGCCCGGCGCAGGCGGCGTTCACCAACCCCGAGCTGCGCGAGCTCGGCGAGCTGACCGATGCCGACGTGCTCGTCGACGCCGAGGAGCTTGAGCGCGCGCTGGCCGTGCACGACGAGGCAGCCGAGCAGGACATCACATCGCGGCGCAACGTCGAGATCCTGCGCGAGTACGCCCAGCGCACGCCGACGCCGGGCCGTAAGCGCGTCGTGCTGCGCTTCCTGCTCTCGCCTGCCGCCCTCGTCGCGGGCGAGGACGGCGCGCTGGCCGCCGTCGAGCTGGTGCGCAACGAGCTCGTCGCCGACGAGAGCGGCGCGCTGCGCGCGCGGGCCACCGACGAGAGCGAGACGATTCCCGCCGGGCTCGTGTTCCGCGCGATCGGCTACCGCGGCATCCCGCTTCCCGGCGTGCCCTTCGACGAGCGCCGCGGCGTGATCCCCAACGAGGGCGGTCGCATCGTGCACGCCGACAGCGGCGAGCGCCAGGCCGGCGAGTACGTCGTCGGCTGGATCAAGCGCGGCCCCTCGGGCGTGATCGGCACGAACAAGAAGGACGCCCAGGAGACGGTCGACGCGATCCTCGCCGACCTCGGCGCGGCCGCTAGCGCGAACGGCACGGGGGCGGGCGCCGTGCTGACCCCGAGCAGCCCCGACGGCGAGGCGTTCGAGCGGCTGCTGCGCAAGCGCCAGCCCGACGTCGTCACCTACGAGGGCTGGAGCGAGATCGACCGCCACGAGCGGGCGCTCGGCGAGCAGTCGGGGCGTCCCCGCGTGAAGCTCACGCGGATCGAGGAGATGCTCCGCGTGGCGGCCTCCGAAGAGCCCTAGACACACGCGCCCCCGCCCGGCTTGCGATCGCGCAGTCCGGGACCCATTTCCTCCCCATGGCTCGGCGAATGTGCCAGACTGAGCGACCGCTGGGCCCCGTTAGCTCATCTGGTAGAGCGCCGGACTTTTAATCCGGTGGGGCGGGTTCGAGTCCCGCACGGGGCATTTTCGTTCAACCCGCTATCGCGCGCGGCTCGATCAGGCCGCGACCTCGACCTGCGGCGGCGGGAGCATGCGAAGGAACTCCGCAGGCAGCCTCCGACTCGCCTGCCAGAACTCAAGACCCACGACCTCCCCTGTCACCGGATCGAGTTCCCGCACGCCCGACTCCGACTTCTCGCCCACGGCCGTGCTCGGGTCGTAGCCCTCGAAGCGAACCCACGCGATGTCCGCGTCCGCATCGTAATGGCCTTCGATCCGCCTCGACATCATTGCGGCGAACCAAGCTGCCGCGCCTTGTCGAGCGCATCAAGCGTCCAGCTCACGGAGATCGAGTCAGTAGGCACGACCCGCACACCCGCCTGGTCTTGCACCGGCCACTCGCCACAGTCGTGGACTTCGACGTCAACGCACCGGCTGAGCTGGTCTGCGTCGTCGGGATAGCTTGCCCACCTGAGCGGGCGGGCGGGCGCCTACGAGGCCGGCGGGCACCGCAACGCTTTTCTCCGGGTCGGGGGAAGCCGCCGGCGTTCTGGCTGGCGCCGAAGACGCGGTAAGTGCCCCCACCGACGTGTCCACGACGCGCAACAGTGCCGCGACAACCTGCGGATCGAAGTGCGATCCCGCGCATCTACGCATCTCGGCGATAGCCGCGAGGAGCGGCATCGCTTTGCGGTATGAGCGCGTGGTGGTCATCGCATTGAAGGCATCGCACGCCGAGACGATCCGGGCCTCAAGGGGTATGGCCTCTCCCACAAGGCCGTCGGGGTAGCCACTCCCGTCCCAGCTCTCGTGCGAGCCGCGCACGATCCGCCCGATCTCGCTCATGAAGCCGCCGATCGTCTCGAGCATCCGCTGCCCCTCGATCGTGTGCGTCTTGATGATCTCCCACTCTCGCTCATCGAGCTTGCCGGGCTTGTTGATGATCTCCTTCGGCACCGCGATCTTGCCGATGTCGTGCAGCAGTGCACCGAACTCGACGTTGCGCTTGCGATCGACGTCAAGGCCGATCGCCTCGGCCACGTCGAGAGCTAGGCGCACGACGCTCTTGCTGTGCTCGCCCGTATAGGAGTCGTCGGCCTCGACCACGTCGCCGAGCAGAAGCGCCGTGCCCTGGTAGGCATCGTTGAGCTCGGCGAGCTGCTCAAGTCGCTCCCCGCGCTCTCTGGAGAACAGCCGCAGGAGTAGGAACAGCGGCGCCACCAGCACCACCGGCCACTGCGCGTGAGCCTTCCACGCCGCAAAGGCGACGAGGAATCCGAGGGAGGAAAGTGCCAGGTCGATCACGTAGATCGGTCGAACCTCATTGACGAGCTCGGCGGGCGAGAAGTCGCCGTAGCGCAGATCGCGCACGGCGGCCGCCCCGAAGTCGAGGGCGAACTGCGCGGCAAGCGCCAGGGCCAGGACGCCGAGGCGACCCGTCGGGTTGTGATCGTCCGCGAGCACCAGCACGAGCGAAGGTCCTAGCGCGAACCAGCTGTTACCAGCCGCCGTGAGCAGCCAGCTCGGGGCCGTTTCTCCGCGCAGCACTTTCGGCACCATGCCGAGTGCCAAGGCAACCATCACAAGCAGCGGCACGATCGCCGCAGGCACGGCGAACAGCATCGGCACGAACACGACCTGGGTCGGTACCGTGAACCCTGCGCCGACGTCGAACCGCACGTTGCTCGCGATGGCGATCCCGAGCATGTACAGCCCGGCCTCGAGCGGCAAGAAGCCGCCGATCCCGCCGAGCAGCGCGAGACTCCCGGCAGCCAGCGCAAAGCAGCCGACACCCAGCAGTTCGGTGTGGCGGACGACCTTGCTCATCGGGCGCTCGCGCAACTCGTAGGCCTCGCGGGTGCGCTCGGCCTCCTTGATCTCTTGCATGGACATAGCTCGTCCAGGCTATATCGCCCACCGAGGCGTCGAGGCTTAGGAGAGAGCGCATTCGGCGGACGCTCCCCCTCGGCCCGAATCGGACATACGTCCGTCGTCCTTAAGGTGCCGAGCACATGCCCCGATAGTGCCGGTGCAAGCAAACTCAACCAACCGCACTGAAAAGGGCAAACCCGTCGTGAGGCGGGGACGCAAAACCAGAGGTCTCAATTGAGATAGCTCGGTCGCCAGTGGAACGTCACGGAGGACACTATGTCTCTGTCTCGCCCCACGGCCCCTAGGATCAAGAAACTCAGCGTTGCAACGGGAATCCTTCTCGGTCTGCTCTGCTTCTCCGCAGCACCGGCCCTCGCGGGTACCCCCAAAGTGGCGGCGGTCTGCGAAGGCCAGACCTTTTCTCAGTCGTTCGCGGCCTACAAAGACCAGAACGCTTACACCCTCGTTCCCGGCAGCGAATTCAACGAACCGTCGGCCGGCTGGGAACTGAGCAACGGCGCTCAGATCGTCCAGACGCTCCGCCCGGACGGCAGCACCGCGTCGGTGCTAGACATGCCGAGTGGCGCGGTCGCGGTCAGCCCGTCCGTGTGCGTGACACTGCAATACCCGACGGCGCGAACCTGGGTGCGCAACGTCAAAGGCGGCGAGGGCATCTACGTCGCGGTCGCTTACGCCAACACCAACACGGAACTGAAGCCGAAGAACGTCGGCCAGGTCCACGGCAAGCAGAACGCCTGGACGCTGTCGGACCCCGTCAACGTGCAACCGCAGAGTGCAGGGTCCGTCGAAGAAACCCGGGAGGTCAGGTTCGTCTTCAGCTCTGGCGGGAAGACGAGCGACTTCCAGCTGTACGGGTTCTACGTCGACCCCAGGATGAGGTAGGCGAAGCTCGAAGCCCTCGAATACGCCTACAACAGTGGCGTCACGATCACGATGGTGGCAGCCAAGGCTCAAAGTCGATCTTGACCGCAAGCCGTCCATTTAGCCGTCGAGAGCGTCCAGAGCGCGCTTTCTGGCTCGCCGAGCCATTGGCTCCATGAGATGCTCGAGGAGTAGGGCCAAGTTCGGTTTTTGTTCGCCACGCTGATCCGAGGCTTGCCCGGAAATCACGCTGCCCGCCAGCAATACGGGGAGCGCCGCCAGATCTCCTCGACGCATCGCCGCTCGTGCTCATCCATGGAGTCGAAGATGCCGGCCCATAGCTCTGGGGCGTGGTAGCGACCGAAGCAGAGTAGGTTCGCGTAGCGGTTGGTCACATGCGGCTCGGCGGCGAGGAACTGAACGAGACGCGGCAGCACGCGCTGTTTGACGAGCAATGCCTGCGGCACGGCGGCACCGGCAGTGAGCTCAGCGGCCATTCCGCCGCCCACCAGCAAGCGGCGAGTCGCCTCGAGGGCCGCCTCCAGATCGCTACAGCACATCATCCCGATCTGGTCGCCCGAATAGGCCGTGGCGCGGTAGTAGGGGCGGATGAAGGGCGCCACGTACTTGAGCACTTCGGCGGCCTCGAGGATGCGAATGACAACCTCAAGGCGCATGTGCCGCGCGCGCAAGGCGCCAATCGAACGCCCGATCAGAAACGTCAGCTGTGGGCGCTTGGCCGCCGGGAGCAGATCGGCCACGAGACCGCCCTCGATTACAATCAAGCGCGTCCCGAGCAGGCTCGTAGTGACGATGCTGGGGGTCGCCTTCTCTGTGATGTAGACCTCGATGGGCCGTCGGTAGTCCAGCGTCGCACAGACCTCTGCGACGATCGCCTGGACCTCGGGAAAGGTGCTGGCGTCGACGCGCACGGAATGGCCCAGCAGTCGTGCCCTGCTGAGCTGGACCGCAACCCAGATCGTGCCGACGATCACTGCAAGCGCCACGAGAATCCCACCGAGGCCGCCCGTACGGATGAGGATCAGGAACGGGAACAGCAACGCCAGCCCCGCGGCGATCAGCGCGAGGGCGAGACGCGAGGGCTCGGTCGGGTGCAGCAGCGACCCGATAGACGCGCCGCTGCGCACAGCAGACGCGGCCGGTCTGGCGGAGCCCACGACCGGCCCCGATGAGACGGGCAGAGAGGGGGCGGGCGCTTCGTCGAGAGGCGGGAGGTGCGCCGAGCTGTGAGCTGGCCTGCCGCCACTGGCACCGCCCGCCAGCCACTGGGCCCTGCTCGGCAGTTCGCGCAGAGCGGCGAGGTGCAGGCCGCAGTAGGCGCAGTAGTCACCAGGCTCAGCCGGCGTGCCACAGCCGGGACACACCAGCACCTGCTCCGGAATCTCGTCGATCGCGTCGGTCACTGTGAGGGCTCGATCGTGAGCTTGTCTATCAGCAGCTTTTCACCCTGCTCCACGAGGTGGTAGGTGATGGAGCCGGTCACCGTGCCGTTCTGGCTGCTGATGCTGTACCGCGCCGTAGCGCCGGCGTCGCCGGGCCCCGGTTCCACACTGATGCCCGACAGCGAGTAGGTGGGGTGCTCGAGCTCGCTGAACTGGTGTTCGTAGGTGGCCAGAGACGCCGCGCGATCTTCGGGCGCCCTGCTTCCGTCGCGGCGTTCGAGGTCTTCGGCGAAGAGGGCTCCCAGACCGGCGGCGTCCTCACTGGAGTAGTCCCGCTGGTATTCCCCCAGCACCTGTTCCACCTGCGACGATTCGACGGTGGGCGCAGCAACGCTCGCTCCGGCGGACGCCGAGTCCGTGGACGTGGCTTCGGCGGCGAGAGGACCCCCAGCCGCTGCGCCGGAGACGCGGCCGTCGCCACCGCCTTTGGTCACGAAGACAACAGTGACGATAGCCGCTGCCACGGCGATCGCCACGACGAGGATCGTCAATACGGCCGAGTCGGCCGAGCGAGTGACACGCCTCCACAGGCCCACGGCCGGTGCGAACGGCGAAGCTGGCGTTATCGTCGCTTGGAGCGGCATTGCAGCACCCTCGGCCGGGGCGGAGATGCGTAGGTTCAGGCCACACTTCTGACACCACGCATAACCCTGAACGGCCGCGCCGCAGCGCGGACACGCGGGTGGTGGTGGGAGCGGCGGCATTGGCCAAGAGCTGCTGTGAATTTCCAATCAACCAACGAATGCTGACCATCCGTATCGCGGTACCTTATAGCGGCTGGGCCGTGGCCGCAACGAGGCCTGCCCTTCTCGGCGGCGTTCGGCGCGGGGCGATCAGCCGCAGCGGGCGCGGCGCAACTGTGCGCGATAGACATCCATGTCCGAGCGCTGCCAATCTTCGTGAGTCTGGGCGCGCAGGCTCGGGACACTCTCGTGGTGATATGGAGAGCTGAGACTCTCGGCGTGCCCGATCACATTCGCGATCGAGATCCGGTAGTCGCAGCGCAGCCAGCGCGTGAGTTCCAACGAAGCTCGCATCTCTGCCGGGTCATCGAGGATTTCCCTGTCGCTGGAGCCGACATTCTCGATCCCGATCGCCGTGTAGTTGAGCCCGACCGTGTGCCGGCACATGATCGTCAGGGGAACGATCTGGTAGATCCGCCCGGAGCGATCGACGACGAAATGCGCGCACGTGTTGGGTAGCTCGTGCAACTCGCTGTCGGGATGGTCAGGCGCGAAGACTTCATAGGTGGACTGAAAGTCGGGTGTCTCGGTGTAGTGCTCGACGATCACGCGAGGGTCGATCAGACGGTACGTGTCGATCCCGTAGTGGCGTTGCGCGTAGAGCGCCATCTCCCGCCTGCGAGTCGCGGGGAAGGGGATCGGGTCCTGCTCGATCGTGGGACGTAGACGCGCGATCGCGGAGGCTCGATGGACCTTTGCTCCGCTCGGCGTCGCGGGTGGCCCAGATTTAGCGCCGGTCGGCGTCGGCGGGCGCGTACTCCCTCGGGTGAAGGACAGCGAGTGCCTACCGGCGGGTTGCGTGGAGCTTGAAGCGACGGTCGTCGTCGCATGTCCGCAGCCACCGAGCGGAAGGAGAGCCGCTACGGCGCAGGCCCATACAGCCCAGTGCGCCGCTGGGAAGAGCTTCCGCCGCATGGGCCCGAGGGTATAGCGTTGAGCAGTGGAGACTGAACGCAGTGGCGGGACCCGACCGCGTGTCTGCCATGGATTGCAGCACCACGGGGGTCCGCCGGCTTCCGGCCGCGGCTGGGCGTGGCGCGGAGGCGATCCGTACCGAGCGCGCCGACAGACACAAGGCTCGCGACCATCTGTTGCGCATTGCAGCCGGTAATGACGACGGTTACGACTTCGCCGTCTCAGAGCAGCTTCGTGCCTCCCGCTGAGCCCTGCGGCTCCGGCGGAATGCTTGTGTTCGACACCTCGGCGTGGAATCGCCAGCTTCACCCGCGGCGCAGCCGCGCCGGCGCTCAGGAGCGGTGCGAGGCTCCCGGTGCGAGCGTGAAGGCGCCGCCGCCGAAGTCCTGATTGCAGACCATCGTGCGCTTGGTGTCGCGGCAGGAGAGGCTTTCGGGGAAGACGAGCTGCTGGTTCAGCGGCAGCGTCTTCCCCGGCTGTGACAGTTTGAGCGAGATGGCTTTGGCTTTGCCGTTGGGGCCGAGACGGTAGGCGCGTCCATTCGCGAGCATCACGCAGGCGACGTTGTTCGGTTTGGGCGTCCACACGCAGCGGATGTTGCCGCTCGGCGTGGAAAAGCGACAGGGGACCTTCGCGCTGTTCGCGCCGCTGCAGATCGCATGGGCGGCTACGACTCGAGCGGCGGTGGCGTGAGCGTCGGTGGCGGCGGCCTGCGACGGGATCAGCAACACGGCGGCGAGCCCGCAGAGGAAGGATGCGGCGAGCGGGTGAGCGGGCGTCTCGAGGTGTTTGCCGAATACGCGCAAGGCGATCCTCCTGTCAGGAGCTCCGACGGACTCGGTCCGTCCCGGGCGAGGTGCTGCGAGCGAGCGTAACGACATCCCGGCCGTGATGCGTCGCTCCCAGGGCAGGGCGTGCTCGCCGTCCGGCTGTAGGCTGCATGGGGTGCCCGGAGCTCGATACGACGTCAACGGCCGCACGGTGTTGATCACGGGCGCGGCGCGCGGGATCGGCAAGGCGACGGCGCAGCGGCTACACGCGAAGGGCGCGAACGTGGCGCTTGTCGGCCTGGAGCCGGAGCTGCTCGAGCAGAACGCTGCGCAGCTGGGCGAGCGCGCGATCGCGATCGAGGCGGACGTGACCGACCTCGGCGCGCTGGAGCGCGCGGTCGAGCGGACGGTGGCGCGCTTCGGCGGCATCGACGTGGCGATCGCCAACGCGGGCATCGCCTTCACGGGGCCGCTGATGGCGGCGCCGGTCGAGCGGGTCGAGCGCACGCTCGAGGTCAACCTGCTCGGCGTATGGCGAACCGACCGGGCGGTGATCGAGGAGCTGACCAAGCGCGGCGGGTACCTGCTGAACATCTCCTCGCTGACGGCGATCCTGCGCCCGCCGATGATCGCGGCGTACGCGACCGCGAAGGCGGGCGTGGAGGCGCTGTCGGACGCGTTGCGCGTGGAGAGCGCGCCGAGCGGCGTGGCGGTCGGCTGCGCCTACTTCGGCTTCCTCGACACGGACCTCGTCAAAGCGGCCTACGCACAGCCGTCGGCCGAAGCGATGACGGGTCGCACGCCGGGCTTCATCCGCAACCCGGCGCCGCTGTCGAAGGCGATCGACGCGATCGAGCGCGGCATCGAAAGGCGCTCGGCGCGTGTGTGGGCCCCGCGCTGGCTCGGCCCGATGCTCGTCGCGCGCGGCCTCCTGCAGCCGCTGATCGAACGTGGCGGACGCGCCCAGGAAGCGGAGCTCGTCGAGGCGATGCGGATCGCGGCCGAGTCAGACGAGGCGGCCGGGCAGGACCCACTGCTCGGCGTCGCCGGCAAGGCGCTCGACCGGTAGCCCGGCCGAGCGTCCCGCCGACTACGGACCATCTAGCCCTCGGACTCCGGCTCGCCATCGGCGAGGATCCGGTAGAGGTCGCGCCGGGCCGTGCTCAGCACCTCGCGCGCCTGGCCGAGCTGGGCCTGGCCGCCGCTGTGCATGACCTGGCCGAAGGCGATCGCGAGCTCGCGCATCAGCCTGCCGAGCTGGTGGGCCTCGTCTGAGACGTCGCCGCTCATCTGCTCCCACGGCGCGGGCTTGTCGCTGCCGCGCTCCTGCACGTAGGTCTGACCGGCGTCGGTCAGGGCGAACAGCTTGCGCCCGTCGCTCTCCTGCGAGCGGATCAGGCCCTCGTCCTCGAGCTGCGCCAGCGCCGGATAGACCGAGCCGGGGCTCGGGCGCCAGACGCCGTCCGAGCGCTGCTCGACCTCCTGCATGATCTGGTAGCCGTTGCGCGGCTCCTCGGCGAGCAGCAGCAGTGCGGCCGTGCGGATGTCGCCGCGGCGCGCCTTGCGTCCACGCCCGCGTCCGCCGCCCGGGCCGAAGCCGCCAAAGCCAAAGCCGCTCTCGGGACCACCGGGACCGAAGCTCCTGCGATGGCGTCCGCGCCCCGATCCGTGATGCCCCCCGCGATGGGCCATTGCGACACGCAGCAAGCCAATGTCGCGGTATCCACCGCCATGCCCGGCGTGGCCGCACGGCTCCTCGCCGGCTGTATGAGTTGAGTCGCTACACATATTGTTCTTCCTATCGTGAGATATCAAAGTAAGCTCACGATATATCGTAACACTCAGTGGCGGAAGTGCCGCACGCCGGTGGCGACCATCGCGATGCCCGCCTCGTCGGCGGCCGCGATCACGTCGTCGTCGCGCACCGAGCCAGCCGGCTGGATGATCGCGCTCACGCCGGCGTCGACCGCCAGCTGCGGTCCATCGGCAAACGGGAAGAAGGCGTCGGAGGCGAGCGCCGAGCCGGCCAGCAGCTCCGGCTGGAAGCCGTGCGCCTTCTCGACGGCGATGCGCACGGCGTCGACCCTGCTCATCTGCCCCGCGCCGATGCCGAGCGTCGCGCTCGTCTGTGCGGCATCGGCGCCCTGCGCCTCCTCGCCCTCGCTCGCCGCGATCACGATCGCGTTGGAGCGCACGTGGCGGCAGACCCGCCAGGCGAACAGCATCGCCTGCCACTCGCGCTCGCTCGGCTGGCGCTCGGTGAGCACGCGCATCTGCTCGCGCGTCTCTGCGACGACGTCGCGCGTCTGCACGAGCTGGCCGCCGATCACCGGCTTGGCTTCGACCTCGTGCGACGGCGCCGGCCAATGCGCGAGCTCGAGCAGGCGAACGTTCTTCTTCTCGCTCAGCAGCTCGAGCGCGTCCTCGTCGAAGCCAGGTGCGAGCAGCACCTCGATGAACTGCTTCGACAGCTGCCCGGCGCAGGCCCGGTCGATCCGCCGGTTGAGCGAGATCACGCCGCCATAGGCACTCTGCGGATCGCACGCGAAAGCGCGCTCGTAGGCGAGCTGCGCACTCGGGGCGACGGCGCAGCCGCATGGGTTGTTGTGCTTGACGATCGCGCACGCCGGGCCATCGAAGTCCTCGACCAGCTCGCGCGCCGAGCTGAGGTCGAGC
This sequence comes from Solirubrobacterales bacterium, assembly GCA_044446425.1. Classification (GTDB taxonomy): domain Bacteria; phylum Actinomycetota; class Thermoleophilia; order Solirubrobacterales; family Solirubrobacteraceae; genus Palsa-744. Next base: position 60,185 of record JBIOEW010000011.1, on the reverse strand, counting down.
AGGTTGTTGAACGAGAGCTCCTTGCCGTGCAGCTGGCGCACGCCGTCGAGCAGGTGCGTCGGCGAGCCGACGCGCGCATAGAAGGCCGCCGCCTGGTGCGGGTTCTCGCCGTAGCGCAGATCTGAGACCTTCTCGTAGGCGTCGTTCCACGTCGGCGGGAAGCCCTCGTAGGTACGGCTCGCGAACCACGAGGCGATCGCCGCGTCATAGCGCGCCGTGCAAGCGAAGGCCTTCGCCTGCAGGCGCCGCCGCGTGTCGAGCGCGAGGCGCCCGTCGGACTCGCGCAGCTCCGCGAGCACGCCCTCGTAGTCGGCCGGATCCACGACGACCGCCGCGAACGCGGCGTTCTTCGCCGTCGCGCGGATCATCGTGGGGCCGCCGATGTCGATGTTCTCGATGATCTCCTGCTCGCTCGCGTCGCCGCGCGCGACGGTCTGCTCGAACGGGTACAGGTTCACGCACACGAGGTCGACCTGCTCGATCTCGTGCTCCGCCGCGGCGGCGAGGTGAGCCTCGTTGTCGCGCAACGCGAGCAGGCCCGCGTACAGGCGCGGGTGGAGCGTCTTCAGGCGCCCGTCCATCATCTCCGGGAAGCCCGTGAAGTCCTCGATCTCGCGCGCTTGGATGCCCGCGCCGGTGAGCTCGCGCGCGGTCCCGCCGGTCGAGACGATCTCCACGCCGAGCTGCTCCAGACCGCGCGCGAAGTCGACGATGCCGGCCTTGTCGGAGACCGACACGAGCGCGCGGCGCAGGCGCACCTCGCCCGGCGCGGCGCGCTCGATTCCCGTCTCGCGGCCCGTGATCGATTGGCGTGCTGAGGCCATCTTTCAGAGCCTATCCCTCGCTTGGGTCCTTCGCGGCCGTCGCGGATCGGCCGGGTCGATCGTGAGCTCCCCGCGCGCGAACAGGCGTACTGCCTCTCCCAGCAGCGCATGCTCGAGCGGGCGCAGCGCGGCGAGCACGTCCTGCTCGCTGCGCGCCCCCGGCAGCTCGACGGCTCGCTGCAGGATCACCGGCCCCGTGTCGACGCCCTCGTCGACGAAGTGCACGGTCACGCCGAACACCTGCACGCCATAGGCCAGCGCCTGGCCGATCGCGTTCAGGCCGGCGAAGGCCGGCAGCAGCGAGGGGTGCACGTTGATCACGGCCCCCGGGAAGCGACGAAGGAAGTCCCCGCTCAGCAGCTCCATGTAGCCGGCCAGCACGATCAGGCGGGCGCCGCGCTCGGCCAGCCAGTTGGCCAGCGCATCGTCGCGCTGCGCACGATCGGGGTAGTCGGCGCGCGCGAACACGGCCGTCGGCACGCCGCGCTGCTCGGCGCGCTCGAGCGCCTTCGCGCCAGCCGTGCTCGAGGCGACCGCGACGACCTGCGCCTCGCGTCCGTGGACCGTGTCGAGCAGCGCCTGCAGGTTCGTGCCTGCGCCCGACACGAGCACTGCAATCGGTAGCTGCTCGGGCACGCGGCGCACGATATCTGGGGCCGACGCCGATCAGCCTGCCCCCGCGTGAGGAGATTCTGACTACTCGAACACTGTGACCAACCTCACAGAGTGTCCCGGGGTACGGCCGTTCAATGGCTTAGAGGCTGGAGAGCGGTGCAAGCCCGCGAACGAACAAGGACAGTCCAATGCTCACAGCCACCCCTATCGCCCTGCTCGTAGTCGCCGCGCTCGGCTATGCCCTCAGCGCCGCACGCGGCGACGGCACGATCCTGCGTCGGCCATATAACAACCGCTACAACGACGCCGCAGGCGCGCGCGAAGACCACCTCGGCTAGATTTCGTCCTCGACAGATCCTCCGCTTGTGGAGGATCGCTGGCAAGGGGGCTTTTCGATGATCAGGCAGGCTTGTCGTGTAGTCAGCTTCGTCGTCCTCCTAGCGCTCGCGACGGCCGCCGTCGCGCTCGCCACGGGGCCGAAGAAGGGCGCGACCTACTCAGGCACTACGGCGCACGGCAAAGAGCCGATCACGCTGAAGGTCTCCAAGAGCGGCAGGACCGTCACGGTCAGCGTCGCTTCCGCGCCGCTCTACTGTCAAGGTGGCGGCGGCCCCGAGCGCCAGGTCACCGCACCGGCGCCGATCGCCAACGACGGCAGCTTCAGCGGCTCGATCAACTACGAGGACATCCCCACCCACAAGAGAACGACGAAGCTCTACTTCGCGGGCAGGTTCTCGGGCAAGACTGTCAAGGGGACCGCGCGCTCCCTATTCGGGCTCAGCAGCCTGGAAGCGCTCAGAAACCTCCACAAGTGCGACGGCAGCACGTCGTTCAGCGCGAAGACGAAGTAAGCGTCAGGCCGGCGGCGCTCAGGCCTTCACGAGCGGGAGGATCTTCTCGTCCTCCAGTGAGTACTTGCCGGCCGCGCCTTCGCTGCCCGACAGCGGGTACTCGCCGCTGAAGCACGCGTCGCAGTGCGTGGCACGTTCGCCGCGCACCGCCTCGTACACGCCCTCCAGTGAGAGGTAGTGCAGCGAGTCGCAGCCGAGCTCCGCGGCGACCTCCTCGGTGCTGCGCCCGTGCGCGATCATCTCCTCGCGCGTGGACATGTCGATGCCGTAGTGGCAGGGATGCTTGATCGGCGGCGCCGAGATGCGCATGTGCACCTCCGCCGCGCCCGCGTCCTTCAGCATCTGCACGATCTGGCGCGTCGTGTTGCCGCGCACGATCGAGTCGTCGACGACGACCAGGCGCTTGCCCGCGATCACCTCCGGCAGCGGGTTGAACTTCAGCCGCAGGCCGTGCTTACGCAGCTCCTGGCCCGGCTGGATGAACGTACGCGCGACGTAGCGGTTCTTGACGAAGCCGTCGTCCTGCGGCAGGCCGGCCGCGCGCGCCAGGCCGCGCGCCGCGGGGTTGCCCGAGTCGGGCACCGCGATCACGAGGTCCGCCTGCACCGGCGCCTCCTTCCACAGGATCTCGCCCATGCGCCCGCGCGCGACCTGCAGCACCTGGTCGCTCATGCGCGAGTCAGGGCGCGCGAAGTAGATGTACTCGAACACGCAGAACGCGCGCCTGCCGCCCGGCGCGACCATGCGACTCTGAAGGCCCTGCTCGCCGAGCGTGACCATCTCTCCCGGCTCGACGTCGCGCAGCAGCTTGGCGCCGATGATGTCGAACGCGCATGACTCGCTCGCCACGCAGTAGCGAGGCTCGCCGTCTGACTCGGCCCTCCCGTCATCGGGGAGCGCGCCGATCGACAGCGGGCGCAACCCGTGCGGGTCGCGGAACGCGACGACCCGGTCCTTCGTCATCACGACCGTCGAGAAGGCGCCCTGCAGGCGCGGCATCACCTCCGCGATCGCCTCCTCCACGCGCTCGGCCGGATGCGTCGCGATCAGCGCCGCGATGATCTCCGAGTCCGACGTCGAGCTGAACGTGACACCCGCCTGCAGCAGCTCGTTGTGCAGCTGCACCGCGTTGATCAGGTTGCCGTTGTGCGCCAGCGCCAGCTCGCGGCGCGAGCCGTTCGTGCCCTCCGAGCGCTGCACCGGCTGCGAGTTCTCCCAAGCATTCGAGCCCGTCGTCGAGTAGCGCACGTGGCCGATCGCCAGCTCGCCGGCGAGCGTGCGCAGGTCGTTCTCGCTGAACACCTGATTGACGAGCCCGAGCTCGCGGCGCGTGATGATGTGCCCGTCGCGGTCGGCCGCCGCGATGCCCGCCGACTCCTGGCCGCGGTGCTGCAGGGCGTACAGAGCGAAGTACGACAGACGCGACACCTCGTGACCGGGCGCGTACAAGCCGAACACTCCGCACTCATCGCGCGGTCCCTCACGCATCACGAGCACACGCTAGCAGGGGGTCGCGGCCAGGAATCGTGGGACCTCGAGCAGGGTGGCGGGTGCAGAAATTCGGCGAGCGGTAGCAATGGTATGTACAGCGACGGGCAGCGGAGGCCGGCTTCCGACCGATCGTGCACGTCGCGTATATGCCATTGCTATCAATGTCTTCGTTTTAGGAGAACAACTCCGCCAGCCTGCCGTGCGCCTGTTCCAGATCGTCCAGGCCGAGGGAGATCTCGGTTGACCGTTCGGACGCCTCGATCGTGAGCCTCAGCGAGCCGCCGCCGACCGTCCCCAGCCTGCGCAGGGCGACGCGTTCGCCAAGCTGCGCCAGCGCCTCGCCGGAGCCGCTGACGACGAAGCCGCCCGGGCCCTCGCCGAACAGCGTCGCCTCAACGCCCGCCGCCGCTGCGTATGTCCCCTCGCCGTCGGACCCATGGGTCAGCGTGACCTCCGCGCCGAGCCCGCCCGCCAGGCAGCACTCGGCCAGCGCCACCGCCAACCCACCCTCGGCGATGTCGTGCGCGCTCGACAGCAACCCCGCGCGCACCGCCGCGCGCACCGCCGCCTGCGCGTCGCGCACCGCCTCGATGTCGATCTCCGGCTGCCCGTCCGGCAGCGCCTCGCCGCGCAGCTTGGCCAGCTCGCTCGCCTCAAGCGCCGGCGCGAACGGACCGACGAGCGCGATCTGATCGCCCGACCGCACAAAGCCGAGGCGCCCGGCGCGGCGCGCGTCTGGAAGCGTGCCGACCATGCCGATCACCGGCGTCGGGTAGATCGGGCCCGTCGCGCCCTCGTTGTATAGCGAGACGTTGCCACCCACGATCGGCGCCTGCAGCGCGCGGCACGCCTCGCCCAGGCCGCGCACCGCTTCGGTCAGCTGCCACGCGATGTGCGGCTTCTCCGGGTTGCCGAAGTTGAGGTTGTTCGTCGCGCCCAGCGGCTGCGCGCCGACGCATGCCAGGTTCGCCGCGCACTCCAGCACGCTCTCGATCGCCCCGCGGTAGGGGTCGGCCGCGACGCGGCGGCCGTTGCAGTCGATGCTGACCGCCAGCGCGCGGCGCGCCTCGCCGTCCTCGCCCTGGCCATCGCCATCGCCGTCGCCGCCGTCGCCGTCGCCGTCGCCGTCGCCGGGCAGCGCCAGCACCGCCGCGTCGGCCTGCTCGGGGCGACGCACCGTGCGCGACTGCACGATCGCGTCGTACTGCTCGAACAGCGGACGGCGCGAGGCGATGTTCGGAGACGACAGCAGCGCCGTCAGCGTCTGCTCGAGCGTCGCATCCGCGGGCAGCGCCGCCGACGGCTGCGGCGGCGGATAGACCGGCTGCGCCGGCTTCTGCGGGTCGAGGTCATACAGCGGACAGTCGTCGACCAGCGCGCGCACCGGCATGTCGCCGACCTGCTCGCCGCCCACCGTCACGCGCACGCGCTGAGTGTCCGTGACCGTGCCGATCGCCGCGCCCTCGACCTCCCACTTCTTACACAGCGCCAGCACCGCCCCGAGCTTGTCCGGCTCGACCACGCACAGCATCCGCTCTTGGGACTCGCTCACCATCACCTCGAACGGCTCCATGTCGGCCTCGCGCAGCGGCACGCGCGCGACGTCGATCTCGATCCCGACCTCGCCCTTCGAGGCCATCTCCGCCGCCGAGCTCGTCAGCCCCGCCGCGCCGAGGTCCTGCAGCGAGACGAGCAGCCCACGCGCCAGCAGCTCCAGCGAGCACTCCAGCAGCTTCTTCTCCTCGAACGGGTCGCCGACCTGCACCGTCGGGCGCTTGGCCGAGCCCCCGCCCGCGCCCGTGTCCGCCTCGGCCAGCTCCGCCGAAGCGAGCACCGAGGCGCCGCCGATCCCGTCGCGCCCCGTCGACGCGCCGAACAGCACGAGCACGTTGCCCGGGCCCGCCGCCGCGCTGCGCACGAGCGCGTCGCGCTCGGCCAGCCCCAGCGCCATCGCGTTGACCAGGCAGTTGTGCTCGTACGGCCCCTCGAAGTAGACCTCGCCGCCGACCGTCGGCACGCCGATCGAGTTGCCGTAGTGGCCGATGCCCGAGACCGCGCCGTCGAGCAGGTAGCGCGTGCGCGTGCCGCCCTCGCCCTCGACCTCGCCGAAGCGCAGCGAGTCGAGCACCGCGATCGGGCGCGCGCCGATCGCGAAGATGTCGCGCAGGATGCCGCCGACGCCCGTCGCCGCGCCCTGGAACGGCTCGACCGCGCTCGGGTGGTTGTGCGACTCGACCTTGAACGCACACGCCAGGCCGCCGCCGACGTCGACCGCGCCCGCGTTCTCGCCCGGGCCCATCACGACCGCCGGGCCTTCAGTCGGCAGCGTGCGCAATAGCTTCTTCGAGTGCTTGTACGCGCAGTGCTCGCTCCACAGCAGCGAGTACATCGCCAGCTCCAGGAGATTCGGCGGGCCGCCCTGCTTCTCGCAGAGGAGCTCGTACTCCGCTCGCGTCAGCCCCAGCGCGAGCGCGTCGTCCACGGTCGGCAGCGCGGCCACCGCCATCACGCCTCGATCGTCGTCTTGATCGAATTAAAAATCTTCAACCCATCGTCTGAGCCGCCTATCAGCCGATCGACCGCGTGCTCCGGATGGGGCATCAAGCCGAACACGTTGCCCGCCTCGTTGCACACGCCCGCGATGTCGTGCAGCGAGCCGTTGAAGTTCTCCCCCGGCGCGTAGCGCAGCACGATCTGGCCTGACTCGTCCATCGCCGCCAGCGTCGACTCCTCGGCGTAGTAGCGCCCCCACGAGTGCTTCGCCGGGATGCTCAGGCGCTCGCCCAGCGCCAGGCCGCGCGTGAACGTGCCGCCGCTGCTGAGCACCTCCAGCTGCACCTGCCTGAACGTGAAGCGCAGGTTCCTGTTTCCCAGCAGCGCCCCCGGCAGCAGCTTCGCCTCGCACAGCACCTGAAAGCCGTTGCAGATACCCAGCACCGGTCCGCCTTCGCGAGCGAACTCGATCACCGACTCCATCGCCGGCGCGAAGCGCGCGATCGCCCCCGCCCGCAGGTAGTCGCCGTAGGAGAAGCCGCCCGGGACGACGATCGCGTCCGCGCCCTTCAGGTCGCGCTCGCCGTGCCAGATCAGCTCAGCGTCGCCCACGCGGCGCGCCGCTTCCACCGCGTCGAGCTCGTCGCAACTGCCCGGGAACTGGAGAACGCCGAACTTCACGCGCGTCAGTGCTCAGCTGCCGCCGTCGAGCAGCTGCACCTCGTAGTCCTCGACCAGCGGGTTCGCCAGCAGCTTCTCGCACATCGGCTCGAGCTGCGCCGCGTCCTCGACGTCGAGCTCGACCAAGCGGCCCACGTGGACGTTGGCCACCCCCGCGAAGCCCAGCGCCGGCAGCGCCCGCTCGACCGCCACGCCCTGCGGGTCGAGGATGCCCTGCTTCGGGCGGATCAGCACACGCGCCCTCACGTGGCCGTCCCGCCCGTCCCGGGCGCGTCCTCGGCCTCGGCGCCCGCGCGCGCAAGCCACGCGCCGAACGGCTCGCCCGTGATCAGCTCATACGCTTCCACGTAGCGCGCGCGCGTCCCCGCCACCACGTCGTCCGGGATCGCCGGCGCCGGCGGCAGCTTGTCCCAGCCGCTCTGCGACGCCCAGTCGCGCACATACTGCTTGTCGAAGCTCGGCTGGCCCCTGCCGACGGCGAAGCCCTCCGCCGGCCAGTAGCGCGAGGAGTCCGGCGTCAGCACCTCATCGCCCAGCACCAGCTCGCCGTGCTCGTCCAGGCCGAGCTCGAACTTCGTGTCCGCCAGGATCACCCCGCGCGAGCGGGCGTGCTCGGCGGCGAACGAGTACAGCTCCACCGACACCTCGCGCACGCGCTCCATCAGCGACTCGTCGCCCACCAGCTCCGCCGCGCGCGCGAAGTCGATCGCCTCGTCGTGGCCCTCCTCAGCCTTCGTGCTCGGCGTGAAGATCGGCTGCGGCAGCTGCTCCGACTCCTGCAGCCCCGCCGGCAGCGGGATGCCCGAGACCGAGCCCGTCGCCTGGTAGTCCTTCCAGCCAGAGCCCGTGATGTAGCCGCGCACGACGCACTCCACCGGCAGCATCCGCAGGCGCCTGACGACCAGCGCGCGGCCGCGCGCCTGCACGGGCACGCCCTCCGTCGCCGAGATCATGTGGTTCGCAACGATCTGCCTGGTCTTCTCAAACCAGAACACAGACAGCCCCGTGAGCACCTTGCCCTTGTCCGGGATCGGCGTCGGATGCACCGCGTCATACGTCGAGATGCGGTCGCTCGCCACCATCAACAGCGGCGCCGGCTGCAGCTCCGAGGCGCCCGCCAGGTCGTACATCTCGCGCACCTTGCCGCTGGCGATTAGGGGCAGGTCGGCGAGCGTCGTCGTCACTTGGGGCGATGCTACCAGCGGCTGCGGTGGGTCCATCGGCCTCTGCTTACGCAGGCCCCCCGGACGAGGAGTGGACGGTGGGTGTTCTAGATCCGAGCATTGATAGCCATTGCATATACGACGTATATACCATCGCTATCGCAACCCGAAATTCAAGGCCCAGGCCACCCGCCGCCTCGCGCGCCGGCCTCGCTCAGTCGATCGCGTCGATCCGCGCCGGCGCGCCATCGAGGCGCCCGACGATCTCATCCGCGTAGCGGACGTAGTGGGCGTAGTCGAAGATCTCCTCCAGATCGAGCCCGAGCGGGCGCACGCGCTCGTCCTCGGCCAGCAGCTCGCGCAGCGGGATGCCCTCGTCCCAGGCGCGCTGCGCCAGCTCCTGCGTCACGCGGTAGGCGTCATCGCGCGTCATCCCCGTCGAGACGAGCGCCAGCAGCACGCGCTGGGAGAACAGCGCGCCGTGGGTCAGCTCGAGGTTCTCGCGCATGCGCTCGGCATCGACCATCATGCCTTCGACGAGCGCCGTCGTGCGCTGCTGGCAGTAGTCGAGCAGGATCGTCGAGTCGGGCAGGATCACGCGCTCGACCGAGGAGTGGCTGATGTCGCGCTCGTGCCACAGCGCCACGTCCTCGAGCGCCGCCTGCGCGTTGCCGCGCAGCACGCGCGCGAGGCCTGAGATCTGCTCGGCCTTGATCGGGTTGCGCTTGTGCGGCATCGCCGAGGAGCCCTTCTGCCCGGCGCGGAACGGCTCCTGCACCTCCCTGACCTCGGTGCGCTGCAGGTGGCGGATCTCGGTCGCCAGGCGCTCCATGCCCGCGCCCGCCAGCGCGATCGCCGAGAGCAGCTGTGCGTGGCGATCGCGCGCGACGACCTGCGTGGAGACATCCTCGCGCTGTAGCCCCAAGCGCGCGAGCACGCGCAGCTCGAAGTCCGGGCTCGTCGCCGCATACGTGCCGACCGCGCCCGAGACCGCGCCGACCGCGGCCTGCTCGAACGCGCGCTGCAGGCGCAGCGCGTTGCGCTGCGCCTCGAAGGCAAAGCCCGCCAGCTTGATCCCGAAGGTCGTCGGCTCGGCGTGCACGCCGTGTGTGCGCCCGACGCACAGCGTGTGCACGTGCTCGCGCGCGCGCCCGTGCAGCGCCGCCACGAGCCCGTAGGCGCCCGGGACGATCACCTCGCCCGCCGCGCGCAGCTGCAACGCGAGCGCCGTGTCGAGCACGTCCGAGGAGGTCAGCCCGAAGTGAATCCAGCGTCCCGCCTCGCCCGCCGAGGCGCCGAGCACGTCGACGAACGCCGCCACGTCGTGGTCGGTCACGCGCTCGCGCTGATCGACCTCGGCGACCGTGAAGCTCGCCTTGCGGATCGCCTCGAGCTCGCCCGCCGTCGGGCCATCGCCGCCTGAGAGCAGCTCGCCGAGCTCCTCGCACGCGGCCAGCTCGACGCGGCGCCAGCTCTCCATCCGCGCCTCGTCGGTCCACAGACGGCCCAGCTCCTCGCGCGTGTAGCGGGAAATCACCGAGCGGGCCCCTCGCCCCGCTTCATGCCCCGAGGATCTGCGCCGCCAGGATCGCCGCGTTGCGCGCGTTGTCGAGTCCAACGCACGCCACCGGCACGCCCGGCGGCATCTGCACGATCGAGAGGATCGCGTCGAGGCCGCCCGCCGCCGTAAGCCGCCCCGACAGCGGCACGCCGATCACCGGCAGGTCCGTGTGCGCCGCGACTGCGCCCGGCAGCGCCGCCGAGATGCCCGCGCCGGCGATGATCACGCGCAAGCCGCGCATGTGCGCGTTCTTGGCGTAGTCCGCCACGACGTCCGCTTCGCGGTGCGCCGACATCACGCGGATCTCGTGCAGGATGCCGCGCTCTTCGAGCTCCTTGCCCGCCTTCTCCATCGCCTCCATGTCGCTCTTGGAGCCCATCACGATGCCGACGCGCGGCGCGTCGACATCGATGTCGTCGAGCTGGGCCTGCACTTCGGCCTCCTGCATCGGCTCCGGCGCCAGCGACAGGCCGGGAGCGCCCGATTCGCCGTCGGCGCGGCCCTGCTCGGCTGGGTCGAGTTGCTCGCGATCGCTCATCTGAGCCGCAGCATACGCCGAGCTACGGGCATTTCACGCGCCGGGCCGCCGATCGCCGGCTCACAGCGAGTTGATGAACTCCTCGATCCCGATCGCAGCAAGCGTCTCATAGCGCCCCGTGCCGCGCGAGCCGAGCTCGAGCGAGACGCGCGCCATCGTCGCCTCGTCGGGCGCCTCGACGACCGAGATGAAGTCGACGTGGCCGAGCGTCGCCCACTGCGCCTTGACGCTCGCGCCGAGCTGCTCGACCTCCTTGTTGACCTCGAGAATTCGCTCCGGGTTGTTCTTGACCGTCTGCACTCCCTCGGGGGTGAGCGTCGAGAGCATGATGTAGGTGGGCATGGGTCTCCTCCGCGGTTCAACGACGGGATGCGCGCCAAGCGCCGGTGCTCATCGTTGTACCGGATCACGGCACTACTTCCTCTGCTCGACCTCTCAAACGAATGCCGAGCTCGCGGCGCGCCGTCACTCATCCGGATAGGGTCCACTCACTGCAAATCCCATCCCCGGGGGGTTAACCGATGCGCCGGCACATGAACTACGCCAACGTCGTGGCCACACTCGCGCTCGTATTCGCGATGAGCGGCGGCGCGTTGGCGGCAAAGCACTACCTGCTCAGCTCGCCTAAGCAGATCAGTCCCAAGGTCTTGAAATCGTTCGCGAACACGAACACGGCCCTCTTCAAGAAGCTCTCGAAGACTGTGACGGTCAGCAAAGCGACCACCGCCGGAACGGCGGCGACGGCGACAACGGCGACAAACGCCAGCAACGCGACAAACGCCACCAACGCGACGAACGCCAGCAACGCGACGAAAGCAACGAGCGCTACTATCGCGACGAACGCGACCCAGCTTGGCGGACAGGCCGCGTCGGCTTACGCGCTTGTCGCCCAGCCCGCGTTCACGACGGCGACGCTGGGGGCCGGCTTCACCAATCTCGGCCTCGGATACTCCGAAGGCGGGTACATGAAGGACACGCTCGGCTACGTCCACCTACGAGGGACGCTGAGCTGTCCGGCAGGCGAACACACGGCCTTTACGCTCCCCGAAGGATTCCGCCCGGCCGCAAATCTGTTCCTCCCGTTGGCCGTCGGGACGACTGGCGCCGGAAACCTTCAGGTCCTCGTAAACGGCGAAGTGAAGACGTTCCTCCCCGGCTCGGCTTCGGCGTGCGGGCTCGACGGCTTGACGTTCAAGGCCGAAGGCTAGGCCTTCAGGTGGCGGCGCCGTCTCGGGGTAGAGGCGGCGCCGTTCACGCGCCAGGAGTCCTCGTCGTTGCAGCGGCTGCGACGGCGGTGCTCGCAGGCTGCGGTGGCCAAGCCCGGCGCGTAGACGACACACGGAGCGTGAGCAGCGGGCCGTCGGTTGGCCAGGCTGGCGCCGATTCCATCGCGACTACTGGCAACACGTCGACCCAGGCGCATCCCAACCAGCGTCGCGCGTCGCATCCAAACGGGCAGCGGGCGCAAACCAAGAGCCGGCGGTCGGGCGGGACAAGTGGCACGGTCCACAACTCACGCGAAGAAGCCGCAGCCGAGCAGGGGGCCGGGCCAAATGGTGGAAGCGGCGTGCCCGCGCACACGCCCTCGTCGATCAGACCCGAACGAGGCCCGAACGCCAGCCAGCCGAGGCGCGTCAAGCGTGGGGTCACGCCAAGCCCGAGCGCAGCCGGCCCCAACCGCTGAACGTCCCCTCTCGCCCAATCATGCACGAACGACGTCAGCCCATAGGGCGCCGGGCGCGTCGACCTCAGACGGTGGTGGCGGACGCGACCGCGCTCGACCCGACCGTCTCCAGCACCAGCTCCCCCTCGCGCGCGTCCACCGTCACCTCATCCCCTTCGCGCAACTTCCCTTCGAGCAGCGCGAGCGCGAGCCGGTCGGTCAGCTGCTTCTGGATCACGCGCCGCAGCGGGCGCGCGCCGTAGGTGGGGTCGTAGCCCATGTCGCCGAGTAGCTGCTTGGCGGCGTCGGCGATCGTCACGTCCACGCCGCGCTCGGCGACGCGCGCGACGACGAGGTTGACCTGCAGCTCGACGATCTCTGAGATCTGCTCGCGCGTGAGCGCCTTGAAGCGCACGATGTCGTCGAGCCGGTTGATGAACTCGGGCTTGAAGTAGTCGAGCAGTTCGCTGCGCACGCGCGCGTCGGCTGCTGCGGCGGCGTGCGGGTCGCCCTCGCCGTCGACGTCGGGCACGTCGGCGGCGATGGGGATGTTGGAGGTCATGATCAGCACGGTGTTCTTGAAGTCGACGGTGCGACCCTGGCCGTCGGTCAGGCGCCCGTCGTCCATCACCTGCAACAGCGTGTTGAACACGTCGGCGTGGGCCTTCTCGATCTCGTCGAGCAGCACGACGGCGTAGGGCCGGCGGCGCACGGCCTCGGTCAGCTGGCCGCCCTCTTCGTAGCCGACGTAGCCGGGGGGCGCGCCGACGAGCCGCGAGACGGAGTGCTTCTCCATGTACTCGCTCATGTCGATGCGGATCATCGCCTCCTGGGAGTCGAACATGAACTCGGCCAGGGCGCGCGCGAGCTCGGTCTTGCCGACGCCGGTGGGGCCGAGGAAGAGGAAGCAGCCGATCGGGCGGCCGGGGTCCTGCAGCCCGGCGCGCGAGCGGCGCAAGGCGGTGGCGACGGCCTCGATCGCGGTGTCCTGGCCGACGACACGCTCGTGCAAACGCTCCTCCATGTGCACGAGCTTCTCCGTTTCGCCCTCCAGCAGACGACTGACGGGGATGCCGGTCCAGCGGGCGACGACCTCGGCGATGTCGTCGGCGTCGACCTCCTCCTTGAGGAACTGCGGCGTGGCGGCGCCGGCCTCGCCGCCGGCGCGCTCGCGCTCCTCAGATTCGTATTCGGCGACCTTGCGTTCGAGCTCGGGGATCTCGCCGTAGCGCAGCTCGGCAGCGCGCTGCAGGTTGGCTTCGCGTTCGGCGCGCTCCATCTCCGTGCGCGCTGCGTCGAGTCGCTCGCGGGTCTCGCTGATGCCCTTGATCGCCTCTTTCTCAGCTTCCCACTGGCGCTTCATCTCGGCCGAGCGCGCTTCCAGTTGGGCGAGCTCGGACTCGATCGCCTCGCGCCGCGCCTTGGCGGCGTCGTCCTTCTCCTTGCGCAGCGACTCGAGCTCGATCTTCAGCTGCATCACGCGCCGGTCGACCTCGTCGATCTCGGTCGGCAGCGAGTCGATCTCGATGCGGATCTTGGAGGCGGCCTCGTCGATCAGATCGATCGCCTTGTCGGGCAGGAAGCGGTCGGCGATGTAGCGGTTGGAGAGCGTGGCGGCAGCGACCAGCGCGCTGTCGAGAATGGTGACGTCGTGGTGAAGCTGGTAGCGCTCCTTCAGCCCGCGCAGGATCGCGATCGTGTCCTGCACGCTCGGCTCGCCGACGGTGACGGGCTGGAAGCGGCGCTCGAGCGCGGCGTCCTTCTCGATGTACTTGGTGTACTCGTCGAGCGTGGTGGCGCCGACGGCGCGCAGTTCGCCGCGGGCGAGCATCGGCTTGAGCAGGTTGGAGGCGTCGACGGAGCCCTGGGCGGCGCCGGCGCCGACGATCGTGTGCAGCTCGTCGAGGAACAGGATGATCGCGCCGTGCGCGTCTGAGACCTCCTTGAGCACCCCCTTGAGCCGTTCCTCGAACTCGCCGCGGTAGGCGGCGCCGGCGATCAGCGCGCCCATGTCGAGTGCGATCACGCGCCGTTCGCTCAAGCGTTCGGGCACGTCCTTGGAGACGATCCGCTGGGCGAGGCCCTCGACGATCGCGGTCTTGCCGACGCCGGGCTCGCCGATCAGCACGGGGTTGTTCTTGGTGCGCCGCGAGAGCACCTGGATGACGCGGCGGATCTCCTCGTCGCGGCCGATCACGGGGTCGAGCTTGCCTTCCTCGGCGATCTCGGTCAGGTCGCGCCCGAAGCGTTGCAGCGGGCTCTGCTCCTCCTCGGGGGCCTGCGCGGCGGGGTTAGCTGGGTCGGCTGCCATCGGGCCTCCTCTGGGTCGGGCGTTGCGGCGAGTCGGCTCGATTGCCGCCGCGCGTGAACGGCGAGCGCGCGTCGGCGGCGCGCACGATCTGCCCGCCGCGGTAGGGCACCGCGAGCTCGGCGCGGAAGGAACGGCGCACCTGCTCGAGCTCTTCGGCGAGCTGCACCTCGGCGTGCAGCGCCTGCACCTCGAGCTGCTCGATCCGCTCGTTCATCTGCTCGAGCTGTGACTCGAGCGCGAGCACGCGCTCGACGCCGGCGAGGTTGAGGCCGAGGTCGCTGGTCATCTCCTGGATGCGGCGCAGCCGCTCGACGTCCTCGTGCGAGTACAGGCGCGTGCCCTTGGGCGAGCGCTTGGGCTCGATCAAGCCGCGCGCCTCGTACATACGCAGCGTCTGCGGATGCATCTCGGCGAGCTCGGCGGCGACGGAGATCATGAACACGCCGCGGCCGGACTCGACGGAGACGCGCGTGATCTGCGTCACACCGCGGCGGTGCGACGGCTCGGACGTGGGCTCACGACGCGCCATCGCCGGCCTCCTTCGCCTCGGCGGCGCTGAACAGCCCAGCGCGCGGGTCGTTGCCGTTGAACGCCTTGGACATGGCGGCGACGGCCTCCTGCTGCTCCTCGCTCATGTCCTTGGGTACGTCGATCACGAAGCGGTAGCGCAGATCGCCGCGCTGCGGCGGCGAGCCGCTGTTCAGCTTGGGCGGGCCCTCGCCGCGCAGTCGCTGGACGGTGCCGTGGGCGGTGCCGGGCTTGACGCGCAGCGTCTTGGAGCCGTCGAGCGTGGGGACTTTGACCTCGGCGCCGGCGAGCGCCTCGGACACGGTCAGCGGCACCTCTACCTCGAAGTTGTCCCCCTTGCGCTTGAACACGGGCGAGGGCGAGACGTGCGTGATCAGATACAGGTCGCCGGGCGGGCCGCCACGACGGCCGGGCTCGCCCTTGCCGGCGAGGCGGATGCGACTGCCGTCGCGCACGCCGGCGGGGATGTTCACGCGCAGCCGCTTGACGGTGCGCACGGCACCGGAGCCGTGGCAGGTCGGGCAGGGGTCCTCGATGATCGTGCCGGAGCCGCCGCAGCGCGAGCAGGGCTGGGAGATCGAGAACGCGCCTTGGCCTTGGGTCTCCACTCCGCGGCCTTCGCAGCGCGGGCACACGCTCGGCGTGGTGCCGGGCTTGGCGCCGGTGCCGTGGCAGGTGTCGCAGGTGGCCTGCATCGGCACCTGCAGCGGCACCTGCGCGCCGCGCACGGCCTGATCGAAGGAGATCGAGACCTGCGCCTCGAGGTCGGCGCCGCGTTCGGGTCGCGCGCGCCGGCTGCCGCCGCGACCGCCGCCTGCGCCCCCGCCGGCGCCACCGAACAGGTTGGAGAGGATGTCGCCCATCGAGGAGGCGTCGAAGTCGAAGTTGCCGAAGCCGCCGAAGCCGCCGCCGGGGCCGGCGCCGGTCGCGAACGGCCCGGAGCCGGAGTCGTACTGCTTGCGCTTCTCGGGATCGCCGAGCACGTCGTGCGCCTGGGAGATCTCCTTGAAGCGCGCCTCGGCGCCCTTGTCGTCGGGGTTCGTGTCGGGGTGGTATTTCCGCGCGAGCTTGCGGTAGGCCTTCTTGATCTCCTCGGGCGTCGCCTTCTTGTCGACCCCGAGCGTCTTGTAGTAGTCGGGACGTGTGGCCATCTATGCCTCCCCCTATGCGGCGACGACCACGCGCGCGGGGCGGATGACGCTCTCGCCGAGCCGGTAGCCGGGCTGGTAGACCTCGACGACCTGGCCGCTACGGGCGCCGCCCTCGGGCGGTTGGGGCACGGTCGACATGGCCTCGTGGACGCTCGGGTCGAACGTCTCGCCGGCGGGTGAGAAGGACTCGACGCCGACGCGTGCGAGCGCGGCCTTGAGCTCGCTGCGCACGAGGCGCACCCCCTCCAAGAGCGGATCGTCGGTCGCGGCAGCCTCGAGCGCGCGGTCGAGGTTGTCGAGCGCGGGCAGCAGCTCCTTGGCGAGCTTGGCGACGCCGCGATCCTGCGCGAGGGCGGACTCGCGCGCGACGCGCTTTCTGTAGTTCTCGAAGTCGGCCTGCGTGCGCTGTGCGAGCGCGAGGTACTCGTCGCGCTTGGCGGCGAGCTTGCCGAGCTCGTCGAGGTCGACCTCGACCTGCAGCTCGGCCTCGACCTCGGCGGCCTCGACCTCGGCGTTGCCGTCTGCGGGCGCGGCGCCTGGCGTCTGCGCACCGGAGCCGGCCGGCTCGGCACGGCCGCCCGCGGAGGACTGCTCCTCCGCGGCGGCTGCCTTCCCGTCGATCGGGATCGTGTGCTTGGACTCGGTCATGCGCTCCCCTACGCCTTGGGCTCGTCGACGACCTCGGCGTCGACGACATCCTCGTCGTCGGCGGAGGAGTCGTCGCCGGCGGGCGCGGCGCCGTTGCCGTCGGCGGCAGCGGACTCCTGGGCGCGCTGGTACATGGCCTCGGAGATCGCGTGGAAGGCGGTCTGCAGGGCCTCTGTCTTGGCGTTGATGGCGGCGGGGTCGTCGGCCTCGAGCGAGTCGCGGACCTCCTTGATGGCGTCCTCGATCCGCTGCTTGGAGTCGGCGTCGACCTGCTCGCCGAGCTCGCCGAGCTGTTTCTCGGCCTGGTAGGCGGCGTTCTCGCCGTTGTTGCGGGCCTCTGCGAGCTCGCGCGCACGACGGTCCTCCTCGGCGTGGGACTCGGCGTCTGAGACCATGTTCTTGATCTCATCGTCGGAGAGCCCGGAGCCGGCCTTGATCTCGATCTTCTGCTCCTTGCCGGTGCCGAGATCCTTGGCGGAGACGTTGAGGATGCCGTTGGCGTCGATGTCGAAGGCGACCTCGATCTGCGGGATGCCGCGCGGCGCGGGCGGGATGCCGGTCAGCTGGAACTTGCCGAGCGACTTGTTGTACTGGGCCATCTCGCGCTCGCCCTGCAGCACGTGGATCTCGACGCTCGGCTGGTTGTCCTCGGCGGTCGAGAAGACCTCGCCCTTGCGCGTGGGGATCGTCGTGTTGCGCTCGATCAGCTTGGTCATCACGCCGCCCTTGGTCTCGATGCCGAGGGTCAGCGGGGTGACGTCGAGCAGCAGCACGTCCTTGACGTCGCCGGCGAGCACGCCGGCCTGGATGGCGGCGCCGACGGCGACGACCTCGTCGGGATTGACGCCACGGTGGGGCTCCTTCTTGGTCAGCTCCTTGACCTTCTCCTGCACGGCGGGCATGCGCGTCATGCCGCCGACGAGCACGACGTGCTCGATCTCCTTGACGCCCTTGTCTTTGGCGTCGTCGATCGCCTGCCTGACGGGTGCGACGACGCGGTCAAGCAGGGCGGAGGTGAGCTCGGCCAGCTTGGCGCGCGTGAGGCGCGTGTCGAGGTGCTTGGGTCCGGAGGCGTCGGCGGTGATGAAGGGCAGGTTGATCTGCGTCTCCTGCGTGGTGGAAAGCTCGATCTTGGCCTTCTCGGAGGCCTCGTACAGACGCTGCAGCGCCATCGGGTCTGCGCTCAGGTCGATGCCCTGGGACTTCTTGAACTCGGAGACGAGCCAGTCGACGATGGCCTTGTCGAAGTTGTCGCCGCCGAGGTGGTTGTCGCCGGCGGTCGACTTGACCTCGAACACGCCGTCGCCGATCTCGAGCACGGACACGTCGAAGGTGCCGCCGCCGAGGTCGAAGACGAGGATCGTCTGGTCTGACTCCTTGTCGAGCCCGTAGGCCAGCGAGGCGGCGGTGGGCTCGTTGATGATGCGCTTGACGTCGAGCCCGGCGATCTTGCCGGCGTCCTTGGTCGCCTGGCGCTGGTCGTCGTTGAAGTAGGCGGGGACGGTGATCACGGCGGAGTCGACGGCCTCGCCCAAATAGGCTTCGGCGTCGGTCTTCAGCTTCTGCAGGATCATCGCGGAGATCTCGGGCGGGGAGAACTGCTCCGCTCCTCCGCCTCCGGCTCCGTCGCGCGGAGTTACTTCAACGCGCGCGTCGCCGTTGGGGCCGGAGACGACCTTGTAGGGGACGATCGACTCCTCCTCCTTGACTTCGCCCTCCTTGCGCCCCATGAAGCGCTTGATCGAGAAGACGGTGTTCTGCGGGTTGGTTACGGCCTGGCGCTTGGCCACCGTGCCGACCAGGCGCTCGCCCGAGCTCGTGAAGGCGACAACGGAGGGGGTCGTGCGACCGCCCTCGGAGTTCTCGATCACGGTGGGCTCGCCGCCCTCGAGCACGGCCATGCACGAGTTCGTCGTGCCGAGGTCGATGCCTATGGTCTTGGCCATGTGGGAATGCTCCTTCGAGTGTGCGGTATAAATCTGAGTCTCATTGTGACAGATTTTTTGAGAGGATTCAACCTGATAATCGCCTGCGGCGGGCGCATATCAGCGCGCCACGAGTAGCCGCCGCGGACGGCCGGGGCACGAGATCAGGGGCGGATTACCGGTGACAGGCGCCCGCGCAGGCGGTACGGTGGTGCGGTGGACTCGGTGACCGCACGAGCGGCCTCGCCGGCACCGTCGCTGCCGATCAAGCCGCGCCTGCGCGGTGTGTTCCACCAGTACGCGTTCTTCGTCTCGCTGGCGTGCGGCGTGGGACTGATCCTGGGCGCCTCGGACGGCCGCGCGCGGCTGGCGGCGGTCGTGTACGCGTTCGCCGTCTCGGCGCTGCTCGGCACGAGCGCGCTGTATCACCGCGTCACGTGGCGGCCGAAGGCGCGACGCTGGATGCGCCGCCTGGACCACTCGATGATCTTCGTGCTGATCGCGGGCACGTACACGCCTGTGGCGCTGCTCGCGCTGAAGGGGCCGCTGGCGAGCACGGTCCTGGTCGTGCTGTGGGCGGGGGCGCTGGGCGGCGTGATCTTCAAGCTCGCCTGGATCGACGCGCCGAAGTGGCTGTTCGCGGTGGTCTACGTGCTGCTCGGCCTGGTCACGGCGGCCGTCTTCGGCGAGCTGCCGGCGGCGATCGGCTGGCTCGGCGCGATCGGCATCGCGCTCGGCGGCCTGCTGTACGTGACGGGCGCTGTGATCTACGCCAGCGAGAAGCCGAACCCGTGGCCGAAGGTGTTCGGCTACCACGAGATCTTCCACTCGCTGGTGCTGGCTGCGGCTGGATTGCACTACGCGGTGATCGCCTTCGCCGTGCTGCCGCACGGCTGAGCGCGCTGCCTACGGCGCGCGCCTTTCGAGCGCTCGCTCGCGCAGGCGGATGCGCTCGC
This sequence comes from Solirubrobacterales bacterium, assembly GCA_044446425.1. Taxonomy (GTDB): domain Bacteria; phylum Actinomycetota; class Thermoleophilia; order Solirubrobacterales; family Solirubrobacteraceae; genus Palsa-744. Next base: position 40,786 of record JBIOEW010000011.1, on the reverse strand, counting down.
CGGCACGCAGCTTGGCGCGCGCGGGCACGAGCTTGGAGAGCCGGGAGCGATGCGCGGCAACCTGGCGGTAGCCGCGTTCGGTGAGGCCGGGTAGTCGGGTGGGGAGCAGCGCGACGGCGTGGCCGCCGGGCAGCAGCCGCAGCAGCGGCGCTGCGGCGGCGCCGGCGGAGGCGCGCGAGCCGCCGGGCGAGATCAGGTGCCACGAGGCCGCGCGTTGCTCGGGCGCGAGCTCGGCGAGCAGCTCGTCGGCCTCGGCTCGCTGCAGCGCGAGCGGACGCAGGCGACCGGCGCCGTCCCAGCGCAGCAGCCAGGCGAGCAGCCACTTGCAGAAGCCGCAGTCGGCGTCGTAGAGCACGAGCCAGGGGTCAAGCGGTGGGCGGACGGGCACTGGACGGTTGCCGCTCAGGCGTGCGCGGGCGTGGGATCGCCGCCGTCGGCGCGCGCCCTCCAGGCCTGTCCGATCTGCCGCAGCATGGCGGGGTACACGATCAGATGGCGAAAGGGCTTGATGGCAGCCATGTAGCCGCTGCCGAGCACGCCGTTGGGCCTCACCAGGACGGCCATCTGCCCGCGGTAGCCTCCGTTGCCGTCGGGCACCCAGCCGAGGTGCATGACCCCGTGCATGGTCCGGTTGGCGATCTCTCCGGCCCACTCGTCGCCGAGCAGGTACAGCGAGGCAAACGGGAGCGCGTCGAAGTCGGGGCCGGCGGGGACGCTACGAAGATCCTCGGGCAGCCGGTCGCGCAGCGTCGGCACCCTGGAGCCGACGCCGGCCTCGGGGTCATCCCAGCCGAGCAGCTCGCCGATCCGCTCGCGGATCGCCCAGAGCAGGCGCACGGCGCCGGAGGAGCTTTGCGAGAGCGAGCCGGCGGCGATGCCGTGCACCAGCCGCGGGAAGTCGTCGGGGCCGCCGGGCGTCGGCAGCGCCCATACGTCCTCCAGCCGGAAGTCGGGGGTGAGCTCGTGGATCCGCCACGGCCTGGAGGTGTGCTCGGTGTCGGGGAGCCTCATGCCTGGACCTCCATCATCAGGTTGCGTATCGATCAGGTTAGACCTCTCGCGGCGCACCGGCGTGCGCTCGGCCGGCCTGGGCGCGCCGCGCTCAGACGAACAGCTTGCGGCTGGGGCACATGCGCGCGAGCGCGCAGTCCTCGCATTCGGGCGAGCGCGCGTGGCAGGTGCGCCGGCCGTGGCGCAGCAGGTTGACGTGCAGCTCGAGCTCCTGCCCGGGCGGCGTGAGCGCGAGCATCTGATCGTGCATGCGCTCGAAGGGGGCGCCGTCCTGCAGCAGGTGCAGGCGCGCGCCGACGCGCGAGACGTGCGTGTCGACGGGCACGTCGCGCAGGCCGTAGGCGAACAGCAGCACGCAGGCGGCGGTCTTGCGTCCGACTCCGGGCAGCGCGGTGAGGTAGTCGCGCGCGTCGGGCAGCGGCACACGCGCCAGCCAGTCGAGCGAGAGCTCGTGCTCGGGGTCTCGCGGATGCTCGGAGATCGCTCGCAGGATCGCCTGGATGCGCACGGACTTGACCTTGGAGATGCCGCCGGGGCGGATCGCCTCCTCGATCTCGGCGACTGGCGCGTCGCGCACGGCCTCCCAGGTCCGAAAGCGCGTACGCAGGCGCAGGAAGGCGACGTCGCGGTTGCGATCGTTGGTCGACTGCGAGAGCACGGTCAGCACGAGCTCGGCGATCGGGTGGCCGTGCGGCGCCATCAGCGGGATGCCGTAGATCTCGCGCAGGCGATCGCGCACGCGCAGCAACCGTGCGCGCGCGGGAGGCTTCCACGAGGCGGGGGGCACGCGCCCACCGTATCCACCGCCGAGCGCCCGCGTATATCCTCGCGCGGTGCCCGAGGTGAGCGATCACGACGGCGAGATCGATACCCCGTCCGGGGCACAGGTGGGCTTGCCGGTGTTCTGGCGCGCCTCGCCGCAGCCCGGCGTCAAGGGAGGCTCGGCGGCCGGGGCGCCACAGACCGACGTGGCGGTGCCGCTGTATCTGCACGGCGTCCCGGACAGCTCGGATGAGTTGCTCGACTTCCTCGCCCGCAGCGGCGGGCTCGCGCCGGACCTGCCAGGTTTCGGGCGCTCCGGCAAGCCGGGCTCGCTGAGCTTCACGATCGAGGAGTACGCGGACTTTCTCGAGTCGTTCCTGGCGCTGGTCGGCGTCGAGCGCGTGCAGCTGGTGGTGCACGACTGGGGCGCAGTCGGGCTGGCCTTTGCGCAGCGCCACCCGGAGCGTGTGGAGCGGCTGGTGGTGATCAACGCGGTCCCGTTCCTGCCGGGCTACCGCTGGCATCGCACGGCGCGCGTGTGGCGCACGCCGCTGCTTGGCGAGCTCTCGATGGGCTCGATCAACCGGCGCGTGCTGCGCTTGATCTCGCGCGAGTCCAACGCGACGCCGGGGCCGATGCCGGACAGCTGGATCGACAGCGTGCTGGCGCACTTCGACCAGGGCACGCAGCGCGCGATCCTCAGGCTGTACCGCAGCTCGCCGCCGGAGCGCCTGGCGGCGGCGGGCGAGCAGCTGGCAGCGCTCGGCGTACCGTCGCTGGTCGTGTGGGGCATGCGCGACCCGTACATCCCGGCGCGCTTCGGCAAGGCCTACGCGGACGTGCTCGACGGCGAGCTGCTGGAGCTTCCAGACGCGGGCCACTGGCCGTGGCTCGACCGCCCGGACGTGGTCGACCGCGTGGTCGAGTTCCTCGGCGACAGATCGAGGTGAGCACGGTGGCGCCGCCGTCGGTCGCACAGGCGGGCGCAGCGCAGGCGACGGAGCAGCGGCGCACGGTCGGGGCGTCGCTGCGACGGTGGGTCTCGACGCTCCCGGCGTGGACGCTGACGGCGGCGTTCGCGCTGCTCTACGTGCTGCTCGCTCCGGCCAGCAGCGATCTGGCGGCGGCCGACTATCGCAGCGACCTGTTCTCAGACGTCGGCTTCACGCTATGGGACAACGGCTGGTACGGCGGTCACCACCTGCCGGCGTACTCGCTGCTGGCGCCGCCGCTCGGCGCGCTGGTCGGAGCGCAGCTGCTGGGGGCGCTGGCGGTCACGGTGTCGGCGGGCCTGTTCGCGGTGCTCGTGCGCGGGGCCTTCACGCCGCGCGCCGAGCGCGTGGCGGCGTTGTGGTTCGCATTCGGCGCCGGGGTCGAGCTGTTCACCAACAGGATCCCGTTCGAGCTGGGGGTGATGGTCGGGATCGCCGCGCTCGTGGCGGCGCGCGCGGCGCGCAAGCCGGCACGGCGGCGACGGCGGCGCGCGGCGCTGGCGGGCCTTGCGCCGGCGCTGGCGCTGCTGTGCCCGCTGGCGAGCCCGGTGGCGGGCGCGTTCCTGGCGCTGGTGGCGCTGGCGTGGGCGCTCGGCGGGCGGCTCGGGCAGAAGCGCTTCGCCGAGGAGCACGAGCTCCCGCCGGGCAACCGGGCTCCGCGCCTGCGTCGAGCAGTCCTGCCGGCGGCGCTGCTCTGTGCGGCGCTCGTGCCGACGGCGCTGGCGGCAATCGCCTTCCCGGAAGGGGGATCGGAGCCGTTCGTCCCGTCGGCCTTCTACCCGCCGCTGGCGGCCACGCTGGCGCTCGCTCTGGTGATTCCGCGTCGCCGGCGCGCACTGCGGGCGGGCGCGCTGCTCTACGCACTGGCGCTGCTCGCCTGCTACGTGGTGCCGACGCCGGTGGGTGGCAACGTCGACCGGCTCGGCGCGCTGTTCGCAGGCCCGCTGCTCGCATGCGCGCTGGTGGCGCAGCCGGCAGGCACGTACGTGGAGCGCAAGCACCGAACGGCGGGTTGGCGCTCGTGGTTTCCGCGCGGATGGCGCGCACCGGCGCTGCTCGCGCTGGCGCCACTGCTGTTGTTCTGGCAGATGCGAGCGCCGCTGGCGGACTTCGCATCGGGCATCTCGGACCCCGCCACGTCGGCTTCCTACTACCAGCCGCTGCTGAGCGAGCTGAGCCGTCTCGGGATCGGCTACGCAGCGCGCCCTGCGCGTGTCGAGGTGCCGCCGACGCGCGACCACGACGAGGCGCGATGGGTCGCCACACAGGTGCCGCTGGCGCGTGGCTGGGAGCGCCAGCTCGACTTGCACTACGCCGGGGTCTTCTACGACAGCACGGGGCTGAGCGAAGAAAGCTCGGACTCACTGGATGCTGCGCGCTACCGCGCGTGGCTGTCGCGCAACGCGGTCTCATACGTGGCCCTTGCGGACGCCCCGCTCGACTACTCGGCGGTGGCCGAGGCACGCCTGCTGCGCGCCGGGCAGAGCTATCTGCGGGAGCTGTGGCACTCTCAGCACTGGCGTCTGTTCGAAGTGCTCTCGCCGACGCCGCTGGCGCAGCCGCCGAGCACGCTGCAACGGCTCGGCACGGACTTCTTCACGCTGCATGCGCCACGTGCAGGGACGTTCGAGGTGCGGGTGCGCTTCACGCCGTACTGGCAACTGGTCAATGGGCGCGGCTGCGTCCAGCGTGGGCCGGAAGGCTGGACGCAGATACGGACGGGCGCGCCGGGCGCGCTTCGCGTGGGCATCGACTTCTCGCTCGTGCGCGTGTTCGCTCATGGGCCACGCTGCCGCTGAGCGCGCATGTCGGCGGTCACTGGCCCCCCGGCCTCGCCCAACATCGGTGACGGCTTCCACCGAGCCGCCGCCGAGGCTCGTCGTCTAGGCTTCACATCGATGGTCGCTCGCGCCCGCCTGCTGCAGGCGCGCGTCCTGCCCCAAGGCTGGCTCGATGCGCTCCGGCAGATCTCGCTGTTCGCCGCCGCGTACTTCGCCTACCGGCTCGTGCGCGGCTTGGTCGAGGGCGACGCCAACGCAGCCTTCGCACACGCGCGCGATCTGATCTCGATCGAGAGCAGCCTGCACGTGTTCGTCGAGCCGAGCGTGCAGGCATGGGCGTCGGGCAGCCACGTGGTGATGGTGTGCGCGAGCTGGCTGTACGTCAACGCGCAGACGTCGATCACGCTGAGCGCGCTGCTGTTCCTCTACCTGCGCCACAACAAGTCGTTCTACTTCGTACGCAACATGTTCATGATCGCGATGGCGATCGCGCTGGTCGGCTACATCGTGTTCCCGACGGCGCCGCCGCGCTTCATGCCGGAGTGGGGCTTCATCGACAGCGTGTCGGACATCACGGGCGTCAAGGTCTCGCACACGAGCGCGACGGCGACGGCGCTGTTCAACCCGTACGCAGCGGTGCCCTCGATGCATGTGGCGTTCGCGCTGATGATCGGCTGGCCGCTGTCGCGCCTGTGCAAGCACAGCGCGGTGCGGATCGCCTGGCTCTTGTACCCGTTCTTGATGACGTTCGTGATCGTCGTCACAGCCAACCACTTCATCCTCGACGCGCTGCTCGGCGCGCTGACGGCCGGAGCCTCGGCGTACGGCGCGCGCTGGCTGGCGCGCGCCCGGCCGGGCGTGTGGCGCTTCTCGTCGGTCCCCTCGGCGGTCTCCTCACCGCAGGTGCGGGCGAGCGGCTGAGCGCGAACGGCACGCGACGGCAGATGGCCCCGAGACAGCACAGCTCGCCCCGGCGCGCACGCCGCGCCGGCTACCGCGCGGGGCGCAAGCCGCGCGGCGCCCGCGCGCCGATCGGCGCGGGCGAACGCCGCGAGCTGGTGCGCAACCGGCTGATCGAGTCGCGCCTGACGCCGAACGCGATCTCGCTGACGGGTCTCGCGCTCAACCTGGTGGCGGCGGTGCTCGTATGGGAAAGGCTGTTCTTCCTCGGCGGCGTGGCGTTCATCGTCGGCTCGATCATGGACACGCTCGACGGGCGCTACTCGCGCATGTCGGGCAAGGGCACGCCGTTCGGCGCGTTCCTTGACTCGACGCTCGACCGCATCGAGGAGGGGATCGTGCTGACGTCGGTCGCGGGCTATTTCGCGCTGACCGGCAAACAGGTCGCGGCGGCGGCGGTCGTGGTAGCGGTGCTGGCGTCGCTGATGGTCAGCTACACACGCGCGCGCGCCGAGGCGCTGGGAGTGGAGTGCAAGGTCGGCATCGCCACGCGACCGGTACGCGTGGTGATCCTCTCGATCGGGCTGGTGTTCGCGCGCGGCGCGTCGCTGGGCGACTTCCAGCTGCTGGAGCCGGCGGTCTACGTGCTGGCCGGGCTCAGCCTGGTGACGGTGGGGCAGCGCATCCGGCATGTGCGCCGCGAGTTGCTCGCGACGGCCTGAAGCACGGCTTGCGTGTGACCTAGCGCGGCAGGCGGGGTAGTCTGCGCAAAGCTCAAAAGCCCCCCGAACCGCGCCTCGGCCCCAGCGCCGAGCCCTCACAAAGGAATCTCTCTCGTGATAAAGCAGTCCAACGGGCGCGCCTCAAGCAACGGCGCAGCCTCCCGCAACGGCGCAGCGAGCAACGGCGCGGCGCGCTACCAATCTGAGAAGGTCCGCGTCGCGATCGTCGGCGTCGGCAACTGCGCTTCGGCGTTCGTGCAGGGCGTGCAGTACTACCGCGACGCCGATCCGAACCAGCGCGTCCCGGGTCTTATGCACGTCGACCTCGGCGGCTACCACGTCCGCGACATCGAGTTCACGGCGGCCTTCGAGATCGACTCGAAGAAGGTCGGCAAGGACCTCGGCGAAGCGATCTGGGCGGGCCAGAACAACACGATCAAGTTCGCCAAGGTGCCGAGGAAGCTCGGCGTGCCGGTGTATCGCGGGATGACCCACGACGGCCTCGGCAAATACCTCAAAGAGAAGATCGTCAAGGCACCGGGCGAGACGGCGGACATCGTGCAGATCCTCAAGGACACGCATACTGATGTGGTCGTCTCCTACCTGCCGGTGGGCTCAGAGCAGGCGACCAAGTGGTACGTCGAGCAGGTGCTCGAGGCGGGCTGCGGCTTCGTCAACTGCATCCCGGTGTTCATCGCACGCGAGAACTACTGGGACAAGCGCTTCAAGGCGGCCAAGCTGCCGATCGTCGGCGACGACATCAAGTCGCAGGTCGGCGCGACGATCGTGCACCGCACGCTGGCGCGCCTGTTCGCCGACCGCGGCGTGGAGATCGAGCGCACGTCGCAGCTGAACGTGGGCGGCAACATGGACTTCTACAACATGCTCGAGCGCGAGCGCCTGGAGTCGAAGAAGATCTCCAAGACGAACGCGGTCACCTCGATCATGGACCACGAGCTGCCGGCGAGTGACATCCACGTGGGTCCGTCGGACTACGTGCCATGGCTGACCGACCGCAAGTGGGCGCACATCCGCGTCGAGGGCCAGGCCTTCGGCGACGTGCCGCTGAACCTGGAGCTGAAGCTCGAGGTGTGGGACTCACCCAACTCGGCCGGCATCGTGATCGACGCGGTGCGCTGCTGCAAGCTCGCGCTCAACCACGGCGTGGGCGGCCAGCTCGACGGCCCGTCGTCATACCTGATGAAGTCGCCGCACAACCAGCGCCCGGACGACCAGGCGCGGGCAGACACGGAGAAGTTCATCGCCAAGTACGCGGGCCGGCCGCAGGCGACGGGCGGGCGCCCGCCACGCAAAGCGAAAGTCGCGGCGAAATCTAAAGCCGCGGCGAAAGCGAAGGCCAAAGCACGCGCATGAGCGCACAGCCGATGGCCGGGCGCTTCTCGGTCGCCCACGTCACGCCGTATCCGTGGGAGGCACAGGAGCACGAGGTCAACGGACACGTGCGCGAGGTGTGCGCGGCGCTGGCGCGGCGCGGGCACCAGGTGCTGGTGCTGGCGCCGTCGCACTCGCAGGAGCGGGTGCGCGAGTCGCGCAAGGCGATCCGCGCGGCACGCGGTGACCTCACGCAGTTGATGGCCGGCGCCGAGCCCGGCGAGCCGCGCGTGATCGCGGTCGGCGAGGTGCTCGACGTGACGGGCGGTGCGCGTCGTCGTCCGTCGGCGCTGTCGATCGACGTGGCGCGCACGATCGAGGAACTGCTGAGCACGGTGGAGCTCGACTTCGTGCACGTGCACGAGCCGTTCGCGCCGAGCACGTCGAACGCGGCGCTGCGCCACTCGCGCGCGCTGAACGTCGGCTCGTTTCACTCCTCGACGGAGCGGCTGCTCTCGACGCTGCTGGCGCGCCGCTTCGTGGAGAGCTTCTACGGGCGCCTGGACGCGCGCACGGCGAGCCTCTGCGAGACGGCTGAGCTGATGGCCAAGCACTTCCCGGCCGACTATGTGCAGGTGCCGGACGACGAGCACGCGGCGGCGCGCTACGAGCGCATCTACGAGCGCCTCGGGGCGCGGCGGCATTCGCGCGAGGGCGATCCGGAGCTCGCGGCGCGGCTGGCGCAGCGGCCGCTGATCGACGTCGACCTGCACATGCACACCGACCACTCACACGACTGCGCGACGCCGGTCGAGGTGCTGCTGGCGACGGCGCGCGCGCAGGGGCTCGGCGCGATTGCGGTGACCGACCACAACGAGATCTCGGGGGCGCTCGAGGCGCGGCGCCAGGCGGCTGAATCGGACGCCCACCCGCCGGTCAAGGTGATCGTCGGCGAGGAGGTCAAGACGGCGGGGCAGGGCGAGGTGATCGGCCTGTTCATCGAGCAGAAGATCCCGCGCGGGCTGACGCTGGAGGAGACGGTCGCCGAGATCAAGCGCCAGGGAGGCGTCGTCTACGTGCCGCACCCGTTCGACCGCATGCACTCGGTGCCGGACTACGAGCACCTGCTGAGGATCCTCGACGACGTGGACGCGATCGAGGTGTTCAACCCGCGCGTGGCGATCGGGGCGTTCAACGACGAGGCGGTGCGCTTCGCGGCGAAGTACCGGCTTCCGGCGGGCGCGGGCTCGGACTCGCACGTGGCGCAGGGGCTCGGCTCGGCGCGCATCCGCATGCGCGACTTCGACGGGCCGCAGGAGTTCATGCAGTCGCTGCGCGAAGCGGAGATCGTGATGGGGCGTTCGTCGCTGCTCTACGTGCAGGCGCTGAAGTTCCTGCAGACCCGTGCAACGCCGCCGGCGGCCCAGCGCGCGAGCCGTGCGCGGCGCGTCAAGCGCGTGCGCCGCGCGGCGCGAGGCCACGGCAGGAACTAGCGGGCGCCCGCGCGGGCGCCGCCATATGAGCCGACGAGCGGCCGCGAGCGGGCTACGCTGGCGCAAGTACTGATGCACGCTCAAGGACAACCATCGGCGAGGTCAAATCCCTCGGAGTCGATGCCCGTGACCGATGACGAGATCCGTGAGAAGTACCTCGAGCGCGCGATCCGTGAGCTGAACACGCTCACGCGCGAGCTGCAGTCGTGCCCGCACTGCCCGCGAGGCAACCTGATGCCGGTGCTCGGCTCGGGCCACCCGCAGGCGGACATCATGCTGCTCAAGTACGCGCCGCTGCCGTCGGAGATCGAGGAGGGCGTCGCCTTCTACGGCCGCGCCGGCGGCGCGCTGATGAAGTCGCTCAAGCGCCTGCAGATCGACCCGCTGGCGGTCTACGGCACACTCTGCGTGAAGTGCCCGCTGAGCGATTCCTCGCTGGCCGACCCGGCCTGCATGGCGCGTGTCGTCGCCGAGTTGGCGATCGTGCAGCCGAAGATCGTCGTCGTGATGGGACCGGAGGCGGTGGCGGCGCTCAACGAGATGGAGATCCCGCTGGCGCATCCGCTACAGGAACGCCTCGGCGAGATCCAGCAGCTGACGCCGACGATCGACGCACTGTGCGTGCCGAACATCGACGAGTCGCTCGATGAGACCGATGCCAAGCGCGACTTCTGGGACTCGTTTCGCAAGCTGGGCGAGTGGTACGCGGCGCTGCCGCCCTACTGAGAGCTCGCGTTGCTGGTACCGCTGCGCGGGCCAGATCTGTACCGCGAGGCCGGTACAGATCAGTCGGGGGGCGCTTCCCCAGACGGCCGGTCCGCCAGGGGCGACGCGCGTCGCAGCCACTCGCTGAAAAGGGGATCGACGATGTACCACGTGTCGTCTCGCAGATCCACAAGTCCGCGTCCCTGCAGTCGCTCCAAGGCGGGTTTCACGCGCGAGTGACTGGAGAATCCGTAGCGCGTGGCGACGGGACGGCTCGTGACGTTCGTCCCACCACGATCAGCGAGAAGCTGAAGTCCCCGCACCTCGTTTATCTCACCCTCGTCTCCATTCATCAGGACGTTCAGCACCGACGCGAACTCAGAGCGCTCGATGGTCTGCACAAGCCGATCGTGCGCGCGGATCACGGTGTCCAGCGTCACTGCCTTGCCTGCCTGCGTGCTCGTCCAACACTCCCAGGCCAACTGCTGCGTGCTGCGCGGGTGCGTGCGTGTGGCGTTGAGGAGATGGTTGAGCGCGTCTTCGTCGGCTGGCTTTCCGGTCTGCTCGAACTGGAAGTCGAGGTACTCAAGAAAGTCGGCACGGCTGATCGCCGGCAACTGCATCTGCGACGCCTCAGCGAAGATCGGCTGACGGGAGCCCTCGAGCATCATCTTCAGTGCGTTCCGAATCGACCCCGTGAAGACGAGTGACACATGGTTCGCGCCCGAGCTCATGAGTGCTGACCGGATGGTCGCCAGCGGGTCGCCCGGACAATGCCTCAGACGCTGGAACTCGTCGAAGACGACAACGAGGTGTTGAGACACAGAGCGCAGCGCGAGCAGTTGTGCGTGCAGCGTCTCGGCATCCTCGGACGGGCTGAGGGCAGACGTCTTGACCGAGCCCTTGATGACCCTGATGTCGAACCCGATCTCCTTCTCGAGCACGCCGATTTGGCGTTGCGCGGCCCTCCGGACACTCTTGATCGGATGGCTGGTCATCGCGTCGTGCACGCAGCCGATGAATCCGGGAATGCTGACAACCCGCTGCAGGTTGACCTTGACTGTGTCGAACGGAGGCGCGTCGTCGCCATGCCTCTTTGCGAGCTCTAGAGCCAGCTGGTTGATGAACGTGGTCTTGCCCGTATCGCGTGGTCCGAACAGGGATACGTTGGTCTGACCCTTGAGCGTCAACGCGACCTCGGTGGCGAACGGCTCCATACCGATGATCTTCGACGGATCATCGAGCGGTCGGTCCCAGACGAAGGGATTGAGTACGGTCGCCATCCTCGGTCAGTGTACCACCCTGCCGGTACAATATTGGACCGCTTCGCGGTACAGCGCTTCGGCGCTGGGACTACCGTGCCCTCAGACGATCCTGGTGACGCCGGTGCTGATTTGGTAGACGGCCGAGACGACGCGGAGCGTGCCGGCGGCGATTGCTGCCGGGATGATGGGGCCGCTGCGAGCGACGATGGCGGCCTGGCGGCGGGCGTTGGCGACGATCGAGTGCTCGAGCGTGCGGGCGGCCGGAGGAAGGCCCTGCACGGCGGGCACGACGGCATCGACGACGGCGCCGATCGACCCGTATTTGGAGGCGGGGAAGCTCTTGCGTCCTTCGGCGACCTCGATCGCGGACTTGACGGCGCCGCAGTCGCTGTGGCCGAGCACGACGATCACGTGCACGCCGAGCACGGCGACGCTGTACTCGAGGCTGCCGAGCGAGCCGGTGTCGATGCTGTTGCCGGCGACGTGCGCGGCGAACAGGTTGCCGCGTTCGACGTCGAACACGAGCGGTGGCGAGACGCGCGAGTCGGCACAGGCGAGGATCGCCGCGAACGGTTGCTGTTCGACGGCGCGGCGTTCGCCTACGGGCGAGTAGTCGCGACGCTCCCAGCGGCCACGGCGATAGCGCCGGTTGCCGTCGACGAGCGCCTTCAGCGCGGCGTCGGGCGTGGACGGGCGGGCGTAGGCGGCGCGGGCGTCGGCGGCGTCGAGCAGCTCACTGCCGAGCAGGGCGCCGCCGGCTGCTGCGCCGGCTGCGGCGCCGGCGCGGCCGAGAAAGGCCCGGCGAGAGAGCGAGCGATCTGCGCGTTCTGACATGTCAGCCTCCGATCGTGAGGACGATCTTGCCGAGCTTGCCGCCGGCGGCGAAGCGCTCATATGCGGCGGCTGCGTCCTGCAGCGGGAAGGTCTCGGCGACGGGCACCTTCAGCGCGCCTGACTGAAACAGCGGCAGCACCTCGTGCTCGACGAGCCTGGCGACCTGGGCTTTCTGCTCGAGCGGGCGGGCGCGCAGCGTAGAGCCGTGGACTCGCGCGCGCTTGCCCATCAGCGCGAGCAGGTTGACCTCGGCCTTGGCGCCAGCTGAGACACCGATCACGGCGATCCGCCCGCCGGTGGCGAGCGCGTTCATGTTCTCGGGCATGTTGGGCGCGCCGACGAGCTCGAGGATCACGTCGAACGGCCCATGCTCGGCAAACCCCTCGGGCGCGATCGCCTCGGCGCCGAGCTCGACCACCTGCGCACGCAGCTGCTCGTTGCGCACGGTGGCGGTCACGCCGGCGGCGGCGGCACGCGCGAGCTGGATCGCGGCGGTACCGACGCCGCCGGCGCCGCCGTGCACGAGCAAACGCTCGCCGGGGCGCAGCTCGCCCTGTGTGAAGACGGCGTCGTGGGCGGTGGCGAAGACCTCGGGCAGGCCCCCGGCAGCGGCCCAGTCGACCCCGTCGGGCACGGGCATGGCCACGCGCTCGTGCACGGTGCACAGCTCGGCCTGCGCGCCGCCACCGACGATCGCCATCACGCGGTCGCCGACGGCAAACCGTTCGGCGCCGGGGCCGAGCGCGGCGACCTCGCCGGCGAGCTCCATCCCGGGAATGTCCTGCGGCGAGCCGGGCGGCGCCGGGTAGAGACCGCGGCGCTGCATCATGTCAGCGCCGTTGAGCCCGGCGGCGCGCACGCGCACGAGCACCTCTTCGGACCCCGGCTCAGGGTCGGAGTGCTGCTCGATCACGATCTCCTGCTCGCGGATCGTGGCGGCACGCATGTTTGCAGCCTATTCCGCGACCGAAGCGCGCGCTCGAATGGACGACGCTAGAGCATTGAAATAGGCAGCCAAGCACCATAGCTCAGTTCGCGGCATGCACCACGCAGTTCGCGCCGAAATAGAACATATGTTCGTATTTCCGCCGACCGGGGCGCTACGGTGCAATAAATGCACTCCGTACAGATCGACTTGCTTACTGGTGCTGCGGCGACTCAGCGGCAACGTACACGCCCCCGCGGCCAAATCCTTAAGTGGGTGGGCAATAAGTATCGCTACGCCGCCACTATCGCTAAATATCTTCCCGCTGAGTTCGATACGTACTACGAGCCCTTCGTTGGCACTGGCGCAGTCCTCGCGACAATGCATCCTGCGCGTGCTGTCGCGGCGGACAACTTGCCAATGCTGGTGGAGCTACTCAAGGCAGTGCAAGACGATCCCGAGATCGTCGCCAGCCACTATGAGGTGTGGCGAGACCAAATTGTTGAGCAGGGTCGCTCTGCTTATCTCGAGGTTCGCAGCCGTTACAACACGCAACCTAATCCGCTCGATCTGATGGTACTGAGCCGTACGTGCTACGGCGGAGTTGTGCGCTTCACTCGCCAGGGAACGATGAGCACACCCATGGGTCCGCACCGCGCGATGCCCGCCGAGAAGTTGCGCATGCGACTTGCGGAATGGCAAGAACGACTTGCGTCCGTGCGTTTCTTGTGTCAAGACTTTTCCGAGACGATCGCAGAAGCTGGCAACGGCGATTTGGTCTACTGCGACCCTCCTTACGTGCATGGGCAGTCCATCCTCTACGGTGCGCAGGACTTCCAACTTGATTCACTCTGGCACGTCCTCGGTGCTGCGATCGACCGAGGGGCCGCCGTCGCCGTTTCGGTCGATGGCTGGCGCCGATCAGGGGACGAGGAGATCGATCCGTCGCTCATCGAGGGCATGTTTGCCCGCGAGCTGCTCATTGAACGCGGTGGATGCATGCTACGTCGGTTCCAGATGTCTGGCGAAGACATGGCTATGGAGCAGGTAGCCGACCGACTACTTCTCTCCTGGTAGGTCGAACCGCCACTCACCAACGACAGGGGGCCACGCTCCAAGGATCTCGCGGCCAATGAATGCACCGTCCAAGAGCCCCGCGTGCAACATGTCTACTATCCGACAAAGATAGGACTTCCCACAGTCCCACCAGGTAAATCGATCGTCAAGAAAAAGATAGTGTTTAACGTCCACGCCTACCGCGCGTAGGTCGTTGAGCTCGTAACCATCAAGTGCCGTCTCGTACACTCCGTCGGCCACGCGGCTGCCGAAGGTCTTTGTTCCGTAGTACTCCTTCACCTCCCAAGCGGCGATGGGGTGGTTAAGGCTTGGATACGCGCCGTCCATCCAGCGGAACAGGGTTCGGAGCGGCATCCCTCTACGCGAGAAGGTCAACGGTCCACGGGGGTTGTGGTCAAACTCGGCCTCACCATGCCGCTTACGCAAAGCTCGCCATGTGAGAATATTGACCATTGACGCAAGGTACGCCACGTGGCGCTTGTCCCCGCTTTGCTTGTTCATGGAGATTAGCTCTCGCGGAAAGTCGGCCGTGGCGCTGACCTCCTTAAATAGAGCACGGGCTTCGTCACGATCCATGAGGTTAGGTAGTACGGTCTGTTCCATCATATGCGCACGCTTAACCGAATATGCCGCGACTCGCTCGATTATTCCGTCGTAACCTGACGGATTCAGACCCCGTTCGCGCAATACCTTGACCAGCCCAGTCGATGTGTAGGTCGCTACACGACTGGGAGTCGTCCCTTTCTTGCGGACCGAGAATCCGAGGAGCTGCGAGGCCAGCTTGACGACAGCCCAAAACTCGGGGGTCTGATTGCGAAAGTCTGGGTGTGGTTCCACGGATGTGAACTCTATGGATTTCTCTGAGATTCCGTCCGAGCCTGCGATCGCCTGGCTAACTCCGCTCGAAGAGCGCCACGCACTCGATGTGGTGCGTCTGCGGAAACATGTCGACGGGCGCGACCTTGCGCAGCGTCCACCCGGCCTCGACTAGTTCGGCGGCGTTGGGGGCGAGCGTGGTGGGGTTGCAGGAGACGTAGACGATCCGCTTGGGCGAGGCGTCGATGATGCGGTGGACGACTTTCTTCGAAAGCCCGGCGCGGGGAGGGTCGACGACGAGCACGTCTGGGCGCCCGGCGCGCTGCAACAGCTCGGGCAGCGCGAGGCGCACGTCGCCGGCGAAGAAGTTGGCCTTGGTGACCTCGTTGGCGCAGGCGCCGGCGATGGCGTCGGCGACGGCCTCTTCGATCAGCTCGATGCCCCACAGCTCGCCGGCGCGCGGAGCGAGCGTGAGCGCGATCGAGCCGATCCCGCTGTAGAGGTCGTACACGCGCTCCCAGCCCTCGAGCGCGGCGAACTCGACGACGAGCCGGTAGAGCCGCTCGGCCATCTCGGTGTTGGTCTGGAAGAAGGCCTCGGCAGAGATCTGCAGGTCGAGCTCGCCGAGGCGCTCGGGCAGCTTGGCCTCGCCCCAGACGAGCTCGGTCTCGCCGCCGGCGGTCGTCTCGGCGAGGCTGCCGGAACGCGACCAGAGCACACCGCAGAGGCTGTCGCCGAGCCCGACGCTGAGTGCGGCGGCGAGCGAGCCGGCCTCCAGCTCGCCTTCGCTGGTCACGATGCGCACCTGCAGCTGACCGCTGTGGCGGCCTTCGCGCACGACGAGGTTGCGCAGGCGGGCGCGACCGTCGGCGGCGGGGCCGATGCGCTGCTCGCGGCGGTGCCCGCCGCGGCGCCCGGCGGGGCCGGCGCCGGAGCGCCGCCCGCGGTCCCATGCGGTCAGGCCCTCGGCGCGGCACCACTGGAGCGCGAGCTTGCGCGCGAGGTTGCCGCGCTCAGACGCAAGCATGCAGTCGTCCATCGCGAGCACTCTGTTGGCGCCGGCGGGGGCGTGAAAGCCGCACACGAGCACATCGCCGGGGGAGCCGTCCTCGGGGGAGCCGTCCTCGGGCGAGCCTTCGCCGAAGGAGTACTCGAGCTTGTTGCGGTAGCGCCACTGCTGCACTGCGGGGACGATGTCGTGCAGCTCGAAGCCCTCGAGCCGGCCGATCCGCGCGAGCGCCTCGCCGACCTGCTCGTGCTTGATCTGAAGCTGGCGCTCGTATGGCAGCACCTGCCAGGGGACGCCGGGGTGCTCGGCGACGGGTGCGATCCGCTCGGGGCTCGGCTCGAGCACCTCGACGGTGCGCGCGTGCGCGTAGCTGCGCTTGCGCTTGCGCACGACGGCGCGCACGCGATCGCCGGGAACGGCGTCGGCGACGAACAGGACGTAGCCGCCGTCGCCGATCCGCGCGATGCCCTCACCGCCGAATGCGAGCGACTCGATGCTCAGCTCGAGCTCGTCCCCTCTCTGTGGGCGCACGAAGTCCTCGGAGGCGTCCTCTTTTTTTGATTGAGAGAGATCGGGCAGAGCGCTCATGCTGCGCCCACGAGCAGTACGAGCAGCGCCTTCTGCGCATGACGGCGGTTCTCGGCCTGGTCCCAGATGCGCTGCCGCGCGCCGTAGAGGACGTCGGCGGTGATCTCCTCGCCGGCATGCGCCGGGAGGTCGTGCAGCGCGAAGGCGCCGGGCGCGGCGGCATCGAGCAGCGCGTCGTCGACGCGGTAGCCGGCGAGCGCCTGGCGGCGATGCTCGGCGGTCTGCTCGTCGCCCATGCTGACCCACACGTCGGTGTAGACGGCGCAGGCGCCGGCGACGGCCTCGCGCGGGTCCTCGTGCAGCGTGAGCTTGCCGCCGGCTTCGGCGGGCAGCGCGAGATCGGGCTCGAGTGAGTAGCCGGGCGGCGAGGCGACTGCCACGTCGAGCCCGGCGAGCGTGCCGAGGATGGCGAGCGAGCGAGCCATGTTGTTGCCGTCGCCGACGTAGGCGAGGCGCAGGCCATCGAGCTTTCCGTACGCCTCGCGCAAGGTGAGCAGGTCGGCGAGCGCCTGGCAGGGGTGGTGCTCGGCGGTGAGCATGTTGATCACAGGGATCGTGCTGTGCTCGGCGAGCTCGTCGAGCATCTCGTGCGGGCCGGTGCGCACGCCGACGGCGGCGACGTGGCGGGAGAGCACGAGCGCGGTGTCGCGCACGGGCTCGCCGCGCGAGAGCTGCAGCTCGTCGGTGCGCAGCACGACGGGGTGGCCGCCGAGCTCGTGCACGCCGACGTCGAAGGACAGGCGCGTGCGCGTGGAGGGCTTCTGGAAGACGAGCGCCACGCTGCGGCCGGCCAGCGCAGGCGTGCCGAGCGGGTCGGCCTTCAGCTCGATCGCGCGGGTCAAGAGGGCGTCGAGCTCGCCGGCTGAGAGCTCGGCGCCGGTCAGGAAGTGCTTCGGCATGGACGAGCCAGTCTAGGCTAGGGTGCGCAGGCAGATGGGCAGATGCCTCGCGATCGGAGCCGTGTGTGCAGCGCTGGCGCTCGTTTCGGGCTGTGGCTCCTCGAGCAGCTCGTCATCGTCGAGCGGCTCCTCGTCGACGTCGGCCGCCACGTCGAGCACGGGCGCGCAGAGCACGACCAACAAGGGCAGCCTGAAAGTGACGACGACGCCCAAGTTCGCGCCCGCCACGGGGCCGGTGCGCAGCGGCACGGTGCAGATCGCATACCGCAACATCGCGATCGCGCCGGATACGGTGAAGGTCAAGGTGGGCAGCACGATCAAGTGGACCAACTTCGACGAAGTCGCCCACAACGTCACGAGCGAGCGGGGCCCGCAGAAATTCGCCTCCAAGGACTTCGGCGAAGGCGGCACGTTCTCGATCGAAGCGACCAAGCCTGGCGTGATCAACTACGAGTGCACGATCCACCCGGCGTCGATGAACGGGACGATCGAAGTCGTCGGCTGAGGCGCGGGGCGACGGGCCTGGCCGTCTAACCGAAGTCGGGCAGGCCCTGCTCGGGCGTTGAGGCGGTGGCGTAGGTGCGGCGGGGGATGCGGCCGGCGCCGCGGGCGAGCCGGCCGGCCTCGACGGCTGCGCGCATGGCGCGGGCCATGCGCACTGGGTCCTCTGCGCGCGAGATCGCCGAGGCTGCCATCACGGCGTCGCAGCCGAGCTCCATCGCGAGCGTGGCGTCGGAGGCCGTGCCGACGCCTGCGTCGAGCACGAGCGGCACGTCGACGGCTTGGCGGATCAGCGCGATGTTGTAGGGATTGCGGATGCCCATGCCGCTGCCGATCGGCGCGCCGAGCGGCATCACGGCGGCACAGCCCACGTCGACCAGCCGCCGCGCGAGCACGGGGTCGTCGGTCGTGTACGGGAGCACGACGAAGCCGTCGTCGACGAGCTCCTCGGCGGCGCGCAACAGCTCGGGCGCGTCGGGCAGCAGCGTGTCCTCGTCGCCGATCACCTCGAGCTTGATCCAGTCCGTCTGAAAGGCCTCGCGCGCGAGGCGCGCCGTAAGCACGGCGTCGCGCGCGGTGTAGCAGCCGGCGGTGTTCGGCAACAGCTCGACCCCCGCCTCGGCGAGCACGTCGATCAGCGAGCCGCGCTGCGAAGGGTCCACCCGCCGCAGCGCCACCGTCACGAGCTCCGAGCCGCTGGCCGCGAGCGCCTCGGCCATGATCGCCGGCGAGGGGAAGCCCCCCGTGCCGAGCAGCAGCCGCGAGCGCAGCGTGCGCCCGGCGATCGTCAGCTCCTCCCGGTCCGCCTCGGGCCTCGGCGTCGAGCCGTTCGCCGCAGCCGCGCCGGCGTCGTGCTGCGCCATTCCGCCGGTTCCCACTGTCTCGCTCATCTCGCGATCATCCTCCCTGCATCGCCGTCAGCACCTCGATGCGGGCGTGCGCGGCGAGCTCGAACGAGCCCCACTCGGCGCGTGGGACGACCTCGCCGTCGACGGCCACCGCGACGCCGCGCGCCTCGGGCGATAGGTCGAGCCGCGCGAGCACGGCTGCCACGGTCTCGCCGGGCGGCACGTCCGACTCCTGTCCGTTGACCCTGATCACGGGCGCCCCACCGCCGCTCGGCGATCCCTAATCGCAGCAAGCGCCCTCATCGACTCAGCACCGCCTCAGCGAGCCCCGGAGTCTCGGTCGAAGCGCCCACGAAGCGCCTCGGATCGCATGCGCTCAACAGCTCGAGCTCGGTCGCGTCCATTTCCTCCCCGCCGAGCAGCTTGGCGACGAGCTGCGCCGTCAGCGGCGCCAGCAGGATGCCGTTGCGGTGATGTCCCGTCGCTAGTGTCAGGCCCTGCGGCGAGGCGGCGCCGATCGCGGGGGCGTTGTCGGGCATGCCCGGGCGCAGCCCCACGCACAGCTCCTCGATCTTCAGCTCGCTGATGCCGGGGACGATCTCGTGCGCGTCGCGCAGCAGATCGTAGACGCCGCCCACATCGGGCTCGACGTCAAAGCCGCGCTCCTCGACGGTCGCGCCGAGCACGTAGCGGCCGTCGGCGCGGGGCACGACGTAGCCGCCGTCGAAGCGGATCACCCTGCTCAACAGACCGGGGCCGGCCGGGTCGCGCAGGCGCAGCAGCTGGCCGCGCACGGGCCGCACCGGAACGGTGATGGTGACTCGACGGCCGCCCAGCTCCCGGCCGGCGATCTGGGCGCTCCACGCTCCGGCCGCGAGCACGACCTGCCCCGCGGCGAGCGTCTCCCCGCCGGCCAGCGTGACCCCGGCGACACGCCCCGCGTCGGTCTCAACCCGCTCGACAGGCGCGTGCTCGCGCAGCTGCACACCCGAGGACGCGCACACCGCGCGCAGCGCCGCCAGCAAGCGCCGCGGGTCGACCGAGTGGTCGTCAGGCGCTTCGAGCGCCAGGCGCATGCTGGGCGCGAGCGCCGGCTCGCGCTCACGCGCCTCGCTGCCGCGCAGCCTGCTCGTGGTCAGCCCGAGCCCCTCGCGGAAGGCGAACTGACGCTCGAGCTCGCGCGCCTCGTCCTCGTCGCGCGCCAGCATCAGCGTGCCCGTGCGCAGCAGGCATACGTCGACGCCCGACGCAGCCCGCAGCTGCTCGGCGAACGCCGGCCACAGCTCGGCCGAGCGCAGGCCGAGCTCGAGCACGCGCCGGCCGGCCTCGCCGAACTCGGCCTCGGCCACGGGTGCGAGCATTCCGGCGGCGACATGCGATGTGCCGCTGCCGAGCGTGTCGCGCTCGAGCACCGTCACCGCCATGCCGCGCTCGCTCGCACGCCAGGCCAGCGACAGCCCGATCACGCCGCCGCCGATCACCAGCACGTCGTCCGAGCCGCCGCCAGAGCCGCTGAGATTGGCCATAGGTTGATGCTAGCCCCGATCTGCCGCCCGCAATCGCCAGCCGCGCGGCGATCGGCGCCACCGCGGGCGAGTCGGCGGCTGCACAATCGGGGCAGGCGCACGCGACGGCGCGCCTGCGAGACTGCGTCGAGATGCCCGCAGCCGAGATCGGCTCCGACCGTCGCGCGCGACTGGCCGCGGCCAAGCTCTACCTCGTGTGCGACGCCAACCCCGGCGGCCGCGCGCTGCCGGAGGTAATCCGTCCGGCGATCGCAGGCGGCGTCGACGTCGTGCAACTGCGCGACAAGCAACTCAGCGACGAAGAGCTCGTCGCCGTCGCCAACGCCGCCCGGGGGCTGTGCGAGCGCCTCGGCGCGCTGCTGATCGTCAACGACCGGCCGCTCGTCGCGCGCGAGTCGGGCGCCGATGGGCTGCACGTCGGCCAGGACGACATGCCCGTCGCCGAGGCGCGCAAGATCGTCGGCCCCGACCTGCTGATCGGCCTCTCCACGCACGCCCCCGGCGAGATCGACGCCGCCGTCGCGACCGCTGACGATGGCACGCCGCTGGTCGACTACATCGGCGTCGGCCCCGTGCACGAGACGCCGACCAAGCCCGGGCGCCCCGCCGTGGGGATCGAGCTCGTGCGCTACGCAGCCGAGCACGCCTCCGTGCCGTTCTTTGCAATCGGCGGACTCGATCAGGCGAACCTCGGCGAGGTGCTGGACGCGGGCGCCACACGCGCCGTCGTGTTGCGCGCAATCGCCGACGCCGAGGACCCCGAGCGAGCGGCGCGCGCGCTGCGCCGGCGACTGAGCCAGTAGGAGACAAGACGAGCGCTCGGCGGCGCAGGCCCAGGGGCTTCGCGACGCAAGGCGGCCAAGCTCCACCTGACCCTGGACCTTTCGGCCTACCGCTGTCGCCAATCGCCAGTTGCGGCACCGTTGGCGACTTGCTAATCCGTCCGGTGTTTCATCTGGCGGCATCCGCCGACAGCGGACGAAGCCATTCAACGGCCCCGGAACGCTTCCTCTCGCAAAGACGAGCGCTCCGAGGCCACAACGTCACTACGCGGAAGAAGGTAGCTCATGACCCACCTATCGGGCAGCGCCAATCGGCGACCCTTCAGAACGATCCGCAGGTCCTCCTACTACACCGAGCGATCGGCCATCGCGGCGATCGGCGCGTGCATCGTGCTCGCCGTCACGAGCGGCCTCGCCCCGACCTCGGCGGCCGGTGCCGATCAACCGAGCGCCGACCGGGCTGTCGAGGTTCAGGGTGAAATCGCACGGGCAGATCTCCTCAACAAGCTGGAAGTCACGCTGGGCAGCGCCTTCGGCGGGGTCTGGTTCGACGCTGCCGCCGCCACGCTGCACGTCGGCGTGACATCGGCAGACAGCCGGCGCACGGCTGAACAGGTCGTCGCGCAAGCCGGGCTCGCAGGTCATGTGACCGCCACGCCCGTTCGCTCGAGCTCGGCAGAACTTATCGCAACCCAACAACTGTGGAACCGCAAACTCGCAAGTCTGTTTGCGCGGGAACAGGTCACGACAGCGCTCGAGCCGCAGCGCAACGGGGTGTCCATCAGGTTGAGCTCTTCGGTGCCCGCCGCGGAACGTGCTGCGCTCGTCGGTGCCGCGGCGTCGGCTCCCGTGAACGTATTCGTGAGTGTCGTCTCCAGCCCGCGGATCGGTCTACTGCCGCAGGCCAAAACAAGCTGCATCGAATGGGTCACATTCGAAGCCTATTGCGACCCATCGCTCACCTCCGGCGTTTCGTTCCTGACGAAAAAAAAACCGGAATGCACAGTCGGGCCTCTTGCGATCAACAGCAAAAATGAAACGGTCGCGCTTACGGCCGGCCATTGCATAGCAGAAGCAAAAGAAAAATGGTCGGCAAAGAACGGTGCCGCATTGGAAAGCGTGGTCGGTCCCGTAGAAGAATTCGTCTTCGGGGTCGCAGGGGCGAAATCAGGCGACTTCGCCGACGTCCTGATCGAAGCCGGATGGCAGACCGGCAAACCCAACAACCCGGTCTTTGCCGTCACCGCCGAGTGGAAACGGATGAACAACGCCGGCGAAAAAACATCCTACCCGGTGAAAGGTAAACGGACACCCACTGTCGGCAACCAAACCTGCCACGTCGGCCAGACCTCAGGTGAATCGTGCGGCGAAATAACAGCGGATAACCTGACGGTAACGTTCGGGGCCATAAAAGTTGAAGGGCTCGTCGAAGTCAAGGAACCCGCAATGCCCGTCGAACAGTTGATTGGTGAAGGCGGTGATAGCGGCGGTCCCTGGATGTTTATCGAAACTAATAAAGAAACCTTAATGGAAGGCACACACACCGGTATCCTCACTACCCCCGAATGTGCCTTAGTCGCCGTGGAAACCGAAGGTCGGCAATTCTTTGCCAAAGAAAATGAATGCAAAGAACTGGCGTTCAAAGAAAAAGCAGGCAACAAAGGCAAATGGCAACGAAAATTACTCCTGCTCTTCTACCCGCTGGTGAAAACCTTAGCAGGAACCCCTGAAGGCTCACTCGAACAATTGAACCTCACACTTCTTACCACGGCAAACGAAGTACGCGCACCAGCCATCAAAGCGTTACCCGGAGAAGCCTTCCCGGTGACGTTCAAAGTGACGAGCGGCGAAACGAAGATCGAAACCGTGGGTAAAAGCTCGATCATCTGTACGGCTGACGAAGGTTCCGGAGAATTCGGAAACGGAGCATCAGGCACCATCTCGGTTGACTTCACGGGGTGCAAAACGGGTAAAGTGGCCTGTAGAAGTGAAACTGCCAAAGGCGAAAAAGACCCCGTCGAAACTATCTTAGAGGTGAACGCCAAACTCAGTGTCATAAATATCTTAAACGCCAAAAAAGAATTAGAGGGCGGCGTCGTAAAGACACTGGCGGAACCGATAAAAGTTTTGTGCGGCGCTGTGAAAGTCGAAGTTCGGGGAAGCGTCGTCGGTTTAGTCACCCCAATCAACAAAGAGGTTCTGACAACCGAAACCGCCAAAATCGAATATAAACAGAAAGAAGGCAAACAAGAAGCCGGCGAATGTAAAGAACCGAAAGAAGTGTGTGAAAAATTGACTAAAGAACCATTTGAAGCGAACATCGTCGGCAAATTTGAAGCTGCCGGCGCCCAAGCTACCGAGACGACCAGCTTTTCAAAGATGGTCGAACTCGCGGCGTAGCTTCACTACGTAGCGCGAGAGGCGGTGCGCAGAGATCACGATGGGTTTCTGCGCACCGCGGTCGTTCGTGACCGGGGCCAGGTGCAGCACGGCGGCGCTGGGAGCTCGTGTGCGCAGGTCGATTCGCCGCGGTGACTAGACTCGGCCGAGCCCTTCGAACGCCACCCTGGGAGCATCCACGAAATGACGCCTGGACCGAGACCTATCAGCGGCGGCGCCGGCGGGGCTCCAGTTGACCCGCCGGAGGAGCTCGAGTTGACCGCCGGAGGGGCTCGGGTTGACCGCCGGAGGGGTTCGGGTTGACCGATAGCGAGGAGCGAACTCGCGCTAGTCGCGGGCCACTTGCGGCGGAGGAGCCGCCGGGGCGTCGCGCCTCGCGCGCCCGCCGCGAAGAGCTCGCCCGCGTAGCGCTTAGCCCGCTTGGCGAGCACGAGTGGCCGACGTCGCTGCGCATCGCCATCGCCGTCTGCCTCGTGCTCGCAGTCGGCGTGATCGCCGGCGCCGCCAGCGTGCACGACCTCAGCCGCCACGGCGGCTCGCTGCCGGGCGCCGCACTGCTCGCCGTTGTGCTCGCGCTGCTCGCGCAGGGGATGTACCGGCGGCGCTACTGGGCCGTGCTCTGCTTCGAGGCGCTGCTCGCCTTCCAGATCATCGTCACCTCGCTCGCGCTCGTAGTCGCCTCGACGCTGCTTGCCGCCGGCATCTGCCTGCTCAGCGTGGTGCTCGGCGGCTGGCTGTTCTGGAAGCTCGTCCGCGTGATGGGCCGCGTACAGGCCGGCGAGCGAGAGACGCTTCGATAGGCTCACGCCAGATGGCCGAGAACACGTACGACTGCATCGTCATCGGCTCAGGGCCGGGTGGCTACGTGGCCGCGATCCGCGCCGCCCAGCTCGGCAAAAAGACGGCCGTCGTCGAGCGCGACAAGCTCGGCGGGCGCTGCCTGAACTACGCCTGCATCCCCGCCAAGGCCGTGTTGCGCTCGGCCGACCTGCTCAGCGAGATCAGCGAGGCCGACGAGTACGGGTTGAAGGTCACAGACGTCACCGTCGACTTCGCCGGCGTGCAGGCCCGCCGCGAGAAAGTCGTCAACACGCTGACCTCCGGCGTGGGCGGCCTGTTCAAGAAAGACAAGATCGACGTGATCGAGGGCGACGCCGCGCTCAACGCCGACGGGCACGTCGTCGTCGGCGAGATCGTCTACGCCGCCACCACCGTGATCCTCGCCACCGGCTCCGTCCCCCGCTCGATCCCGGGCGTCGAGTTCGGCAAGCGCATCATCGGCACCGAGCAGGCATGGGCGCTCAGCGAGCTGCCCGCCCGCCTCGCCGTCGTCGGCGCCGGCGCCTCCGGTGCCGAGATCGCCTCCGGCTATGCCCGCCTCGGCTCGGAGGTGCGGCTGATGGAGGCGCTCGACCGCGTGCTGCCGACCGAGGACGTCGACGTCTCGCGCCGCGTCGAGCGCGGCTTCAAGCGCCAGGGCGTGAGCGTCCACGTCGGCGATCCGATCGCCGACGTGGAGAGCGGCGAGAGCGGCGTCACCTTCACGCACGGCGAGGACGCCGGCCTGGAGGTCGACTACCTTGTGATCGCCGCCGGGCGCGGCGCCGACGTCGACGGGCTCGGGTTGGCCGAAGCAGGCGTCGAGCTCGATGAGCGCGGCCTCGTCAGGGTCGACGGCGCGATGCGCACGAGCCGCGCCGGCATCTACGCGATCGGCGACCTCGTGCCCGGCCCCGCGCTCGCGCACAAGGCATCTGACGAGGGCATCATCGCCGTCGAGGACTCGGCCGGTCTCGACACCCACCCGATCGCCTACCAGGACATCCCGCGCGCCACCTTCTGCACGCCCAACGTCGGCTCCTTCGGACTGACCGAGGCGCAGGCTCGCGACGAGGGCTACGACGTGGTCGTCGGCAAAGTGCAGTACGGCGCAGTCGGCGGCGGCGTCGTCTACGGCGACACCGGCGGCATGATCAAGCTCGTCGGCGAGTCCAAGTACGGCGAGCTGCTCGGCGGGCACATC
The DNA here is from genome assembly GCA_044446425.1 of Solirubrobacterales bacterium. Lineage (GTDB taxonomy): Bacteria > Actinomycetota > Thermoleophilia > Solirubrobacterales > Solirubrobacteraceae > Palsa-744. Next base: position 15,595 of record JBIOEW010000011.1, on the reverse strand, counting down.
GTCGGCACGCGCGCCACCGAGCTGATCCAAGAGCTCGTCAACGTGCGCCTGCTCGAGGGTGGCTACGCCGAGGTCGGGCGCATCATCCACGGGCACCCCACGCTGTCAGAGGCCGTCATGGAAGCCGGGCGCGCCGCCGACGGCTGGTTGATTCACGGCTGAGCCGTGAACGCCCCTGCCGCCTTCTACTTCGACCTCTCAAGCCCGCTCGCCTACCTCGCCGCCGAGCAGGTCCTGCACGCGCTACCCGGCCCTGCCGAGTGGCGCCCGGTGCCGGCGCGCGAGCTCGCCGGCGAGCGCGGCGGCGGGGGTCAGCCGGTCGAGGTGTGGCGCTGCGAGCACGAGCGCGATGCCTTCCGCGAGGACGTCGCCCGCCGCGCCGCGCAGCTCGGCCTGCAGCCACTGCGCTGGCCAGAGCCGTTCCCGTTCGACAGCGCCCTGGCGATGCGCGTCGCCACGTATGCCAAGTCGATCGGGCGTGCCGTGCCGTTCGCCCAGGCCGCCTTCCGCCAGGCCTTCGCCGGCGGGCGCGACCTGTCCCGGCTCGACAACGTGCTGATCGCAGCCGCCGCCTGTGAGATGCACCCGGCCGCCGTCACGCGCGGCGCCGAGCTCCGCTCGGTCTCCGCGCAGCTCGCCGTCGCCACCAACGAAGCGGCCGATCTTGGAATCATCGAGATCCCCGCGATCGTCGTCGGCGAGGACGTGTTCGAAGGGGAGCGCGCCGTCGAGCAGGCCGGCGCACGCATGCTCGAGCTCGTCGGTGCCGCGCCGTGAAGGCCAAGGCCGCCTACCGGCTGATCGTCACGCGCGGCGGGCGCACGCCGGCGCTGCTCGCCGACGCCGAGCGCGTCGACCACATCGAGCTCGTCGACATCGACGACGGCGAAGTCGCGCTGTTCTGGGACCTGCCGCCGCAGGCCGCCTCGCGGATGGCCCGCGAGCTGCGCGAAGACCTCGCACAGCTCGATGCCGCCGAGTTTCTCGCGCGCTGGAGTACCGTGGATTGATGGGAAGCGCGCAGGAGCTGACCGGAGACGCCGTGGAGTCGCCCCGGAGCCTGCCCGAGCCGGCCGTCGCGCGCGAGTTCCTTGAGACGATGACGCTGATCCGCCGCTTCGAGGAGCGCGCCGGGGAGATGTACGCACGCGCCAAGGTCGGCGGCTTCCTGCACCTCTCGATTGGCGAGGAGGCGACGATCGTCGGCTCAGCGCGCGCCCTGCGCGAGCACGACTACCTGATCTCCACCTACCGCTCGCACGGACACGCGCTCGTGCGCGGCACGCCGCCCGAGAACGTCATGGCCGAGCTGTTCGGGCGCGCCGACGGCTGCTCCGGCGGGCGCGGCGGCTCGATGCACATGTTCGACGCCGCTCGGCGCTTCATGGGCGGCTACGGGATCGTCGGCGGCAACCTGCCGATCGCCGGCGGGCTCGCGCTCGCCTCCGACTACGAGGGCACCGATGACGTCACGCTGTGCACGTTCGGCGACGGCGCCTCCAACCAGGGGACCTTCGGCGAGACGCTCAACCTCGCAGCGCTGTGGAAGCTGCCCGTCGTCTTCGTCGTCACCAACAACCAGTTCGGCATGGGCACCTCGTTGAGCCGCCACTCCGCCGTGACCGACCTCCAGCGCAAGGGCGAGAGCCTCGGCGTGCCCGGCATGCGCTGTGACGGGATGGACGTGCTCGACACCTACGCCGTGCTCTGCGAGGCGATCGCGCGCGTGCGCGACGAGCGCCGCCCGTTGCTCGTCGAGGCCGTCACCTATCGCTTCCGCGGCCACTCGATGGCCGACCCCGAGCAGTATCGCTCCAAGGAGGAGGTCGCCCACTGGCGCGAACGCGACCCGATCCCCGCCTTCGGCGAGCGGCTCGTGCGCGAGGGCGTGCTCGACGAGCACCAGCGCCGGCAGATCGACGAGCAGGCGATCGCGCGTGTCGACGCCGCCGTCGAGTTCGCCGAGGCCTCGCCCTTCCCGGCGGCCGAGACCCTGTACGACGACGTCTACGTGCTCGGCGACGGCTCGCGCGGCTGGTACTCCGTGCGCACTACCGACCCCGAGGACGCCGCGCCCTCCGAGCGCTTCTCCCAGGCCGACGGCCACGACGAGATCCCGCAGCAGATGTCAGACGCGCTGGCCCACGGCGAGGACCGCGCCTGATGATCGGCCGGCCCGTGACCGGAGGCGCCGCCTGATGGCCGAGCTGCGCTACCGCGAGGCGCTCGGCGCCGCCCTGCGCGAGGAGCTGCGCCGCGACGAGCGCGTCTTCCTGATGGGCGAGGACATCGGCGTGTTCGGCGGTGCCTTCAAGGTCACCGACGGACTGCTCGACGAGTTCGGCGAGAAGCGCGTGCGCGACACCCCGATCTCCGAGAACACGATCGTCGGCGTCGGCGTCGGCGCCGCCATGGCCGGGCTGCGTCCCGTCGTCGAGTTGATGACGATCAACTTCGCCCTGCTCGCCTTCGACCAGATCGTCAACCACGCCGCGCACATCCACTACATGTTCGCCGGGCAGGCCCGCGTGCCGCTCGTCGTGCGCATGCCCCAGGGGGCAGGGCACCAGCTCGGGCCCACCCACTCGCACTGCTTCGAGGCGCTGTTCCTGCATATCCCGGGGCTGCTCGTCGCCGTCCCCGCCACCGCCGCCGACGCCAAGGGCCTCTTGAAGAGCGCCATCCGCGACGAGAACCCCGTGATCTTCATCGAGCACGAGTCGCTCTACGGCGTGCGCGGCGACGTGCCCGACGGTGAGGACGTGCTCGTCGACTTCGGCAAGGCGCGCATCGCCCGCGAGGGCTCTGACGTGACGATCGTCGGCGTCTCGCGCATGGCGCTGACCGCCGAGCGCGCCGCCGTTACGCTCGCCGACGAGCACGGCGTGCAGGCCGAGGTGATCGACCCGCGCACCTTGCGCCCGCTCGACCTCGACACGATCCTCGCCTCCGTGCACAAGACCAACCGCTGTGTGATCGTCGAGGAGGGCTGGCCACACGGCGGCGTCGGCGCCAACCTCGCCGCGCTGATCTCAGAGCAGGCCTTCGACGACCTCGACGCGCCCGTGCGCCGCGTCTCGGGCGCCGACGTGCCGATGCCCTACTCCAAGCCGCTCGAGGACATCGCCTACCCGCACGAGCCGCAGGTCGTCGGCGCCGTGCTCGACACGCTCGGCGTGTCCGCGCCAAGCGGCAGCGCGAGCGCCGGCCGAGTGGGGCGCTGATGGCCGACATCGTCATGCCACGCCTGTCTGACACGATGGAGGAGGGCACCATCCTGCGCTGGCTCAAGGCCGACGGCGAGCACGTCGCCCGCAGCGAGGAGCTCGTCGAGATCGAGACCGACAAGGCCGCCATGGTCTACCAGTCCGATCAGGACGGAACCCTGCAGACGGTCGCCGCCGAGGGCGACACGCTGCCCGTCGGAGAGGTCATCGCGCGGGTCGGCGACGCCGCCGGTGCAGGCGCCGCCGGTGCAGGCGCGGCGGGTGCAGGCGTGGCTGACGGTGCCGCGCAAGGCGCAGCCGCCGGGTCCCGGACCTCCGCCAACGGCGCCGCTGCCGTGGGCTCCAGAGAGGAGCCAGTCGGATCCGTCGCCGAGACCACCGGTGCCGGCGCGACGAGTGGCGCCACGCACGCAGAGCAGCCCAGCGGCGAGCGCGTCAAGGCCTCGCCGCTCGCCCGGCGCATCGCGCGCGAGCAGGGTGTCGACCTCGCCGCGCTCGCCGGCAGCGGGCCCGGCGGTCGCATCGTCAAGGCCGACGTCGAGGCCGCAGCAGCCGGCAGCGCCCCCAGCGCAACAAGCGCTCCCGCCGCGACTTCCGCGCCCGCAGCGCGCGAGGACGTGAGCACGGCCAAGGGCCAGACCACCACGCAAGAGCTCTCGCGCATGCAGCAGACGATCGCCCGGCGGATGGCCGAGTCGAAGGCAACCATCCCCGACTTCACGTTGCAGAGCGACGTCGACATGGAGGCCTGCGTCGCGCTGCGCACAGAGCTCAAGCGAATCTCCTCGCACGACGCACCGACGTACAACGACATGGTCGTCAAGGCAGCCGCGCTCGCCCTGCGCGAGCACCCCCGCGCCAACGGCAGCTACAAGGACGGCACGCTGCAGCTGCACTCGCGCGTCAACGTCGGCGTCGCCGTCGCCGCGCAGGACGCGCTCGTCGTGCCCACCGTGTTCGACGCCGATGAGAAGTCGCTCGGCGAGATCGCCCGCGAGGCGCGTGCGCTCGCCGGCCGCGTGCGCGACGGCACGATCACCCCACCCGAGCTCGGCGGCGGCACGTTCACCGTGTCCAATCTCGGCATGTACGGGATCAAGAGCTTCGGCGCCATCATCAACCCGCCGCAGGCCGCCATCCTCTCCGTCGGCTCCGTCGAGGCACGCGCCGTCGTGCGCGACGAGCAGCTCGTGGCGCGTCACACGATGACGCTCTCGCTCGTCTGCGACCACCGCATCCTCTACGGCGCCGACGCCGCCGAGCTCCTCGCGCGCATCCGCGAGCTCTTGCAGACGCCCGCCTCGCTCACGCTGTGAGCGCACAGCCAGATCCCGCCCCCAAGAACAGAGGACTGCCCGACGGGTACCGGCTGCGCGCCCTCGTCGATCGCGACACGCCCGAGCTGCACGCGCTGATCGAGCGCAACCGCGCGCGTCTCGCGCACTGGATCCATTGGGCGCAAAGCCAGACCGAACAGGACACGTGCGCCTTCATCGGCCGCGCCCGCGCCATGGAGCGGGAGGGCAGCGGGCTCAGCCGCGCCGTGCTCGCCGCCGGGAGCTTGGCGGGCGTCGTCGGCATCACCGTCGACCGCGCCAACCGCTCCGCCGCGGTCGGCTACTGGCTCGACGGCGACAGCGAGGGCAAAGGCGTGATCACGGCCGCCGTCGCCGCGCTCGCCGACGACGGCTTCGCCCGCTGGCAGCTGCGGCGCATCGAAATCCTCGCCGACGTCGAGAATCGCGCGAGCTGCGCCGTCGCCGAGCGGCTCGGCTTCCAGCGCGAGGGCGTCCTGCGCCAGTCATATCGGGTGGACGACGAGCGCTATAGCGACGACGCCGTCTACTCGATGCTTGCGTCCGACCCGTCGAGAGGCGAACTCCCCGTGCGCGGCGCATCAGCCGCGTAGCGGGTCCTCCCAGCTCAAGCCCGGGAATCGTGAGAAGTCAGTGTCGTGCGAGCAGAGCGTCGCCCCGTGCTCGATCGCGAGCGCCGCGAGGTGCGCGTCGCTCGTCAGGTTGCCGCCCGTGCCAAGCGGAACGAGCAAGTCGCACAGTATGGCCGCGTGGCGTTTTGTGGGATGGACGACCGTCGCGACAGGCTGGGCGAGCCAGCGCTGGATCTCATCCAGGGCGGACTCGATCGGCCACGGGTCCCGAGCACCCTGCGGCCGTGTCGTGATGCGAAGGAAACCGAGGAGTGCGAACCACGCAAAGGCGACCGTCTCGGTTCCCGACAGGGCTTCCTCGAACCATCTCAACGTCGCCTCGTGATCTCGAGCATCCTCGTCCACCACGTGGATCAGCAGGTTGACGTCGAGCAGTTTCACTTGCCTTCTTCCATCTTGCGGAGGATTTCCTCGTCCTCCATTTCTCCCGCGATCTGGTTCGCCTTGACGATGTTGATCCGAACTCCCAGCGGAGCCGTTTTCACCTTGAACGGACGCAGGGCCGAGGCGGGCGCGTCTAGCCCCGCCCGAACCGCGTCGTTCAGCGCAGCCTTGAACGAGACGCCACGCTCGCGCATCGTCGCTTTCAATTTCGCCTCCACGTCTGGGTCGAGCGTGACGGTCGTCCGCATGGGCGCATCATATCACCATTGGAGTTGCTGTCATGATGCGCCAGGCCTCTGGCGCTAGTCTGAAGGAGCGAATGCGCAATACGGTCCCGCCCTCCGACGAGCTCTGGGTGTGCCACCTGGGCCATATCCCCTACTACGACGGGGTCGCCATCCAGGAGACAGTTCGCGCGCGCCGCCAGGCAGGAGAGCTGCCCGACACGCTGCTGATGCTCGAGCACCCGCCCGTCTACACGCGCGGGCGCCGCGCCGGTGTCCAAGACCTGCCGTTCCCCGAGAGCTTCTACCGCGCCAAAGGCATCGACGTGGTCGACACCGACCGCGGCGGCAAGCTCACCTACCACGGGCCCGGCCAGCTCGTCGGCTACCCCATCATGGACATCGACGACATCGGCCGCTACCTGCGCACGATGGAAGGCGCCATCGTCGACGCCCTCGCCGAGCACGGCGTACAGGCACGCTCGCGCCACAACGAGGGGATCGACTACACCGGTGTCTGGGTCGACCATCGCAAGATCGCCTCGATCGGCGTGCACGTCTCGCGCGGCGTCACCACGCACGGCTTCGCCGTCAACGTCGACGTCGACCTCGAGCCGTTCTCCTGGGTTGTGGCCTGCGGGCTGCCCGACGTGCAGATGACCTCGCTCGCGCACGAGCTCGCCTGTGCCCCGCAATGGGGTAGCGCCGGCCGCGCGCCCGGTCTCTCCTGCTTTCGCAAAGAGATGGCCTACCGCTTCTGTGAGGCCCACGGCAGGCGCCAGCGGCTCGTCTCCGCCGCCCGCCTCGGCATCGCGCCCATACCGGCCATATGCGCAGCCCCGACAGGGGCGGAGCCCATCGAATCGTTCGCCCCCGCGTCGCTTCAGGCCGTGACTGCATGAGCGACGGCGTCAACCCGGTTGCCACCCGCTCGCGCGCCAACCCCGGCGGCGCCGACGTGCTCAAGGTGCTCGGCTCCGACGTGCGCCCCCTGCGCGAGCGCAAGCCGCCCTGGTTCAAGGTCCCCGCCCCCGGCGGGCAGCGCTACCGCGAGCTGACCGAGCTGATTCGCAACGAGAACCTGCACACCGTCTGCCAGGAGGCCGCTTGTCCCAACGTCGGCGAGTGCTGGGAGCGCGGCACCGCCACCTTCATGATCCTCGGCGACACCTGCACCCGCCGCTGCGGCTTCTGCAATGTCAAGACCGGCAAGCCCACCTGGAACGACCCGCTCGAGCCCGCCCGCGTCGCGCGCTCCATCGCGCGCATGGGACTGCGCCACGCCGTCATCACCTCCGTCGACCGCGACGACCTGCCCGACAAGGGCGCCTCCGCCTTCGTCGGCGTCGTCCGCCAGGTGCGCCGCCAGGCGCCCCACTGCCAGGTCGAGCTGCTCACGCCCGACTTCCAGGGCCAGGAGATGCCGCTCGCCAAGGTCATCGCCGAGCGGCCCGACGTGTTCAACCACAACGTCGAGGTCGTGCCTCGCCTCTACTCGGTCGCCCGCCGTGGCTCGCAGTTCGCGCGCTCCTGCCGCGTGCTGCGCCTCGCAGGCGAGATGGGCCAGGGCGAGGTAGTCACCAAGTCCGGCCTGATGGTCGGACTTGGTGAGACCCACGACGAGCTCGTGCAGACCTTCGCCGCGCTGCGTGAGAACGGCGTCCGCGTGCTCACCGTCGGGCAGTACCTGCGCCCCTCCGAGCGCCACCTGCCCGTCGTGCGCTACTGGCACCCCGACGAGTTCGCCGCCCTTGAGCGCGCCGCCTACGAGCTCGGCTTCGACCACGTCGCCGCCGGCCCCCTCGTGCGCTCCTCCTACCACGCCGACCAGCACGTGCCGCAGGCGCGTGACGGGGTCGGGCCGTTGGCTGCTCGGGCATAGGCGCGCACAGAGACCGACTCCGAGAGAATGTGACCGCCGTCCGGGCTTCAAGGCCGGGTCGGGTTCCGCTCCTGGATACAACTTGTGACGCTCCGCCCGCCCCGGCAGTTCGCAGTGCCGGCCATCCGGGCCGGCCTCTGTGTTCCCCATCAAAGACAACATCCCGCTCGAGCGGTTTCCGATCGTCACGGTCGTGCTCGTGCTCGTCAACGTGCTCGCCTATCTGCTCTCGCTCCGCCACGGCGGCAGCTTCTTCGGCGGGCCCTCCGACAACGTGACCGTGCACTACGGCGCCATCCCCTACGAGCTGACCCACCCCGGCAAGCACTGCGACGTCATAACTGCGCAGAGCGCCGAAGGGGCCGTGCGCACCGTCGCCTGCCAGGGCATGCCCGGCGTCGTCGGCAGCCCGCCCCGCCAGCCCGCCACCTGGGAGACCGCCTTCACCTCGATGTTCCTGCACGGCAGCTTCCTGCACATCTTCGGCAACATGCTCTTCCTGGTGATCTTCGGACCCAACGTCGAGGACGCCACCGGACGCCTGCGCTACATCGCCTTCTATCTACTCGGCGGCCTCGTTGCGCTCGGCGCGCAGGTGCTCGTCAGCCCCGACTCCGCCGCCCCCACGCTCGGCGCCTCCGGCGCGATCGCCGCCGTGCTCGGCGGCTACCTGCTGCTCTATCCACGCGCCCGCGTGATCACGCTGATCTTCATCGTCTTCTTCGCCACCATCGTCGAGCTGCCCGCCGTCGTGCTGCTCGGCTTCTGGTTCATCGAGCAGCTTTGGTTCGGCGCCGCCGGGCTCGCCGGCCCGCTCGGCGGAGGGCAGAGCGTCGCCTACTTCGCCCACATCGGCGGCTTCGTCTTCGGCCTGCTGCTGATCCGCGCCTTCGCCCACCGCGACCGCAGCTCCGCCAAACGGCCGCCGCTGCGGCCGGTGTACTGAGCCCGATGCGACGCATCTTCGTGCTCGGCGCAGTGCTCGTGTTCATCGCCGGCTTCGCCTTCCTCACCGTCGCCGCCATCGTCGAACAGGGCTTCACGATCGCCAGCCTGCTCTCGATCCTGATCCTCGCCATGCTGGCCATCGGCATCGTCGGCGCGCTGCGCAATCCTCCCCGCTGAGCATCGTGAGCCCGCCCTTCATGACCTTCGAGCAAAGCCTGCGACGGCGCGAACTCGCGCGCAGACGCCGTCAGCGGCGCCGGGCGATCGCGCTCGGCGCGTTCGCACTGCTCGGCGTACTCGCCATCGCGCTCGTCGTCGTGCTCTCCAAATCCGGCGGTGGCGATCGCGGCGGCCGGGCCTCGACTGCTGCCACCGGTAGCAAGCCCCCGCATACCAAGCCCGTCGTCAAGCCGACCCTCTCCGCCATCGGCCTGCCGCTCGGCAAGCCCGCCCTGTCCTTGCGCGGACTCGGCCTGGCGCAAGAGGACTCCGTGCACATCGCCTTCCACCATCCGCCACGCGCCGGCATCCTCTTCGACCTCTCGACCGGCCAGGTGCTGTGGCAGCGAAACCCCGACACCCGCCTGCGCATCGCCAGCCTGACCAAGATGATGACCGCCCTGTTGACCGTCGAATCCGAACCGCCCAGCGCGCGCGTGCTCGTGACCAAGGCCGCCGTCGACTCCGCCGGCTCCAAGGTCGGCGTGCTGCCGCTGCACAGGCATGTGCGGCTGGAGACGATGCTCTATGGCCTGTTGCTGCCCTCCGGCAACGACGCCGCCATCGCTCTCGCCCAGCACGTCGCTCACAGCATCGCCGGCTTCGTCAAGCGGATGAACGAGCGCGCCGCGCAGCTCGGTATGGGCTGCACGCGCTACTCCTCCCCCTCCGGCTTCCTCGACGCCGCCAACTTCTCCTGCGCCGCCGACCTCGCCGTGCTCGCCCGCGTCGACGAGCAGCAGCCGCGCATCGCCAAGATCGTGCGCACCCTCAGCAAGCAGCTGCCGCTCCCGATCAAGGGCGGCAAGGTCTACCTCTACAACAACAACCCGCTGTTGATCTACCACTACCCCGGCGCCACCGGGCTGAAGACCGGCTTCACCGACGCCGCCGGGCGCTGTCTCGTCGCCACCGCCGAACGCGGCGGCGTGCGCCTCGGGGTCGTCCTCCTGCACTCGCGCAACCCCGGCGTGCAGGCCAAACAGCTGCTCGACCGCGCCTTCCAGGGGGTCTACCATCAGGCGCCCGTCACCGAGCCGCCGATGCCCGCGGGAGCGTGAGCCAGATGAGCAAGCCAAGCGAGTTGAAGGTCGTCGCCACCGCCGCCAACCAGCCCGAGGGCGAGCTGATCGTCGCGCGCCTGGCGCAGGCCGGCATCAGCGCGATCGAACAGCGAGCCAGCGGCAACGCCGAATTCGGCGGCTCCGGCGGGCGCTACATCTACGTGCAGGACGCCGACGTCGAGCGGGCACGTGCCGTGCTCGACGTCGAGCAGCCTCCCTTCACCGACGAGGAGCTCGCGCGGCTGAGCGAAGAGGCCGCTCGCGAAGCGCGCGAGTAACGCGAGGTAATCGCCGGGCCGACTCGAAGGCGCGCCAAGGCCGTGGGTGACACGCTCGACTTGGGCGTGGGCCGTGAGTCGCGGTCCCTATTTCAAGGTTGCGATAGCAAAGGTATATACGCCGTATATGCCATAGCTATCGATCCGCGCGAGGGAGACCCCGAGACGCTCGCACCGCCGGAACCTCGCACGCCCCGGCCCCAAGGAGTACCGTTCGTGCTCTAGATTGACTGGTCAGTCAGCCAAAGGAGAACGCCGTGGATCTCGACGACACACAGGACCAGGCCGCGTACCGCGCCCAGGTGCGCGCCTGGCTCGATCAGCACTCCTCCGAAGCGCCGATCGTGAGCGGCCCGGACGCGATCCAGGACGAGTCGGAGATGATCGCCGCCCGCCGTGCCTGGCAGGGCAAGCTCGCCGAGGGCGGGCTCGCCGGCGTGACCTGGCCCAAGGAGTTCGGCGGCCAGGGTCTCGGGCCGATCGAGCAGGTCATCTGCAACCAGGAGATCGCCAAGGTCAAAGTGCCCGGCATCCTCGACGCGATCGGCGTCGGCATGCTCGGCCCGACGATCATCGCGCACGGAACCGACGAGCAAAAGTCGCGCTACCTCGGCCCGATGCTGCACGGCGACGAGGTCTGGTGCCAGCTCTTCTCCGAGCCCGCCGCCGGCTCCGACCTGGCCGCCGTGCAGGCGCGTGCGCGCCGGCAGGACGACGGCAGCTGGAAGCTCTCCGGCCAGAAGGTGTGGACGACCAACGCGCAGTTCGCCTCATACGGCCTGCTGCTCGCGCGCACCGACGCCGACGTGCCCAAGCACAAGGGCCTGACCATGTTCATCGTGCCGATCGACGCACAGGGCGTGACCGTGCGCGGGCTGCGCCAGATCTCCGGCGAGGCCGAGTTCAACGAGGTCTTCTTCGACGACGTCGCGCTCGACGCCGACGCCGTCGTCGGCGGCGTCGGCAACGGCTGGGGCACGGCGCTAACCACGCTGATGTTCGAGCGCGTCACGATCGGGCTCGGCAGCGAGGGGATGGGCTACAACTCCAACCGCTTCGCCCAGGCGATCGCCACCGACGCAGAGGCGCGCCGCGACCCCGAGGTGCGCCACACGCTCGGCGAGATCGCAAGCGAACTGCTCGCCGTGCGCTTCACCGGCTACCGCACGCTCTCGGCGCTGCAGAAAGGTCAGGTACCAGGCCCGGAGTCGGGCCTCGCGAAGATCACGATCGTCAGCGGCGCGATCAAAGCCGGCGATCTGATCGCCGACACGCTCGGCCCCGACGCGCTCGCCGAGGACGGCGAGTGGGCCTACATGATCTCCTTCCTGCCCGGCCTGAAGTCGGCCGGTGGCACCGAAGAGATCCTGCGCAACACGATCGGCGAGCGCGTGCTCGGTCTACCCCCCGCGCCGCGTCTGGACAAGGGCATCCCCTTCTCCGAGCTGCGCTCCAAGGAAACGGCGGCGGCATGACCCAGTCGAACACGACCAAAGGAGTGTCGACGTGAACTTGTCTCTCTCAGACGAGCAGGTGTTCCTCCGCGAGGCCGCGCGCGGAGCGCTGTCGCGCTTCAAGACCTTCGAGGCCATCCGCGAGGCGCTCGACGGCAAGCGCGACGCGATCCCCGACCTGTGGCCGACCGCCAAGGAGGCCGGCTGGCCCGGCCTGTTGATCGACGAGCAGCACGGCGGCGCCGGGCTCGACGCGTTCGACGCGATGCTCGTGCTCGGCGAGTGCGGGCGCGTGATCGCGCCGATCGGGCTGCTCGGGCACCTGCCCGCGAGCTCGATCCTCAACGACTCGCCCGCCGGCGCGTCGCTGCTCGATGCCCTCGCGACCGGCGACCGTCGCGCGGCATACCTTCCCGTCAGCCCGCCCGACGACCTGTCCGGCATGTGGACCGCCGACCCGCGCAGCGGACTGCAACGTCCCGCTGCGCCGACGGCCGGCTCCGACGGCGACGGCGCGCGCGTGAGCGGAACGCTCTCGTTCGTTCCCGACGCACCCGGCGCCGACGTGCTCGTCGGTGTCGCGCTGCTCGACGGCAAGCCCGTCGGCGTCGCGATCGAGGGCGACGCCTCCGGCGTCCGCGTCGAGGCGACCACGCGCTATGACGCGAGCCGCTCGCTCGGTCACGTGACGCTCGAGAACGCGCCCGCGCTCGTGCTCGACGCGCCCGCCGAGTCGCTCGCATCGGCGTGGTACCTGGCGCAGTCACTGATCGCCGCCGAGTCGCTCGGCAGCGTCGAAACGGCGCTCGACGTGTCCGTCGAATACGCCAAGGAGCGTCACACGTTCGGTCGCGCCATCGGCTCCTACCAGGCCGTCAAGCACTCGCTCACCGAGGTCCTGCGCCAGCTCGACAACGGCCGCTCGCTGCTCTACTACGCCGGCTGGGCCCGCGGTGGCGCGCCCGGCGAGTTCCCGCTCGCCGCCAGCGCCGCGCGCTCGGTCGCCGGCCGCGCGCTCGACACCGCCTCGCGCACGATGATCTCCGTGCACGGCGGCACCGGCGCCACCTGGGAGCACGACGCCCCGCTGTACTTCCGCCGCGCGCAGCTCTCGCGGCGGCTGCTCGGCGGGACCAACGGGGCCACCGACCGCGTCGCCGGCGAGTTGATGGCGCAGGCCGACGCGGCTTAAGCTCGCAACGAGTAAGAACAATCGGGCACCTTCTCGTCTTGACACGACGGGAGGGTCTCCGCTCTCGCTCACGAATCCACGAAACGGAGCCTCCGTCAAAGTCGGCCTGGCTCACTGGGCTCCCAAATGATGTACGTCTCGGCGTCGTAGGCCGCCGCGACCACGGCCACGAGCGACCCGACGACCGGGCTGGCGATGTCGGGATCGACGTCAGCACCATCCACGAGCCCAAGCTCCTCCGCCGGCACTGATGTCACAAAGGCGTTCGTCGGATAGTCGCCCGAGCCGCGATTCACCGCAACAACCGCGTCATCCGTGCCACCCGCGAGGTTCGCCCAATGGATCACCTTTTCGCCGACGAACCCCGTCAGGAGCCGCCCTCCCCAACTAGGATTTGCGTCTCCCTTCTCAGACATCTCGTCCTCGACCACCACGCACGCCCCGCCACGCTCGGCGAGCGTTGTGAGTACTCGTGCAAGAGCCTCCCTTGGCGAACCCGTTCCTGGGGTAATCACTGCTCCTTCGCGCGGTTTCGCCAGACGCTCCCGATCAACAGTCTCCGGGGCAAGGGTGTAGGCGTGACCCTCGTGCTCCTCGATGAACTTGAGTGCCGCAGGTGAGATCACCTCGCCCTGGCCGAGCGAGTAACGCAACCAGTCTACAGCGACCGTCTGATCTACCTCAGTGGATATAACTGGGTCGGTCATCGCTACTTTGGCTCGATGCGACCGTCCGGGTAAATGCGATACCTGGCTCCATCGGGCGCCCTGTAGTCGTAATGCGGGCCATGCGAGCTTGGCTTGAAATCTGGCCGCAGGTATTCCTCTGTTTCCGGGTCGAACCACGACCCTTCTTCGCTGCCTGGCTCACCTTTACCCTTCCATTCAATTTCGATCCGGACGCCGTAGCTGCGTTGCCGCAATTATCTCGTTCGGCTTCTCTTCTCTTGAGTTCGGCTTCGCCTTCGTCGCCGCCTTCTTCTTCGCCTGCGACTGCTGTAACGACGCCTACCGCTGCACCAAGGGCTACGGCGCCTGATGCGATTCCTGCGGCTCCGCACGTGCCGATGTCAACGCCGGGGATCTCGAACGTGGCGCCGCAGGCTGCGTCAGCGCCGGCGGTGCCGCCTGCTAGCGGCGTCCACAGCAACCCCACCGAGTCGCCGTAAGTCACCGGGTTGTCGCCAGCGTAGTTGTAGGGCGCCCGCGAAATCGGCTCGATCGGATCGACGCTCAGGAACTGTGCGGTAGCGGGATCGTAGACCCGTGCTCGTAGGTAGATGAGCCCGGTGTCGCTGCTTGTGTATTGGCCGTCATATCCGAGCGGCGTGGTGGCGGTGCCCGTCGAGCCGGTCTTGTTGCCGTAGCCGTCAAAGGTGGAGCTGCCAGTGACGGTCCCGGTTGAGCCTGTGAGTAGGCGTGTCGAGCCTTGCTGGTCGTGGTGCAGATATTGAACGACGCCGGTACTGTTGTTGATCTGCTCGACACTGGTTCCGGAGGGACCGTACATTGTAACCAAGCTCTTAGCCGCGGCCGATTAGCAGTGGCCGAGGACGTCGATCAATGCCTCAAGCTCAAGGCCATAGGATGTAGGCTCATCGTCACTATCGAGTCCAGCGCTGATAAATTCCGACGAGACAGCGCTTCTTAGCGCCTCCCTATCGGTTTCGTTTAGAGGGCTGACTCCCACCATGTCAACCAGTGGGAGAAGGTCAGGCAAGTGACGCGCAACAGTGCGTCGCAGAAGCGCCATCTGGCTGGGAGACATGGGCGATCCAGCCGGCTCAATCATGGTTGCGCTCGGAGGCCGGCGGAATTCCTCGCAAACGTCGTAACGACGCGTCCCTCACCGTTCACGAATACTATTGCGTTCTGACCGACATACTTTGTCACACCATCGGCCTGCACGCTCGTTGATACGGGTGACCGAACGGCGTCCAGGATCGCACTCGGCGACACTCCTCTACCAGCGTCCCGCTCGATCGCTTGTTCTAGGCCGTGCTGAGTGTAGCCTTTGATTATGCCTGCGATGCCTTGATCGGCAGCCTCTGCTCCGAGCTCAACCTCGCCCTCGCCGGGAACGAGAACGGCGGTCGCTAGCCCTGCGTATCCGCCGGCTTGGTAGGCGCCCGAACAGGTATCGACGTTGTTGATGCCGAGTTCTTCTCGCACCCAGTTAGTGGCGCCGAAGGTGAGCGTGTCGCCCCATCCGGCGACTCCTTCGCCGAGTTCTTCCCACGATGGCGTGCCCGAGATGCCGAAGATGAGCCCGGTGGGATCGCTCGCGTTGAGCGGGTTATCGCCAGCGTAGGCGTATGGTTCGCCCGTGATCGCCTTCAGCGGATCGCTGCTGAGGAACTGCGCGGTGGCGGGGTCGTAGACGCGGGCCCTCAGGTAGATGAGTCCTGTGTCTGTACTCGTGTACTGGCCGTCGTATCCGAGCGGGGTGGTGGCGGTGCCGGTGTGTCCGGTCGTGTTGCCGTACGCGTCGTAGGTGTAGGCCCCTTCGACGGTCCCCGTCGAGCCAGTGATGAGCCTTGTGGAGCCAGCCTGATCGTGGTGTAGGTAGGTGACTGTGCCGCCGCTAGTGATCTGCTCGACCGCCAACCCACCCGGCCCATAGATATAGCTGTTCGTTCCGTCGTTGAGCAGCAGCGGCAGGCCCCGAGACGCATCCCAGGTCATGTGGGTCGTCGTCGCGCCGATGCCCTGCGACGCGCGCAGTCCGCTGCCGTCGTAGCCGTAGCTGTCTTCGATCGCGGCCGTTTCGCCTTCT
>JBIOEW010000010.1:0-101180 GCA_044446425.1 Solirubrobacterales bacterium | reverse complement strand
CGGGCGGCGGCGAGCGACACAACGCGTGAGAGTCAGACCTCCGGGTCGACACGGAGCCTATGAGTCAGCTCGTCGCCAGCCCGAGAACCAACCGTCTCGGTCGGACGTCATCGTCGACCGCGAGGCCGACGATGACAGTGACGTGCCTAGTGCCCGGCGACGGGAGAGCTGCCACGATTAGGGGTAGCGAGATGGAGGCGGCATCCGAGATGCCGATCCGCATCGGGCGCCGCGCCTCGCAGTCGTCTTAAATCATCGAAAAAGGAGCCCCAAATGGAGTCCTCCTCCGAGGTTGCCGCGAGAGTGCTCGTCGTCGCCTACAAGACGGCCGCCACGCAGCCGCTGCTCGACGCCGTACATGAGCGCGCGCAACGCGGCAAGGCGATGTTCACGCTGCTCGTGCCGAACGCCGCGCCGGGGCTGCACAAGGTGGTCGACCCCGAGGACCAGGGCGCCGGCAAGGCCAAGGGCGTGATCGAGCAGGCCGTACCCGCGCTGGCTGACGCCGCCGGCGCGCCCGTCGAAGGGATCGTCGGCTCGAGCGACCCGATCGCAGCCGTCGAAGACGCGATCAACCTGCGCGGCTTCGACGAGGTGATCATCTCCACGCTGCCCTCCAAACTCTCCCACTGGCTGCGGCTGGACCTGCCGAGCAAGATCACCGGGATGGGGCTGCCCGTCACGACCGTCACGCCCGAGGACTAACCCACGCCGAGTCGTGATCGCACGGGCGCGCGCGGAACGCAGGTCAGATCGCTGTTGCCGGTCCCGACTCGGTTGGCACGGCGGCGGGCGATCGCGCGTGGCCAGTCGTCTGAAGGACGATCTCGACCCAGCTCTCCGGCTGGTCGACGTGGAGCATGTGCGCGGCACCGGGCAGCGAGACCATCCGCGCCTGGGGCAGCAAGCGCATGACGAACCCATCGGCGCTCGCGAACGCCGGGTCGCTGAGGTCGCCCTCGATGACGGTCACTGGGCACGGGCGTGTTCTGCGAGCCCTCCGCCAGGTGCGGGCGACGAGCGTGCTAAGGCCACGCCGGTCATAGGCGATCACGCGGTACGCGCGCGCGAGCCCATCGAGCACCGGGGACCAGACGTCGGCATACGTGCCGGTCCCGTGCACGAGCAAGAGCGGCGGCCCACTCCCCCGTTCCTCGTAATGCAGGACCGTCCCATTTACGGTCTCACTCGCCATTGCGCACGACCGTATCGCACCCCAAGTCTCCAGGGTCAGAAAGAACTCCCGGCTATGCGCTCTCGAGCCAAGCCGACGTCGGGACTCGAACCCGAGACCCCCTCCTTACCATGGAGGTGCTCTACCAGCTGAGCTACGTCGGCGTGGCCGCGAATCCTAGCGTCTTCGCTCGGTTTCGCGATACGATTCGTCGTTGGAGTCGACCCAAGTTCCCAGCAGATTCTGGGCGTTTTTCGGGGCTTCTCGGGGCGCAAGGAATGGTCAGCGGTTCGAGTCCGCCGCTGGGCTCTCCAGATCTAATGGTTCGCAAGGAGCCCGCCGGATCAGGAGCGCTCGCCCGCCGCCTTGGCGCGCTCGCCGCGCGGCCCGTACAGCAGCCGCTTCGGTACCGGAACCGGGCTGAAGCGATCAGCGGCCGAGCCGACGAAGGCCCGCGGCTCGAGCTTCGTCACGAGCGCGGTCAGCTCGGCCCGCTCGCTCTCGCTCAGCGAGCCTACCCCACCGCGTGCCTTCACCACGAGCGCGAGCAGCCTGCGGCGCTCCTCCGGATCCAGCATCGTCAGGTGGCGCCTGGCCAGTTTGGCCACCTCGGCCGCCCCGAGCAGCGCCACCACGGGCACGCCGCGCGCCAGGCGCTTGACGGGCGTGCGTGTGAGCAGGAATCGCACCATCTGATCAGCGTATGCTCGCGCAGCCCGTTCTCCAAAGCAGCCGCTTCAGGCGGTGAACGCGATGTGAACCGCCTTGCCTCAGCCAACGGGACGAGTTACTGTCGTCGGAATCGCTCCTTGGGGGGCCACCTGGAGGATGGCGGCAGGTGTGCCGGACAGCACACCAAACACTCGCTGAAGGACGCGATGCAGCTGCGGACGAGAGCAGCACCCATCAACGAGTACAGGGGAGGAACGTGAACACAGCAAGGATTCGCTCGCTCATCACCGCCTGCGCGGTGCTGTGCGGCTTGGCCATACCGGCGACCGCCGGAGCCGCGAGCCTCTACGTCTCGAACTCGGCGCCGATCGTCACGGGCGGCAAAAGCTGCACGCAGCCCAACTTCAGCACGATCCAGGGCGCGATCGACGCGCTCAAATCGCTTCCGGCCGGCACCGTCAACGTGTGCCCGGGCACGTACACCGAACAGCTGACGATCGTCAAACCGCTGAAACTGATCGTCGCGGGCACGGCCGGGTCGGCAAAGGTCGTCCTGCCGCCTTCGCCGGGCAACTCCAAAACGGAATGCGACCAAGCGCCGGGCACCGAGAAATACCAGGCGGACCAGGACGGCATCTCGATCTGCACACCGGGCACGGTCTCGATCACGGGCCTGAAGCTCGAAGCGAAGTGGCCTGGCAGTGCTTGCGACGAAAGCCTCTACGGCGTCCTCGTCGCCGGTGGGGCGACGCTGAAGGCGACCAACGTCACGATCGACGGAGCCGGCGCGTTCCCGATCAATGGCTGTCAGGGCGGAGTCGGCATCGAGGTCGGCATGCGCTGGACGACGCCCGTGCAGGTCGGCCACGCCACGCTCAAAGGCGTCACGATCGAGAACTACCAGAAGAACGGCATGACGATCGAGGGCAAAGGCTCGACGGCGAACATCTCCACGACGACCGTCACGGGAGCCGGCGCGACGCCGGAAATCGCGCAGAACGGCATCCAGGTGAGCGGCGAAGGCGTCGCGACGATCAAGACCTCGCAAATCTCGGGGAACGAGTGCGACAACCCGGCGTGTGGCCCTGAAGGCTTCTCGCAAACACAGTCGACTGGCCTTCTGTTCTACGGAGCCGCGCCGGGATCGACGGTCACGAGCTCGACGATCAGCGGCAACGACATCGGCGCCTACTACGCCTCGGAAGCCGCCGCACAGCCGACCGCTCCGGAGCTGGTGCTGAGCAAAGACGTGCTCTCGGGCAACCGCTACGAGGGCGTCGCGCTCGACCAAGGCGACGCGTCGCTGAGGAGCGACACGATCAGTGGCCCGGGCGAGATCGGCGTCGAAATCTACCAGTACGAAGGTCAGACGCTGTCGTCTCAGTCGAGCGCCGCGAGCACCAAGGTCGAAGGCATGAGCGAGGCGGGTGTCCGTGTCTCGTCGGACAAAGCGGCGGGTGACATCGCGGGCAAATTCACGCTCACGAAAAGCACGTTCGCAAGCGACACGAACGTGCTCAACAACGAAAGCAACAACTTCGAAGTCGTCTTCTAGCGAGACGGTTTCGAGTGCGGCGGCTTCGCCGCCGGCAAGGCAGCGGCAGGAGGCGCGGCGATGTCCGCGCCTCCTGCCTTTTCGTCGTCTAGTCTCCCCCGCCGTGTCCGACCGGCAGCCGACCAACGAGGCGATCACGCCGGAGCTCAGCACGCAGCTGCTGCCGGGGACGTTCCCGGGCAACCTCGACATCGAACTGACGGAGATCACCGACGAGCACGTGCGCGGACGGATGCTCGTGGACAAGCGCCACCTGCACCCGATGGGCTACGTGCACGGCGGCGCGTGGGTGGCGTTCGCCGACACGGTGGCCGCCTGGGGCACGATGCGCCACCTGCCGGAGGGCCGCGGCTTCACGACGGTCGAGCTGAAGATCAACGTGCTCGCCTCGGCACAGGAGGGCGATGAGCTGACGGCGCTGGGCAAGGCGCTGCACGTCGGCTCGCGCACGCACGTGTGGGAGGTTCAGGTGTTCCGCGGCGAGCGGCTGGCCGCGAACTTCCTCTGCACGCAGATCGTGATCTGAGCGCGCGCTCAGGACTCGGGGCCGACGGCGGCGCCGGCGGCACGCGCCGGCCCGGCGGCGAGCGCGGCTGCGTCGCGCGCCTTGAAGAACTCGGCGCCCTCGATGCTGACGTGCGGCACGATCCGCTGCAGCCACTTCGGCATCCACCAGTTGAAGCGCCCCATCAGCAGCATCAAGGCAGGCACGAGCAAGCAGCGCACGACGGTCGCGTCGAGCACGACGGCGACGGCCAGGCCGATGCCGAACTGCTTGATCGTGGGGTCTCCGTTGAGCACGAAGCTGCCGAACACGAACACCATGATCGCCGCCGCCGCGGTGATCACACGCGCGCTCGTGACGAGCCCGCCGACGACCGAGCGGCGGTTGTCCTCGCCGGCGTGCACGTGCTCCTCGATCTGGCTCACGAGGAACACCTCATAGTCCATCGAGAGGCCGAACAGCACGGCGAACATGAACAGCGGCACGTAGGAGACGATCGGCACGGGGCCGCCCAGCCCGATCAGGTCGGCGAGCCAGCCGTACTGGAAGATCGCCGTCAACACACCGTAGGAGGCGCCGATCGAGAGCAGGTTCATCACGGCCGCCTGCGCGGGGATCACGGCGGTGCGGAAAGCGAGGATCAAGAGCACGAAGCTCAGCGCGATCACGACGAGGATCTGTAGCGGCAGCTTTTCGGAGATGCGCGAGGCCAGGTCGATATAGCCTGCCGTGCTGCCGCCGACGTCGGACTTCATGTCGGTGCCCGTCTCGGCACCCGGGATCACGCTCGAGCGGAGCTTTTGGACGAGATCGGCGGTCGCTTCTTCGGCCGGGCCCTTGGCCGAGATCGCATTGAAGTACGCCGTCGTGCCGGCCTGGTCGATCTGCATCGGCGTGACGGCCACGACGCCCGGCGTGGTCGAGACGTCCTTTTGCAAGGTCGCCAGGCGCGGGTCGCCCGCACGCGGATCGCCGGCGTTGGACTTCGCCTGACCCGACCCCGACGGGCTCGACGCAGACTTGCTCGGGGAGGGCGGCTTCGAGGCCGGCGCCTTCGCGGGTGAGCCGAGCGAGACGGCGACGATCAGCGGGCCGTTGATGCCGGGACCGAAGTTCTTGGCGAGCAGGTCGTAGGCTTTGCGCGCAGTCGTCGTGGTGGACAGCGCGGCGGTGTCCTGCTGGCCGAGGTTCAGCGACAGCAGCGGGATCGTCAGCGGGATCAGGATCGCGAGCGCGGCGATGCCGGCGATCCACGGATAGCGCGCGATCTCGTTCGCCCATTTGGCCCACAGGCCTTTGTGCACCTGCTCGTCGGTCGGCGGGTGGCGCACGCGCAGGGAGTCGATGTGCCGGCCGGAGATCGCCAGCGTCGCGGGCAGCAGGGTCAGCGCGGCGAGCACGGCGACGACGACGGCGATCGCGGCCATGAACCCGAGCGTCGAGATCAGCGGGATGCCGGCGACGGCGAGTGAGACGAGCGCGATCGTGACGGTGCCGCCGGCGAAGAGGACGGCGCCGCCGGAGGTGGCGGCGGCCCGCGCGATCGACTCGTCGATCGACAGGCCGTCTTTGATGCCGCGGAAATGTCGCGTGACGATGAACAATGCGTAGTCGATCCCGACGCCGAGCCCGATCATCGTGGCGAGCGTCGGCGCGACGGAGGGCACGGTGGCGACATGCCCGAGCATGCGGATGATCGCGAGCGTCCCGAGCAGGCCGACGATCGCGTTGAGGATCGGCAGCAGCATCGAGACGACGGTGCCGAACGTCAGCGTGAGGATCACCATGGCGGCGATGATCCCGATCAGCTCGCTCGACTCGGTGGCGGGCTTGGACACCTTCTGCCCGAGCTGGCCGCCGGTCTGCACCTCGAGGCCGGCGGCCTTCGCCGGGTCGGCGCCGCCGATGATTTCTTCGGCTTCGCCGACGGACAGTTCGCCGGGGCTCACGCCGAGCGTGACCGAGAAGTAGCCGGTCTGCCTGTCCTTGCTCAGCGCCGCGGATCCCTGCGGCGATAGCGGGCTGACGACGGAGGCGACGTTCGGCTGCTTGGCGATCTGCTTGGCGGACTTTTCGACGGCTTCGGCGTTCTTGGCGTCGGTCAGCTTTCCCCCTCCGGGAAGCGTGTGCACGACGATCGGACTCGAGCCGTTGGCCTGGTCGGGAAGGACTTCGCCAGCGCATCGGTCGCGCGCTGGCTGTCGGTGCCGGGCAGCGAGAGGTTGTCGTTGGTGTTTTCGCCGAGCCGGTGTGAGACGACGACGAGCGCGACGACGGCGAGCAGCCAGACGGCCAGCACGGCGAAGCGGTTCCTGACGCTGAAATGCGCCAGCCGATACAGAACCCCGGTCATGGACGGCCGCGTGCCCCCTTGCGTGGCGTCGCTGTGGCCCGCATCCTTTCGACGGGCCCGATCAGTGTCAAGTTCGCGTAGACGCCGCCGAAGTCCTGCCGATTCGATGTTCCTCCTGGGCGCCGGCGCCGGACTCGACGTTCTCGAACACGGCCGCCATCCCCTGGCCGCCGCCGATGCACATCGTCTCGAGGCCGTAGCGTCCTCCGCGCCGGCGCAGCTCGCGCAGCAGCGTCGTCATGATCCGCCCGCCGGTGGCGCCGATCGGGTGCCCCAGCGAGATGCCCGAGCCGTGCACGTTGACGCGCTGCAACCCGTCGGGCAGATCCCACTCCTCGATCACGGCCAGCGCCTGTGCGGCGAATGCCTCGTTGAGCTCGATCAGGTCGATCTCGTCGAGCGTCAGGCCGGCGCGCGCCAGCGCCTTGCGCGTGGCCGGGACGGGCCCGATTCCCATCGTCTCGGGCGCGACGCCGGCGACCGACCACGAGACCAGGCGCGCAAACGGCACGAGCCCGAGCTCGGCGGCCTTCTCGGGATGGGTGACGATGCACACGGCGGCGCCGTCGTTCTGACCGCTGGCGTTGCCGGCGGTGACGGTCGCATCCGGGTCACTGCGGCCCATGATCGGCTTCAGCGCGGCGAGCCGCTCGAGCGTGGTGTCGGCGCGCGGATGCTCGTCGCGCTCGATCAGCAGTTCCTGCTTGCGCGCCTTCACGGTGACGGGCACGATCTCCTCGGCGAACGTGCCGTCCTGGAGCGCAGCGACGGCGCGCTGGTGTGAGCGCAGCGCGAGCTCGTCCTGGTCGGCACGCGAGATGGCGTAGTCGCGGCGCAGGTTCTCGGCGGTCTCGATCATTCCGCCCTCGAGCACGTGGCGCCGCCCGCCGGCCGTCACCCGTGGGCGCGCAAGGCGGTCGGCGAGCTCGACGCTCCCCTTCACGCCCCAGCGGATCCCGGTGGCATAGAACTCGGCCTGACTCATGCTCTCGGCCCCGCCGGCGAGCACGAGCTCCGAGACGCCGGTCTGCACCTGCATGCAGCCGAGCATGATCGCCTGCAACCCGGCGCCGCAACGTCGGTCTATCTGCAGTCCGGGAACGTCGATGCCGAGCCCGGCGTCGAGCGCGGCCACGCGCCCGATCGCGGGAGCCTCGCCGTTGGGGTAGCCCTGGCCGAGGATCACGTCGTCGATCTCGCGCGCCTGGAGCGAGGTGCGCTGCACGAGCGCTTCGATCACGGTCGCGGCGAGATAGGCCGGCGGCACGTCGCGGAACACGCCGCCGAAGCCGCCTACGGGCGTTCTCAGCGGCTCGCAGATGACGGCATCGCGCACGGCCGGGAAGCCTACGCGGTCGCGGGCGACGGGGTTATGGAGCGACCGGGGGCCGAGACACCGGCCCCACGGTCGCCCTCTACCCGGATGACCTGTGGCCTTCCGCAGCAACTGTCGGCAGCAAGGCTCGCGTGCTTTAGCTACGGCTTGGCGGCGCGCGCGAACTTGCGCTGCACGATCGCGCTCATACGTCTGTCCAGCCGGCTCTGCCAACGCGCGGCGCGCGCCGGCGTGACGTTGCCGGCGGCGAGAGCGCGCGCGAGCCGCTGCTTGCGGGCGGCCACGAGCGCGTCGACGAGACCGACGCTCGACTTGCCGGGCGTGGCGTCGGCGATCTGCGCGAGCGTCTTGCCGGACTGCAGCTCGCGATGCAGCTGCTCGGCAGTGACGCCGAGGTAGCCGGCGGCGGCGCTGCCGAGGCGGGCGGCCACTCTGGACGGGCCGAGCGCGCCGGCGCGACGGGCGACGCCGGGCGACAGCAGTCGCGCGGGGGCGTTGACCTCGGCGCCGACGCGGCTGGGCAGACGGGCGGCGACCTCGGCCAGGCGCGCCCTGCGGGCGGCGACGATCGCGTCGATCAGTCCCTGCGCGGACTTGCCGGCGTGCGCCTGGGCGATCTGGGCGAGCGACTTGGAGGAGCCGAGCTCGCGTTCGAGTTGACGGCTGGAGATGCCGAGGTAGCCGGCGGCGGCGAGCAGATCTTGCGGGTGCAGACGATGCATGGCGTGCCGGTGATCGGCGCGCCGGCTCCGGTTGCCCTCGCCGGTCGCCGAGACGGCGGCGAAGGCGCCACCGCCGATCACGACGGCTACGGCCGCCGCGGCGGCTACCTTCTGTCTCGCGCTGCGTCGCACTCCGAGCAATGCTCTCTCGCTTCCTTAAAGATCCGCTGCCCTCGCCTTGAATGGTACGTAAAGCCGGCGGATCGACTGCGAGCCGGCTGAGCAACGTGCTCGTACCGGCGGACAACCCGGCGGGCGTGGTGTACGGCGTGATCACGGTCGGCGCGCTGATGGCAGCGGAGAGCGGACGCCACGAGAGCTACATCGACGCGTTCGCCTCAGCGGCGATCGCGACGCTGCTCTACTGGCTTGCGCATTCGTACTCCGATCTGCTGGGCGACAGGCTGAGGACGGGCGAGCCGCTGACGCTGAGGGTGCTGGGGCGCGCGCTGGTGCACGATTGGGCGATCGTCCGCGGCGCGGCGATCCCGCTGCTCGCGCTGGTGATCGCGTGGCTCGTCGGGGCCAACCAGGAATCGGGCGTCACGGCGGCGCTGCGCACGGCGGTTGTGACGGTCGTCGTATTCGAGCTGCTGGCGGGCATCCGCGCCAAATCGACGCCGGCCGAACTGCTGCTGAAGGCGGGTGTGGGCGTGACGATGGGCATCGCGATCCTCGCCGTCAAGGGCATCCTGCGCTGAGCGAGCGCCGCTGCCGGCACCGGACCGGCACCCTTTCGACCACGCCGGAGGGGGTGACTAAAAGAGACGATTTGTCCCCACCCGTGGGATACGCTCTGTACGGTTGGTTGTAGACAAAGGGTCGCCGAAGTGAAACGATCCTGATTGCCAAACTCTATGGCATGATCAACGACAGCGATCAATTCTGGGGGATCGAATGTCAAGGACGGAGAGCAGGGTGGCGAGCGTCGGCGCGGGTAAGCCCGCGCTCGCCCCGCTGTATGAACGCCTACCGCATGGACCGCATCGCCTGGGCACGGAGGAGGTGATCCGCAACCAGCGCGCGCGCATGCACGGCGCGATGATCGAGGCTGTCGCCGCGAACGGGTACGAGCACACGAGCGTGAAGCAGGTGGTCAGCCTGGCCGGCGTGTCGCGGCGCTCGTTCTACGAGCAGTTCGCCAACAAGCAGGAGTGTTTTCTGGCGACATATGACGTAATCGCGACACGCGGCGCGGGTCGAGTCAGCGCGGCCTATCGCGCGGCCAGCGGCGGAGCCGAGGATCGCCTGCAGGCCGCGTTCGGCGAGCTGGGCGAGGCGATCGGCACGCACTGGAACAGCGCGAACCTGGTGATCCTCGAGGCGCCGAAGGTGGGCGCGCCGGCGCTGCTGCGCCTGCGCCGCGCGTCGCAGACGTTCGAGCAGATGCTCTCGGCGACGTTCGAGCACGGCTGGACGTCGAGCCCGCTGCCGGCTCCGGTGATCCGCGGCATCGCAGGTGGACTGCATGCGGCGATGTCGAAGTGCCTGCGCGAGGGCTCGGCGGAGAAGGCACCGCAGCTGGCCGAGGAGATGTTCCAGTGGACGCTGCTGTTCCAGACGCCGGCGGCAAAGCAGCTGGCGGAGCGACTGTCAGAGCGCGCGCGCCAAGCGCTGCTCGAGGGGCGCAAGGCACCGAAGGGAGCGAGCGCGAACGGCAACGGTCACGGCGATCGCGACGAACGCGAGCGCCTGCTGGAGCAGGCTCTACGGCTGGCGGTGCTGGAGGGCTACCGGGAGCTGAGTGCGCCACAGATCGCGGACGCGGCGAACGTCCCGATCGACGCTTTCTTCGAGCTGTTCGCGAGCAAGGAAGAGTGCTTCCTGGCGGCGCTCGACATGCTCGGCGATCAACTGAAGACGCTGGCGAGCGATCCGGACCTGCGCGGAGCGGAATGGCCGCAGGCCGTTCGCCGCACGATCCGCGTGCTGATGAGCTACCTGGGGGAGCACCCGATCTACGCGCACACGATCGCGGAAGGCGCGTTCGCGGCGGGACCGGACGCGGCGGCGCGCAACCTGCGCCTGGCCTATGGCATCGCGGCACGCCTGACGGAGGGCGCGCCGGATCAGGCGCGCAGCGTGCTCGTCGTGCAGGGCGTGGCGGGAGCGCTGTCGCACACGGTCCGCTGCCAGGTGGCCAGCGGCCAGATCCAGCTGCTATCGGTGCTGTCCGACTACCTCACCTACATCGCGCTGACGCCGTTCCTCGGCGCCGAGCAGGCGGCGGCGATGCTCGTCGAAGAAGAGGCCTAGTGTCCTAGCGGCCCTTGCGCTTGCGCGGGATGCGCTCGGCGAAGTAGGCGAGCACGATGCCGACGAGCACGGAGATCACGATGACGATGATCAGCGGCGCCTTGCCGGAGCCGAAGACGTAGCTGACTTTGACCTCTTTGAGGTTGAAGACGGCGAACAGCGTGATCAGGATGGCGAGGATGACGAGGGCGCTGGTGCGGGCGAGCTCGCGCCGGCTGCGCTTGTCGAGCTTGCCTGGTCCGGTGTGACCCTGTGGGGCCTTGGTCTGTGGACCGCCGCCAGGCGTCTGTGCGGATGCGGACATGCGCTATGGGATGCTACCCCGTCCGGGCGCGACAGGCGGGCGCAGCCGGCCCAGCCACGAGCGCTGTGTCAGCTGTCGATTCCTGGAGATTGGGCGCAATGGCATATACGCGGCCGTATATGCAATCGCTACCAAAGTCGCCAATTCACGACCCACCCCTCCGCCTACGCGGAAGCGTGCAACTCGGCGGCGACCCAGGCGCAGCCGACTGACAGGTCCTCGACACCGAGCGCGGCTGCGACGTTGAGGGCCATGCCGTGGCGGAAGAAGTCGTCGATCCGCTCGGACTCGGCGCCGGAGAGCTCACGAGCGAGCTCGACGAGCTCGGCATAGCGCCGGCGCACGCAGGCGCGCACGAGCTCATCGTCACAGGCGGCGTAGGACTGGTGCTGGAGCATCAGGTAGTCGCGGTCTGAGACGAGCAGATCCCTGTAGGCGTGGCCCATCGCCTCGAGCGCGTCGTCGCAGTCGGCGGGGGCGCGACCGCCGGCGTACTCGGCGGCGGCCCGGCGGAAGGCTTCGGCGACACGATCGAAGCCGCGCTCGAGCGCGGCGAGGAACAGCTCGCGCTTGCTGGGAAAGAGGCTGAAGACGTACGGCTGGGCGACGCCGACGCGGCGTGCGATCCGCTCGACGGGCGTGCCGTGCAACCCGCCGTGAGCGAACTCGTGCACGGCTGCTGCGATCAGCTCCTCACGGCGCTCGGCGGCCGGCACACGCCTGCGCACGGGCTTGACGGGAGCATTCACGCGTCCCTTCCTACCACGGCGAGCCCGCGCGCGCCAGTGGAGGGCCAGGGCGGGCGGCGAATAGGATGGCCAGATGCGTCGCATTCGCGCGATCGCCGTCACGACAGCCGCGCTGGGCGCGGCGCTGCTGCTGGCCGCATGCGGCGGCGGCGCGAAGACGGTGACGGTGTCGAGCGCGCCGCTGACGCCGACGACGTCCTCGACGGCACAGTCGACGAGCACGCAGACGACGGGCACGCAGACGACCCCGGCGCAGACACAGACGGGCTCGACGAGCACGTCGACGGGCCCGACGACGACGCGCTCGGCGCCGGAGCCGGCATTCACGCAGGGCGAAACGAAGGCGGAAGGGACGAGTGGCGCAGCGGCGGTGGTGCGCGCGCACGGCTACACGCCGAACGACACGTCGCAGTACCACTCAGACCAGACCCTGCGGGTGCTGGTGGGCGCGCGCACGGGATCGGCGGACGGCTATGGCCAACAGGCGTTCTTCTTCGTCGACGGGCGCTACCTGGGAACGGACACGAAGCTGCCGAGCGCGACGGTTAAGCTGCTCGGCCAGGCGGACACGGAAGTCACGCTGGGCTACCCGCTGTATCGCAAGGGCGATCCGCTGGCCAGCCCAAGCGCCGGCGAAGCGCACGTGACGTTCCAGCTGAACAACGGCAAGCTGGTGGCGTTGCAGAAGATCCCACCGGCGGCGTCGAACACGGGTCTCAGCCGGCAGTAGCGACGCAGGCCTGGAAGCGGACCGCGGTCGTCCTATGGTGAGGAGCGAACAAGCGGCGAACAGCGCGTGATCATCCGCCTCGGGCCGGAGCACGTGTACCACCAGGCGCCTCGCTCCTGAACGGGCAGCTCAGGGGCGGCGCCCCAGCAGCCGCCGCCACAGCGACGGCGGGCGCGGCTGCGTGCGCTGCCACTCCTCGCGCAACGGCAGCGCCCCGCGCTTGCGCGCAGCCAGCACGCAGCCGGTGTGCGCATGGCGGCGCCGGCGGGTGTCGCCTTCGGGCGCGATCAGCATATGCTCGCTGAGCGCGGGCAGATGATGACCACAGAGCGGACAGCGATACGTCGCAGGCTTGCGATTCGCCGCAGGGCGCACCGTCCACCATGGGGCGCGCGGAAGGCCGGGCATGGGTCCATTGTGGCGCCACTGGCGGCAACGGTGGCGGCGACGGTGGCGCTGGGCGTGGGCGTGGCGCTTGCACGGGCCGAGCGCGAGCGGCGCGCGCTACGCAAGCAGCACCGGCTGCGACGCCGTTTCGCGCCGCTCGCGGAGGAGCCCCTGGGACGTGGCCGGCAGCGGATGGCGCTGGGGCAGCTGGACATCGCGATCGACGCGCTGGCGGGCGGCGGGGCGAAGTCCTCGCCGGAGGAGCGCGTGCACGAGGCGCGCAAGGCGCTCAAGCGCCTGCGGGCGCTGCTGCAGCTGCTGCGAGACGAGTTGGGCGAGCAAACGTGCGAGCGTGAGAGCGAGCTGCTGCGCGAGACGGGACGGCGCCTGGCGCGCGCCCGCGACGCGGCGGTGCTGCTGAGCACGCTGGAGGATCTGATCGCGCGCCATCCGGGCAAGCTGGCTGGCCGCCGCGGCGTGCTGCGGCTGCGCACGCGCCTACAGCGCGAGCGCGACGGCGCGGCGGAGCTGGCGCTGGCGCTGGCGCACAGCGCGACGCACGCGGGAGCGCTGGCCGAGCTGCGCGCGATGCGCGTGCGTGTGGGCGAGTGGGAGCTGGCCGAGCGGGGCGGGATCGAAGCGGTCGAACCGGCGCTCGAGCGCCTGTACGGCAAGGGGCGCAGGCGCCTGCGCCGCGCGGCGCAGGCGAAGGGCGAGGCTCGTCGAACGCGCACGCTGCACGAATGGCGCAAACGCGTCAAGGACCTGCGCTACGTAGCGGAAATGCTCGGCGCGCGCAAGCTGGCCAAGCGCGCAGACGACCTCGGCGAACTGCTCGGCGAGGAGCACGACCTGGCGGTGCTTGCGCAGCGGGTACGGCGCGAGGCGAAGGCGGGGCGCTCCTCGGGCGCCCCGGGACGGCGCGCGCGCAAGCTGCTGCTGCGACTGATCGCGAGGCGCCGCAAGAAGCTGCGCAAGCGAGCTCTGCGCGAGGGCGAGCGGCTCTACGCCCGCAAGCCGGCGCTCTTTGTGCGGCGCATCAGTCGACGCTGAGGATGGTCAGCTCGCGCGAGCCTTTAGGCAGCGCGACGGAGGTCTTCTCGCCGGCGCTGCGTCCAAGCAGGGCGGCGGCGACGGGCGATTCGGCCGAGAGCCGACCCTCGGCGGGGCTGGCGTCGTGTGAGCTGACGATCTTCCAGGTCTGCTCGACGCCGTTCTGATCGCGCACGTGCACGGAGGAGCCGAAGCTGACGGCGCCGCCGGCGCCGGCGGGCGCGGCCTCGACGACGGTGGCGGCGCTGATCCGCTCGCGCAGCCTGGCGATCTTCG
Organism: Solirubrobacterales bacterium; assembly: GCA_044446425.1. Classification (GTDB taxonomy): domain Bacteria; phylum Actinomycetota; class Thermoleophilia; order Solirubrobacterales; family Solirubrobacteraceae; genus Palsa-744. Next base: position 87,108 of record JBIOEW010000010.1, on the reverse strand, counting down.
TCTCGAGGTGGGCCTGATCGTTCTTGGCGTCGTGGTACTCGCTGTTCTCCTTCAAGTCGCCCCACTCGCGCGCCGTTTTGATGCGCTCGGCGATCTCGCGGCGACCCTCGCCCTCGAGCGCGTCGAGCTCGGACTTCAGCTCGGCCAGCCCCTCGGCGGTGATCATGTTGGTGGCGTCGGCCATCGAAGGCAGCCTAGCGTGTGAGCCCGGCCCTGGACCCGCGCCCCCAAGCACGCGCCCACGCACACGCACTGCGACCGCTCGGCGCGACTCAGAAGTAGGTGCTCGGCGAGGTGCAGAGCAGCGCGTAGATCTGCACGATGGCCGCCTGATAGAGCAGCTGCGCGGAGGCAGGCGAGCCGGCGACGAACAGGTTGTTGCTGAGACGCAGGTGCTGCCAGGCGTAGTCGACGTAGGCCTGCGCGATCTTCGCTCCGGGGGGATCGTGCGTGACGGAGTCCATGTAGAGCAGGTTGCGGAAGTAGACGGACGGGAAGAAGGGGTTCTCTTCGCCGAGGCGCTGGGGCGTGAAGTAGGCGCGCGCGGCCTGCGCGGTCTGGCGCGCCTGGAAGAGGTAGGCGCTGTTGCCGGTCGCCTGGTAGAGCAAGGTTCCGGCGCCGATCATCACGCCCTGGTTGTAGCTCCAGAAGGTGCTGTCGATGACCCCATGCGGGCGGATGTGGTCGGCGTAGAGGTTGTTCGCCTGCAACAGGCAGGAGCGCACCCAGTTGTAGGCGGTTTCGGCGAACTGCAGGTACTGCACGTTGCCGGTGATCTTGTACAGCTGCACGCCGAGCTCGGCGGCGGGGGCGGTCGTGATCGTGTTGCGATCGGTGTTTTCAGCGCCGTTGGAGAAGGGGATTCCGCCGGGGCAGGCGAGCGTCGGGTCGGTCGAGTAGCCGGCCATCTCGAAGGCCATGATCCCCTCGGCGTAGCCGAGCGCGCCGGCGTTGCGGGTCTTTTTGTAGTGGCGGGCCAGCTCGATGCCGATCCAGTCGTTGTCGTCGTAGTACTTGGCACCGCCTGGTCCGACGGGCGGCGCGACGGTGCCGTCGAAGGCTGCCAGCGCGCTCGTGTACACACCTTCTGGTGCCCCCGAGTTGTCCTGGTCGAGATACGTGCGCAGCCCGATCAACCGCGCGTGCAGTTCGCCGGAAAGCGAGACGGGCAGCCCGGGCACGTTGGCCATGCTGACGGTCGCTGCGAGCGCCTGCGAGAAGGGCCACAGGTAAGAGAAGGGTTCGCCGGCGTACAGACCGGAGCCACGCACGTAGTAGTAGCGCTGCATCGCTTCGAAGGCGAGCAGCGCGCGTGCGGGGTTGCCTGTCAGCTTTGGCTTGCTCGGCTTCTTGGCGGGCTTCTTGGCGGCGGCGCTGCGGGCTCGCCGAGCCGAGCCGCCGTGATCGCGCGGGCGCGATACGCCGGAGGGGTAGAGCGAGGCCGAGCGACGCTGCGCAGCCCCCGCGCCGAGCCCAGCCGTGCGCTTGGCGGAGGGCTGCGCGGCGGCGTGTGCCGGCGTGGCGAGCGCGCCGACGGCGAGCGCGGCGAGCGCCGACAGCGCCAGGCAGGGGGCGGCGAGCCGACAGCTGGTTTGCGCGGTGGAACTTCTCATCGGGATAGCAGCGAGAACAGACGAGGCGGTCATTCGATTTGGTATACGCAGGTCGGGGTGCGCTTCGATTACACGACAGTCGGCCACGTCACGGTGGACGTGATGGCCGACGGAACCCGCCGTCCCGGCGGCAGCGCGTTCTATAGCGCCCTGCAGGCATCGCGCCTGGGCAGGCGCGTGCAGATCGTCACGCGTGGAGTCGCCGGCGAGATCGAAGAGCTGCTGGCGCCATACGACGGCGAGCTCGAGTTGCAGCTGCAGGCGGCGCCGTGCACGACGTCGCTGCAGACGAGCGGCAAAGGCCGCGAGCGCGCCCAGCGCGTGCTTGCGTGGGCGGGCACGATCGCGCCGGAGGTGCACGTGGACACGGCCGTGCTGCATCTCGCGCCGGTGGCACGCGAGACCCCGTCCACGTGGCGCGGCGAGGCAACATTCGTCGGGCTCACCCCGCAGGGCCTCTTGCGCACGTGGTCCTCGCCGCAGGATGCCGTCGTGCTGCGCGCGCTGGAGCCGTCGCAGCTGCCCGAGCGCCTGGATGCGGCCGTGCTGAGCGCCACCGAGCGCCCCTTCTGCACGGCCCTGCTCGACGGCGGCGCGGTGGTCGCCGTGACCGACGAGGCAGAGTCCACGGAGCTGCTCGTGGTGGATCGCGACCCGCTGATGCTCGAGGTGCCGCCCGTACAGCGGCTGCTCGACGACATGGGCGCCGGCGACGTGTTCGCGGCGGCCTTCTTCATCGCCCTGGCCGACGGCGAGGACGCGCGCTCGGCGACGGTCTTCGCCAATGCTGCGGCCGCCGTGCGCCTGTCGGGCCACGGCCCCGACGCGGTCGGCGACCTCGCTGCGATCGAGGCGCGCATGGGCGCCTCCGGCTGAGCCGGCGCTCAGGGCACGTGCGCTAGCGCCTCCTCGAGCAGACCGCGTAGCTCCTCGGCGGCGAGCGCGTCGGTGCAGCCGCAGGCGCGCAGGGCTAGCTGCAGACTGCCGCCGACGGGCGCCATCTCGACGACCGAGATCTGCGCGCCGGGCGTCGATTCGTGCACGGCGGCGACGAGCGGCCCGGCGAACAGGGCGCCGGCCTTGAACACACTGCCGATCAGCCCGAGCGGAAAGGAGTCGGCCTGCGCGAGGCCGGTCTCGCGGACGGCGACAGCGATCTGCTCGGCGAGTAGCTCGGCGCCTCGCCGGTAGAGCTCGCGTGCGACTGTGTCGCCCTGCTCTGCGAGCCTGCAGGTTTCGACGGTGAAGGCGGCGATCTCGCTCTTGCTCAGCGGCTTGGAGTAGACGAGCGAGGCGACGGCCTCGACGCTGGGCGCAGCGAAGAACTCGACGGCGGCGGCGCTCAGGGCGGTCTGCGGCCCAGTACCGTCGTGGTCGCGCAGCGCGGCGCGGATCGACTCGACGCCGAGCCAGTAGCCGCTGCCCTCGTCGCCGAGCAGATGTCCCCATCCACCCACGCGCCACGCGCGGCCGTCGGGACCGACGCCGAACACGTTCGAGCCGGTGCCGGAGATCGCGCCGATGCCGGGCTCGGCAGCGGTGGCGGCGGCCCATGCGCCGACGACGTCGTTGACGACGATCCAGCCCTCGCCGCGCGCGGCGCGCACCTGGCGCACGATCGCGTCGGTGTCGGTGCCGGCGACGGCGAGCACGCCGGCGGCGAGATCTGCGTCGGCGATCCCGGCGCGCTCGAGCGCCTGCTCGGCGACGTCGACGAGCGCGGCGACGGCCGCGCGCGAGCCGACGGCGTCCTCGTTGCTCGGGCCGGCGTGCGCGAGATGGATGGCGCGCTGCTCGAGGTCGAGCACGGCGGCAAGAGTCTTCGTCGCGCCGCCGTCGATGCCGAGCACGTAACGGCCCGGCGAGCGCGTGCCGGGGTGTGTGAGCGCGGGCGGCAGCCGCACGAGGGGATCGCGTTGCATCGCGTGATCCTGCCATGAAATCGCGCGCGGACTAGGATCGTGGCGCGATGAGCACGAGCGCGAGCACCGCGGCGATGTTCCCCAGAGCTCGGGCGCGTTCGGGCATGTACGAGTCGTTCTACCTGCGCGCGGTCTCGCCGCGGCAGCCGGTAGGCGTGTGGATCCGCCACACCGTGCAGAAGCCGCCGGGGCGCCGAGCGCACGGTTCGGTCTGGTGCACGGTGTTCGACGCGGCCCGCGGCGCGCCGTTCATGCACAAGCTGACGAGCGAGCGGCTGCTCGTGCCGCCTGGCGAGTGGATCGAAGTCGGCAGCGCCGATGGCCAGGGCGCCGCGTTCGGGCCGGACGGAGCGCGCGGGGCATGTGGCGAGGCGAACTGGTCGCTGCGCTTCGACGCGCACGAGCCTGAACTGCGCCACCTGCCGCGCGAGTGGCTCTACCGGGCGCCACTGCCGCGTACGAAGCTGACGAGCCCGGTGCCGAGCGCGGCCTTCTCGGGACGAGTGCACCTGGCGGGAAGGGACGACGTGGAGCTCGACGGATGGCGCGGGATGATCGGCCACAACTGGGGCGCCGAGCACGCAGAGCGCTGGATCTGGCTGCACGGGGTCGGCTTCGACGGGGCGCCCGACGCGTGGCTTGACGTGGCGCTCGGGCGCGTCGAGCTGGCCGGGCGGCTGACCCCGTGGGTGGCCAACGGAGCGCTCTCGCTCGACGGGCGGAGGATCGCTCTCGGCGGGCTGGGCGCGCGCGGGCTGCAGGTACAAGAGGGGCCCGACGGCTGCACGCTGCGCCTACCGGGAGAGGGCAGCCTGACGCTCCACGTGCGTGCGTCGGTGCCGGCGGGGACGGCGGCCGGCTGGCGCTACAACGACCCCGACGGCGAGAGCGGCCACGACGTCGTCAACTGCTCGATCGCCGGCATCGAGCTCGAGCTCGAGGGCGGCGATGCGGGGGGGTCACCCCGCTCGCTCAGCAGCGCACATGGCGGCGTCTACGAGCTTGGCATGCGCGAGCGCGACCACGGCGTGGCGATCGCGCCGTTTGCGGACTGATGGCTCCCACGCCGTACACGAAGGGCCTGCACGAGCTCGGCGACGGCCTGTTCGCCTACCTGCAGCCGGACGGCGGCTGGGGCTGGAGCAACGCCGGCCTGGTCGTCGACGGCGAGAGCACGCTGCTGATCGACACGCTGTTCGACCTGCGCCTGACCGAGGAGATGCTGCAGAGCATGCGCCGCGCCGTGCCGAGCGCGGCGCGGATCGACACGCTCGTCAACACGCATGCCAACGGCGACCACTGCTACGGCAATCAGCTCGTCGGCGACGCGCTGATCGTGGCCTCGGCGCGCACGGCCGAGGAGATGGCCGAGCTGCCTCCGGCGGCGATGGCCATGCTCGTGCAGCAGGCGCCGCAGATGGGCGTGCTCGGTGAGTTCTTCCTGCGCTGCTTCGGTTCCTTCGAGTTCGAGGGCATCGAGCCGGTGCTGCCGAAGCAGACGTTCAGCGGCGAGCTGACGCTGCGCGTGGGCGAGCGTGAGCTACGCCTGATCGAGGTCGGCCCGGCGCACACGCGCGGCGACACGCTCGTGCACCTTCCGGCCGAGCGCGTGCTGTTCACGGGCGACATCCTCTTCTCCGGCGCGCATCCGATCGCGTGGGCCGGTCCCGTGTCGAACTGGATCGCCGCCTGTCAGCGGATCCTCGCGCTCGACCCGCAGGCGATCGTGCCGGGGCACGGCCCGCTGAGCACGGTCGAGCAGGTGCGCGAGCTGCGGGACTACTTCGAGTACCTGTACGAGCAGGCGCGGCTGCGCCATGCGGAGGGCATGAGCGCGCCGCAGGCCGCTCGCGCGCTCGCGCTCGACCGCTGGGCGGACTGGAAAGAGGACGAGCGGCTCGTCGTCAACGTCGCCAACATCTATGCCGAGCTCGATGGCGAGGACGAGCCGCCCGCCGCGCTCGCCGCCTTCCAGGCGATGGCCGAGCGCGCCGCCGAGCGCTGAGCGAGCTCGTAGAACGACCAAAGGGCGAGAGGCGGACGCTCCTTGCGCCGCCTCTCGCCCTCGCGGTCTAAGCCGATCCGTCGCCGGACTGGCTGACTAGCTGAATTCCAGGTTGCCGCCGTTTGCGAACACGGGGAAGGAGCCGAAGTACGTCGCGCCACCGCCTTCAGAGCCTTCTTCTTTGCCCCATTCTTCGCAGGGTTCACCTTCGAATTCGTATTTGATCCCTTTGAAGGAGTTGGCGATGTTGACGAAGTGCTGGAGGCTGTCCGGGAAGTTTTTGCCGATCCTCGGCAGCACTTCGTTGGAGTACGTCGCCTCCGAGTATTCGCCTTCTGGTTTTTTGATCGCTTTCAGCGGAATCGTCTGTTCGGGCCACAGGATCGTGCAGTGGGATTTTTCTTTCGGCGTTCCCGGGATCACGCCCGTGTAGACTTTGATTTCGGCCTCGCCGCCGGCGAGCACCGCGGAGCCTTCGAATTCTTCGATTTCAGAACCCGTTTCCACGTAGCCGTTGGCGTGGTAGGCGATCGCCAAAGGTGTGAGGAAGCGCGTCGGCACGAAGGCCGGCTTGGTCCCGAATCTGATTTCATCTGTACAGCTGACAAAGCGCACCGCGACGGTCAGCGTCGATGAAGACCCCGCCGCCTGTTCGCCTTTCGCTTTGGCCTTTTCGCACGTAATTTTGAACGGGCCGAATTTGAATTTCTGTTCGGATTCGGCTTTGCCCGACGTCCTGCCGGTCTTGCTGGCCGTGAATTCGTGCGCCAGCGCCGGCGTGGCGGCGATTGCGAACGCGCACAGCGCGCTCGCAACCCCCAAAAGCCTGATGTGTCTCATGTCTCCTACGTCTCCCTTCCGCCACTTTCGTCTCATTGAGGGCCGGTTCGACTCAGCCCTGTCCGTCATCCCCTCGGAGGGTTGTAAGTCGCCCCCTACCAGCCGATCCCGGAACTCGTGACCGCGTAGCCTACCACGATTTCGGCCAACAAAACCCATATTTCTCTTTTACGTAAATTGGCCGTAGAGCCAGCACCGATGGGGCCTATTCGGGACCTTACAGGCCCCGTCAGCCCGCGCCCGAGCCAACGCCGCCGGGCAGCTGCGGCGTCGAGCTGTAGCCGAGCAGCACATAGCTCCCAAGCGCCGCGTCGACATCCGCTTCGGCGCGCGCGATCTCCTTCTGCGCGGCCACGTAGCGCGAGGGGTCCCGTTCGCCGATCGCGCGGGCCAGCGCAAGGTAGCCGTCGTGCGCCCGCCCCACCGCATCGATCACGGCCGCGTGGGCAGGCTCGACGGGGGGCGGCGGGTACAGTCGATCGAGCGCTTGCGTCGCCGCGGCGAAACCGTCGGCCAGCTCCGTGGCGAGCCGCCGTGCGCTTGCCACGGTGACGTCCGGCTGAAGTTCGCGCTTGAGCGAGGCGCGCAGCCGATCGAGTGGGGAGATCGCGTTGCTGATCGCGCTCGCATACACGGGTTCGGGGGTCAGTTGAAGGGCCTGCGGCGCGCCGGCGGTCGTGACCGTCGCGACCGACTGTTCGCATGCGCGCATCTGAGACGAGCGGCCGGGCGAGGCGTAGCAGGCGAGCAGCATCGGCCGTCGCCCCGGATTGGGGATCACGAACAAGGTCAGCGTCCTGCCGTACCCGGGCACGGTGAGCCGGGGGTACCTGTACGCCTGCGTTTCGACGAGGTTGACGACTTCCGGTACCGGAAGTCGCGCAAGCGTGGCGACGAAGCGCTTGGGCAGCGGCGCGAGTTCGCCGGCCGGCAGCATGCCGAGCATCAGCCCGGCATGCTCAGCCTTCCCCCGCGGCGCGATCACGACCACGTCGGCGACAGGAAGCTGCGGGATCCCGGGAGCGATCCTTGCCATGCGCCACCCGCGCGGATAGCCGAGCGCCACGCCGCTCCCGTTGGCCGCGCGATCTTCCGCCGAGCTGCTTTTTCCGCTCGAGTGCCCGACGACGTAGCCGACGATCGCGACCGCGATCAGCACGGGCACCACCCCGAACGGAAGCACCGGCCTGGGTCGATAGGTCCTGGGGCGGTCGTGACGGTGAGGGAACATTGGTCGCCAGGCGGCCCGGCGAGGGGCCACAGCCCTATTCCGAGCTGTCAAACGAGCCGCCGCCCGCGCCACCGCCGCCAGAGCCGGCACCTGCACCGGCGCCGGTACCGGCCGATCCGCCGCCGGAGGAGCTGCCGGGCGAGGAGGAGTTGCTGCTCGAGCGCGTGCCACTCCCCGAGGACCCGGTCGAGGCTTGCGTCGGGACGGCTTCCTGCGCTGGAGCCGTTTCGGTCTGCGAGCCGGCACTCGTCGTGGTCGTCGTCGTGCCGCCCCCGACGAATGGCGCCGTGGCGTGCAGAGCTTCAGCGCTCCTCGGCGGGGCGGGGCGGCGCCGCTGCGGCGGCTCGGCGATCGCGCTCGGCACCTCGGCGGGAATCGGCGTGCCTCCGCGCAGCTCGCCCGGCACGGCGGCGCGCGCGACGGGCGCCGCCGATGAGTCTTGCTTGGGCGAACCGCCCCCGGCGGACAGGCGGCCGACCGCGAAGAAGCAGCCGAACACGACGAGGATCGCCACGAACAGCACCGGCCAGAGCCCGCGCATGCTGGCCCCCGGGCCGCCGATGCGAACGCCGAACCAGTCGTAGCGAACGACCTCGAGGCTGTTGCGCGGGGTGCTCATTGACTGGGGCAGGAGCTCGGGCTCGTGCTCGTAGGGCGCAGACATGCGTCGACGCGCACCGGCAGCTTCTTGCGCCGGATCGTGAAGCTCGTGAACTTACCTATCTCACCGCTCTTGGTGATGCGTATCTGCAGCACCGCACCGGCCCCCAGCGCTCGCTGGAAGCGGGGGAAGGCGAGCGTGATCGCACCTGACTTGCGCTTGCTCGAGGCGGTGACGACGCGGCTTTCGGTCTTCGTCTTGCAGCCGCGGCCCTTGCAGGTCACGGCGACCTTCGCCGTCGGCGGCGCCTGCACGGAGAGCAGCCTGATCCTCGCACCGCCCGCGGTCTCGGCTCCGGCGATCCGCACGATCGGGAAGGGCTGCATCAGCGTCAGCGTCCGAGGCGCCACCTGGACCGTCTCGGCCACGCTGCTCGACTGTCCGAGGGCGTCGCTCACCTGCAGGCGCACCGTGTGTGCCCCGGCAGTGGCGAAGGTCGCCGTGCTCAGCGGTCCGCCGGCGGCGAACGGCCCGCTGCCGGCCATGTCCCAGCCAAAGGCGGTGATCGGGCTCGAAACGTCCGTCGATTTGGACACGAACGAGACGGTCTGACCAACGGTCGGCGTCGCCGGAAGCCAGGTGAACGAGGCCACCGGCGGCGTCGGCGCGGCCGGTGCGAGAGCGGCGGGCGGAGCGCTGACCGTGAACATCTGCGGCGCGCTTGAGCCTGCGTTGCCGGCTTCGTCGGACTGCTGCGCGATCACCGTGTACTGACCTGCGGCGAGACCGGCGAACGTGGCGGTCCACGTGCCGGTCGTCGCGTTGTCGATCACCGTGATCGTCTCGATCGGGCCACCTTCGGTCGTGCCGCCGGCGAATAGTTCGGCGGTCACCTGGCGGCGGTCGCCGGTCGCGGTCCCGGCCACTCCGGAGACGGTCTCCAGGCCCGTGCTTTCACCCGGCGCCGAGAGCGTCGGGTGCGGCGCCTGGGTGTCGACCGTGAACGTCGTCGTTTCGCTGACGCCGGCGGGGTTCGCGAGCGCCGGCTGTTCGGCCTGGGCCGTATAGGTTCCGTCGGCGAGCGCACCGACGGGTCCGAGCGACCACGTAGCGCCGGAGGTCGCCCCCGAGGTCGACTCGACCATGCTGCCCGAGGCAGATGTGCCTCGCCAGATCCTCATTGTGACTTCAGGCTTGGCGTCGGAGGAGGTGTCTGCCACGCCCCGGAAGCTCGGCGTCGTGTAGTCGATGAAGCGTGGGAGTTCGTCGAGCGTCACGCTCGGAGCGGGACTGGCCACTTCGAAGCTCACCGGGGGGCTCGCGCCGGTGTGGCCGACCGAGTCGGACTGCTTCACGCGCACCGTGTACTCACCGTTGGACAGCCGTGGCCCTTTGCCGGCGCTGCTCCAGCCCGAGCCGCTGCGCGTGACCGTGAAGCTCTGTTCGAAGTTTTCGGCGGCCGTCGATTCGCCTTGGAAGACTTCGACGGTGACTTCCGCGCCATCACCTGTCGCGTTACCCGCGCCACCGTGGAAGTCGACGAGCGAGGACTTGAGTATTTCGCCCGCTTTGGGGCCGGTGACGGTCGGCGCGGGGGCGGTCGTGTCGACTCTGAAGGAAGCTGTTCCGGTTTTGCTGGTGTTGCCCGCTTCGTCTGACTGTTCGGCGCGTACGGTGTGGGTGCCGTCTTTGAGCGGCGCCGAGGCCAGCGTCCAGCTGCCGCCGCTCACCGTGGCTTCGCCGGCGGGGCTGCCGTCGACGAACACGTGCACCGGGCCGTCGCCCGCTTCCTGCCCGCCGGTCCCGCCGAAGGAGAGGGTGGCGCTGGCAATCACGGGAGGGATAGCATTGAGGGTAAGGGCGGGCGGCGTCGTGTCGACAGCGAAAGTCACGGCAGCGCTCGCGCCTGTGTTGCCGACCGAGTCGGACTGCGTGACGCGCACCGTGTACGTCCCATCGGACAGGCTTGGCCCTTTGCCGGCGCTGCTCCAGCTCGAGCCACTGCGCGCGACCGTGAAGCTCTGATCGAGGTCTTCGACGGCCGTCGATTCGCCTTTGAAGACTTCGACGGTGACTTCTGCGCCATCGCCCGTCGCGTTGCCCGCGCCACCGTGGAATTCCACAAGCGACGTTTTGAGCTTTTCGCCGGCTTTCGGGCCGGTGATGGTCGGCGCGGGGGCGGTCGTGTCCACCCGGAAAGACACCGTGCCCGTTTTGCTCACATTGCCCGCCTGATCGGATTGTTCGGCGCGCACCGTGTGAGTGCCGTCGCCGAGATGCGACGAGGCGAGCGTCCAGTTGCCGCCGCTCACCGCGGCTTCGCCGGCGGGATTGCCGTCGACGAACACGTGCACCGGGCCGTCGCCCGCTTCCTGCCCGCCGGTCCCGCCGAAGGAGGGGGTGGCCGTGGCGATCACGGATGGGATCGGATTGAGCGTCAGGGTGGGCGCGACGGTGTCGATGGCAAAGCTCACGGCAGCGCTGGCGCCCGTGTTGCCGACCGAGTCGGACTGCTTGACCCGCACCGTGTGTGTCCCATCGGACAGACTCCTCTGACTGCTCCAGCTCGAGCCGCTGCGCGTCACCGTGAAGCTCTGCTCGAGGTTTTCGGCGGCCGTCGATTCGCCTTTGAAGACTTCGACGGTGACTTCTGCGCCGTCGCCCGTCGCGCTGCCGGCGCCACCGTGGAATTCCACGAGCGACGATTTGAGCATTTCGCCGGCTTTCGGGCCGGTGACGGTCGGCGCGGGGGCGGTCGTGTCGACTCTGAAGGAAGCTGTTCCGGTTTTGCTGGTGTTGCCCGCTTCGTCTGACTGTTCGGCGCGTACGGTGTGGATGCCGTCGCTCAGATGTGCCGAAGTCAGCGTCCAGCTTTCCGCGCTCACCGCGGCTTCGCCGGCGGGACTGCCGTCGAGGAACACGTGCACCGGGCCGTCGCCCGCTTCCTGCCCGCCGGTCCCGCCGAAGGAGGGGGTGGCCGTGGCGATCACTGATGAGATCGGATTGAGCGTCAGGGTGGGCGGCGTCGTGTCGACCGTGAACGTGACTTCGGCGCTGGAGCCGACTTCGACGGTCCCCTGCTGGGCGACGGCCGTGTACGTCCCGTCGGGCAGGGGCGGTACTGCCTGCACGCTCCAGGCGCCGCCCGACGGCGTGGCTGATTCTTCGCGCACCGGCGTCACGCCTTTGCCGCTGCCCTGGTACACGTCGACGGTCACCGAGTCGAACGGGTCGTTCGTGCTGCCGGCGAACGTAGTCGAGCTTTCCACGATCACCGTCCCCGGGCTCGGGGTTGTGAGCGTCACGGCCGGCGGTTCAGCGTGCGCGACAGCGGTGCCCAGGGCAAGCGTTACGAGCACGGCGCCCATCGCCGTGCCGTACCTGCCGATACGCCTCATACTGCTGCCGCTGCCGCTGCCGACCATCCCACCTTCGATCCTCTTTGCCGCGTCTCCGTGCCGAGGTAGCTGCCATCCCCGCGCTACCGCCGCTGCCCATGATATGGCCGTCAGCCGAGTTTGGCGCCAACAAGAGCCGGCGCCCCTTGAACCACCAACGCACGAGCGGGACGCACGCTCGTGCGACACCTTGCCGTGTCCGGCGAGAGCGAGCGCGCCCGAGAGGATTCGAACCTCTGACCTTCGGTTCCGTAGACCGACGCTCTATCCAGCTGAGCTACGGGCGCAGAGCCGCCCAGTTTAGTCGGCCGCCAGCTACGCGGCTTTTACGACCGCCTGCTCATGTTCGTGCTCGCGCCGGCGCATTCCGCGCGCCACGCGACCGCCGAGCGCGCCGAGGAACATGCCCGCGATCGCGTCGATCACGATCAGAAGCGGTGGGAAGCTGCCGAGTGAGACCTTCGCGTGCGTGCCCGCGATCCAGTGCGCCAAGAGGACGCCCAGCCCGAACAGCGCGCCCCCGACGAGGCCGCGATCGGCCCCGCCCCAGCCATCCCGATGCTCGAAGCCGGCGAGCACGCCCCCGACGGCCGCCGGCACGGCGAGCGCCCAGTAGATCCCTGTCGAGACTCCCAGCACGACGCCGCCTACCGCGCCGAATACGAACGGTACGACGCCACCGAGCACGATCTGCGCAGGCCGCGACCGATCGCGCAACAACGTAGGCGTGTGCATCCTCGCTCCCCTCCCTCGCCTGCCTCGCCACCCTCGCGGCGACAGTAACACGCGGCGAGACCGCGCGATCTAGAGTGGGTTGGATGCTCTACGTCGCCCTCGGCGGGCAGGTCGTGCTCGTCGCATGCGCCTTCTGGCAGGAGCACCGCGCTCCCGCCGGCAGCGCTCATCGAGCCGTGCTGTGGAGCCTCGCGTGGCTCACGCTCGGGCTGCTCCCCACGCTCTGGTTCGGGCTTTTCGACAGCCCGCACGCAGCCGGCTCGTACGCCGCCGTCTACCTGATCGAGCGCGCGCTCTCGCTCGACAATGTGTTCGTCTTCGCCGTGCTGATCGCGACCTTCGAGGTGCCGCACTCCGAGCGCGAGCGGCTCGTCTCCTTCGGCGCCCTCTCCGCCTTCGCCCTGCGCGTGCCCGCGATCCTGCTCGGCGTCGCGATCTTCAACGCCTCGCACGTCGTCAGCTACGTGCTCGGGGGGCTGCTGCTCGTGCTCGCATGGCAGACGGCGCGTCCCAAGCAAAAGGCGCCCGGTCCGAGCCGCATCGTCGGCTACCTGCAGCGTCGCCTGCCCGTCGCAGAGCACGTGCCGCGACGCTGGCTCGTCGTGCGCGATGGCCGCCGCGAAGTCACGCCGATGCTGCTCTGCCTGATCGCGATCGTCTTCGCCGACCTCGCCTTCGCCGTCGACTCGATCCCTGCGGCGCTCGCGATCAGCAGCGACGCCGTGCTGCTGCTGACGGCCAACCTGCTCGCCCTGCTCGGCCTGCGCGCGCTGTTCGAGCTCGTCGCGATCGCGCGCCGGCGCCTGCTCTACATGGATCAGACGATCGCCGTGCTGCTGCTGCTCGTCGGCGTCAAGCTGCTCGCCGCCGAGGCCGTCGAGGTCGGCCCGCTCGCCAGCCTCGCCGCAGTGCTGCTCGTACTCTCGATCGGCACAGCCGTGTCGCTGCGCGCCGGCAGGTCTGCCGCCACCGCTCGGCCCTCTTCCTGACCTCCCGCTTAGAGCAGGCCGACCTGGCGCAGGATCGAGACCGAGTCCGAGTAGACGTCCTTGCGCTTGACCTTGCCCTGTTCGAAGGGGATCACGTCCATGCCGGCCCATTCGATCCGCCTGCCCGACGGCTCGGCCACGATCTCACCGCGGCTCAGCTGCTTGACGTGCGTCGCGCTCGCCGTCCACTCCTGCACGACGAGATCCTCGCGCACGTACAGCCTGCGCGTCTTGAACTCGATGTCAGGCGACGAAGCGAAGATGCCCGCGATGTGGCTGAGCGCCTCGGCGCCCTGCGCGCGCTCGCCCGCGGTGTGGTTCTCGAAGACCATGTCGGGCGCGTGCATCGAACCGAGCAGCTCGACGTCGTGGGCGTTCCACGCGTCGTTGTAGGCGTCGATCGTCTCGCGCAGCTGCTCCATGCCCCGACTTACGCTCACGCCGGCCTCCATCACGCCCACCCCATCGGCTCGTAGCCACTCGTGCGCGGCGCCGAGACGATCATCACGTCCGCCTCGTCCTCGGCGTCGTTTCGCACCGTGCGCTTGTGCTCCGGGTCCAGGCGCGCGAACGTCCCCGCCGGCACCACGTGGTCCTCGCCGTCGATCACCAGCGTCGGCTGACCGCTGAGCACGTAGAAGATCTCCTCCTGGCCGCGGTCGAGCTCGTCGTGCTCCGGGATCTGCTCGCCCGGCGGGATCTGCACGATGTTGATCCCGAATGAGCCGAGCTCGAGCGTGCGGCGCACGAGCTGCCAGTTGCCCACCGTCTCGCATTCCGCGCGGTGCTTCAGCTTGAAGCCCATCGACGACCCCCTAGCTTTCGATTGTCACGAGCGTACCGATCGGCGTATACGGATAGAGCTCGGCCGAGGCCGCAAGCGGAAGCTCGACGCAGCCGAGGCTCTGCGGCGTGCCGAACGAGGCGCGATCGAAGTTGTGCAGCGCGTCGCCGCCGTTGAAGTAGCTGACCCATTTGATGCCCGGGTCTTCGTAGTGCGAGCCGTCCGGGTTGGTGCCGCTCATCGTCGTTTCCGGGAGATGCTCGAACACCGGGAAGGTGCCCGCTTCGGTTTCGGCGGCCGAAATCCCTGTGTTGGCCGGCGCGTTCAGGATTGTGCGGCCGTTGTGCCAGAGCGTCAGCGTCTCGGGTACTTCGCGGTGCACGTAGACGTAGCTGTAGCCGCTCGTCAGGCGCTTGCCGGCGATCGCGTTCTCGATCAGCTTGCGCCACACTGCCGCCCCCGGCAGGCCGTCGACCGTCAAGCCGTTTTCGTTCTCGAACTTCATCAGCGCGCCACGCGTGATCGTGTTTTCGTGGCCTGCGCTCCACAGCGCCTGCAGCTGATGCGGCGTGTTGCCGTAGCGCCAGCTGAAGTCGCCGTCGGGGGCGTCCGTGGCCGCCTGCGCCTCCGCACTCAGCGTGCGGGGGACGTCGCTGCCCGAGGCGTGCCACCTCAGCGGCAGGTAGCCGGCCTGGGCGAGCAACTGCTGTAGGCGCAACGTCGAGCCCGGCGGCACCGTCCATTCGACCTGGCTCGTCCGCCGCAGGCCGCCCCCTGCGCTCGAGCCCAGGCCAATCGCGCCCGAAGCGCCTGAGCCCGAAGCGCCTGAGGCGCCCGTCGCCGTTGGGCCAGCGCCGGACGTGACCGAGACCGGGCGTGGCAGCTGCACGCGCAGGTGCGAGCCGAACGCGGCGCCCATCCCGGACGGCACGAACACGAGCGCGTGGCTGTTGGCCTTACGCCAGTGCCCGGGGGTCGCCGGTGAGAGCTGCGGGCGCCTGCGGCCGAGCACGTCGTCGACTGGCTTTGAGAACGTCAGGTAGAGCTTCGTCGCCGGTCCCACGTTCGCGCCGGCCGCCGGCAGCGTGACCATCACGGGCGAGTGTGACGGCGGGAACCAGCTGACCTGCGTCGGCGCGCCGACCGTCTCCCACGAGCGGGCTGCCACCGCGAGCTGCACGGCTCCTGTGAGGGGCTGGCGTCCGAGCGAGATCGTGCTTTGCGCGCGCGCCAGCGGATGCGCCCTCGAGAGCTTGGCCGTTCCCCGAGCGACCGCGTTCACCGGCTGGTCGAAGTCGACCCGCACGGCCGCGCCCGGGTGCACCGTCAGCCAGCGCTGCTTCACATGCGCCACCGGCGCGCGCAGCGTCAGATGCTCCGTGCGCTCGCTGCCCAGCGCCCAGCTGAGCCATCCTGGACGGCGGACCTGCACGGCGACCGACACCTGCTCGCCCGGCTTCAGCCGCCGCAGTGGCGTCAGCCTTCCGCCCTCGGCAGCGATCGGGATGCGCCGTCCGCCGGGGCCGAGCGCTTCGACGTGCTCGATGCTGCCGCCGAATGGCTGCACCGATACGTGGGCGAGCGCCGTCGCATCGCTCGTCAGCGAAACGCCCGACCAAACGAGCACGACGGCCGCAAGCGCGACTAGCACCGACATAACGCCGGCCAAGAGCCCGATCAGCACGCGTTTGCGTCCACGCCAACGTGATCCCGGATGCGATTCGACGTGAGCGATGACGGACTCTGTCGCCATGTCAGGAGAATAGGCCCGGCTGCGGGCGTTTCGACCTCACTTGGGCCGGATGTTCGAATTCATCCGAAGATCCTCGATCTCGCATGGCGGGTCGGGTGCTGGTTCTGCGCGTGGCTGCCTTGGTTCGGGCCCCTGTAGTTCGATTCGCGCTACACTCCAAATTAGATGACTACCGTCCCGCATCCGCTCTCACTGAGGCTTGGCCGCGACGGAATCGAAGCGCTTGAGGATCTCGCTCGCCGACGTGGCGTGAGTCGTGCGGAGGCCGCTCGCCAGGCAATCGCCGAGGCGGCTGCACGAGAGCGCCGCCGCACTGGCCTTGCTGCCGAGGCAAGGGCACTCATGGAAGACGACGGATACGTGAGCGAAGCGCGAGATGTCGCGGGCCTGATGGAGGAGCTGCGTGGTTCGTGGTGACATCCACGCGATCACGCTCCCTCGCAAGCGTGGCCATGTCCAACAAGGCCGTCGCTACGCGGTGATCGTCCAGAGCGACGATCTCCTCGCGCTATCGACCGTCGTCATATGCCCCACATCGCGCTCGGCATTCCCGGCCAGCTTCCACCCGGAGATCACGCTGGACGGCCACGCAACGCAGGTTCTCTGCGAGATGATTGGTGCTGTTGACGCCCGCGCTCTCGGCAAGCGCATCGGGCACCTGACAGTTGATGAGCAGCGCTCGCTCGAGGAGGCGCTCCAGCTTGTGCTCGACCTTCCATGATCGATCAGCAGCGACACTTCGGCCGAGCAAGACGGGGCTAACGGGACGACTCTCGAAACATGACCCCGCTTGGGAGCGCATCCACGCGTTGCATGCGATGCGTTTCGCGGATGATCGCTAGGAATAGAGTCGTAGCGGCGTGCACTCTGCGAGCCGGTCGAAGTCGGCATCGGAGTGCAAGATGGGCGCTCCAGTGCGCACGCAGGGCGCGGCGATCAGACAATCCAGCGTCTTGCGGATCGTGACACCCGCGCGACGGGCACGACGGTACATCTCCGCCGCCAGAGCGAAGTCATCCAGGCCATTGAGACGCAACACCGGAAATGCCTTCAGGTGACGCTCAACGAGGCGCGCTTCTCGGTCAGAGCGAAAGCCCTGGAGGATCTCGGTGAACACGATGTCGGTGAGCGCGACCGGCTCCCCGTCCTCGATTAGCTCTACGCAACGTCGCGCCTGCGGCGAGCCCCGCTCGTTCAGAACGTCGATCCAAACGCTCGTGTCGACGACGATCACGAGCGCCCGCGGCGACTCTCGTCAAGGTCGCCCTCCCACCGGACACGCCCCCGCAGATCGAGCACACCGATACGTCGATGGCGAGCAACCAACTCACGCAACGCCACGTCGACCGCTTCTCGCTTCGTCCGAGCGCCGATCAACTCCTGGGCTTCGTGGAGCACACGGTCATCGATCTCAATGTTTGTTCGCATACACTAGACGATACACATCCGAAGGTGTATGTCTACACAGCGCAGTCCGCCATTCGTCCATCGCCATAATTCAGCAATGTGGACGGCGTGACGATGTTGGAAGCATGGGAGTCTCTCCTCGGATCGCTCAGCCACCCGCCTTTTTCCACCCGCCGAGGCTCCGGGGCGCCGCCACGATCCTCACGGCGGTCGCGTTGTTCGTCGGGGCCTACGCATTCCGGCTCGCTCAGGGCGGGAGCGCGGTAGACGCCCCTGACATCCTGCTGTCGTTCCCGATCGTGATGCTGGCGCTGCGATTCGGTATACGGGGCGGGCTCGCGGGCGCGACCGCCGCAGTCGCGCTGATCGTCGTGTGGGGCATCGAAGACAACGATCCCGCGATGGGCGTGATCTCGTATCTGAGCTGGGGTGTGGCCGCGGTCTTCCTGGCGGCGCTCGTCGGCGGCTTCGTCCAGCATCGGCGCAAGCTCGAGAGGGCGCTTACGCACTACTTCGACGGCTCGCTCGACCTGCTGGCGACGGTGGATCTGGACGGCCGTTTCGTCCGAGTCAACAAGGCCTGGGAGCACACGCTCGGATATACGACCGAGATGCTCTGCTCGGAGCCGTTCATCGACCTCGTCCATCCCGAGGATCGGGCAGCGACCTTGGCCGAGCACGCAATCGTGTCTGGCGGGCGCCGCGACGCGACGGGCTTCAGAAACCGCTATCGAACCTCAGAGGGCGGCTATCGCTGGCTTGAATGGACGGCTCACGTCTCGCTGGACGACCAGCTCATCAACGCCGTAGCGCGAGACGTCACGAGCCTGGTGGAGGCCGAGCGCCAGGTTGCCGATCATGCCGCGATCCTCGAGCGGGAAGTCTCGCACCGCACGAGAGAGCTCGAGGACGCCCGCGCGAAAACCCTCAAACGACTGGCGCTCGCGGCCGAGTACCGCGACGACGACACGTTTGAGCACACCGAGCGCGTGGGCGAGACCTGCGCGCTGATCGCGACCGAGCTTGGCCTTGAGGCCAAGGAGATCGAGCTTCTCCGCCTCGCCGCCCCGCTGCACGATGTCGGCAAGATCGCGATCCCGGACAGCATCCTGCGCAAGCCAGGGAAGCTCACCGACGAGGAGCTCGAGGTAATGAAGACCCACACCGCCCTGGGCGCCAAGTTGCTCACCGGGAGCGGTTCGCCGATCCTGCAGATGGGTACCCTGATCGCCGAAAGCCATCACGAGCGCTGGGACGGCACCGGCTACCCGCGCGGCGTCGTCGGCGAGGACATTCCGCTCGTCGGGCGCGTCGTGTCCGTCGCCGACGTCTTCGACGCGTTGACCCACGACCGGCCGTACAAGAGCGCGTGGCCCGTGGCGGACGCGATCGCCGAGATCGAACGCGGCGCTGGCAGCCAGTTCGACCCGTCCGTAGTGCGAGCGTTCCTCAGCTCCCGCCAACACGCCGAGCCCGCATGCGCGTCCGCCCGGCACGAGGCCCCCCAGCCCGATGGCGCGTCAAGGCCGTCCCTCACGGGCGCACCTGCACGCCGCAGTGCCCCCAGAGCCCTGCATTAATCAACTCTCAGCCCGCGCCGCGCGTCGCACAAGCGGCAGCGTCCGAACCCTGCCCGGAATCACGCGGCGGCGGTACGCGACCCTCTCGCGCCCTCTCAATCAACCAGTCGTCCCTCTCTGCAAACTTGATAACCCTGCCGTCGAGCGCATCGTCGATTTCCGCAGCGCCTCCACTTCCGTAAGTCGCTACGATACCGATTACTCGAATCTAGCCATGACGGTGCGTTCGAGTTGATCGAGGTCGGCATCTGGCTGGCATCAGGGGTGGCTCGTTCGATGGCTAACGGCGCCCCGCTAACAGAGAGCGAGGATGGTTATGGGCTTCTATGGTTATGAGCCGTTCGACGAGGCTAAAGCGACATACGTCTGGACGGGAGTCGGCGGCCCGGGCTTCTTCTCCGTCGAGGTGTCGGGCGAGGCCCCGAACTTCACTTACGGAATCCAGCTCGTGCGCGACCCGCATTTTGTCTGCGGCCTGAAGGTCGACGTGATGGGTTGGACCGGGCCGATCGGCGAGGGCAAGACACCGTACAGTGTGCACAGATCCTTCCCGGGGGAATATCGCGAGTCGATCGTGGTCCACGGATCAAACGGGTCGCGCGTGATCAAAGTGGAACAGATCCCTCACGAGCAGTCCGAGGACTATATGAAGTCCCTGGCTGCCACGGGGTAGCTCACGGACCGGGAGGAGCACGTCGCCCAAGCGGCAATGTGCGGCTGGCTAGAGCACTGCCCGGCGCTCAGCCGAGTTCTTCGGCAAGCCCGATGAGAAGTCCCCCGGGACCCCGGATGTAGCAGAGCCGATACACGTCTTCGTATTGGACGACTTCGCTGCTGATGAGCTCCGCTCCGTGCCTGCGGAGCCGGGCGAGCGTATCGTCGATTTCGTCCACGGCGAACATGACGCGTAGGTAGCCAAGAGCGTTCACCGGAGCGTTCCGGTGATCAGCGACCGGCGTCGGCGTGAGAAATCGCGAGAGCTCGAGCCGACTGTGGCCGTCAGGCGTGCGCATCATGGCCATCTCGACGCGCTGATCGCCCAGTCCAGTGACGCGCCCTGCCCACTCTCCTTCAATCGTGGCTTGGCCTTCCAGCTCAAGGCCGAGCTCGCGAAAGAACTCAATCGTCGCCGGCAGATCGTCGACGACGATGCCTACATTGTCCATCCGTTGAAGCGCCATATGCCTACTTTACGACGGCCGTTGGTCCTGCCAACGAACCGCGAGACTAACTTCAAGAGAAGGCCACCCCACCCGTATATCTCAGTGCCCGCCTGGCCGAGGGTGGAGTGGATACCGTTTGACGGACAGCTTGATCTGACCCAGGTGGACCGAATCTAAGGGGTCGAGCCAGTCCCGCTGGCCCGTCGACTGGCCCAGGAAGCCGCCCAGCAGGCCCAAGAACGCGGAGCCCGGCCCCAAGACGACCGCAGCCCCGGTTTCGGGGCTGCGGTTTGAAAACGACGCAAATGGCGGGGATGGCGGGAAAGTCCTCGAAATCTCCGTGGCCCTTGATCCGGCGGCTGCATGAGGAGCGTTTCGGACAAATTTCCCACTAGGGACCCACGATCGCCGGTGTCAAACAGCCTTGGCGCGTCGATATTTGTAGGCTCGAAGTCAGGCGCTGCGAAGCAGGTCTGCGACTACTTCGGCAGGCCGCTGGTGACGACGCGCTGCGAGCTGCTGCAACCGCTCGGCGTCCTCGTCCTCGACACCGACGACGATCGTGAGTTTGGCGTCGGGGTTTCCGACATGCGCCTCGACGTATCGAGGATCGACCGCCGTCAGGTCGGAGTCGAAATCGCCCGGACCGGGATCAGGATCTGTCCAAGGATCGTGCACCATGTTCAGCTCCCAAGGAGTCTACGCTCCCGCGGCGAGGAATCCCATCCCGTCACGATCAGCCAGGTTGTCGGGTCAATCGTCTGCTCGATGACCAGCGTCAGGACTCGGCCGCCATCGGTGCGACCGATTAGCAGTCGGCGCTTGCCGGCGGACGCACTGCGCGGGTTGCGCACAAGGACGTGGGAGTTACGAGGGATCTGGCGTGCATCGTGCGTAACGATGGCGCGAGCCCCGAGCTTGTCGATAGCCGCCTCCCGTCGCAAGCAGCTCATTGATGAGATCGGGCACGCACGAAGCATGACCAGCGCTTGGGATGTCCCAGTCCGTCGATTTCGAACAACGTCAATCGACCCGGCGAAAACGGGGTTGACGGGACGACTCTCGAAACAGCTATCAGTTTGGAACCAGATAAGGGAGCTGCACGCCGAGCGTTTTGGCAAGCGCACTTTCGCGACAGTCAGGTGCCGGGAACCCGGCTCGTCCGACAAGCCATCGCTAGTGCGACGACCCATCCGACGAAGGTCCATCCGAGGAACACGTTGATCACAATCACGCTGCCCTGATGCGTGACCTTGCGCGCGACCGCAACGATGCTTGGCAGAAAGTACAGCGCCAGCACGACGAGGAGAGCAGAGGAATGGATTATCCCTCCCATGACCGGGCCGCCCGCCATCGACCTCAATCATAGCTGGCAGGTGCGGCGCGCCGTTTCTGACCAGTCTAAGAGCTTCAGCATATGGACCCGTGCAAGGCCGTTCCTGGATCGTATTGCTACCGTGGTAGGATTGAGCTATGGCAAGCCAAAAGCGCTCGATTTCATTCGATGAGTCGGTGCTGACTGAGGCTGAGCAACGCATCGCCGGGTCTGGTGGAAGCCTGTCGGCGTTCGTCAATGCCGCGGTCCTGCGTGAGCTGAGAGTGGTTCGCGGCTTGGAACTGCTGGCTGAGGACAAGGCGGGTTTCGGTGAGGTGCCTGCTGACGTGCGAGCCCAGGTCGCAGCCGAGTGGCCGGCCTGACGCTCGATGCCGGCGCGTTGATCGCTTACGAGCGAGGCGAGGCGCATGTGCGTGAGATTCTCGCCGTGGCATATGCGCGCGGGCTTGTACCGACGGTCCCAGCGGTTGCGCTTGCCGAGGTGTGGCGGGGCGATGCCAAAGACGCACGCGTTGCCCGCCTACTCAAGGCATGCTCGATCGAGGCGTTGGACGAACGATTGGCGCGAGCCGCGGGTCGGCTGCGACGAGCAACCCCCGGGGCGAGCACAATCAACGCGTGCATCGCTGCGGGCGTAAGCCGACGGGACGATGCAGTCGCGACCTCCGATCCCCACGATCTGCGAAAGCTGCTCGGGCCAGGCTTCGCGATCCTTGCGGTTTAGGCGCACCGGGGTGGCGCTACTCACCTTCGAGCACCGAGGGCGAGTTCGAACAACGGACTCACGCCCAGCAAAAACGGAGCTAGAGACCAGGCGATCGAAAACGTACCTAGCCTGGAAGCGCATCAATGAGCTGCACGCCAGGCGCTTCTCGGCTCCGCGCTCCATCCTAAGCCTACGCCCGTGTAGGGGGAATGGTCAACGATGACCGAGAGTCCCCCAAGGCCCTAGCTCCTGACAATCTGCGACACGCGCTGGTGGCTGAGGCCCATGATCCGGGCAATCGTCGCCATCGGCAGTTCTTCGCCGTAGGCGGCGCGGATCGCCTCGTCCCGCTCACGGCGCAGCTCAGCGGCGGCCTGTTCGAGCGCGGTTTCGCGCTTCGAGTAGTCCTCGGCAAAGGCGGCAAGGCGCTCTTTGGCATGTGGGGATTGGCGTTCGGTTCGGGCTATCCACCGATCGTGTAGGGTATTTCTGCTAGTCGGTTAGCAGGAATAGTCCGAGCCCTAAGGAGGAGTCCTTGCAGACCTGGCCATCGAAGTCGCTGCGAGCCTCATCAGCCCTGCTCCTCGCTGTCCTGACGCTGGCCGCTGCGGCCTCAACTGCTGACGCCCGCATCCTCATCGGCCAGAGCGTCGGCGGCGTGCAGCTCGGCGCAACCAAGGCCCAGGTGGATCGCACGCTTGGTGGTGCGGGCAGTCTAAGCGGTAGCGAACGGCTCTGGGAAAGCGCCCGGCTGCGCGTCAAGTTCGTCCACGGCAACGCAGACCAGATTCTGTCCGGCTCGAAGCGGCAGAAGACCGAGAGCGGCGTCGGCGTCGGCTCCACTAGCGCACAGGTCAGGAGCGCTTATCCCCGTGCGACATGCCAGAAGGGTCACGAACCTGGCCCTCTTTATCTCTACTGCGTCGTCGCGGGCCACTTCCAGGGCCGAGCTACCTACACCGGCTTCCTGTCCGAATCGCCAACTGGCGGCGTGGTCGAGGTCGAGCTTGGCTTCGGCAGCGTCGCCCAAGCGCTCAAACACCCCTAGCCGGGCTGGTGTCGTCCGTCGCGCCGGAGGCGGCGCTTGCTGCCAGGGCGGGGCTACCGGTTGGGCTCCGACGCCGGACAGACCCGACGATCCTCTGGCTCATCGGCCTCATGGCGCTGGCGGCTGGCTTGCGTTTCTCGACGCTCCGCCTCCAGAGCTTCGACATTGACGAGAGCGTCACCGTGGCGCTACTGCATCAGGGTCTGCACGCCACGCTGACCACGCTGCCGACCACGGAGAAGTCGCCGCCGCTCTACTACGTCCTGGCCTGGCTCTGGTCGCGTCCCTTTGGGCTGAGCGAAGTTGGCCTGCGCTCCCTCTCGGCGCTACTCGGCACGCTGAGTGTGCCGATCGCCTACGACGCGGGCCGGCAGCTCGTATCCAGGCGGGCGGGTCTCATCACGGCCGCGCTGGTCGCCACCAGCCCCTTTCTCATCTGGTACTCGCAGGAGGCGCGGGCCTACGCGCTCCTTGGCCTGCTGGCCGCCAGCTCGTTCGCGCTGTTCGTGCGACTCACGAAGCAACCAAGCGGCCGACTGTTGACGGCCTGGGCGATCGTCGCCGCGCTGGCGCTCGCTACTCACTACTTCGCGGTCTTCCTGATCGCGCCGGAGGCGCTTTGGCTGCTGGCTCGAGGACGGCCCCAGGCGCGGGTTGTGCTGGCGGTTGGGGGACTCGCTGCTTTCAGTGCCGCCTTGGTGCCGCTAGCACTTCATCAAGCGCATCAGTTCCACGGCCGCGAAAACTTCCTGGGAACGCCGCTGCGTTCGCGCCTGACGTCGGTGCCGGTGCAGTTCCTGCTCGGCCCCGAAGCCTCGCCCGGCAGTAAGCCCCCGCTGTTCGCCGTGGCTGGCCTCGTCGTCGCTGGTGGCGTGC
This sequence comes from Solirubrobacterales bacterium, assembly GCA_044446425.1. Taxonomy (GTDB): domain Bacteria; phylum Actinomycetota; class Thermoleophilia; order Solirubrobacterales; family Solirubrobacteraceae; genus Palsa-744. The sequence goes on along the minus strand of JBIOEW010000010.1, from coordinate 63,121 downwards.
TTGTCCTGATCGCACGAGCTGACCGGCGAGTCTGGCGAGCGGCGGGGCTGGCGCTGGCCATCGGCGGTTGCGCGCTGCTTGTCCCGATCGCCCTGGCACTAATTGGCGCCGACTACCTCGACCCGCGCAACCTGACGGCCGCCTGGCTTCCGCTGATCGTCGTACCGGCGGCGGGCTTGGCGCTGACGCGAGCTGGCCTGATTGCATTCGGTGCCCTGATCGCTGTCTTTGTCGTCGCCGTGATCGCGGTGGACAGCACGCCGAGCCTCCAGCGTGCCGACTACCGGCAGGCCGCCTCCCTGATTGCCCACAAGCCCGGCTCCGAGGCGATCGTCGTGACGCCCTCGTTCAACTGGACGCCACTGACCTACTACCTGCCGAGCGCTCCGGCCATGCCGGATGGTTCGGCTCGTGTCAGTGAGGTCGTGCTGCTCGGCTGGCGCACACAGGCGCTCCGGCCCCAGGCCGTTCGCTCTCTCACTCGCCGGGGCTTCCGGCTGATTGAGCAGCGATCAGTGCAGAAGCTGCGGCTGGTGGTGTTCCGAGCTGCCCGGCCGACTGCGATCGGCCGACAGGCACTGGAGGGACTCGGACTTGCCATGAAACGTCCGCAGGTGCTACTAGAGGTGAATGATTGACTAAAACGGTGAATCGGCGTATCACGACAGCGGCCAAGAGCAACGCGAGCGCGGCGTCTTCCCGCGTGTGCTGTGGCTGACGCCGAATCAGCACCGAGCGGCGATGATTGCCGAGTGTGTGGCGGGCCTGACGCAAACGGAGCGCGAGCTGTTCCAGGTCGCGCCCTTTGAGCAGACGATCAAAGCTATGGCGCCCCGTGATTGAGTGAACTATCCAAATCGGATTAAAAACAGTGCTTGGTCGATACGCATAGGCAATGTAAACTTAACAACATCAGTGAATAACCCCGTAAGGAGGTGCCTATGGCCATCGAATCAGTAACAAAACAGGAAGAACCAGTGGCCGTAGCAACCAAGCGCGCCTTTGCCTACTTGCGTGTCTCGTCCGACGGTCAGGTTAACACTGGCTACAGCCGGGATGGCCTATCCATCGACGCGCAGCGCGAAGCCGCCGAGGACAAGGCGAGTCAACTCAGGGCTGAGGTCACGCGCTTCTTCCTCGATCCCGGCCGCAGCGCCTTTGTTGATCTGCATTTGCGCACCGACTTCCTCGCCATGCTCGACGAGCTGAAGCGCTGCAACGAACACGACGCCACACGCATTGACTACGTGATCGTGTGGGCGTCAAGCCGTTGGGCCAGAGACCTGCGCGATCATTTCGACGCCCACGACCTCGTCCGCGCCGCCGGGGCTCGGCTGGTGTCGATCACCGAGCCGATGATCGGCGAGGACACCCCGGAGTCTTTCTACATGGAGGGCATGTTCGCTCTCAACAACCAGTACGAGTCCATGAAGACCAGCCGGGGCGTCAAGGGCGGCCTCTACCAAAAGGCTAAGGCTGGCGGCACCTACGGCCCCACGCGGATCGGCTACCGCAACGATGTCGATCGACTGCCGGACGGCCGCCGAGTCGCCAGCGTCTCACTCGATCCCGACTGCCACCACTTCATCACCTACGCTTTCCAGCTCTACGCAACCGGCGAATACTCCGTTCCGCAGCTCGTCGGCGAGCTGTACCACCTGGGCTTGCGCCGTAAGGCCACCAGGCGGCACCCTGCTGGCAAGCTCGGCACGTCCGGCTTGCAGCGCATCCTGCATAACCCCTACTACGCCGGTTGGATCGTCTACAAGCGCGGCACCGCCGACGAGCAGGTCTTTGAGGGTCGCCACCAGCCCCTCATTGACCAGGACACTTTCGACCGCGTTCAGACGCTGCTCAGCGAGAAGCGCGTCGCTGGTGAGCGTCCGCAAGTGCATCGGCACTACTTGAAGGGCAGCGTCTTCTGCGGCGACTGCGGCCAGCGTCTGTCCTTCGGTATCTCGACCGGCCGCAACGGGCGCGGGTATGCCTACTACTTCTGTAGCGCGCGCATCAACCGGACGAAGTGCGACCAGCGCACCAACATGCGCCCAGAGCTGATTGAGGCCGCCATCCAGCGCTACTACGCCGAGCGACCTGTCCAGCTCACCGCCGAGGACGTCGCCAAGCGCACCGAGGCCATCGAAGCACTGGTGGCCGTCAGCCAGCAGGCCGTCCTCCAGGTCAAGCAGATCAAGACAAGCCTGATCGCCAAGCTCAAGGCGCAACAGACCCGGCTCATCCGCCTCCACGCGGAGGAGGGCGACAACGTATCGCCCGATGCCTTCCGCGAGGAGCGGGCACGCATGCAGGCCGAAATCCAGGCCGCCGAGGAGTCGCTGGCAGAGACAGAGCTGCGCCTCAGCCTTGATGGCCAGCAGCTCCGCATCGCCCTGGAACTAGCCGAGGATGTGGCGAACGTCTATCGGGCGGCCGACGACGCCACCAAGCGCGGCTACAACCAAGCGTTCTTTACGAAGCTCTACGTCCTGCCTGAGTGGGATGGCGAGACCCGGCAGACCACCGCCCGGATCAGCCACGCCGAACTGACCGAACCATATGCGGCACTGTTGGCCGATGAGCTGGTGGCGGACGTGCTGCATGAGGCCGAGCTGATCCGGGCCACAGCCGCCGCACCAGAGAGCGACCCGGCCGAGCCGCCCTCTGATGCTGATGTTTCGATCTTCGTCAAAATGGCGGAGAGGGAGGGATTCGAACCCTCGAACGAGGTTGACCCCCGTTACGCGATTTCCAGTCGCGCCCGTTCAACCGCTCCGGCACCTCTCCAGCAAGCGGCAGCCCTGAAGGCTACGACACGCACGCCGCGCCCGCCGAGCGCGCCAGAAGCGCCCGCGCCGCGAGCACGCGCCACGGCAAGCCGCCACCGTCCGTTGCTAGGCTCCCGTCCAGTGGTTCTCGCGATCAGCAAAGCGCTCAGCATGGACATCGGTCTAGGCGCCACGTTCCTCGGCATCGGCGTGATCGTCAACATCATCGTCGTCTACATCGCCATCCAGATCCGCGGCGAGCGCCGGCAGAACCAGGAATACCGCGAGCGGATGCTCGACTCCTAGCTCGCAAAAGCGTCGGGCCGGCGCGCGCCGGCCCACGGTTGCGCCTGCGTCAGGCAGAGCTAGCGGGTCTTACAGCTAGATGATGTAGACCGGCGTACCGACCGGCGACTTTTCGTACAGCGCGATCACGTCGGGGATGCGCATGCGCACGCAGCCATGCGAGGCGTCGTGGCCGATCGAGCCGTACTCGCTCGGGTCGATGCCGTGGATGCCGGCACCGCCTTCGATCGACATGAAGCGCGCCTTCAGCGGGTCGCCGGGGCCGGGTGGGACGACCGTCCCCGCGAGCTTGCCGGCCCACGCTTTGTTCGGCACGTACCACGGCGGATCGACCTGCTCCCATTCGATGTGGTGCAGGCCGGCCGGCGTTTCCAGGCCTTCCATGCCGACGGCGACTTCGTACGTTTTCGCCAGTTTCAGGTGTTCGTAGAAGCTCAGTTTGAACGTGCCGCGGTTGACCACGATGTAGGCCGGATACTTCTCCGCCAGCTGCGCCGTCGTGACGGCCGGCCTGACCGTCCGCGCCGGCACCGAGATCGAGCGCGCACCGCCCGTCGCCGTCAGCGCGCGTCCGATGCGTCCGTCGAGCTTGCGGTTCTCCACGGTCAGCCCCACCTTCGAGGGCACCTGCTCCAGGCCGCCCGCCCCCGGTGTCACCGTGGCGTCGACCGGTGCGCGGTTCACCGCCGTGCGGATCTGCGCCGTCAGCTTGTGGATCGCGCCGTGCGAGTAGCTGACGACGAGCGGGATCTCGCGGTGCACGCTCCCGCCCGTCAGGCCACGCACCGTGCGCGTGAAGATCGAGCCCTGCCGGCTCGCGTCGACCGCCTGGGAGACCATGTTCGCCGCGTCGACCGTCACGCCGGCCTGGCGCGCGCTCAGCGTCCAGTGGTGCGAGCCCGAATGGATCCTCACGGGCTTGTTCAGCTTGGAGATCAGCTCGCGCTCGATCTTCGCGCGGGCGTCCGCCTCGCTCAGCCCGCCGACCGGCACGCCGGCGATCGTCACGCCCTTGGCGATCTGATCGCGCCGCGCGTGGTCGTAGATGAACATCGCAGCCGCAAGCAGCACGATCACGCCGGCGACGATCCCCGCCGCGAGCGGCCAGCGACTGTGTCGCGCGGGCGGCGCCGGGAGCGGCGGGGGTGCGATCGTGGACGTGCTCATCTGGGAGTGCGGGTACGACGGCGCAGCGTGAGACGGTCGGCGAGCGGCAAACGGGGAATGGCAAATGAGCTTCGGGCGGTCTCGTGCACGCACCGGCCGGGGCCCCGGCTGACGAGTGTACGTTTCGCCACCAGCGTCGGATCGCCCTGCAAGCGGGCGTTCAGGCGGCTGCGGCTCGGCGCCATCCCGCCCGGCGCGGCTCGTCAGCCGCTCTGCTTGGCCGCCTCGGCGTGCGCCTCTTCACGCGCGCGGCGGTACTCGTTCACGACGATCTCGGTCAGCTCCTCGACCGACGTCTCGGCCGTCGGCTTGTCGAGCGCGATCACGCCGTCCTGGATCATGCTCACGCGGTCGCACGCCTGCAGCACGTGGACGTAGTTGTGCAGGATCATGATGATCGAGACTTTCCCTTCCTGCTTCAGGCGCGCCACGAGGTCGAGGATCTGCGCGCCCTCTTTCGCGCCCATCGCCGCGAGCGGCTCGTCGAGCAGGATGATGTCGGCGTCGCCGTTGACCACGCGGGCGACGGCGATCGCCTGGCGCTGGCCGCCCGACAGCCGCGCGACGGCGACGTCGATGCGGGGGATGTTGATGCCGATCTCATCCAGCGCCGTGCGCGCTTCGCGCTTCATCCGCCGGTTGGAGAGCAGCGGCAGCGGTTTCATCACACGCTCGCGGCGCAGGTAGAGGTTGTGGTAGACCGAGAGTTCGTCGATCAGCGCGAGATCCTGGAAGACCGTGTCGATGCCTTTGGCGCGCGCGTCGTCGACGCTTTTCGGTTCGTAGGGCTCTCCGCGCAGGAACATCTTGCCGCTGTCCTGCTTCTGAAAGCCGGTCATGATCTTGATCAGCGTCGACTTCCCGGCGCCGTTGTCGCCGAGCAGGCCGAGCACCTCGCCCTTCTTCAGGTGCAGGTTGATGTCGCGCAGCGCCGTCACCGGGCCGAAGCGCTTGGCGATGTGCTCGACGCGCAGCACGTCGTCGGGCGCCGCGCTCGGCGCCACTACGTCGGGCTCCTCCGCCCGCGGGATCGCGCCCTCTGGCTGTGCCGGGTCAACCACTTCCGCTGTGCCCCCTGCGGGCGCGGCCGACGAAGACATTCGCAGTCATCGCCACGATCACGGCCAGACCCGTGTAGAACAGCAGGTAGTTGGCCTGCACTCCCTGCAGGATCAGCCCGTCTTTGAGGATCCCGAGGAACAGCGCGCCGATCAGCGCGCCCACGACAGTCCCCGAGCCTCCGGTCAGCAGCGTGCCGCCGATGACCGCCGCCGCGACGGCGAAGAACAGGATTTCATTCGGCCCCGCGGGGTTCGGCTGGACGGTCTGCGCGCGGATAGCCTCGAAGATGCCCACGAGGCCGGCGGTGAGCGCGCACAGCATGAAGTTGCGGATCATCACGAGGTTCACCCGCACGCCCGCCTCAGCCGCGCCCAGCTTGTTGGAGCCGATCGCGACGGTGTAGAGGCCCCAGCGTGTGAATGTGAGGATGACCTGCAGTAGCACGACGATCCCGATCGCCCAGACGAGCTCCGAGTAAGTGCCCGCCCCGAAGACCTTTCCGAACGTACCAACGGGTACCTGTCCACCGGGGGTCGCAACCGGCGTTCCTTTGGAGATGATCAGCGACAAGCCCTCGAACGTGAACAGGGTTCCCAGCGTCGTCACGAACGAGTTGATGCCGAGGAAGGACACGAAGAAGCCGTTCACTGCGCCGACGGCCAAGCAGATGAGCAGCGCTCCGATCAGCGCGAGCCCGAGCGGCAGGCCGATCGAAGTGTTCAGCTTGTAGTAGATGATCGGCGCGAACAGGTACATCCCGGCGATCGATAGGTCGATCTCGCCGAGGATCATCACGAACACCTCGCCCGCGGCGAGGATCGCGAACGGCGCGAAGTACGGGAGCAGCGTTTCGAGGTTTCCGCCGGTCAGAAAGCTGCTCGTGTTGACCGAGAAGTAGATCGCCACGACGAGCGTGATGACGATGATGCTGCCCTCGCGCAGCGCGACGATCCGTGAGCCGATTTCTTGCCAGCCGGGCAAGGCCCGGCGCGACTGCGCCGGGCCTCGTGAACCGCCGGGATCGGTCGAGGCGGGGTCCTGCGCCACGCTCGCCACTGGTCCGCGCCGCGCTTTCTACTTGACGACCACGACCGACGAGGTCGTGCCCTCGTAGCGGGACTTGGTCAGGTACGGGTCGACCGTGTCTTTGGTCACGAACTTGAGTCCGGTGTTGGCTTCGAACGGGCCCGTCTGGGTGCCCGACACCTTGTAGAAGAACAGCTGCAACGCGGGAATGAATCCCTGTAGGTACGGCTGCTGGTCAATCGTGAATTCGATGAAGCCGGCTTTGAGCAGGTTCTGGGTCTGTTCGGTGAGATCAAAGCCGCCGGCGTGGACCTTGCCCTGAAGGCCGAGCTTCTGCATCACTTTCGCGAGGCTTTCCGTCGAGCCTCCATCGACCGCGTACATGCCCTTCACGCCGGTGTGGCTCTTGTAGAAGGCTTCGATCGCCGATTCCTCGCCCGGAACCGCCGCGCCCGTAGCGACGGTGTGGATCGATATCCCGTGGGCCTTGAGAACCTTTTCGGCACCTTCGATGCGCGGCTGCAAGTTGGCCGAGCCGGGCGTCGCGATGAACAGCCCGACTTCGCCGGACGGAACCTTCGCGACGATCTTTTCACCCATCTTTTCACCGGCCAGTTTCAGATCCTGACCGATGTAGGCGAGCCGTGCGTTACTCGCCGCGTCGGCGTTGTAGGCGACGACCGGGATGCCCGCTGCCAGCGCCTTTTCGACCGGCGCGTTGAACGCGTGTAGGTCGATCAGCGAGACGGCGATACCATCCGCTTTCGACGCTATTGCGCTGTTGAAAGCGTTCACCATCTGGCTCACGTCGCTGTTTTCCGAGCCCGTCCATTGGTAGGAGCAGCCGAGCAGCTTGCACGCGTCGGCGATGCCGTACTGGGTAGGCGTGAAGAACGGGTTCGTCGTGACGTGGTTGACGAAGACGAATTTGTAGCTCGGGTGCGAGCCGAACACGCTGTTCGAACCGCCGCTGCCACCGCTCGAAGCGCTCGACCCGCATGCGGCGAGCAGCGTGCTCACCGAGCCGACGCCGACGCCGGTGATGGCGGTGCGACGAAGGAACGCGCGTCTGTCGAAGCCCGGCCGGTCGATCACCGGCGCATCCGTCTCGGCCAGGTGCTCAACGGCGTCTGGAGCCTGATCGGTCTCTGACATTGCACTCTCCTCTGATCGAGGGCTGCGCCTCGGTGGCGCCATGCCCACCGCATTACTTCCCGCGAATCTACTCTTCAGTCAAGCACTTTGCGTGGACCTCTCCGGGGGCGCGCGAAAAGTCCTCCAAGCACGCGTGACGGGCCACCCCGGACACGGCGCAAGCGCGCGCTATACCCTCGCAAGATGACCTCGGGCTCAGCCGATCAAACCCCGTCCGAGCCCGGCCCGCAAACACCCGAGCCAACGTCGCACGAGCACGCAGCGGCGGCCTCGCAGGGCGGCGCCTCGCGGCCGCAGCCGCAGCAGCGCGAGGACTTCGGGCCGCTCGAGCTGCTGCGCACGCAAAAAACCGACGGGCGCGCATTGCTGCTGTTCAGCCATCGCCTGGAGCAGGCCGAGCGATGAGCGATCGGCGATGAGCGAGCTGCGCTTCGACGAGCTGCGCGGCGAGCAGGTCGTCTACGCGATCCACCGCCAGGACCGCACGTTCCTGCCCGACCGCGAGCACTGCCCGCTCGACCCGACCAAGCCCGGCGACCGCGAGACCGAGATCCCCTTTTCCTCGTTCGAGATCGCCGTGTTCGACAACCGCTTCCCCGCCTTCCAAGCGCCCGGCGGCGCGGCCGAGGTCGTCGTCTACACCGACCAGCACGACGGCTCCTTCGGCGCGCTCTCGCCGCAGCGCGCCGAGGACCTGATGTGGGTCTGGCGCAACCGCTACGCCGAGCTCGGCGCGCGCGAGGACGTCGACTACGTGATGATCTTCGAGAACCGCGGCGTCGAGGTCGGCGTCACCTTGCATCACCCCCACGGGCAGATCTACGGTTACCCCTTCCTGCCGCCCGTGCCTACCGCCGAGCGCGCCGCCGACGAGCGCCTCGGCGGCTGCGCGTCGTGTGAGCTGTTGCATCGCGAGTTGGCCGACGGCGAGCGCGTGCTGCTCGCCGGCGCGGACGTCGTCGCATACGTGCCACACGCCGCGCGCTGGGCCTACGAAGTCCACGCCGTGATGCGCGCGCACCGCCCGAGCCTGCTCGAGTGCGAGCCGCACGAGCTGCGCGCCCTGGCCGAGACGCTGCAATCGCTCGCGCGCGGCTACGACGCGCTGTTCGAGCGTCCCTTCCCCTACGTGATGGTCGTGCACCAGGCGCCCACAGCCGGAGACGCCGGCGCCGCACCGCCGGGCGCCGCCGAGCGCAGCGGCCACCTGCACGTCGAGTTCTACCCGCCGCTGCGCACCGCCGAGAAGCTCAAGTTCCTGGCCGGCTCCGAGCAGGGCGCGGGCACGTTCATCTCCGACACGCTGCCCGAGGAGACGGCCGTCGAGCTGCGCGACGCGATCGCCCGTGTCTCCTGAACGCGTACCCCGTGCCTGCTGAACGCATCCGCGCGTTCGGCCCCGGCCGCGTCAACCTGATCGGCGAGCACACCGATTACAACGGCGGCCTCGCCCTCCCCTTCGCGATCTCGCGGGGAGTTGTCGTCGATGCCGTCGCCGTCGATGATCTCGTGATCCGCGCGCATGCGCGCGACCTCGACGAGCAGTTCGCCTTCGCCGTGACCCAGCGCGAGCACGAGCACGGCTGGCGCGCATTCGTGATCGGCATGGCCGCCGAGCTCGAGGTGCTGGGGGTGGACGTGAGCGGCGCGACACTCGAGATCGGCGGCGACCTGCCGCGCGGCGCCGGGCTGTCCTCCTCGGCCGCGCTCGAGGTCGCCCTCTGCCTCGCGCTTCTCGCGCTCGCCGGGATCGACCCCGACGAACCCGGACGACTCGAGCTCGCGCGCGTGTGCGCACGCGTGGAGAACGACTGGGTCGGCGCGCAGACCGGGCTGCTCGACCAGCTCGCCTCGCTCTACGGCGAGCCCGACGCGGCGCTGTTGATCGACTTCGCCACGCTCGAGCTCGAGCCCGTGCCGCTGAAGCTCGGCGACTGGCGCCTCGTCGTGCTCGACTCCGGCCAGCGCCACGAGCACTCAGGCGGCGGCTACAACGAGCGCCGCGCCGAGTGCGCCCGTGCCTGCGAGCTGCTCGGCGTGCAGACGCTCAGCGAAGCCCGTGCGAGCGCCGCCGCGCAGCTGCCCGAGCCGCTCGCCCGTCGCGCCCGCCACGTGCTCTCAGAGAACGAGCGCGTGCGCGCCGCCGTCTCCGCATTGCGCGATCGCGACATGCCCGACCTCGGCGCGCTGCTGAGCTCATCGCACGCGAGCCTGCGCGACGACTTCGAGATCTCCACCCCCGCCGTCGAGGCGACCGTCGCGCGGCTGCTCGATGCCGGAGCAGCCGGAGCGCGGATCATCGGTGGCGGCTTCGGCGGCTGCGTGCTCGGACTGTTCGCACCCGGCGCACAGGCGCCCGCCGACGCGCTCGAGGTCCGCCCCGGTTCCGGCGCGCACCTGCTCGCCGACTGATCCGAGCACGTCGGCGCCGGCCGCGCGCCGCGCGTCTAGGCCAACCGCGCCGCGACGAGCGCGCACGCCGTCACGACGATGCCCAGCGAGAGCGCCGCCAGCGCACCGTCGAGCGGCGCCAAGAGGCGCGCCACCGACAGCTCCTCGCTGCTCCCATCGGCCAGCGTGCGCACGCCCGTGACCGAGCTCGTGCGCCGGCGCAGCTCGCGCGCCGGTGAGCTGAGCCGGCGCTGGGCGACGCTCAGCACTGTGCACGCCAGCGCGATCAGCACCCCCGGGAAGTCGATCTTCAGCGCCTCCACGAAGTAACCCGTGAACGCCGGGAAGCCGCCCCAGCCGATCGCGAACCACACGTCGCCGTGCAGGCGCCCGCCGATCCACTCGAGGTTGTACGCCGGCAGGAACAGGCCGCCGAGCACGACCAGCGGAATCAGCCACGCCGACACGACGATCGCGCCGGCGACGCCGATCGCCAGCGCTCCGAGCAGGCTCGCCACCGCCAGCGCGATCAGCGCGCCGTCGCTCAGACCGGTGCGCAGCGGGCGATCGTTCAGCTCGTCCAGCGCATGCGCCGCGACGCCGACCGCCAGCGCGAACGCCGCCAGCCCCCACAGCAGGCGGTTGACGTACATGTGCGGCGCCACGGCCGCGCCGAGCGCGAAGTAGCTCAGATGCCACGCCGTGTACGGCGGGTGCAGCAGCGTCAGCAGCTCGCCCGCGCGCCCGCCGCCGAGCGCGTAGAACGCCGGGCGCTCAGGCGCCGCGCGCATCGCCCGGGCCCACGGCCTTGACGGCCGACATCACGATACCCCCGCCGAGGCTCATCCGGCGCACGTGCACCTCGCCGAGCCCGGCCGCCTGCCAGTAGTCGACGATCCGCTGCAGCGGATGGCGCGCGTAGTAGCCGCGGATGCTCGGCCCGAGGAAGCGGCCGACCTCGGCCCACTCGCGCGAGGACAGGCGCCCGAGCACGGGCAGCCCCACGCCGGTGTACAGCCGCCACGCCGCGCGCGCCGGCGGCCACGGCGGCACGCCGAACTCCAGCGAGGACACGCGCCCGCCGGGCTTGACCACGCGCGCCAGCTCGCGCAGCGTCGCCGCCGGGTCCTCGACGTAGCGCAGCAGGTATGTGAACGTCAGCGCGTCGAAGCTCTGATCGGCGAACGGCAGGCGCTCGGCCTGTCCTTCGATCAGCTCGACGCGGCCGTCGCCGGCGAAGCGCGCGCGGGCGCGCGCCAGCATCTCCACGCTCTGATCGAGGCCGACGACCGTGCAATCCGGGCAGCGCGCGAGCAGCTCGGCGGCGACCATCCCCGTGCCCGTCGCCACGTCGAGCACGCGCGCGCCCGGCGCCGGCGCGAGCGCTGCGACCAGCGCGCGTCGCCAGCGCGGGTCCTGGCCGAAGCTGAGCGCCGACGAGAGGAGGTCGTAGCGACGGGGCAGCCCGCGAAACAGCTCCAGCGCCTCGCGCTTGTGCGCCGGCAGGACGTCGTGTGCGTCGCTCGGTGGTCGTTCGCTCATGCCATCGCCGATCTGAAAGGCTAACCGTCGGCCGTCGCACACGCCGCCGCCTCGCCAACGAGCGAAAAGAGCATCCAAATCATCAAAAAATCGAAGACCCAACCAGGCGCTGTCGGGATCGCGCTCGTGACCGGAGCGTCCAGCGGGATCGGCGAAGCCACCGCGCGGCGTCTGGCGCGCGAGCCCGGCAGCCGGCTCGTGCTCGTCGGCCGCCGTGAGGAGCGCCTGCAGTCGCTCGCCGCCGAGCTCGGGTCCGAGCGCATCTCCGATGTCGCCGTCGACCTCGTCGAGGAGGACGCGCCGCAGCGCATCCGCGAGCATCTGCTCGAGCGACACGGGCGACTCGACCTGCTCGTCAACAACGCAGGCGCCTCCTGGCGGGCGCGCTTCGGCGACGGCGGCTGGGAGAACGTCAGGCGCACGATGGAGATCAACTTCGACGCGCAGGTGCGCCTGACCGAGGCGCTCCTGCCGCTGCTGCGCGAATCGGCGCCGAGCGCGATCGTCAACGTCTCCTCCGTCGCCGGCCGCGTCGCGCGCGCCGGCTCCGGCGCCTACTGCGCCTCCAAGTTCGCCCTCGCCGGCTGGTCCGACGCGCTTGCCCTGGAGGAGCGCGAGCACGGCGTGCACGTCGGCCTCGTGCTGCCCGGCTTCATCTCCACCGAGGGCTTCCCGCAGGCCGAGCTGACCGCCAAACCGGCGACCAGCTGGCTCGTCTCCACGCCCGAGCACGGCGCCCAGGCGATCTTCGACGCCGGCGTGCAGCGCAGACCCGAACGCTACGTGCCACGCCCCTACGCGACCGCCGCCGCACTGCGCGTGCTCCTGCCCGGGCTCGTGCGGCGAGTGCTCGGTGGCAGCGGCGCCGCCGTGATGACGACGACCACCGGGCCCGACCTGGCCGAGCGGCGCAACGGCTCCTCGCCCGAGCACTGAGGTCATCGCCACGCGCGCGCTCGTCACTGGCGCAACCGGCTTCATCGGCGGGCGCCTCGCCGAGTCGCTCGTGCGCTCCGGCGCGACCGTGCGCTGCCTCGTCCGCGACCCCGCCCGCGCCGGCGCGCTGCAGCGCCTCGGTTGCGAGATCCATGTCGGCGACGTGGTCGACGCCGCGAGCCTGCAGAGCGTCGGCGAGGACGTCGACGTCGCCTACTTCCTGATCCACGCGATGGCCGGCGGGGCCGGCTATGAGGAGCGCGAGCGGCGCGGCGCCGTCAACTTCGCGCGGATGGCCAAGCGCGAGCGCGTCGGCCGCGTCGTCTACCTCGGCGGGCTCGGCGACGAGCGCGTCTCCGAGCACCTGCGCAGCCGCCACGAGACCGCCTTGACGCTCGCCCGCGAGGGCCCGCCGTTGACCTACTTCCGCGCCGCCATGGTCGTTGGAGCGCAGAGCGAGTCCTACCGCACGCTGCGCCACCTCGTCAAAAGGCTGCCCGTAATGATCGCCCCCTCGTGGCTGCGCAAGGACACACAGCCGATCGGCATCGACGACGTCGTCGAGTACCTGCGCCGCGCCCCCGACGTCCCCTCCTCGACAGGCCGCGAGGTGCAGATCGGCGGTCCCGACGTGCTCTCCTATGCCGACATGCTCGACCGCATGGCGCTCGCCATGGGCCTGCGCCCGCGGCCGAAGCTGCCCGTGCCCTTCATCACGCCGTGGCTCTCCGCCCTGTGGCTCGGCCTCGTTACGCCCGTCGACACGAACGTCGCGCGGCCGCTCGTCGAGGGACTCACGACCGACACCGTCGTCACCGACCCGAGCGGCGCCGAGCCGTTCGGCATCGTGCCGGCGTCGTTCGATGAGACGCTGGCCCGCGCGCTCGCCGAGGAGTAGGGCGAAGGGCGCACCAGTAGCTCTGACACAATCAGCCGGGCATGCCGCGCACGCCCCTCCTGCCCCTGCTGCTGATCCTCGGGGGCCTCGCGCTCTCCTCGTGCGGCAAGGGCGGCGCGACGACAGTGACCGTGCAGGCCGCGGGCGCGCAGGCCGGTGGCTCGAGTACTTCGCCCGGCCGCTCCGCAGGCGGCTCCGGCGGCGGCTCGCAGGGCGGCACGCCGACGCCGACGCCGCCCGCCTCCAAGTCGCCCTCGCAGAAACGCGCGCTCGCGTTCGCGAGCGCGGTCAACCTGACGGCCGACGACGTGCCCGGCTTCACGCCGAAGAGCAGCCGCGAAAGCAGCTCCGCACGCGAAAAGAAGCTCGGACGCGAACTGGCGAAGTGCGCCGGGGCGATCGGCCTCGGGGCAGGCGAAGAAAACAACCTCCCCGGCGAAGGCAAGTCTGTCGCGAGTCAGGCCTCCAAGGACTTCGAGCTCAAGCACGGGATCATCGACTTCACCGTGAGCTCACAGGTCTCGGTGCAGCCAAGCGCAGCCGATGCGCGCAAGGGCCTGCAGGCGATCCGCAGCGCGCATCTGCGCAAGTGCTTCTCGCATTACGTGCAGCTGCTGTTCGCGGGCGAGCACGTCAAGGGCGCGACTGCCGGCCCGGTGTCGATCCAGGCCGGCATCCCGCCCGCCCCCGACACCGCCGGCGGCTTCGGCTGGCGCATCACCGCGAGCTTCATCGTGCGCGGCGTCAAAGTCCCGATCTACCTCGACTTCCTCGGCTTCGTCGACGGACCCTCCGAGGTGACGCTGCTCAGCTCCGGGCTGATCCGCCCGTTCCCGGCCGAGGTGCAGCAGCACCTGTTCGCGCTGCTGCTCGCACGGGCGAAGGGGCACGCGCTGTGAGGACGCCGCCGTCAAGGCGCCGGCCGCGAGGATGCGCGCTGTGAGGACGCCGCGTTGAGCGACGAGCGGATCTGGACGGCCGTCGACGACTACATCGCCGAGCAGCTGATCGGCGATGACGCCGCGCTCGACGCGGCGCTGGCGGCGAGCGCCGAGGCGGGGCTGCCGGCGATCGCCGTCTCGCCGCCGCAGGGCAAGCTGCTGCACCTGCTGGCCCGCTCGATCGGCGCGCGCTCGGTGCTCGAGATCGGCACGCTCGGCGGCTACAGCACGATCTGGCTCGCGCGCGCCGTCGGCGCCGACGGTCGCATCGTCACGCTCGAGGCCGACGCGCACTACGCCGAGCTGGCCGGCGCCAACATCGCCCGCGCCGGCTTCGCCGACATGGTCGAAGTGCGCGTCGGCGCTGCGCTCGACACGCTGGCGCTGCTCGCCGCCGAGAACCCGGCGCCGTTCGACCTCGTGTTCATCGACGCAGACAAGGTCAACACGCCGGAGTACTTCAGCTGGGCGCTCAATTGGACGCGCTCGGGCGGGCTGATCGTCGCCGACAACGTGATCCGCGGCGGCGCGATCGGCGATCCGCAGAGCGGCGATCCCGGCGGCCTCGCCGCGCGTCGGCTGCACGAGCTGCTCCAGGCCGAGCCGCGCGTCAGCGCGACGACGATCCAGACGGTCGGGCTGAAGGGCTACGACGGCTTCACGCTGATGCTCGTCGAGTAATCAGAGCTCGCGCACGAAGCGCTCGCGTTCGGACTGGCATTCATAGCCGGCGGCCGTCCAGAACTCGTGCGCGCCGGGGTCCTCGCAGGCGACGATCGCCGCCAGCCGCTCGGCGTCGTGGCCGGCCAGCCGTCGCTCGCCCTCGCGCACGAGCGCGCCGGCGAGCCCCTGGCGGCGGTGCTCGGGGTGCACGGCAAGCCTGTAGAAGCTGCCGCGCCAGCCGTCCCACACGGCGATCAGCGAACCGACCAATGCCCCGGACAGCTCGGCGATGAGCAGCGCCTCGGCGTCGCGGGCGAGCAGCCGTTGCAGCCCCGCGCGATCGGACCCCGTGACAGGCTGCACGTCGTCGGCCCGCCACAGCGCCAGCACGGCGTCGATGTCCTCGGGCGTGGCGGTGCGGATCGTCCAGCCTGGCAAGCCAGGAGGAATAGCACGGCGCCTCGCGGCACGCTATGCGGCGAGGCGCTCGAGCACCTCGTCGGAGTCGGTGCCGTGCGCGCGCAGCGCGTGCTCGAACACCGGCCCGTACACGTGCAGCACGGCGATCAGCAGATCTGTCGTGGCGACACCGGCGGCGCCACGCTCGGCGGCGATCTGCGCCGCGCTCTCGCCAACGAGCGCGATCACATCGCGACGCTCGCCGCCGACGGCGGCGCCGGGGACGGCGCTCGCGGCCGGATCGTCATGGCCGTCTATGGGGCGCAGGCCGATCGGCTGCTCGCTCACGCCGAGCGACTGGAGCACCCCGCCGACCTCGCCGTGCAGGCGCAGCAGGCGCAGCCAGCGCTCGGCCTCGTCCTCGGGCGTGCGCGCGAAGGGGATCGCGGTGGCGGCGATGCCGAGCACCATGGCGGCATCGGGGGCGAGTGTCGGCGAGCTGCTCATCGAAACCTCCTCACTCCTAGGACGCACCCGCCGGGGCGAGCGCGGCGGTGTGGATCACGTTGTCATCTACGAGCGAAGCGATCGGCCGACCGTCGGCGTCGGGCGCGAGCTCGAGCAGCACGCTGTCGGCGCGCTCGAGTCGACGCCGGGCGTCGCGCACGAGCGCTTCGGCCTGGCCGAGCTCGACGCCGCAGTCGAGCAGGAAGCGCCCGACGCGCCCGCCGGCGAGCAGCTCGCGGTTGCACTCGAGCTGCTCGAGCACGATCGCGGGGGCGCCATGGCCGTCGTGCACGCGCAGCAGGCAGGCCGCCATGTCGTCCGGGCGCGCGTCGGAGCGCTCGGCGACGCGGTCAAGCAGCGCGGCGGCGTCGGCGTCGGGCTGCAGGCCCGAGAGCGCGGCGGCGAGCCGCTCGGCGCCGAACAGGTCGTCGCCGATGCGCGCCTCGGTGACGCCGTCGGTGTGGAAGCAGAGGCGCGCCGGCCCCGGAACGGAGACGACAGTCTGGCGCGTGCCGGTGCGCATGCCGGCGCCGACGGGCGGCGCCGAGCAGGAGATCACCGGCGCCAGCGGGCGAGCGGCGCCCTCGCCCTCGCTCGCCGCCTCGGCCCCGCCGGCGTCGCGGCGGTCGCCGAGCATGACGGGCGGTGGGTGGCCGGCGCTCGCGTAGGTCAGCTTGCGCTCGCGCGGGTTGTACGTCGCAGCGACGACGGTGGCGAACGACCCGGCGAGCTGGCGGTCGAGCACGTTGCCGGCCGTCTGCAACGCCTTGCGCGGCGAGAGCCCGGCCTCGAGATAGGCGCGCACGGTGAAGCGCAGCAGCGCGGTGTGCGGCAGCGCCTCGCGGCCATGCCCGGAGACGTCGCCGACGATCACGGCGATCTCGCCGTCCTCGAGCGCGAACACGTCGTAGAAGTCGCCGCCGGCGCCGGGGCCGTCGGCGGGTCGGTAGGCGACGGAGGTGGCGACTGGCCCGAGGCGGGCGGGCGGCACGGGCAGCAGCGCGGCCTGTAGCAGCCCGACGTCCTCGAGCAGCTGGCGGCGCTGGCGCACGAGCCGCCGCGTGCGCGCGCCGCCGAGCAACGAACGCACGCCGAGCATCAGCGCGAGCAGGATCAGGGCTCCGATCAGGATGCGCACGGGCGTCGGCACGACGCCGACGATCTTGGTGAAGGTCCTCACGAGCGCCGGCTGCGTCGAGCTCTGCTGCGAGCGCTTGGCGCCGGTGTGCGAGGCACGGCTCGGCGTGGCCGCGCTCGCGCCGCTCTGGGCCGCGAGCAAGGGCGAGGCCCCCACCGAGACGGCGGCGGCGATCGCGCCGGAGAAGCTCTTGCGGGCACGCCTCGCTGCGTGACGGCCGGTGTGCTTGGCGGCAGCACCGCCGGCGCGCCCGGCGTTGCCGGCGGACGGGACGGAGCTGACGGACGCCGGGGTGGTGCCCGAAGCCGGGGCAACAGCAGCGGGCGCAAGCGAAGCGGACGTCGCGCTCACCTGCGCGAGGGGGGCGGCTTCTGTCAGGGAGCCCTTGCCCTTGGCGTCGGCGGCGCTGGAGCCTTCCGTGCCGGAGCCTTCTCCGCCCGAGCCTTCTTCCTGCGGTTTTTTGCCTTTTTCTTTGTGTTCTTTTTTGCCTTTGCCGCCACCGCCGCCTTTTTTCTGTTTGCGCGCGAACGCTTCGGCCTGGCCGGCCGAGGATTCGTCGCCCGTCACGACGACGGCCGGGCTCGCGCCCGAGCCGGTCGTGGCGGAGGTCGACGTCGAGCGCCGTGCTTGGCGGCGTTCTTCACGGTGCTGCGCGCGCGTTGCAGCAGCAGGCGGTGCGGAGGCTTCGCCGGAGGGCGCTGCGACGACGGGCGGCGCGGGCGCGCCTGCGGCCTTGGCTGCCTGGTGTTCGGCGCGGCGCGCGGCTGCGGCGGCCGCTGTGCCTTCGCCGCCGCTCGACGCCGTGGAGCGGGCGCCGTCTTTTGCGGCGGCTGCCGTCGGCAGCGCTTGCAAGCCGAACACGCCGCAGCCGACGATCGCCACGGCCAACGCGCGCCGCGCGCGCCCGTTCGCGTCGCCGACCATCAGCGACCCACTCCGTCTCACCCGATCCGCATCGTGTGTCCGCGGACGTGGCCGAGCGCCTCGTCGAGCGTCGGGAAGATCGCGAAGGCGCCATCCATTCCGGAGAGCTCGAAGATTTTCAGCACGTTGGCGTTGGTGCAGACGATCGCCATGCGCGAACCGCTGCTCAGGCTGCGGTTGACGCCGACGAGCACGCTGAGCGCGGTCGAGTCCATGAACCTCACCTGCGTGAGATCGACGACGAGCCGCTGCTTGCCGGCGTCGACTGCGTCGACGAGCGCCCACTTCAGCGAAGGCGCGCGCTCGAGGTCGAGCTCTCCTTCGAGCGCCACCACGGCGGTGCGCTCGTCGGGTTCGCTGTGGATGATGCCGAACGCCCCGGTGAAGGGATCGGGGCTCTTGGTGTCTGCGCTGCCAAGCATGCGACTCCTCACTTTGGACGCTCCTCACGGGTAGCTTCGGTCGCACCCGCGCCCGGCCCTTACCACGGCTGCGCATGCTCAAACGTCCGTCCATTTTTCGGACGCCGGTACGTGTTTCTTGCGCGCCCGCGCGAATTGGGCGGGCGCTGCAGACGGTCTACCCCCCCAGAAGCGCGAGCTCGCGAGCTGAGCGAGAGCCGGCGCCGGGGCGCGTTCAGGAGCGCAGCGAAAGCCCCATCCACACGTGCGGGATGCCGGCTTCCTCGAAGGGCTCCGATTCGACGGCGAAGCCGGCCTGCTCGTACAGCGCGACGGCGGCGACTTGCGCTGCCAGGCGCACCCGGCGAAAGCCCTGCTCGCGGGCGCGGTCGAGCGCGATCTGAAGCATCCGCGAGGCGATCCGGCGGCGGCGCAGCTCGGCGGCGACGGCGACGCGCCCGATCTTGGCTTCCTCGCCGAAGGACAGCAGCCGCAGCGTGCCGATCACGCGCCGCTCCTCGGCGGGATCAAGCGCGACGAGGTGCTGCGCGTCGCGGTCGAGCTCGTCGAGCTCCTCCTGCGGCGGCACTTTCTGCTCGCCGTAGAAGACGGCTTCGCGCAGGGCGAACGCCCCGCTGACGTCCTCGGCGTCGCGGGCCCAGCGAATCTCGATCTGCTCGTCGGCCACGCGGGCCAAGATAGCCCGCGTGAGCGCGGCGACTCACGCCGCTCAGATCGAGCGCCCGCGCTTGCGGGCGAAGGGCGACCGCAGGTCGTGCTCGGCGAACGGCCCCTGCGCGGTGCCGTCGGTGGCGTAGCGGTACAGCGCGACGGCGAAGGTCTGGCGGACGACGAGCTGCACGGCGACGATGGCGGCGAGCACGAGCACGCCGAGCACGATCACGGCGTCGCGCACGGCGGGCACGTCGTTGGTGGCGACGGCGGCGATGACGAACACGACGATGGTGGCGAGCACGGCGATGGCGGTCCAGGCGCCGATGATCAGGCTGCCGCCGATGCCCTCGCCCCAGCGCTTCTTGACGACGTGGGAGGAGCGCTTGAGCGCCTCGGGCGCAGAGCAGTCTTCGAGCGCGATGATGGGAATGGCGAACAGGCTGGCGAGCGCCCAGCCGAGGCCGACGAGGCGCGCGGCGATGCTGCCGCCGAGCGGCAGCCGGCTGGCGGCCTGCTCGAGCAGGAAGCCGACGACGGCGGCGATCAGCGACCACAGGGCGACGGTGGGGAGCTTGCGCATGGGCACGGCGAGCGCTTCGCCGACGCTCAGGTGGCGGCCTTCGAGCGCAGCGGAGGCGGCGGCGGCGATGGCGGTGTTGAAGAAGACGGAGATGAACGTCAGCGGGTAGGCCAGGATCAGCGCATACAGCGCGATTTCGTCGCCCTTCAGCCGGCCGTTCTGGAAGGAGCCGCCGAGGATGAAGATCAGCGCGAGGCCGATGCCGCCGGTGATCGCCGAGATCGCGGCCAGCGCCAGCAGCGAGCGGTCGCCGCGCACGACGCGCCAGGCGGCGCGCGTGAGGCGCCAGGAGCGGGCGATCCGTCCTTCGCGGGGTGGCTCGACGATGGCGCTCTGCATCTCAGACATTCTTATCCATTGATGAGCGGACTGCGTCCGCAGAATGATTGGCCGTTGCGCTTACGTGGCTCATATCGGACGAAGGCGCGCTGCGCTTGAAGCCTACGCGCCTTCAGCCGACGCCCGGACGAGGCGCGCGGAGTCCATCGAGCAGGCCGTCGAGGGCGAGCGCCCAGCGCCGGTCGACAGAAGCCCGGCTGCGCCCCAGCCGCCGGGCGTTCTCGGCCAGCGCGAGCCCCTGCACGAGCGCGACGAGCACGTGCGCGATGTCGGTCTCATCGCCGTGCAGCTCGCCGGCGGCGATACAGCGGCGCACGCGCTCGAGCACGAACAGGCGCACGGAGGCACCGGCGCGGCGCTCGTCCTCGCTCGGCTCGAAGTCGCTGAAGGGGCGCGAGAACATCACCTCGGCGAGCACGGGGTTCTCGCGGATGAAGGCGCGATAGCGGTCGCCCATGGCGAGCAGGTCGGCGCGCGGATCGTCGCTCTCCCCCAGCTCGTCGAGGCGCGCGCGCAGCAGCCGGAAAGCGGCGAAGAACACCTCGCGCACGAGGCCGGCCTTGTCGCCGAACAGCTCATACACGGCGGGGGTCGAGGTGTCGGCGGCGCGCGCGAGGCCGCGCGCGGTGAAGCCGCCGACACCCTCGCGGGCGAGCAGCTCGAGCGCGGCGGCGAGCACGTGGTCGCGCAGCTCGGGCGTGCGCTGCTTGGGGCGTGGCACGCGACCTTCTAGCTTTCTATCAGAACGCTGTTACGAAACACTGTTACATTTTATGATTAAAACCGGACACGACAGATGGAGGCGCTGATGCCCGAGCGGGCCCAGAGCACGGCAACGATCGCGGACGCGGCAACAAAGGAGCCCGTCGCCTACGAGCTGGACGAGGGCATCGCGACGATCGCGCTCGACGACGGCAAGGTCAACGCGCTGTCGATCGAGACGCTGCGCGCGCGGCACGGCGCGCTCGACCGCGCCGAGCGGGACGGAGCGGTGACAATTCTGCGCGGGCGCCCGGGCTACCTCTCGGCGGGCTTCGACCTGAAGGTGTTCGGCGAAGGCATCGAGCGGGTGCTCGAGATGCTCACGCTCGGCGCGACGCTGACCGAGCGGCTGCTGTCGCTGCCGGCGCCGGTGGTGCTCGCGTGCAGCGGCCATGCGGTCGCGGCGGGCTCGTTCCTCACGCTGTCGGCGGACGCGCGGATCGGCGCTGACGGTCCGTTTCAGATCGGCCTGAACGAGGTCAAGATCGGCTTGACGGTGCCGTGGTTCGCGATCGAGCTGGCGCGCCACCGTCTGTCGCCCGCTCATTTCGACTCGGCGGTCGTGAGCGCCCGCATGTACGGCCCGCAGGAGGCCGTCGCGGCGGGCTTCGTCGATCGCGTGGTGGCCCCCGAGCAACTGGACGAGGCCGCGCTGGCGACGGCGCGCACGTTGGCGCAGCTCGACATGCGGGCGCATGCGGCGAGCAAGCTGCGCGCGCGCGAGGACGTGCTCAGGCGGTTGCGCGCGGCGATCGAGACGGAGCTGACGCTCGAGGGCCTCGGCGCGGCGCAGGGCGACGGCTGAACGCACGCTCAAGCGGAGGCGAGCGCGAGCAGCTTCTTCACGGTCGTCCAGTTGCGCGCCGTGGCGAGCACGCCGAGATCCTGCCTGCTGAGCTGGGCGGCGAGCTTGGAGCGCCCGACGCCGTGCGGGAACCAGGTGTAGATCTCGCGTCCGTGGGCGATCAGCCGCTCGCCCTCGACGGCTCGCGCGGCGATCTTGGCGAGCGCGTCCTTGGCGGGCTTCTGCGCGCAGAAGGTGACTTGATAGAGCTTCTCCTGCTCGGCCACGTCGCCGAGCGGGTCGCGCGCGACGATCTTGGCGAGCTCCGCGCGCGTGCGCACGACGACGCCGACGTCCAGGCCGAAGGCATCGGCGATCACGCGCTCGCACGAGCGCGCAAGCGCGTCTGCCTTGGCGGTGCTGTCGAGCACGACGTTGCCGCTCTGCACGTAGGTGACGACATCGTCCATGCCGGCCGCCTGCAGCGCGTCACGTAGCGCGGGCATTGCCACCCTGTTGCGCCCGCCGACGTTGACGCCGCGTAGGAGGACGATCTGCTTCACGCCGCTCAGGCTAGCGTCGGATCAGAGCAGCACTTGAGCCCGGCGACGGCGAGCAGCACGGCGAAGGCGAGTCCGGCAAAGCCGGCGAGCACGAGCGCGGAGCCGGCGGCGACGCCCCACGCGCGCCTGAGCGCTTCGGTCTTGCGCGAGAGCGTGAGCAGCTCGACGGCGAGCGTCGTCGGCGAGATGGCAGCGGCGAGCGCCAGCGGCACGACGATCCCGAGCAGCCCCGCCATCCCTGCAAGTTACGCCCGGCCCCGCCGGAGCCCTGCGCGCACGGACGGACGGGCGGGCGATCGCGTACGAGCGATGAGTTTCGACCGGCTGCCTCGTCAAAGCAGTACAAACCAACGACGCCGAGCGGCACGCAAGGCGGGCACGGCGAAAACCCAGAGCAGAACGGAGGCTCGGAATGAGCGACACGCAGACCCAGACGAACCTGACGCAGGTCGGCACGTGCATGATCCCGGTCAAGGACCAAGACGAGGCAATCGCGTTCTACACGGAGAAGCTCGGCATGGAGCTGCGCGCGGACATCCCGTTCGGCGGCAGCGAGCGCTGGGTGGAAGTGGCGCCGGCCGGCGCGTCGACGACGCTCGCGCTGACCTCGCCGCGCCCGGGCGAAGCGACGGGGATCGAGACGCGGATCGCGCTCTCGAGCAGCGACATCGACGCCGACCACGCGGACCTCAAAGCCCGCGGCGTGGACGTCGACGCGGAGATCATGCGCATGGGCGACCCGGTGCCGCCGATGTTCTGGTTCAACGACCCTGAGGGCAACCGGCTCTTGATCGTGCAGACGAGCTAGGCCAAAGCCCGCGACTCAGTCAATCGTCATCAAATTAATTAATAAATAGAGATCCGACCCAACGGGACGGGAGCGCCCAGCCATGCTCAAGTTCAACATCGCGATGTCATTGGACGGCTTCGTCACGGGGCCGAACCCAAGTGAGCAGGACCCGCTCGGCGAAGGCGGAATGCAACTGCACGAGTGGGCGTTCGAGTTGGCCGCATGGCGCGAGCCGCACGGACGCGAGGGCGGCGTGGTCAACGAGAGCACGCCGGTCGTCGAGCAGTCGCAGGCGAACGTGGGCGCGGTCGTGATGGGGCGCAACATGTTCGGCGGCGGCCCCGGCCCGTGGGGCGCGGATCCGTGGCAGGGCTGGTGGGGCGAGGATCCGCCCTTTCACATGCCCGTGTTCGTGCTCACCCACCACGCGCGCGAACCGTTGCAGAAGCAGGGCGGCACGACTTTTCACTTCGTCACGGACGGGGTCGAGTCGGCGCTGGCGCAGGCGAAGGAGGCGGCCGGCGGCAAGGACATCGCGCTGGCCGGCGGCGCCGACGTCGCGCAGCAGTACCTCTCGGCGGGGCTGATCGACGAGCTGCGCCTCAGCGTGGTGCCCGTGCTGCTCGGCTCGGGCACGCGCCTGTTCGACGACGGCGCAGGAGCGGGCATCGCGCTCGAGCAGGTGCAGGCGGTGCAGGCGCCGGAGGTGACGCACCTCATCTACCGCGCGCGCTGACCGGCGCGCGCCGGCGGTCAGGCCTCGGCGGCGATGCGTGCGGGCTCGACGATCACCTCCTGCAGCCGGCGCACGGCGTCAAGGTGGTCGCCGGTCCAGACCATCCGCACGGCGGTCGCCGTCGCCCTGCCGTCGGCCGCACGCAGGTCGTTGGCGACGGCGTCGACGAGGCGCCCATCGGCGACTTCGTCGTGCGCGAGCGGCGGGTTCGGTGGCCGCCCGTCGGCGAGCCTCGCGGCGAGGTTGTCGTACCAGCCCTCGACGAGCGCGCTCGATTTGAGCAGCTCCTCGCGCGCGGCGGCGCGGTCGCCGGGCACGGTGCCGTCCTCGCGCTCCCACAGGTCGAGCACGGCGTCGGCGGCGAGGCGCAGCCCGCCGACGCCTGAGACGAGGCCGCTGATCTCGGCGAGCGGCGCGGGCTTTGAGCCGCGCTCGGCGAGGTAGCTGCGGAAGGTGTCATCGAGGCGACGAGCGGAGGCGGCGGCGCGGGCGGCGTCTCCCTCGGGCTCGACGACGGCCGCTGCGGCATCGGCGTCGCAGCGGCGCATGCCGAAGTCGACGGCGCTGGCCAGGTAGCGGGCGCTGTCGATGTAGGCTTGGGCGAGCGCCCGGCGCAGCTCGGCGGCGGCGCCACGGGGCCAGAACAGCAGCCCGACGAGCAGGCTGACCGAGCAGCCGATGGCGATGTCCTCGACGCGCAGCAGGCCGACCTTCCAGCCGGCCGGCTGGATGATGTTGTAGAGGAACACGAGCGTCAGCGTGAAGGCGGCTTGGCCGGCCGCGAAGCCGATCGCTGCCGGGGCGACGCCGGCGAGCAATATGGCGATCGGCAGCAGGAACCACAGCAGCGTCGTGTCCTCGCCGATCAGCGCAAGCAGGAGACCGGCGACGAGGAAGCCGGCGATCGTGCCGAGCAGGCCACGGAGGATGTTCTGCCCGGTGCTGAGCGCGTTGGAGCGGAGCACGGAGAGCGTGCCGAGCACGACCCAGAAGGAGTGCTGCACGCCGGTCTCGTTGGCGACGAGCACGGCGATGCCGAGCGCGACGGCGCCGCGCACGCTGTTGTGCAGCCAGACCGAGCCGAGGTCGATGTGCGCGGCGGCGCGCTGCTGCGCGGCGGAGGCGGCGCCGGCGATGCCCTTCGGCTGACGGCCGAGCACGCTGTCGATCCAGCCGCGCCGCTCGGCTGCGGCGGTCAGGTCGATGTTCTCGGCGATGATCGAGACGGCGTAGCCGAGCTCCTGCGCGCGAAAGGCCGGGTCGAGCGCGGTGATCAGCTCGCCGGCGCCCGTCGCGTCGTCGCGGATCGGCTTGCGCCGCACGAGCAGCTCGCCGCCGGCGCCCGTCTCGACCTGCTCCATCGCCGCCTCGAGCCGATCGATCGCCTCGTGCAGCTGCTCACGCTCGCCGCCGATCACGCCGAGCAGCTCGGCGCCGCACTCGAGCACGGCGGCGGCGGCCAGCTTGACCGTGCACGCCGGATGGTCGACTGGGATCCCCTCGGCGCGGCCCACGGAATGGATCACGATCGCGTCGAGCCAGTTGATCTCGTCGACGAGCCGCACGACGGTGCGCGCGGCCGTGCTCAGGCCGGTCGGTCGAAAGGGCGTGGCGAGGAACACGCGGCGCATCGCGGCGACGGCCTGCCTGGCCTCGGCGGCGGCGCGCTCGTGCTCGGCCGCTGCGGGCGGCTGCTCGCCGCCGCCGATCCCGTGGGCGACATCGGCGCGCAGCCTCATGGCCAGCGCCCTACAGGCGGCTGCCGCGGCGGCGCGCAGCGCACTGCGGGTGGGCGTCGGCCAGAGCAGCACGATCGCGAGCATGGCCGCGGCCGAAGCCATGCCCCAGCCGGCCACCCGATCGGGGATCGAGGAGGCGGGGCCGGCGAGCGTGACGGGCAGGATGAAGGCGAGCAGCAGCGATGTCGAGGCGCCTGCCAGCACGGAGCTGACAACTCCCGAGAAGATCACGGCAAAGCCGATCAGCGCCATCGCGACGGCCGAGATCCAGACGCTGCGCGAGGCGAGCGTGCCGAGACAGACGAACGCGCAGCCGGTCACGGCCAGCGCCAGCTGCGCTTGCAGCCGCGCGCGCATCGGCCCACCGAAGTCGACGAGCAGCAGCATCGCGAACGAGCCGAACGCGGCGAAGGTGGCGACGGCGGCGTTTGCGATCACCTGCTCGCCGAGCGCGAACATCGCCGGCATCACGATCGCGGCACGCCCCGCCCGGCGCAGCGCGGCGAGATCGCGGTCGCGTTGGCCCAGCCACTGGAGCGGGTGCTGCACGATGCCTCCGCCGGTCGTCAGGTGTGCGCTGCATGGCGGATGCTAGCCGGGCGGAGGGCGCCCGACCGGCGCCGATCCGGGAGCGCGTGCGGACGCCGGGCGGCGCCGAGGTCAGGTGGCGATCAGCCCAGGCACCCGTCGCGCGACGAGTCGCAGGGTGAGCAGGGTGAGGATCGGGTAGGTGGCGTCGGCGAGCGACCATCCGCCGATGTATGCGCCGTTCCCGTGCAGCCAGCTGAAGAAGAAGTGATCCATGTCCCACGTGCCGAACAGGCGCTGCTCGGCGTACTTGACGATCAGGCTGAAGAAGCCGAACATCGCGCACTGCGCCCAGATCGGCTCGGTCTCGCGAACGCCGAGGTAGAACCAGGTCAGGCAGAAGCCGATCCAGATGAACGTGTGCATGAAGTTGTTCACCCAGGGCAGGAAGCTCATCACGCCGGCCAGGTAGAGCAGGTAGTTGGCGACGAACACCGATATCGCCCAGACAGCGCCGATCCACAAGAAGGTCTTTTTCTCGATCGGGTCCACGCGCTTCTTGGCCAGTCGCATGACGATGAAGATCAGCGCGTAGAAGCCCAACACGCCGAGCACGCGGATCGGCGTTATCTGGTGCATCAGATCTGCCCGCCGGCGTAGTGCGCGAGCGACATCACGGTGAGCTGCGGGTTGACGGTGAGGCTGCTTGGGAAGACGCTCGCGTCGCAGACGTACAGGTTGCGGTAGCCGTGTACCCGGAAGTCGGGGCCGATGACGCCCCGTGCCGGGTCTTCGCTGATCGCATTGCCGCCTTGGGGATGGCCCGTGCCGAGTGACATCCAAGCCGGGCGCATCACGACCTCGTCGAGCCGCACGAGTTGCGAGCGATCGGTGAACTGCGCGCCGGGAATGTCCCAGGTGTTGAGCATCACCCGCTTGGCACCCGCCGCGAACAGGATCTCCCCGAGCAGCTTCAGGCCTTCGGAGAGCTTGGCGAGATCGCGCTGTTCGGGTACGTAGCGCACGCCGGGGCCGCCGATCGGCGATTTGTAGATCGAGGCGTTGCCGGCTGTGCCGACGATCACGCCGACCGCCATCAGTTTGCGGTAGTTCAACATGTTGCGGAAGTGGTCGCTGAACCAGCCGGGCATATTCTCGGCCTGCGAGACGGGTGGGTTCCACCATGTCTCGAAGGCGAAGCCGTCGAGCACCTGTGGCAGGCCGAAATGAGAGATCTGCAGTCCCGCATAGGCATCCATGTCCTCCGCGAATTCGGCCGTCATCGGCGCGCCCATGTTGAAGCAGACGTGCTTGCCGACCGGAAGATCGCGACCGACGCCGCTGCGCATCAGCAGATAGCTCGACGCGACGGTGCCCGCGGAAAGGATGAACTTCTCGGCCTTGACCGTGATGCGGCGCCCGTCTGACAGGCGAGCGCGCACGTCCGTCGCGCCGGCCGGGGAGCCGGACTCCGTCCGGATCCGTTCGACTTCGCACTCAGCGACGATCCGCACCTTGCCCGGATGAGTCCGCTGCGCCCATGGCAACGCCGTCTGGAGCATTGACAGTTTGGCGCCGTAGGCGCAGCCGATGTTGCAGTAGCCGCAGCCGAGGCAGTCCTTGATGTTCGCGTCGACCGCGTCGACCTGCAGCACGGCGGGCGACAGTCCGAGGCGATTCACGCCGTCGATGTACTTCACCCCGGAGGGGTTGAGGTTGCCCGGGCCCTGCCGCGTGACCGACAGGAACCGCCGGACGTCGCTCACGCTGGCGCCCAGTTTCGCCAGATCGAGGCCGGCGTCGTGCATTCGCGCGTCGTTCCACCGTTCCAGAACATCCGCAGGCGGGTCGAAGCAAACGGAGTTGTTTACGGTCGTCGAGCCGCCCACACAGCTTCCCTGGAGGATCGTGAAGCGGAAATCCTCGGTCTGCTGCATCACGCCGTCGGCGTAGAGCTCGGAGACCATCTGCACCTCGTCCTCGCTGAAGTGACGCGGTTCGACGTAGAGCCCGCGCTCGAGCAGCAGCACGTCGTGCCCTTTCTCGGCCAGACGGCAGGCGAGGATCGCGCCGCCGGCGCCGGTGCCGACGATGCAGATCTCCGTCTCGAGCGTGTCCCCGGCCACGTCGGCCGGGAGCTCGACCTCGAGGTCGTGCTCGGCATTGGCCTTGCGCGTTGCGCGCTGATTGCCCGGCCGTTCGGAGTACGGCACGTAGCCGATCGCCTTCCACGTGTCCTCGTGGTTGTAGTAGGCCGCGAAGCACAGCTGCTGGGCCATGCGGATCGCCACCTGGGGCAGGTTGAATATCCAGTTGTGCGTCGGCGCGACCTTCTGGAAGTGCGTGCGCACGTGTTCGTAGCGCAAACGCGGCGAAAGCTCAGAGAAGGGCGGCTTGAGGAACAGCAGCGGGTGAAGCTGCACGCCGAGCAGGGCGAGGCGATAGAGCCACGTGCGTTTTGCCGTCATTTTCGCGACGTAGTGATCGACGCTTTGCGCGATCTGCTCGGGCGTGCGAACAGCCGGACCGTCGATCACGGTGCCCGCCGCGGCGATCAGCGTCCTGTACTGGATCGGCGCGAAGTAGTGCAGCGAAAACCGCTTCTTCCAAATCGCCGCATAGAGCACGAAGAAGACGACCGCGAACAGCAGGTGAACTCCGACGAAGCCCCAAAGGACGTCGGTCATGCTCAGTTGATGGCCATCGAACGGGCGCGTGTAGCCGGTGTGCAGGAACGTGAGATAGGTCAGCCCGACGAGCCCCGAGAGGACGAGCCCGGAGGCGATCACGCCCCACATCCAGAGGTTCGCCCGTATGTCCCGCACGACGTAGAAGCACAACATGCCGAAGGTGCTCGACATGACGACCGAATTGGTCACGAACGGCCACTGCAGGAACAGCTCGCGGGTCGAATCGAGCAGGCCGCCGAGCTCATAGCCGACGCCCGAGAGCACGAACCAGGCCCCGGCGATCAGTGCGAACGCGCGCAACCAACGCTCGATTCCCAGCAGCTGCGGCTTGGCTCCCGTCGCCGGAGTTGCCTGAGCCGGCTGCGAGCGGCGGGCAAGCACGTAGAAGACGATCACGACGAGCGTGATCACCCCATCCAAGCCGATCGCCCCCCACAGCACGTTGCCAACCGATGTGCTGCCGAGCGAGCCGAACGACATCGCCCCACCCGTATGGCCGAAGGCGAGCGCCACGAGCATCGCCGCGACAGAGACGAAATGGGCGATGATCACGATCGCCGCGAGACCCATGCGCCTGCGTACGTCGCCCGACACATAAAGGCAGCAGATCCCGAGCACGGTCACCTTCGTGACCGAGTTCAAGACGAACGGCGGTTCACGGTAGAGGTCGCGAAACGGTCCGGCCAGCGGTCCGAGGAAGTAGGCAAGGCCCGCGAGCACGAGAATCGCCGCCAGCGCACGCAGCAGCAAGCGAAAACGCCGCTCGGCGCCGCTCAGCACGGCGTCGTTCACGACACCAGGCACGCCCGCAGCATCAGTGCCCCGCTCAGTGGTCATCGAGCACTTCCCCCTATGTAGTAGTCACGAGTCACGCCGGCCAGACGGCTGCGACCGGCGGCACCGTCGCCGACCATTCAGACGACAGCCAATCGAGGGCCAACATAACCGGATCGCCGCAGCAGGTCAAGCCCACATAGTGGAATTTGTGCAATTACGTGCGCGTGACGCACCCCGCGGACCATAAGCGTCCCACAAGCGCACGAGCGGGCGTCAGGACCCGAAACGTACGACGGCGCCAACCGGCAGGGACCTGAGGATCCGTTGCTCGACGGGGCCATGCCCATCGGCCAGCACGCTTGGAACTTCTGACCCTTCGGCGACCGTCACCTGCAATTTCTGCCCCGATTTCGTGGCGATCCCGGCGAATCGATCCTCGACGACGACGTTCCCCTGCTGGGCGCGGATGAGGACCTGGGTATTCGGCCCGTCGGCCGTCACGCTAACGCCGGCGCCCGGCTTCAACGGGCTCCCGAGCGCCTGCACGACCCCCGGCGTAGTTGCCCGCGAGATCGATTCTCCGCTGACGGCAAGCGCCAACCCGCCGGGCGCAATCGCATCGGTGGCACGCAAGCCCCGTTCGAGGACGGCCGGGTCGCAGGCGACCGCGACCACCAGCGGGCCGAGCCAGTCGCTGCAGTGAAGCGCACGCCCATCGCATGTGAACGCGCCGTTCTGCGTCGAGCACCAGGGCGTCTGATAGCGAGCCTGCAAGCCGGGCGAGCGGGGCGAGTTGACGCCGGTGGCGTTGCCGCACACCGAGGCACAACCAGCGCCCCATTCGCCGGGCCATGTGTTCCAGGGCTGCAGGGTGAGCGATTGCAAGCAGCTGCCGGGCCCGTTGGCGGGGCAGGCTTCATAGTTGCGAGCCCACTGCCCTTTGCCGTTGAAGCGCCCCTCGGGCAGGTTGACAAGGCCGTCGACCGCCAGACCACTCGGCTGCGAGCAGCTGCCGGAGCAGGGTTCTGGATAGGAGGCGTGACTGCCCTGGGCCGAGTAGACGTACGGCCGGCTGGTTGCAGGCGCGAATTTCAGCTGCGAGGCCGAGTAGCGGAACGTTCCCTTGTGCGCCGCGTAGACGACGTAGTCAATGTGGTCTTCTTGATTGGGCGGCGTGACGACGGTCACGCCCTCCCAATCGCCCTCATGCTCGTCGCAGACGCTGGATTCACGTGCCTGCTGGAGCCGACATGTGAGGCCAGGCTTGGAGGTTGCGAAATGGTTGAAGCGCAGGAACCACCAGTAGTCGACATAGAAGCGGCCGTTGGATTCGGTGACGTGGTAATACATCGCCGCACGCGGCCCAGTGCCGCAGTCGAGTAGTGGAGCGCTGCAACGTTCGGGCCCGTGGTAGTCCGAGAGCTTGCCGCCGGCGAGGTCGACGTATGTGGACGGCCCCAGCGCCGAGGTGCTCCTGACCATCGCATCGAAGTCGTTCGAGCTTTGAATCACTGCGCAGCCCTTGCCCTGAAGCTGACGAGTGCAGAAGTCGTGGTGGCCTTCGTCGAACAGATAGGCGATGCTGAGTGGCCTCCACCGCTCCCCGCTGTCGAACAGAAGCACGGGCCGAAACCGTTCGGCCAGCGCGCCGGCTTGCTGTTGGGGCACCTCTGAGAATGCCTCGACTTGACGTGTGCCGCTGTCGCCCAGCCAGTGATTGTCGTGGAGCACGAACACGACCGCCGCGCCGGCCAGGAAGCCGATCAGCACGAGCGCCAACCCGGCTCCGCCGAGCTCGACGATTTTCGTCCAGGTGCGTTCGAGGCGTCCGCTCATCTGTGGGCGCGGCCTACATGCAGCAAAAGGTTCGCATTACCGAATGCGACGCCCGGAGACTACAGAACCTGTGCGCGCTCCCACGCGGCACACGCCGGCCTACCCGCGCTGCGGGCGAGCCTGCGCTACGGTCGCGAGGACTGCTGCGGACGAGGCGCCTCGTCGGGCCCGACCGCCGTGCTCAGCGTGCCGTCGCCGTGCTCAGCGCGGGCGCCGGCGCGGCTGGCCCGTCCACCTCGGCTGCAACCGACCCGACATCGGGCACGGAACGACCTGCGGTCACGAGGGCCGTCGGCTCGCCGTTGCGAGGGCGCTCGATGCGCAGCAGCGCCGTGCCGTCGCGCCGCGCTATCTCGCCGGCCTGCGTAAGCAGTGACGCGGCCCTTGCGGGGTCGATGCGGCAGGCGTCGAGGAAGCGGCGCAGGCGCGGCTCGCCGAGCGTCTCGGCATCGACTTCGAGTTCCTCGACCTGCTCGGCGACCGCCGCGGTCGCGCCGCTGCCGGCGGGCGCGATCTGGGCGCCGGCGGCGGCAGAGACGACGCAGGCGACCATGTCGTCAGGCGTCGAGGAAGCCTCGTCGCGGACCCGCTCGAGCAGCGCGGCGGCGCTCGCGAAGGAACGGAGCCCGTCGGTGAGCTCGATCAGACGCTCGCGGCCGAGCAGGTCATCGCCAATGCGCGCCTCGGGCAGGCCATCGCTGAAGAAGCACAGCCGACCACCGGGAGGAAGCGAGACGATCGTCTGCCGGCGACCGGTCGGCAGGTCGCAGCAGATCGGCGCAGAGCAGCAGACGGTGAGCGGCTCGGGAGCGTCGAAGCCGATCGAGATCGGCGGCGGATGGCCGGCGCAGGCATACGTCAAACGACCGCTGGCGCTGTCGTGAATGGCGACGACGACGGTCGCGAAGCGCTTCTCGCCGGGCGTTGAGAGCACGGAACCGGCGAGGGCGAGCGCGGCGCGCGGTTCGAGGCCTGCCTGCAGGTAGGCGCGCAGCGTGTAGCGGGTGAGCGCGGCCTGCGTCAGCGCGGGGCGGCCATGACCGACGACGTCGCCGAGCACGATCGCGACCTTGCCGGGCTCGAGCTCGAACAGGTCGTAGAAGTCGCCTCCGGCGGCCGGCCCGTCGGCGGGCTCGTAGGCGACGGACACGGCCAGTCCGCCGAGCCGCTCGGGGATCGCGGGGACGAGCGCGGCCTGCATGTCGTCGAGGTCGCTCAGCATCGTCTCGCGCTGGCCCTCGAGGCGCCGCGCGCGCAATGTGGCCAGACGGGAGCGAACGGCGAACAGAATCGCGAGCATCAGCAGCACGAGGATGATCGGCTTGCTCCAGTCGGGCACGGGGACGGGGAACGGGATCTGGCGACCGATCGTTTCGAGTGGGTTGCTCGAGGAGACCTTGTGCCGGGCGCTGCCGGCGCCGGAGGAGCTGGTTGGCGTGGCCGACGAGGACGCCGCGGGCGCGGTCGCCGCGGCGAGGGTCGTCACTGTGCCGCCCGCGGTTGGGAGCGCGCCGGGCGCGCGGGCCTTGGTGGCGCCCAACCGGCGGCGGCGGTTCGAGCCGGAGCGAGTCGATCGCGCCCGGGGCGCAGGCACAGGCGTGCTGCCGGCGGTCGCGCCGGCCTGCGTCGAGCCGCCGCTCGTGTTCGAGGCGCCGGCCGCGTGCGCACCGCCTCCCGACGAGCTCGAGGTCCGCTGAGAGGGACTGGTCGAGGACCCGGTCGGCGTCGGTAGGGGCGTGCCGGCGGTGGGCGGCGTCGGGACTTCGACGGGCGACGCCGGCAATTCGACAGGTGGTGTCGACGGGGCTTCCACCGGCGGCAGCGACGGCGTTTCGATCGCCGGCAGGCCGCCCACTTTGACTTTGGCCGGAAGCGGTTCGGCTTCGACGTCGAGGATTTCGCCGACCTGAACGTGGAGCGTGGGGAGGGCTTCGAGCGACACAGTGGATGAGGGCGAGGCGGCACCTGTGCCGAGAAGCGACAGCGAGACGCCGGGTGCATCGCCGACGCCGATGCCGACGTCTGCGGTCGCGGCGGATGCGATGGACGGGGCTGCGGCGATGGACGGAGCTGCGGCGACGGACACCGCGATCGCCAGGGTCAACCCGAGTTGTCGAAGCCGCCGCATGCTCATTCCCTAAGACCCCACGTAGGCATGGAAGCCTGCGGTCAATGATTCCACAGGCGCCCGGAGGGACGGCCCCGTGCTGGACGATGCAACGAAAGCGCAGCCGACAGGCAGTCCACTTGGCCCGATACGTATCGCGAGTTGGCCGCCGAGCTCGACTTCCCGCCCAAGAGCATTGACGAGGCCATCGCGACGTGCAGGCGTTGATCGACAGGATTGACGGCCAGTGACCTCAACCTCGCCGTCGTCAGACGGGGATAAGCTGCCCCGCAGGTTATGGCTGAGCTGCTGTCGGCGGAGGCGGTACGGGTTGGCGCTGTGCGTGGACGCTACTTCCGCGAGAACTTCGCGCAGGGCGGCATCGACTTGGTGCAGATCGTGCCCGAGCTCGTGACCAACGCAGACGCCGCGATCGCCGCCAGCGGTCGCTCCCGCGGGCGGATCGAGGTGCGATTCGGCGCGCCGGAGCCGGCCTTCCTCGCAGCCTGGCGTGCACAGATGCGCGCACTGCGAGTTCCGGCGCTGCGCTCCTGGCGCTTCGAGGTGAGTTGCGCAGACGACGGCGTCGGCGTCAACGCCGCGACAGTCGACCGCCGGCTCGGCGCGCTCGGCGAGCTGCCCGAGCAGGGCGGCCAACGCGGCCTGTTCGGTCGTGGCCTTCGCGACGTATGGCTGGCTCAGGGAGCAGGCCGCATCGAAGGCGTGCGAGACGGACGGACGGTGGAGTCGTGGTTCTTCCCCGCTGCGGGCGACGATCCATACGCCTATCTCCATGTCCAAAACCACCCGGTGTCGGGCGAGCGCTCGCGCACGCGCGTGACGGTGCCGCTCGCGCTTGAACGACTGCCCGCCGACGGCCGCCTGCGCACGCTAGTCTCGCAGCTCGTCCAGATCAGGCCGGTTCTGGAAGATCCCGAGCGCGAGCTGTGGCTTGAGCTTCCGTCGGGCACCGTCGAGATCGTGCGTCTCCCCGTCGCAGAGCCAGACCACGAGCACCCGGTTCTGTTCGATGGAGAGGTCGAGGTGAGCCGTGGCGTCAGTGCACACGTGACCGTGCGCCGCAGCGCGAGACCGCTCCCCCCGGGCACCTCGCGTGCAACCCGCCTCGGCGGCCTGGTCGTGCGCTCCGGCCGCGCCGCGCACGAGTCCACGTTCGCGGGACTCGAGGGCCTGCCCGGCACCAAGCACCTGTACGGCGATGTCAGGTGCGATGCGCTCGAGGAGCTCCAGCGCGCCGCGCTCGACCGCCCCAGACCGCAGGTGGTCGTCAAGGTCGATCGCAGTGGGCTCAACGAGAACCATCCGGTCGTCAAGGCCCTGTATGGCGCGATCGATCGCGTGCTGCGACCGATCGTCGCCGAAGAGGACCGCCGCGCGGGCGCTCATCTTGTGCGCGCGGGAGGGGCACTCCGAGCACGCGACCAGGTTGGCCTGCGCGCCCTCAACGACGCGCTCAAGAACGCATTCGACACTCCCGGCAAGGCGGGATTCGAGGCCGGCGAGCAGCCGTCCGCAGCACCACCAGTTGTGGACGACGGCGAGACCGCCGAGACGCGAGCTGGCCTACCAACCAGCCCCGAAGGCGACACGCCGGCAGCCGAGAAGGCGCCGCTGCGCTTCAAGCAGGCGCTCGTGCGGCTGCACCCGGGTGAGCGACGCGGCATCTCGCTGCTCGTCGACCCCTCCCGTATCGCCCCAGGCACGGTCGTGCACGTGGCAGTCGACCCGGGCCTGGGGGTCAATCTGTGGTCCGACGCCGTCCCCGCGCCCAACCGCAGCGGCTGGTCGCGCATCGACGCGAACCTGCGATGCCGCGTGTCCGCCGAGCCGGGCGCTCGTCTCAGCGCGCTTGCCGAGGCCGACGGCCACACCGCCGAGCTGGTCGTGCTGGTGGTGCGCCATCGTGCGACGGGCTGGGTTCGCGAGATCGCCCGCAAGGACGAGGACGCAGAGATCGAGGCGCACTTCGACCCAGAAACGGGCGTCGTCACCGTGTATGAGGGCCGTCGAGAGTTCAAGGCCCTTGAGAAAGCTGCGCGCCGCTCGGGGCTGCCCGCGGCGCGGGTGCGCGAATACCTCCCCTATCGAATGCTCGAGGTCGAGGTGGCAGCCAACACGCTCTACATGTGGGCCGCCGAGGAGATCCTCGCGCGCCGCCTCGCCGAAGAGCGGCCCGCAGACCCCGGGGACTACGCGGCAGCCGTCCGGCGCGAGGCGCAGGCGCTGCGATACCGCGCGCACGACAAGCTCATGCGAGCTTTCCTCGACGACGCCGTCTACGACGGCCGCGTTCACATCGATGCCGAGACCACACCGCGAGCCGTCCAGCAGACGCTGCTCGCAGACTGAGCCTCCTCCTCCTCGGCGTCATGCAGCGAGCTCATCGAGCCCGAGCTCATCGCGGATCCATGCAATGTCCGCGAATGGCTCGCCGCCACGGCGAGCGCGGTCCGATGTGTTCTCGATGCCGCGGACGAGGATGACGAGATCGGCTCGGTGCTCGCCGGCAGCCGCGTGCCGCGGCGTGCAGCCACCGAGCTGGGGATGCGGCTCGTCCAGCCATCTGCGCATGCGCTCGGTCATGAAGCCCGCCACGATGTGGCGCTCTTCGGCCGGCGGCAGGACAGAGGACGAGCGTTTGCTGGCGCGGGACGGTGCCTGTCGATGCTCGGCGAGTAGCGGCTCGATCGGGAGGACCTCGCGGTGGGAGAGCTCAACGAGCTGATCGAAGTCCGAGGCGACGATGTCAATCGCGTGGTCGAGCCACTCTTCCGACATTGCCTCGACCGACAAATGTTCGCCCTCGAGCCGTAGGGTGGCCACCGAAACGGTGTCGAGGTCGCCTGCCGAAGCCTCGATCACGATCGCGCCGTCGGGCAGCTGCGGGCGCTCCGCGACGAGCCGGTCGCGCGGGGCCGTGATGTCCATCTCGAGCGGGTCGTGTGGAGCGAGCCTCCCGAGGACACGAAAACGCTCCCGCACCTCGCGAAGGTCTCGCACGCTCCAAGTCGCAGAACTCTGGACGATCGGATCGCCCTCGACGGTGAAGAAGCTGGGCTCGACATCCCAACGCGGCGGCCGGTATCGCATCAGCTCGAGCGCGTGGGCGCGAAACACGTGGGCCGCGCGGTCGCCCATGCTCGAGACGCTGCCGCCGGCGAGACGCTCGAGCTCGGCGATCAGGCCCGGTTCATCCGCGGGTTCGAGCAAGCGAGCCGGCCCCCATAGGGTCGGCGGATCGCCATCCATGACCCGACCGATGAGCATGTCCCAACGAACCGCGTCACGGGACACGTTCTCGCTGCGCACTTCGACGCGTCCACCGCCGACGACGTCCTCCAGCAGAAGCGAGACTCCCGGCTCAACGGCGAGCACGCGGTGGATGCGGAGGCAGGCGGCGGCGATTCGCGAGGCTATGGCGCGCTCGTCGACGGGAAGCTCCGAGCGCGCCGCGTACCGTTCGGCCGGCGTTCCCCCACAGCGAAGCTCGCGATCGTTGTGGAACCAGGTAGTGAATAGCTGCACGTCGGTGTCGGTCATGACGCGCTCGCGCCCGGCGAACTGTTCGAGCGCGGCGCCGATCTCGTCGCTCAGCTCTCGGGAGGCCCAATCCTGAATCCGCTGCCCCACCTCGTCATCGAGCCGTGATCCTTGCTTCGCCCGCTCGGCCACGGCAAGACAACAGCGCTTGTACTTGAGTCCGCTCCCGCACGGGCACGGGGAGTTTCTTGAGACGCTCATGGGAATCGAAGGTAATCGTGGGATCGGACGCAAACAATGCGTATGCGATCGGGCATATCACCGCCGCTCTCGGGAAGGACGACCAACGCCTGATCTCACCGCGCCGAAACACTCTCATCCGCAAGGGACTCATCTACGCGCCGGAACACGGCTTGCTCGATTACACCGTCCCGCAGTTCGCGGACTACTTGCGCCGCCAGAACCCCGACTGACGCGCGCGGTCCATGACGCAAACGGATATCGATGAGCTTGAGCGGATACTGCGAAACGCCGGTGTTGGCTCGCCCGAGGATCTGGAGAGAGCGAGTCAGGAGGAAGGCGGCCTTGGGGCCTTCCTCCGGTCCTTGGTCGGACTGGACCGCGACGCCGCTACCGATGCGCTGGCCGCATTCATCGAGGGCAAGACGCTGAGCGCAAACCAACACGAGTTCGTCGCCATGATCGTGGAGCATCTGACCGCGAACGGCACGATGGACCCCGGCCTGCTCTACGAACCACCGCTCACGACCCTCGCGCCGGGCGGTCCCGAGGCGTTGTTCGCCGACGCCGAAGTCGACGCACTGATCACCGCAATCCGCGCCGTAGACAGCAACGCCCGCCCCCAGGACGAAGCAGCTTGACCCGCAGACCTACATAAGGGTACGAAGTCACGAATCGGCCAAACCGTTGCTTTCAGCGTCCTCGACCGATGAGGACAACCCGGTCGGGGGATTCGTATATAGCGGGGGCGGGTTATATACGCATATCCCCTACCACGACGCCGGGCCAGATCTACCGGATCGTCGAGGTGCGGAGGCTCCTGTGATCGCGCCAACTCAAGGCCGCCAATCTAGATCTCGCGAGCCTTATGAAGCGCCGGTCGCGTTCTCGATTGCGGCGATGAGCACGCTCAGGGCTGCGGCCGCGTCGTCGATGTCCTCAGGCGTAAAGCCGTTCTCGCGGGCCAGCTCGGCGAAGGGACCGCGCCAGCTGTCGTACACGGTCACGGTGGGGGGCCAAGCGTGCCTGTCGCGCACCGTGAAGATGTCGATGCAGGCTGCGCGCACGCGGACGAGGCCGACGTCGTACAGCAAATCCTCGACCAAAAGGATGTCCATGACGTCGCGGAACCGGTCGTTCTCGCGCCCTTTGTCGAAGACCTCTGTGCAGGCGTGGAGCTTTTGAGCGATCTGATAGCGCAGGGAGACGCAGTTGGCCGCCGCGGGTAGCGGGACCCGCAGCGGGTCCAGCGACATGGCCTCGACGCGGTCGAGCTCTCGGCCCATCTTGCCCTCCACCGGCGCCATCTCAAGGTAGACGCTGCCCCAGCTACGGCGCTTGTAGCTCAGCCGCAGCCGGACCCGCACCGCCTTGGTGTTGGTGATGATCTGGGGCGCGTCACGGGTCAGGTCGAAGTTATTCCAGGGTGCAGCCAATGCCTCGTCGAGGCGATCGACGACCTCCTCGGTACGCGCGCGAAACGCCGCGTCGTAGTCGCCTGTGGCACGCGCTCGTAGCTGCAGACGCAGCTCCATCGCCAGACCGCCCTTCAGCAAGAAGATGGGCTCGCCGTCCTCATCGCGTACCCGGTCAAGAACAGCGGTGACGATCATGGCGTTCAGCCAACGCTGCAACCGCGCCGGCGGCATACCTCGGTCAGTGGCGTGGTCGCCGATTAGCCGCTGCAGGTGGCTGATGTCGCCCGGCAGCTTCTTGACGTTGTCAGCCACCGCGGGCCGCCTGCGGTAGATGGCGCATAGCGGCCAACCGTTTTGCGGCCGGCTTGGTGATGAGTCCACGAGCACGTGCGGTCTCGATGGCCTGGTCGATGAGCTGCCAGCCGAGTGCCTGCTCGATGCCGCCCAGAATGGCTCGTTCCGGCGTCACAATGGGGATACCCTCGTGCCAGCCAACCTCGACAGGGTCCAGATCCAAACGGTGTAGCCGGTAGATCTCGGGGACCACCTTGCGGGTACGAAAGCCGCTCGGGACGGTGAGGTGAATGGCGCTCGGGTTCACGTCGCAGAGCTCGTACAGGTCCAGGGCGGTCTCGTGGCTGAGCACACCCCGCCGGCCAGTCCACAAGACCGCCTCCATATAAGCGTCCAGCTTCGTGGCGGGCACCATCGGCATCCGATACAAGCCGTGGCCGAGGTGCTCTAGCGTTTGGCGGGCCGCCATCAAGCGCAGCTGGGTCGGGTCGACGTCCAGCTCTCGCGCATCTTCGGGCGTCAGATAGCCGTACTGCCGCTGGGCATGATCAAGCAGCACCGTGAAGATTCTTCCCGGCATGATGTACGAAGCGTATCATATTGATACGAACTGCGCAAGACCTCTCGGCACGAAGCGCATCGAAGCGATACGCATCGCACATAAGCACGTGGCACCCGTCCTACCGCGGCTTAAGTACACCGGCTTCAATGTCTGGAGCCGCCACGACAAGCACCTTGCTCGCCCGCGCATTCGCCCGCGCGAGCAATGGATCTGGAGTCCTACGCCCACCCACTCCGCGATCGTCTCAAAGGAGCTCTTCGACCAAGTCGAGCGGCGCACCCAGAAGTCGGTCGGGACCAAGGAAGCGCGCGCGGCCTATCCGACGCGGCGCGCCAGACGGGCCGGGCGCCTCTACGTGATGCGCGGACGAGTTCGCTGCGCGCTGTGCGGACGACGGATGGAGGGCACCCACCAGAAGGGCTCCAATTACTACCGCTGCCGCGTTACCGCCACGCGCGGCCGCGCCACCGCACGCGACGCGCCCACCCCGGCGCCCTGCAGATCAAGGAGGACACGATCCTCGAGGCCGTGCTCGAGTTCATGGAGCGGCGGCTGTTCGGAGCCGAGCGGCTCGAGCACCTCCGCGATGAGCTGGACAGCGACCGGTATCACGCGCACAACGAAGAGCTGAAGCGCCTCGGAGCCGAGCTGAGCGACGTCGACCAGGCCCTTCACCGCCAGACGCTGCGGATGGAGGAGGACGATGACCCCGATCATCCGGTCGTCGCGCTCGCCAAGGAACGTATCGCCGAGCTCAGCCTCCGCCGCGAGAAGCTCCAGAGCGCCACCCGAGCAATCGAGCGCGAACGTGACGTGATGCCTCCGGCGGAGAAGATCGAAGCCATGCTCGGAGCCATCCCCGACTTGCGCGGAACGTGGAGTTCCCCCACCGACGACACATTTGCCGAGACGCTAGAAGCCTTCGACCTCACCGTCGCCTACGACAAGCCCAAGCGCACCCTCGCGCTGGGAGCCACACTTCGACCCGAGCTCAAAACCACCGTTACGCACACCGACCGCCAACGGGCGGTCGGGGCAATATCGAGGTAGCGGGGGCGGGATTGATACCCAAACCCGCGACCGTTATCCAGCTCTCGGGAGTTTGGGATTTGGCCGGCCGGCGCTGGGTCTACGAGCGCATCTGGTGACGATGACCTTTGCCGCGAACCGAGCGACTGCCCTTGCGGTCGCCGTACGATGTCCGTACAATTACGGCGTATGCGTACCCAACGGCTTGAGCTTCGTTTGACGGACGATGAGCGGCAGCTCGACAGCGCCGCCGCAACGGCGGTGGGCGAGACGC
The DNA here is from genome assembly GCA_044446425.1 of Solirubrobacterales bacterium. Classification (GTDB taxonomy): domain Bacteria; phylum Actinomycetota; class Thermoleophilia; order Solirubrobacterales; family Solirubrobacteraceae; genus Palsa-744. The sequence continues at coordinate 22,676 of JBIOEW010000010.1, read as the reverse complement.
TGAGCGACTTCTTCCGCCGCGCGGCAAGCGTGCGCGCCCAAGAGGTTCTTGCTGACCAGCAACAGATCGCGCTCAGCGAGGACGAGGCCGCGCGCTTCCTGAACGCACTGGACATCGCTGATCAGAACACAGTCGCGCGCTTGCGCGAACTGCGCGAGCGAGCGTGACCGCCGGCTTCGCCGGCACTGAACGCTTCGACGCCGCCCGCCACGACGTCACGGGCTTTAGCTGTGGCAACGAGCTACTCGACCGGTGGCTGGTGCGTTACGCAGGCCAGAACCAACGACGAGATGCAGCGCGAACCTTCGTGGCCGCGACCAGCATCCTGCGCGTGTATGGCTACTACACGCTCCTCGCGGGACAGCTCAATCATCATGAAGCTACGCCCGAGATCAGCAAAGGGCTTTCGCACCACTTTCCGATCCCGGTCGCGATCCTTGCCCGCCTCGCTGTAGATACCAGCCAACAGGGCCGTGGGACAGGCGCGTGCCTGCTCAACGACGCGCTCATGCGCGTAGTCCAAGCAGCTGAGCATGTCGCCGTTCGCGCAGTGGTCGTGCATGCCATCGACGAGAACGCATCCTCGTTCTACGAGCGATTTGGCTTCTCTGCGCTCAGTGCCACGCCTAGAACACTGATGATTCCGCTCGCCACTCTGCGAACAGCCGGCTACTAGCAGGAGGCCACACGGAATACCGTCGTGCGACCACCGTGAACCGGACGAAGGGCTAGTTGCCCGCCCAAGCCGTCGCCCCGGCGATGATGGGCGTGGAGTACGGCGTGGACGGCGGGGCCAGGAGCCCGACTTCCATGACGATCATCGGCGGATAGCGCAGGCAGCGACTCAGCGCTCCGGGCGCAAACGCTTCGACTAGAGGAGCACGACGACCCGACGCATCCAGTGGTCGCACTCGCAGAGGAGCGCATCGTTGAGCTGAGCACGAGGAAGGCGGCCGTCACGGACGCGATCAAAGCGCTCAACGAGAAACGACCCGCAGGGCACAACCCGGAGGAAATCTTGGCGGTACTCGACGCGGTGCCGGACCTTCGGCAAACGATCAAGACAGCGACGGACGCCGAACTCGCAGAGATTTTCAGCGCCTTCGACGTAAGCGTCGTCTATGACAAGCAGGCCAAATCCTCAACCTCGCCGCGACAATCACGGCGGAGCTGCTGCCTGACCCCGCGAGCGAGACTGAAAGCGACCGCTCCGAGGGCAGTCGCGGGTCTCCGTTATAGCGGGGGCGGGATTCGAACCCGCGACCTTCGGGTTATGAGCCCGACGAGCTACCAGACTGCTCCACCCCGCGTCGCTCCTTACGTTGTAGCAAAGATGACGCGGCCGGCGAAGCGGCGCAAGCGCTGCGGCAGAGGCTCAGAACGTCACGGGATTCCCGTCGCGGAAGAGCCCGCCGGTCCGCCCGTCATCGGGCAGCGTCGCCAGCCACACGACCCCGGCGGGCCTCTAGCATCCCGCCCATGCGCGTCGCCGTAGTCGACATCGGCAGCAACTCGACGCGACTGCTGATCGCCGACGTCGACCCCGACACGGGCTCGCTGCAGGAGCTCGCACGCGACTCGCGTGTGACGCGGCTCGGCGACGGCGTCGACGCCAACGGATCGCTCTCGGACACGTCGATCGAGCGGGTCACGAACGTGCTCGCCGACTATCACCGACTGATCGAGCAGCGCGGCTGCGAGGCCAACCTCGCCGTGCTGACCTCGGCCGTGCGCGATGCCGACAACGGCGCCGACTTCGCCGAGCGCGTGCGCGAGGAGTATCGACTCGACGCGCGCGTGCTGAGCGGCGACGAAGAGGCGCAGCTGACGTTCCTCGGCGCGATGTCGACGCGCTCCGACGACGACTCGGCCGATCGGCGGAGCGATCGCAACGCCGGCACCGGGCCGACGGTCGTGATCGATATCGGCGGCGGCTCGACAGAGTTCGTCATCGGTGCCGGGCGCACCGCAGGCTTTCACGTCTCGCTGCACGTCGGCGTCGTGCGCATGAGCGAGCGCCACATCCACACCGACCCGCCCGAGCCGCACGAGCTGCAGAACCTCGCCGCCGACGTTCGCCAGAACTTCGAGGAGGGCCTGCCGCAGCGGGAGCGAGATTCCGTCAAGTGCGCGATCGCCGTCGCCGGCACGGCCACCTCCGCCGCGTCGATCGACCAGGAGCTCGACCCCTACGACCCAGAGCGCGTCAACGGCTACACGCTGACCCTCGGCACCGTCGAAATGCTGCTCGCCAGGCTCGCCGACATGGATGAAGCCAGGCGCCGCAAGGTCGTCGGCCTGCACCCCGACCGCGCGCCGACCATCGTCGCCGGGATGATCGTGCTGAGCGAAGCCATGCGCGCCTTCGAGCTCCAGGAGGTCGAGGTCTCAGAGCACGACATCCTCTACGGTGGCGCCCTGCGCCTCGCCGGGGTCGGCTGAAAGCCGACACGCCGCCCGCGCGTCGCGGGCCTTCACGCGAATCCGTCCTCAGACGGCCCGTCTCAGGGCCGTCTTATCTCAAACGGTCCGCTCAGGCCAGGTTCGACTTGCGCGGGTAGACGACGGTGGGGTCGGTCAGCACGTTGACCAGCGCCGGCTTGCCCGACTCGAACGCGCGGCCGAGCGCCGGCTTCAGATCCTCCGCGCGCGTAACCAACTCGCCGTATCCGCCGAGCGCCTGCACGACCTCGTCGTAGCGCGTTTCCGGGCGCAGCTCGGCGGCGACGGAGTAGCCGTAGAGGAACTCCATCGGATGCTTCTCCAGCGCCCAGATGCCGTTGTTGCCCATCACGGCCACGACGTTGACGCCGTGGCGCGCGAGCGTGTCGAACTCCATCCCCGAGAAGCCGAATGCGCCGTCGCCGATCAGCAGCACGACCTGGCGCTCGGGGTGGGCCAGCTTGGCGGCCAGCGCGTAGCCGGGACCCGTGCCGAGGCAGCCGAACGGCCCTGGATCGAGCCAGCACCCGGGCTGGTAGCTGTCGATCGCGCGGCCCGCGTAGGAGACGAAGTCGCCGCCGTCGCCGATCACGATCGCATCGCGGTCGAGCACTTCGCCGAGCTCCGCATACAGCCGCATCGGGTGAAGCGGCGCGCGGCCGTCCTCGCGCTCGGCCCGCTCGCGCTCGCGCCGCTCGTTCTCGACCGAGCGCAGCTCCCCGACCCAGGCCCGTGTCGGCAGCGCCTTGCCACCGGCAGCCGAGCGCAGATGCTCGAGCGTGTGCGGCAGCGAGCCGTAGCACTCGGCGGCCACTGCGCGTGGGTGCGCGCGCTCGGGTTCGGCCACGTCGATCGCGACGATCTCAGTCTCCTCGCCGAAGGCCGCTCCGAAGGCCAGGCGGAAGTCCATCGGCACACCGATCACCAGCGCCACGTCGGCGCCGCTCAGCCCCTGCGAGCGCGCGCGAGAGAAGAACAGCTCGTGGTCGGCCGGTACGCAGCCGCGCGCCAGGCCGTTGAGGAACACCGGGATGCGCAGCGTCTGCGCAAGCTCCAGCAGAGCCTGCTCGCCGTGTCCCCAGTACAAGTCGGTGCCGGCCATGATCACTGGCCGCTCGGCCTCGCTGAGCAGCTCGCCCGCTCGTTCGATCGCCGCCGCCGAGGCGCGCGGTGCGCTTACCTCGGCCGGCCCTGCGTCGTGCTCGTGCGCCTCCATGAACACGTAGTCGAGCGGGAAGTCGACGAACGCCGCGCCACCGTGGGGGGCGAGCGCCGCCTGGAAGGCGAGATCGGTCAGTCCTGCGATCTCCTCCGTGCTGCCCGCCGTCGCCGCCAGCTTGCTCAGCGGCCGCACGAACGGCACGTGGTCGATCTCCTGCAGCGAGCCCTGCCCCCAGCGCAGCGCCGGCGCCCGTCCGCCGAGTACCACGATCGGCGAGTGGTTGGCTTGGGCCGAGGCCATCGCGCTGATCCCGTTCGTCACGCCCGGACCGGCCGTCAGCGCGCAGACGCCGACCTCGCGCGTGACCTTCGCCCAGCCCTCGGCCGCGAAGGCAGCCGTCGACTCGTGACGCACGTCGACGATCTCGATCCCCTCCTCACGACAACCGTCGTAGATCGAGAAGAGATGACCGCCGGAGAGCGTGAACAGCTTGCTCACGCCGTGCGCCTTCAGCCGCCGTGCGATCAGCCTTCCGCCGTGGAAGCTCTCGCCCTGCGCCGTCTCCTGCTCCTGCGCACTCTCACTCGCCATGCGCCCGGACTCTACCGGAGGGTGCTGGATGCCCGGGGTGGGAGTCGAACCCACAATTGCCGTCATGGCCATCGATTTTAAGTCGATTGCGTCTACCGTTCCGCCACCCGGGCCAGCCTCCATGCTGCGCCTTCCAGGCCAGTTTATGGGAGCTGCAATCCGCCTCACAAGGCCGCAACTCGGGGGTTGTTAGCGTGTATTTAGGTCTGGATGAGGTAATGGGTTCTGTATGGAGGCCTCCGCACTCTCACATTCCAGCGTCGCACCTGCCCTGCGCGGCGGGCCGACGCCCCTGTTGCGCCTGCAGTCCGACGAGCGCCTGATCGCGCTCACGCGCCGCGGCCAGCACGCCGCCTTCGAGGCGCTCTGCGCTCGCTACCAGACGCGCCTGCTGTCCTTCTGCCGGCACATGCTCGGCTCACGCGAGGACGCCGAGGACGTGCTGCAGGAGGTCTTCGCCGCCGCCTTCAACGCCGTGCTCGCAGACGAGCGCGAGATCAACGTACGTCCCTGGCTCTACCGCATCGCGCGTAACCGCTCGCTCAACCACCTGCGCCGTGCCTCGGCCGTCGGCGTCGACTCGATGGACATCCACTTCGCCGACCACGGCATGTCGACCGGCGACCGCGCGATCCGCCGCGAGAGCTTCCGCGAGCTGCTCTCAGACGTACACGACCTGCCCGAGACGCAGCGCACCGCGCTCTTGCTGCGCGAGATCGACGCGCTCTCCTATGAGCAGATCGCACACGCCATGGAGACGACCGTGCCGTCGGTCAAGTCGCTGCTCGTGCGCGCGCGCATCTCGCTCGCCGAGGCCGCCGAGGCGCGCAAGCTGAGCTGCGCCGAGGTCCGCCTCGAGCTCGGCGAGGTCGCCGAGGGCCTGGCCAAGCTGAGCGCCCCCGCCCGCCGCCACGTGCGCGGCTGCGAGCGCTGCCGCTCCTTCAAGAAGCAGCTGAAGGAGAACAACCACGCGCTCGCCGCGATCCTCCCCGTCGGTCCGCTCTTGATCTTCAAAAAGGTGCTGCTCGCGAAGCTCGGGCTGGCCAAGCTCGGCTCCGCCTCCGCCGGCAGCGCGCAGCTCGCAGGCGGAGCGGGCGCGACGGTCGGCGCCGCCGGCGCCGCTGGAGCGGCCGGCGGCGCGAGCGCGGGCGGCATCTTCACCGTCGGCGCCGGCGCGCTCGCGACGAAGGCCGTCGCCGGGCTCGCCGCGGCTGCGATCGTCGGCGCCGGCGTTGCCGCCGACCAGTCCTCCCACCATCGCCACCACGCCGCCCGCACGGCCTCCGCGTCGGCATCCATCGCCCGCCCCGCCGCCCAGCCGGTCGTCCTCGAAGAGCGGGCTCAGCCGATCAGCGTCGTGCATCATCGCCGCTCGGCCGCCGCCGGAGCAGCTCGCGCGCACCGTCTCGCGCTCGCCAGGACCACGCCCACGGCGAAGATGAGCGCCCCCGACAAGACACCTGGCGCAGTTGCAGTCAAAGCCACCCCACCCGCTCCCGCCGAAGCGCCGATCACCCAGGTCACGACCGAGTCGACGCAGCTGCCGAGCGCGGCCACCGGCGACCCGCAGCCGAGCGCCCCCCCGGTGACGAGCACTCCGACCACCGAAACGCCCGCGCCGCCGACGACGACCCCGACCGCCGAAACGCCCGCGCCGGTCACGACCGTCCCGGACGCCGAAACGCCGCCGCCGCCCGTGCCGAGCACGGAAGGCGCGCCCGCGACGAGCGCCCCGCCCGTGACGAGCGCCCCGAGTGCAGAAGCCTCGTCGACGCCTGCGCCGGCGCCGGTCCCACAGCCGGCGCAGGCGCCCGTCGCGCAGGAGTCGAGCGTCTCCGGCGGCACGCCGCCCCGTCACCTGCTGCCCCATCGCTGGGGCGTCCGCACCCGCCTGCGCTGAGCCGGTCCGCGCCGTCGCGGCGCTGGGCGTCGTCCGCTGGCCCCGCGCCGTCGCGTCAGCCCAGCGTGAACGTCTTCAGCGGACGCAGCAGCACGCCCTCGGAGGCGACTTCCAGCGGCGAGGTCACCTGCGCGTTGGCAGTCGGCGAGGTCAGCATCACGATCTTCACGCCGTGGCGCGCACGCGGGCGCTGCGGCAGCAGCAGCACGTTGCGCCCGTACATCTCCTGCCCGTCGAGGCTCGTCGTGTAGACGACTTGATAGGCCGGGACCGCGTTGACGCGCGTCTTGCCCTCGCCGCGCAGCACGAAGTCGCGATCGCTCGCGCGCAGCTGGTCGATGTAGCCTGCGGCATACAGCGCGAGCTCGCCCGTCTGCCCGCCGCTGTAGGGCGGCAGCGTCAGCGGTTCGACCGCGTAGGCGTCCTCCAGCCGGCCGTCGGAGCGGTGGCGCTCGAGCTTGACGAACTCGCCGGGGTCGGGCGAGGCTCGATACAGGCCGCGGTAGCTGAAGCCGAACGGCGTCCGGCCGCCCTGCGAGTAGTGGGCGTTCTCGAGCGTCAGGAAGATGCCGATCAGCAGCGCGATCAGGCCGAGCACGCCGACGCGCACAAGGCCGCGCGCGAGCGGCGAGGCGGCACGCCAGCGCGGCGAGAGCAGGCGTCCGAGCGTGGGCCCGTACTCGGGCTTGATCGGCACGGCGACCATCGCTGCGGCCCGCCTACTCCCCGATCGAGAACAGCGCTTCGAGATCGTGGCGCGAGAAGGCCGCGAAGGCGACCATCGTCTGCGTGCGCGTGACGCCCGCCAGGCCGCCGATCTCGGCCGTCACCACATCGGCCAGCTGCTCGTGGTCGGGCACGCGGACGATCGCCACGAAATCCCACTCGCCGGTCACCGAGTACGCCTCGGCCACGCCCTCGATGTCGGCCAGTTCGCCGCCGAGCGTCGACAGCGCGTCGCGCCCGGCCTCGATCAGGACAACGGCATTGGTCATCGCCACCGCCTCATCATAAGGACCCGAGTCGTGCGCGACTGCCGGCCGCCCGTACCCACCGGCATCACATCCGCACGTGCTCGGCGCGTGGCAGCCCGAGCCCGACGAGCAGGCCGATCGCACCGCCGACGACACCCGCCATCCAGCTCGCTTCGGGGCGTGCGAAAGGGATCGCCAGCAGCAGCGCTGCAAGCGCGCCCGCACCGAGCAAGTCGCCCTCCCAGTAGTGGCCTGCGCGCGCGTCGCGCAGGTCGGGGGCGGCCCAGGCGGCCAGCAACGCGAGCGCGCCTGCGTTGCCGCCGATCACGACGGGCAACGGGTAGGCGGCCAGCGCAACGAGCGCTCCCGCGACGCCCGCGCCGAGGAACAGCGCGAGCACGACCAGGGGGCCGTGGCGGCGCTCCAGCAGCCAGCCGAAGATCGCGATCGCGAGCAGCGCAAAGAACGCGTACCAGCCGTACAGATAGGAGAACTGCGTACTCAACAGCTTCCACCAGTCGCCGTGCAGCGGGCCGAGCACGAGTGGCCGGTCGATGCGGATGTAGCCGGCGCGCAGCAACACCCAGCCGACGCAGCCTGCCGCGACCAGCGCGATCGTCGCGTACGGGCGCGCCGCGATCGCGCTCACGGACGGCAAGGACGGCCGCCGGCGTCGGGGCGTGCGTTGCGGGGCAAAGGCCTCGCTGTCGCCTTCCGCGCCGGATCTGGCGCCGAGCCGGCCGAGCACGCCACGCCTGCCCGGAGCCGGTGCGCCCTCACGCGGGAGCTTCGGCGCGCGTCGCCGCAGCCGGTGCCCGCAATAGGGGCACTCGGTTATGTACGGGCTCACCTCCGATCCGCAGTGCTTACAGACGATGAACAGATCCGCGCCCGGAGACATCTAGGACCATTCTAAGTGGCTCTCGACCCCGGCCGGGACGCCTTTGCGATACTCAGTGCATGACTCTCGGATACGACCAGAAGCTCTACATCCTCGCTTTCGACCACCGCGGCTCCTTCCAGAAGAAGTTCTTCGGCATCCAGGGCGAGCCCGACGCCGAGCAGACGGCGATCATCGCCGACGCCAAGCACCTGATCTTCGAGGGCATGCTCCAAGCGGTCTCCTCCGGCGCCGACGCCTCCGTGACGGGCGTGCTCGTCGATGAGCAGTTCGGCTCGACCGTGCCCCAGGAGGCGCACGAGAAGGGCCTGAAGCTCGCGATGCCCGCCGAGCGCTCGGGGCAGAACATGTTCGACTTCCAGTACGGCGATGACTTCGGCGAGCACATCCTCGAGTTCGACCCGGACTTCACGAAGGTGCTCGTGCGCTACAACCCCGACGGCGACGCCGGCGAAAACGCAGTGCAGCTGGAGAAGCTCAAGCGACTGAGCGACTGGCTGGGGCAGCACGACCGCAAGTTCCTGTTCGAGCTGCTCGTGCCCGCCGAGGACGCGCAGTTGCAGGCAGTCGGCGGCGACACCGACCGCTATGACACCGAGCTGCGTCCGCGGCTGATGCGCCGCGCGATCGCCGAAATCCAGGACGCCGGCATCGATGTCGACATCTGGAAGATCGAGGGCGTCGACGAGCGCTCGGACTGCGAGATGCTCGCCGAGCAGGCCCGCTCGGGTGGGCGCGAGGGCGTCGTCTGCGTCGTGCTCGGGCGCGGCGCCGACGACGACAAGGTCGACGAGTGGCTGCGGGCAGCCGCCCCGGTCGACGGCTTCGTCGGCTTCGCCATCGGCCGCTCGATCTGGTGGGACCCGCTCAAGGCCTATGTCGACGGCAAGATCGAGCGCTCAGCCGGCGCCGCCAAGATCGCCGAGAACTACCTGCGCTTCGTCCAGATCTACGAGCGCGCCGAGGGCAAGACGCCCGTCGCCTCCTAGCTCACGTGAGCACCGCTGCAGGCGGGGAGTAGATCGCCGTGAAGATGAAACAGAGCCTCGCTGAGTTCGAGCGCGCGATGGCTCGCGAGCTCTCGCTCGACCGCTACCGGCGTGACTCGCTGCGCCGCACGGCCGAGCAGCGCACGCGCAAGCGCGAGGTCGAGCGCCGTCACAAGCGCGGTTCGGTGCGCTTCGTCCTACTCGTGCTGACGCTGATCCTGACCGCCGCGATCGTCACCGTCGTGATGTTCCGCACGCTGTACCTGCTGCTGGGTTAGCAACGCCCAAGCCAGGCTCGTCTAGCGGCACCCCGAGATACGAAAGCCCCTTCCAGACGGCGGCTGACCAAGCCTCGCCAGGACGCAGGGAGCGTGGCGTGCGGATAGCACGCGAGCGACCGAGGACGCCGCGAGGCGCAGTGTCAGCAGTCGTCTGGTCAGCGGTCGTCTGCGCCGAGGTCGCTGATCGCGTCGTTGACCTCGGCGCGCGCGGTCTCATCCACGACGGCTCCGTCGAGCGGAGCGTCATCGCGATGGATCTCCAGGTAGATCTCCTTGCGAAATACAGGGATCTCCTGTGGTGCCTGGATGCCGATACGCACCTTCTCGCCCATGACCGAGAGCACCGAGATCTCCACGTCATCGCCGATCATGATGCTCTGGTTGGACTTGCGCGTCAGAACCAGCATTCAGTGCACCTTCCTGTTGGCCTCACCCGACGCAACCCCCGACCGCCGGTGCGCCAAGCATAGTCTGAGCGTCGGGGGAAAGCGAGCGTCCACTCGCGATCTCGCTCGTGACCGCATCCGGCTTTGAGCCGCCGGGCGACGCTCGCCTCGTGCGACTCGTCCCGCGCCCCATGCGCTAGTCTCCCGGGCCGTCGATGCCTCGTAAATCACTGCGTCCCAACCTCAACCAGATCCGCGCCTGGGTGCGCCAGGGCCGAACAGACGCCTGGGTGGCTCACCAGCTCGAGGTCAGCGTGCGCGACATCGAACAGTTCAAGCGCCAGAACGACCTGGTCGAGGAGGACAGCACGGAGACCGCGACGACATCCGACTATCCGGACGAGATCGACCTGCGCGCTGAGGACGACGCGCTGATCGCAGCCGAGCTCGAGGCGGCCGAAGTCGAGGCCGAGCGCGCCAGGGCCGAGGCCGAGGCCAAGGCCGAGCAGGAGGCGGACTCCGACGCGGGCGAGGACGAGGATGCGCCGCGCACGCGCGCCCGTCGCCGGCGCGGCGGGCGCGGACGCAGGGTGCTCGGATCGCGCTCGGGCGCGGGCAACTCAGGCCCGCTCGAGGGGACCTTCGACCACGGCGAGGAGGGCTACGGCCTGTGGCTTGATCCGGCGATTCAGGACAACCCGATCTACGCCGAGCACTGGGCCGGCCATCGCCCCGTCGAGGTCGCAGTCGAAGAGGACTGCATCGTCATCCGTCGCAGCGGCGACGACGACTAGCGCCTAAGCCTTGATCTCCCTGCGCCCACCGGCGTAGTCGGCCGCCTCGCGCAGGTATCGCGCAAACGCCGCGTCGACCACGATGCCCGCCTCCCAGGCCCCCGGATCGTCGGGAGCGACGTTCATCGCAACCGGCAGACACCACGCCGTGCCGCCTTCATACAGCGCCACCAGCTCCTCTGAGGAGAAGCGTCCACCCAGCCTGCGCCGCAGCTCGGTAACGAGCGCATCGGTCACCCGATCCAGGCGCGGACGCCGCTCGGCAGGCTCGGCCCGCAGCCTGCGCTCGCCCTGCTGCCACTGGTAGTTGGCGTTCTCGAACGACACGCGCCGAGGCTAGCATCGGCGCGACCGCCGCAAGACGTCGCCTCCGATTGGCGGCAAGGACCCGAAAGGGCCCGTGCCTGGGCTCAATTGGACGGGAGCCCTGAGATCACGTACTGGCGCTCGTTGGCCTTCTTCATACCCAGCACGCGCGCCTGCGTTTCGGTCGTCCCCTGCCGGGAAAGCGATTCGCGCCGGCGCACGAGCGCCTTGTGTTCCCGTTCCATCGTGGCCACCGTCGCGCTGTCGTGGCGCGACTGTCGCCAGGTCGAGAGCATGTGGATGCCGGCGCTCAGATACAGGTAGAGGAGTGCGGCGAGCACGAACAGCATCGCCAGGCGCCCGAGCCGGTCCCAGCGTATGCGCGGCAGCGTGCCCTGCGCGCCGGCGCGTGGCGAGCGCTTGCCGGCACCGCGCGAGCGCGCCGGCGCAGCGGCGCCGGAGCGGGCGGATGGGGCGAAGGCTCCAGGCATCACCAACCGCATTCGCGGCGGGGGCGCCGGCTCCTCCCCGGTCAGCCGAACACGGAGCGCCCGGGGAACTCGGCGTCGGCGCCGAGCTGCTCCTCGATCCGCAGCAGCTGGTTGTACTTGGCGACGCGATCCGAGCGCGACGGCGCCCCGGTCTTGATCTGCCCGCAGCCCGTCGCCACCGCAAGATCGGCGATCGTGACGTCCTCGGTCTCGCCCGAGCGGTGGCTCATGACGGCCGTGTAGCCGGCCTCGCGCGCCATCGCGATCGCCTGCAATGTCTCCGAGAGCGTCCCGATCTGGTTGACCTTGAGCAGGATCGAGTTGGCCACGCCCGACTCGATGCCCCGGCGCAGCCGCTCCGTGTTGGTCACAAACAAATCGTCGCCCACGAGCTGCACGTTCGCGCCCACGCGCTCGGTGAGCGTCTGCCAGCCGTCCCAGTCCTGCTCGTCCATCCCGTCCTCGATCGAGACGATCGGGTAGCGGTTGACGAGGTCCGCCCAGTAATCGGACATTTCGTCGGCGCTCAGCGTGCGCCCCTCGTGCTCGAGCACGTATGCGCCGTCGCGGTACAGCTCGCTCGCGGCCGGGTCCAGCGCGATCGCCACATCCTCGCCCGGCGTGTGCCCCGCCGCCTCGATGCCCGCCACGAGCATCTTCAGCGCGTCCTCGTTGGACGCCAGGTCCGGGGCGAAGCCGCCCTCGTCGCCGACGGCCGTGCTCAGCCCGCGCCCGTGCAGCGTGGCCTTCAGCGCGTGGAACACTTCCGCGCCCAGGCGCAGACACTCGGAGAAGCTCGGCGCGCCGCACGGCACGATCATGAACTCCTGGAAGTCGACTTTGTTGTCGGCGTGCGCGCCGCCGTTGAGCACGTTCATCATCGGCACCGGCAGCACGTGAGCCGCCTCGCCGCCGAGATAGCGCCACAGCGCCATCCCCTCCTCGGCCGCCTGCGCGTGCGCAGCGGCCAGCGATACGCCAAGGATCGCGTTGGCGCCGAGGCGCGACTTGTTCGGCGTCCCGTCGAGCGCGATCAGCGCCTCGTCGAGTCCCTGCTGGTCGGCCGCGTCTCGGCCTGCCACCGAGGAGGCGATCTCGCCGTTGACGTTGGCCACGGCGCGCGTCACGCCCTTGCCGCCCCACGCCTTGCCGCCGTCGCGCAGCTCGGTCGCCTCGAACTCGCCGGTCGAGGCGCCGGAGGGCACGGCGGCATGGCCGTGGGCGCCGGAGCGCAGCCCGACCTCGACCTCGACCGTCGGGTTGCCGCGGCTGTCGAGGATCTGGCGCGCATGGACGCGCTCGATCTCACTCATGCCGCTCGCCCCTTCCCCCCGCGCGAAGCGCCGCTCCGGTCCGCCTCGCCGGCACTACTCGGGCCGCGCCTATTTGGTCTTGGTGGACGTCGTTGCCGGCGTCGAGGTGGTCGCCGGCGGAGTGCCCGCCGCGCCCGGTGTGGCCGTGGAGCTCGTTTTGGGCGCTTTGTAGCCCTTGCAGTCGGCGACCGTGAAGCCCGCGCGGCAGTCCGTTTTCGCCTGCCACTTCTTTTTGAATTCTTTTACGAACTTGCTCAGCGCCGACTGCTGCTGCGTCGCGGTCAGCTGCGATTTGATCGATGCTTCGGCCTGCTTGAGCGTCTGCTGGCTGCCTGGCGTGATCGTCTGAACCTCGAAGATGTAGTAGCCGAACGGGGTCTTGACCGGACCGGTCAGCACGCCCTTCTTGGCCGAGAAGACGGCTGCGTCGAGCGACTTCTCCTCCTGGCCTTTGACGACGCCCGGGAGCTTGCCGCCGTTGGACTTGCTCGTCGGGTCGATCGAGACGCGCTTGGCGACGCTTTCAAAGCTCTTGCCCGATTCGATTTCCTGCTTGGCCTTCTTGGCCTGCGCTTCGGTCTTCGTGAGGATGATCAGCAGGTTGCGCTTTTCCGCTACGCCGAACCGTTTCGGGTTGTTCTTGAAGTACTTTTCGATCTGCGCGTGGGTGACTTTCGACTTCTCTTTGACGATCTTCTGCTGGATTTTCGAAGAGAGCAGGTTGAGCTTCACGCGCAGCAGCAGATCGGACACCGTCTGGCCTGACGTTTTCAGGAATTTTTCGAATTCCGCGGCCTTCGGGAACTGCTGGCTCTTGATTTTTTCGAACTGCTTCTTGACTTCCTTGTCGGTGACCTTCACGCCGAGCGAGCTCGCTTCGCCGAGCACCCAGGTCGAGGAGATGAGGAAGCCGAGCACCTCCTGCTGCAAGGTTTTGTACTGCTGTTCGCACTGGGACTTCAGCTGAGCTTCGGTCGGCGGCGTCTGCCCCTTGACCGGTTTCGACTGAGCTTTCGTGCGGGCGATGCAGGCGGTGTACTTCGGCGGATCGGGGATCGCCGGCTTCGAGCCGGGAGCGGTCGCGCTTGAGGCTGCCGCCACGTTCATCCAGTGGCTGAACGTGTCCTTCGTGATCGATTTCCCGTCGACCGAGACGACTGCATCTCCGGGAATGCCGCCGCACGCGGCCAAGCCGACGAGGGCAAACAAAACGGCGCCAAGCGCCGCGGTGATTCGGAATGCTCTGTGCACGACGCGGGCACTCTAGCGGAAACGCACGAAGGCGTGCTTAACGAACGAGTAAACGAAATCTTAAGCGGCTGCCGCACAGGCGCACAGACCGCTCACGCGGCCTCACGCATCACGGCGAGCAGCACGTCGGCCGCGCGTACGACAGAGGGGAAGCGCTCGCTCGCGTCCTTGGCGACGCGCATCGACATCTGCGAGCGCCCCGACTCGTACAGCGCTTCGGGCAGCTCCTCGTGCAGGCGCTTGGCGCGGCGCGAGTCCAGTTGGATCGGCACGACCGCGAGACGGTCGCCGTGGAAGCTCACCGTGCGCGCGCCGGCCTGGCCGAACTTGATCCGCGCGCGCTGTAGCGCGAGCAGGTTCTCCAGCGGCTCCGGCACCGCGCCGAAGCGGTCCTCGAGCTCCTCGCGCAGCTGTTCGACGTCGGCCACCTCCAGCGCCCCGGCGATCCGCCGGTGCACGTCGATCTTGGCCTGCTCGTAGGGGATGTAGTCGGCCGGCACGTAGGCGTCGACGTTGACGTCCAGGCGCACCGGGTCGGGCCGCTCGAGCTCATCGTCCTGCGCCGCGCCCGCCTCGCGCTCGGCCGTGCGCACGGCTTCGTCGAGCATCTGCATGTACAGCTCGAAGCCGAGCGCCGCCACGTGCCCCGACTGCTCGTCGCCGAGCAGGTTGCCGGCGCCGCGGATCTCCAGATCGCGCATCGCGATCTTGAAGCCCGCGCCGAGCTCGGTGTAGTCCGACAGCGCCGACAGCCGCTGCGCCGCCTGCTCGGTCAGCGCCGCCGCCGAGTCGTACAGCAGGTAGGCGTAGGCGCGCTCGCGGCTGCGTCCCACGCGGCCGCGTATCTGGTAGAGCTGGGCCAGCCCGAACGTGTCGGCGTGCTCGACGATCAGCGTGTTGGCATGCGGGATGTCGATGCCCGACTCGATGATCGAGGTGCACACGAGCACGTCGGCGCCACCACGCAGGTAGTCGAGCATCACGGTCTCCAGCTCGCCCTCGCCCATCTGCCCATGGGCGAGGGCAAAGCGCACGCCCGGGCACAGCGCGCGCAAGCGCTCGGCCGTCTCCTCGATCGACTCGACGCGGTTGTGCAGGAAGAAGGCCTGCCCTCCGCGCCCGTGCTCGCGCACGATCGCGCGCTTGACGAGCTCCTCCTCGTACTCGCCGACATAGGTCTTCACCGGCCGGCGGCCCTCCGGCGGCGTCTCGATCACCGAGATGTCGCGCAGCCCGGCGAGCGACATTTGCAGCGTGCGCGGGATCGGCGTGGCCGACATCGCGATCACGTCGACGCGCAGCTTCAGCTGGCGCAAGAGCTCCTTCTGCTTGACGCCGAAGCGCTGCTCCTCATCGAGGATCAGCAGGCCGAGGTCCTTCGCGCGCACGTCGCGCGAGAGCACGCGGTGCGTGCCGATCAGGATGTCCACGCGACCTTCGGCAAAGCCCTTGATCGCCTCTTTCTGCTCCGCCGCCGTGCGAAAGCGCGAAACGTGGTCGATCGTGATCGGGTAGTCCGCCAGGCGCTCGGCGAACGTGCCGTAGTGCTGCAGCGCGAGGATCGTCGTCGGCACCAGCATCAGCACCTGCTTGCCGTCCTGCGCCGCCTTGAACGCGGCGCGCAGCGCGACCTCCGTCTTGCCGTAGCCGACGTCGCCGCAGATCAGCCGGTCCATCGGCCGCGGCGCCTCCATGTCGGCCTTGACCAGCTCGATCGCGTCGCGCTGATCGGGCGTCTCGGTGAAGGCGAAGGCCTGCTCGAACTCACGCTGCCAGTCGGAGTCCTCGGCGAACGCGTGGCCCGTGCGCCGGCGGCGCTCGGCATAGAGGCTGAGCAACTCGCCCGAGAGCTCCTGCGCCGCGCGCCGCGCGCGCGCCTTCATCGTCTCCCAGCGCGTGCCGCCAAGTTTCGACAGCGGCGGGCTCTCCCCGCCGGCGCCTACGTAGCGCGAGATCTTCGCCAGCTGATCGACCGGCACGAACACGCGGTCATCGCCCTGGTATTCGAGATACAGGTAATCGCGCGTCACGTTCGCCACCGTGCGCGTCTCAAAGCCCGCGAAGCGCGCCACGCCGTGGTCCTCGTGCACGACGACATCGCCCGCACGCAGCTCGGTGAACGAGCGCAGCGCACCGCGGCGCGTGCCGCCGCGCCCGCCTGCGCCCGCGCGGTCGGCCCCGCCACGCTCGGCGCGGCGCCGGCGCAGCAGCCGATGCTCGGGGAACACCGCCAGCTTCAGCGACGGCGCGACGAAGCCCTCGCGCAGCGAGGCTGCCGCGAAGCGCAGCGAAGGCTCCTGCGGCGTCAGGCCGGCGTCGATGCCCTCCCCCAGCCAGCTGGCTTTCACGCGGGCGAGGTTGTACGCCGCGCGCTCACCCTCGCCTCGGCGCGGGAAGGTGACGACCGTGCGATAGCCCGAGCGCACGAGCTTCTCGAGCTCCGGCTCGGCTTCGGCCAGCGAGCGGGCCATCGTGTCGGCCGCCTGCGCGCGCAGCTCGATCGGCTGATCGGCTGAGATCGCCGAGAGCCAGATCCGCGTGCGCTCGGCGAGCGCCGCCTGCACGCTCTTTGGGCTCACGTAGAGGTGGTGCGCATCCTCGTCGCCGAACGCCGCGCAGACGTCGCTCCAGTGGTCGCTCAGCGCCGGCGCCAGCTCCTCCTCGGCCGCGACAAGCAGCTGCGTGTCGTCACCGATCAGCTCGAGCAGCGCGCCGAAGCGCTCGACGGGCAGCAGCTCGGCGATGTCCGGGCGCGAGGCGGCGCCGTCGCCGTCCGAGCCCTCGCCGTTGGTGCTCACGCCGCCGCGCGCGCCGGCGGCCAGTTCCTCGCCCGCGATCTCGGCCAGCGCGCGGTGCTCTTCGGCGAGCTCCGCCGCCGGCGCGATCTCGACCTGCGCCACCTCGCCCAGCGAACGCTGGGTGAACGTCGAGAACCAGCGCAGCGACTCGATCTCGACGTCGAACATGTCGACGCGCACGGCGCGCTCCTCGGTCGCCGGGTACACGTCGAGCAGGCCGCCACGCATCGCGAACTGCCCGCGCTCCTCGACCTGGTCGACGCGCTCGTAGCCCGCTGCGACGAGCTGCGCCGCGCACTCGTCGAGGTCGAGCAGCTCGCCCACGCGCAGCGTGAACGAGTGCGGGCGCAGCGCCGGGTCGGGCACCTTCTCCGACAGCGCCACGGCACTGACGACGACGACCGGCCGCCCCTCCCCCGCAGCGGTGGAATCCGCGGTCCCGCCGTCGCCGAGCAGCGAGTCGAGCGCCGCCATGCGCAGCCCGACGAGGTGCGGCGGCGGCGTCAGATGCGACTCGTAGGTGACACCGCGCGTCGGGTAGTAGCGCACGCGGCGCGGCGCCAGCCATGCGCGCAGATCCGCCGCCAGGTCGCGCGCCGCGCGGTCGTCGCCGACGACGATCAGATGGCCGCGCCCGCGCGCGGCCTCATCGGCATCGGTCAGCGCCGCAATCGCGTACGGGCGCAGCGAAGAGGAGACGAACGCGCGACCGCCCTCGCGGGCAAGCGCCTGCGCGGCGGGGTCTTCTTCTAGATGGGCGAGGAGCGGTCGGAGCGGCATCTGCGTGGCGCTCACACAATAGAGCCGCGCACCCGCCGCTCAGCTGGGAGCGTCGCCGACGCTCAGCCGGTCGCGGCGCCGGACGCCGAGTCGGGCTCGCCCTCACCCAGCACGAGCTGCTCGACCTCCTCTGCGGCGCGCTCGATCAGCTCGCCGACGGCCTGCTCGCCCTCGCGGAAGCGGCCGAGCACCCAAGCGGAGACGATCTCTGGGTCGGTGCTGTCGGGACGCCCGACGCCGACGCGCACGCGGCTGAAGTCACCGCTGCCGAGCTCGCGCTTGAGCGACTTCAGGCCGTTGTGCCCGGCCAGCCCACCGCCCGTGCGCGCACGGACCTCACCGAAGGGCAGGTCGATCTCGTCGTGCACGACCAGCACGCGCTCCAGCGCCAGCTTGTAGGAGCCGCGCGCCGGGCCGACCGAGCGCCCAGCGTCGTTCATGTACGTCTGCGGGCAGAGCACGGCGACGCGCGGACGCCCTCCCGGGGACTGGCCGACGGCGCTCGGCACGCCCACGCGGCCCTCGGCGATGCGCCCGCGGAAGCGGTCCTTGCCGCGGCCCAGATCCCAGCGGCGCACGAGCTCCTCGGCGACCATGAAGCCGACGTTGTGGCGCGTCCTTGAGTGCTCGGGCCCGGGGTTGCCGAGCCCGACGATCAGCCAGTCGATCGACCCGCGATCCTCGCCGCCACCCCTGCCGCCTCGGCCGAATGGCCGTCGCAGGGGACTACTCCTCGCCGCCGGAGTCCTCGCCGCCGCCGGACTCTCCGCCCTCAGCAGCCGCCTCGGCGCCCTCCTCGCCCTCACCGACGAGCTCGGTCTCGGCTTCGAGCTCCTCCGCCTCGGCCTGCAGCTTCGGCGGGGAGAGCGTGGCGATGGTTGCCTCCTCCACCTCGTCGAGCAGCGTCACGCCGTCGGGCATGACGATCTGCTCGAGCCCGATCGTGTCGCCGATCTGCATCTCGCCGACCTCGTGCACGATCGCCTCGGGGATCGCCGTCGGCAGCGCCTCGACGTTCAGCTCGCGGACGATCTGCTCGAGGATGCCGCCTTCCTTGACGCCCGGGGCGTCATCGACGCCGGTCAGTTCGAGCGGCACGACGGCGTGGATCGCCTGGTCCAGGCGCACGCGCAGCATGTCGACGTGGACCGTCTCGCCGCGGACCGGGTCACGCTGGGCCTCCTTCAGCACGACCGGCGTCGCTTTGGCGCCATCGATGCTCAGGTCGAGCACCGCGCCCGAGCGAGCGAGCGCGAGGCGCAGCTCGCGCGCGTCGACGTCAAATCCGACCGAGTCGCCGCCGCCGCCGTAGAGCACACCGGGAACGCGGCCGGTGCGGCGCAGGCGCCGCACCGCGCGCGAACCCTCCGCGTCGCGGCTGCGAACCTCGAGTTTTGTGCTGTCGTTGGCCATCGGAAGCCTGAGGACTCTAGCAATCCGCCGGCGAGCGATCGGCTAGCAATCGGCTTCGCCCGCGATCGGCTTGCTCAACGCGAGCAGCGTCACGTGCACGCCGCTCAGCGCGTTGCCGGTCCGGCGCACATCGATGCACTGGACAACCGGCAGCTTGCCGATCACCGTCCACGCCACGCGCGTCCTACCTGTGGCGCCCGCCGGCGAGTTCGCCGTGGACGAGTTGAGCGAGAGGATCTTCACCTCTCCGGCCCGCAGCAGACGTGGGTTTCCCGCGTTTTCGCGCTGCGTCGCCACGCAGGCAGGGTCGGCGGCGCAGCCGTGCAGCTGGCGGATCATGCTCGCCGCGTCTCCACGCGCCTCGGCTTTGATCAGCGCGACGTCCTTTTCGCGTTCGAGGTTGTCGGGCGTCAGAAAGCGCGCGAGGCCGGCGCTGATCGCGAGGAACAGCAGCACGCCGACGGCGATCAGCACGACTCGTTTCATCGGGCGAGGCGTCTCAGAAGAGCTGGTTCTCGCCGCCGAACACTTCGCTGACGGAGTCGTCGACGAAGATGCGGCGGATCGAGTCGGTCAGCAGCTCGGCGCAGGGCAGCACGCGCACGTTGTCCGGTCGGCCGGGTGCAATCGCGACGGTGTCGGTGACGACGATCTCCTCGAAGCTCGAGGCGGCGAGGTTCGCGAATGCGTCACCAGAGAGGATCGCGTGCGTGGCGGCCGCATACACGCGCGTGGCGCCCTCTTCGAGCACCGTTTTGGCGGCCGCGCAGAGCGTGCCTGCGGTATCGATCATGTCATCCACGATCACCGCCGTCTTGTCCTTGACGTCGCCGATCACGTAGCCGATCTCGGCGACCTGCTGGGCGGGGCGCTCCTTGTCGAGGATCGCCAGCTCGGCGCCGATCTTGGAAGCGAACTTCTTGTTCAGCTTGACGCGGCCGGCATCCGGCGCGACGACGACGAGGTCGGACAGACCGAGGTCGGCGAAGTACTGCGTGAGGATGAACAGCGCCGTCATGTGATCGACCGGCTTCTGGAAGAAGCCCTGGATCTGCCCGGCGTGAAGGTCCATCGTCAACACGCGGTCGGCGCCTGCCGCCTCGAGCATGCGCGCGACCAGCCGCGCCGAGATCGGCTCGCGCGGCGAGGACTTCTTGTCCTGGCGCGAGTAGCCGAACCAGGGCGTGACCGCGATCACGCGGTGCGCCGAGGCGCCGACGGCGGCGTCGATCATCAGCAGCAGCTCCATCAGCGAGTCGTTGGCCGTAATGCCGGTGTACGGGTTGCCGCACGTCGACTGCACGATGAACACGTCCGCACCGCGGATCGACTCCTCGTACTTGCAGTACACCTCGCCGTTGGAAAACGTCTTCAGCGTGACGGGCCCGAGCTCGACGCCGAGCTTGTCCGCGATGTCGACGGCCAGCTGCGGGTTGGCCCGCCCGCTGAACAGCATCAGCCGCTTGTTGTAGTCGATCGGCAGGCTCGACTGCGAGGACGCGCTCGTATCGACCACGCTGCTCATTTCCCCTCGGAGTGTAGAGGTGCGTTCCGTCGCTCTGCATAACCCTCGACGTTGTTCTGCTTGGCCCTGGCGATGGCCAGCGCCCCCTCGGGCACGTCCTCGGTGACGACCGAGCCGGCCGCCGTGTACGCATCGTCCCCAACCGTCACGGGGGCGACGAAGGAGGTGTCGACGCCGCCCTTCACGCGCTTGCCGATCTTCGTGCGGTGCTTCTCGCGCCCGTCGTAGTTGGCCGTGATCGTGGCCGCGCCCAGATTTGTGCGCTCGCCGACGTCGGCGTCGCCGATGTAGGACAGGTGGGGCACTTTGGCGCCGGCGCCGATGTCGGAGTTCTTGACCTCGACGAACGTCCCCACCTTGGCGCCCTCGCGCAGCACGGCCCCCGGGCGCAGATACCCGAACGGCCCCACGCTCGCGCCGTCCTCGAGCACGCAGTCGATCAGATAGGAGTGCCGGATCGTGCAGCCCTCGCCGATCCGCGTGTTGCCGTGAATCGACGTGAACGGCTCGATCGTCGTGTCCCGTCCGATCTCCACGTCGACGTCGATCACGGTCGCCTCGGGGTCGACGATGCCGACGCCGGCGAGCATGTGCCGGTGGTTGATCGCGTACTGCGCCAGCCGGCGCGCGCGGGCGAGCGCGACGCGATCGTTGACGCCCAGCATCAGCGTCGGGTCGTCGAGCCGGTGGGCGGCCACGCTGCCGCCGTCCGCGCGCAGCTCCTCGAGCACCTGCGGCAGGTAGAGCTCCCGCTGAGCGTTGTCCGCGCTCAGGCGCGGCAGCGCCTTACGCAGGGCGGCGGCGTCGAACGCGTAGATGCCCGCGTTGACCTCCCTGATCTCGAGCTCCTCGGCGCTGGCATCGCCGTCCTGCTTGGTCTCGACCACGCGCAGCACGGCGCCGGCCGAGTCGCGCACGACGCGCCCGTAGCCGCTCGGATCGGCGAGCACGCTCGTGAGCATCGTCGCCGGCGCCCCGCTCTGCTCGTGCGCCTCGGCCAGTCCGCGCACGGCGCCGGCGTCGATCAGCGGGACATCGCCGCTGAGCACGATCACGGCGCCTTGCACAGCCGCGCCGGAGGCGTCGAGATGAGCCAGCGCGGCCGCCACCGCCCCGCCGGTCCCGTTCGGCTCGGGCTGTACCGCCAGCTCGACACCCTGCGGCAGCACGGGCTCGATCGCGCGAGCGGGAGAGTCGACGACGACGACGCGCGCGGCGCCGGCCGCGAGCGCGGCGCGGACCGGCCACAGCACCATCGGCAGCCCGCACAACTCGTGCAGCACCTTGGGTGTCGCCGAGCGCATGCGCGTGCCCTGACCCGCGGCGAGGATGAGGACCGTCGGCGCGGTGGTCACGCTGCGGATGCTAGCTCGATCGAAGCTGGGGGGCAGGGATTCGAACCCCGATTCTCAGGACCAAAACCTGATGTCCTGCCATTGGACGACCCCCCAAGGCTCATTCAAGGATAGATGCCCGCGCGCCTTCGCGAGCGCGCAAAGCCCACGATCGGCGTGCTCGAAACGGGTTAATTACACGCCGGTCTGGTGGGTCTGCAACGATTCTTTCACTTGCCGAGGGGAGCCAGCAGAGCGCGGAGGCATCCCGGCGTACCCCTCGTGGTTGCGCTGCTGCTCGTGCTGAGCGCACTCGCGTTGCCCGCCGCGAGCGCCGCCGAAAGCGCCGCCTCGGGCGCCCACGCGAGCAGCTCCGCGCTGACGTGCACCGGCGAAGACTCCTCGCCCAACGGCCGCAACGCGGCGCTGGTCGATGCGGCCACGCTGTGCCTGATGAACGAGATCCGCGCCGCCCACCACCTCCTCCCGCTGCGCCCCAACGCCTCGCTGGGGCGGATCGCCTCGGGGCAGGCCGGCGACATGGTGCGCGGGCACTACTTCGGCGACCAGAGCATCTCCGGCCAGTCGCCGTTCGCGCGCATCATGGCCTCAAGCTACGTCGCGCACCAGGCCAGCAGGCTCCATCTGCACGCGGCGCAGAACATCGGCTGGGGCACCGGGCACACCGCGACGCCGGCCGGCATCGTCAAGGCGTGGATGGAATCGCCGCCGCACCGCGCGATCATCCTCACCGCCGGCTACCGCGATGCGGGCGTCGGCGTCGCGCCCACGGTGCCTTCGGGCTTCAGCGGTCAGTGGCACGGCGGCACCTACGCCGCCGAGCTCGGCACTCGCTCGGCCTAGCGGCAGAGCCGCGCGAGTCCCGCCGAGAACCGTCCAGCCGCTAGTAGTGCTTTGTTAAGTATCACTCCTTCTGTGGTGGCCGGCGAAGGGGTAGGTCGTCGAGGTCGATCGGTTGCCGGCAGGTGCTGCAGCGGCCGGTCCAGCACTTGAAGATTGGCTGGAGCAGCAGGACTGCCTGGGG
>JBIOEW010000009.1:0-103461 GCA_044446425.1 Solirubrobacterales bacterium | reverse complement strand
TCAGCGACCAACCTTGCGTGAGAATTCGATCGACAAGCAGCTCGCGCCCCTTGACGCTGAGGCGAGCGTTAGCGTGGAGCTTCATCCGGTGTCCTCCTTGGGACTGGTGGCTTTGACACCTCCCAGCCTCCAAGGGGGCCCGGATGAACAACGTCCTCAGGATCTACAGCAGCCGGCGGCACCGCCTCCAGGTGAACGCCGCAGTCCTTACAGCGCAGCCGGCGCAGCTCGCACTCGATCATGCAGCGCGTCGAGCCGAGGTCCAAGTCCGGCAAAGCTCACGTCGATGACCGACGCGCCGGGCAGGCGCAGCAGCCGCTTGAATGCCGTGGTGACGCGCGTGTCGTCCTCCTTGCAAGGTCGCTAGCCGTGACAGCCAACAGCCTGCCTGAGGGCGGCTGCGCGTCGCTCAGCATCTGCGCAACTTGCGAGAAGCACCTGAACTCCCAAAAGGCCCCGCCAGGGCGGGGAGAGCGCGGCCTTTCAGGCTGCCTGTTCACCCCCAAACGGCGAGGAGACCCCCTGAAACCGCCGTTCCGCCGCTGCACGAGCGCTCCCGGCGCTTGTGCACCGGGATCGCCCTGGCTAGCTTCACCGATTCATGCCTCGGAGCTCTGGATACCGTCCGCTGCAGCCGCGCGGCCGCCGCGGCCGGCCCCGGCGCCGCCTGCGCACGTGGATCGCGCTCGTGGTCGCGCTCGCCGCTGCCGTCACGGCTGCGCTCGGCTCGGTCGCCGACGGCTCGACGCCGGGGGCGCTGGAAAGCAAGATCGGCGCCGCGCAGAGCAAGGAAGGCGAGGTCCGCTCGGGCATCCATGCCGACAGTCATCAGATCGCGGGCTTCCAGGGCAACATCGACGATCTGCAGACGCGCCTGTCGGCGCTCGAATCGAGCTTGGCCGCGGAGCGCAGCCTGCTCGAAAGCATCCGCTCGCAGCTGAGCGTCGCGCGCACGCGCCTGGCGGCGCTGCGCGTGCAGCTCGCCCACGACCGCCGCATCCTCGTGGCTCAGCTTGTCGCCTCTTATGAGTCGCCGCCGCCGGACATCGCCACGGTGATCCTCGAGGCGCACGGCTTCGCCGACCTGATCGAGCGCGTCGATGACCTGCGCGCGATCTCGCGCGAGAACGCCGCCGCGACCACGCACGTGATGCAGACGCAGAAGGAACTCACCGCACAGGCCAAGCACCTCGCGGCGCTCGAGAGCACGCACGCCAACGAGACCCGCGCCGTGCAGGTACAGCGCGACGAGGTCGCCCAACTGCGCCTGGCGCTCGTCAATCGCCGGCTGGAGTTCGTCCGCGCACGCAACGAGAAGAGCGCCGAGCTCGAAGAACTACAGTCGCACAAGCACTCACTCGAACACGAGCTCGCGCACGTGCAGGAGCGCGAACTAGCCGCCTCCGGCGTTACCTTCTCCGGCCCGATCGGCGAATTCAACGGAACGCCGGAAGGCGAATACGGCTTCTTCCAGGCCGCCGGCACCAACTACTCGGTCGGCAACGAGCCGGCGATCGCCGAGCGGCTCAACACGATGGGCAAGGCGCTGCACCTGCACCTGATCGGCATCTCCGGCTACCGCTCGCCGCAACACTCCGTCGAGGTCGGCGGCTTCGCCAACGACCCGCACACGCGCGGCGAAGCGTCCGACACGCCCGGCGTCGAGGGCGTGCCTGAGGCCACGCTCAACCAGTTCGGGCTGACGCGGCCGTTCCCCGGGGCGGCCGAGGCGGATCACATTCAGTTGGCGGGCAGCGCTGCTTAGAGGCTGATGTGGGTTCTCCTTTTTTATTGATTGATAGCGAACGTATATACGCGTCCCGCTCACACGGGAGCACCACTCAGCTTCGGGGCAGAGTTGCAGCCCAAGGCGTATATACGATTGCTACCGCAAGCCAGAATTGAACCCCCACCCGGAGCTCGCCCGGTCCTGCCTCACGCCGACAAGCGCGCCGGCGCGCCGTGGGACGCTAGTACCTCCGGCAGTACGACGCTCCCGTCTTCCTGCTGCCCGTTCTCGAGCAACGCGACGATCGTGCGCCCGACGGCGATGGCGGTGCCGTTGAGCGTGTGCGGCGTCTGCGTGCGCCCACCGCCCTTGCCTGCGCCCTCGCCACTGCCCGCACCGTCGCCGCCGCGCATCCGGATGTTCAAGCGCCGCGCCTGGTAGTCAGTCGTGTTCGAGCACGAGGTGAGCTCGCGGTAGCGCTCCTGGCTGGGCAGCCACGCCTCGCAGTCGTACTTCTTGGCGGCCGAGTTGCCGAGGTCGCCCACGGCGATGTTGACGACGCGATAAGGGAGCTGGAGCTCGCCGAGGATCTCCTCCTCGATCGCGAGGATCCGCTCGTGCTCCTCAACGGAGTCCTCGGGCGCGACGAAGCTGAACATCTCGACCTTCTCGAACTGGTGCACACGGAAGATCCCGCGCGTGTCCTTGCCGGCGGCGCCGGCCTCGCGGCGGAAGCAGGGCGAGAAACCGGCGTAGCGCAGCGGCAGCTGCTCGGCGCTCAGGATCTCATCGTCGTGCAGCGAGGCGAGCGCGACCTCAGAGGTGCCGACGAGGTACAGCTCGTCCTCGGCCAGCCTGTAGATCTGCTGCTCGGTGTCGGGCAGGAAGCCGGTGCCGTAGAGCGCGCGCTCGCGCACGAGCACGGGCGGGATGACCGGTTCGAAGCCCTTGCCGCGCAGCTTCTGCAGGACCCAGCCGACGAGCGCGAGCTCGACCATCACGAGATCGCCGCGCAGGTAGGCAAAGCGCGAGCCGGACAGGTTGGCGCCGTGGTCCATGTCGATCATCCGCCCCGCCAGCTCGAGGTGGTCCTTGGGCTCGAAGGTGAGCGCCGGAGGCTCGCCCACCCTGCGCAGCTCCTCGTCCTCGGGGCCATCGGCGGCGGTCGGATCAGGCAGGTTGGGCAGGCGCGCGAGCAGCTCCTCGACCCGCTGTTTCGCGTTTGCCGCCTGCTCGCCGAGCTCCTTGACCTGAGCGCTCAGCTCCTGCATCGAGGCGCGCAGCTCGGGGTCCTCCTCCCCACGAGCCTTGGCGGCGCCGTAGGCCTCCGAGCGCGTCTTCTGCATGGCGCGCGTGGACTCGGCCGAGGTCGTCGCGGCACGCGACTGTTGATCGCGCTCGACGATCTCGGCCACCACCGCGGCCAGCGACGGATCGCGCCTTCCGAGCGCATCGGCGACGCCGCTCGGTTGCTCCCTGATGCGCTTGAGGTCGAGCACGCCTCTCCGCCCTGCGGGCGACCTATTTGGTCGACAGCGTGATCGGCGTGGACGGCGTGTTCTGCGCCTGGCTGCCGGAGTACTTGGCGAGGAAGTCGGCGATCGCCTTGGCGTCGTCGCCGAGCACGATGTTCTCGGGCATGATCGCCCCCGAGAAGCCGCCGTTGCGGATCGCGTAGAGGACCTGTTCGGGGTTCTCCTTGCGGATGTTGAAGTTGGGGCCGTTCACCTTGATGCGGTCCTTGATGCTCGTCGCCGAGCCCTGCGCGCCGACGATCGACAGCGTGTGGCAGCCGGAGCAGTGTTCGCGGAACAGCACGGCGCCACGGTAGTAGGGGCTCGTCTTGGCCACGCCC
Source organism: Solirubrobacterales bacterium (assembly GCA_044446425.1). Classification (GTDB taxonomy): domain Bacteria; phylum Actinomycetota; class Thermoleophilia; order Solirubrobacterales; family Solirubrobacteraceae; genus Palsa-744. The sequence goes on along the minus strand of JBIOEW010000009.1, from coordinate 99,877 downwards.
ACGCCCTGCGAGCCGCACGCGCCGAGCGCGAGCGCCGCGACGAGCAGGGCCGCCGACGGGGCGGCGATCTTCGCGCTAAGCCTCATGCGAGGCGGAATATATAGACCGACGGGGCATCCAGCCCCGCCCTAGAACCCATGCGCGGTGCCCGCAGCCCGCAGCGCCAGGAACACGACGACGAGCGCGGACAGGGCCATGATGCCGATCTCGCGGCGCACAATGTCGCGCACGACGCGGCGCTGCTCGTCCTCGGGAAGAGCGCCGACGGCGCCGGCGTCGGCGAGCTCGCGCTGGTCGAGCACGGCCTGGGCGGAGGCGAGGCGCAACTGCTCGGCGAAGAAGCCGACGGCGAGCGGCAGCAGCGCGTACAGGTAGAAGAGGTGATCGGTGGAGTAGTTGCCGGCGGCGGCGAGCGAGCCGACGGCGAGGCCGAGCACGAGCGCGGCGCCCTGCCCGGCGCGCAGCAGCACCCAGAAGGCGGCGGCTGCGCGCTCTGAGGGGTCGCCGTCGTACCACAGCCGGCAGCCGAATAGGCCGGCGAGCGCGGCGAGCGCGGCGACGGCGATCGAGCCGGCGACGACGGCCTGTGTCATGCGCGCGCGGGACGGCCGTCGGCGCCGATCCCAAAGACCCCGCGCACGGCCCTCTTCACGCCCACCACGACGCCTGTTTCCAGCCGCGATTTCGAGCCGATTGCCACTATGTAACAGAGTGCCACAAGCGGTGATATAACAGCGTCCGGTGCTCCGCAGCTATCTCCCGGCGATCGTTTTCCTGATACTCGGCGGCGCCGTGGGCGCAGCGTTCGCGGCGCTCAATTCCTACATCGGGCCGCGGCGGGTGACGCCGCACAAGCAGGACCCCTACGAGTGTGGCCTGCCGTCGGAGGTCAAACGCGGCATGCGCTTCGGCATCAGCTTCTACCTGATCGCGATGCTGTTCATCCTGTTCGACATCGAGGTCGCCTTCCTCTACCCGATCGCGGTCGAGCTGCGCGCCTTCGGCAGCTTCGCGCTGGCGGAGACGATCGTCTTCATCGTGCTGCTGTTCGTGGCGTTCGTCTACGTCTGGCGTCGCGGGGCACTCGAGTGGAAGTAAAACGCGAGCCTGCGCTGCGCGTACGCGAGCTGAACGCTCACCAGCTGCTGCGCGGCGGCGAGCTGGAGGGCGCGAACCGCCCGGCGCGGCTGGAGGGCGAAGAGCTCGAACAGTACGTACAAGAGCGCGTGCTGCTGACGACGCTCGACAAAACGGTCGCGTGGGCGCGGTCGAACTCGTTCTTCCCACTGGGCTTCGGGCTGGCGTGCTGCGCGATGGAGCAGTTCCACGCGGCCGGCCCGCGCATGGACATCGCTCGCTTCGGCTTCGAGGCGTTTCGCGCATCGCCGCGCCAAGCCGATCTGATCATCCTCGCGGGACGGGTCTCGATCAAGATGGCGCCGATCATCCGCAAGCTGTATGACCAGATGCTCGAGCCGAAGTGGGCGATCTCGATGGGCGCCTGCTGCAGCTCGATGGGCGTGTTCAACAACTACGCGCTGGTGCCGGCGGACAAGTTCATGCCGGTCGACCTGCACGTACCCGGGTGCCCGCCGCGACCGGAGGCGTTGATGCACGGGATCCTCAAGCTGCGCAAGCTGGTGCAGGACGACCCGGACATGGGCTGGCGCGAGCGCTACGACGCGGTCGGCACGGAGGAGGCTCCAGCGGATGCGTAGTCGCCGCCGGCCGGCGACTGGAAGGCGATTGGATGCCTGACGCGACGGGGCTGGAGCTGCTTGCCAGGGAGCTCGGCGACGCGTCGCTGGAAACGGTCTACTTCCGTGAACGGGCGACGCTGGTGGTCGATCCAGCGCAGATTCGCGGCGTCCTGAACGCGTTGCGCGCGAAGGGTTACGCGTTCCTTGCGAGCGTTCACGGCGTGGATCACTATCCGGAGGAGCCACGCTTGGGCGTCGTCTACGAGCTGCTGGACATGAGCCGGGTCGACCGCGTGACGGTCAAGCTCCGCGTCCGGACCGACGCGCCGCACGTCGACTCGGTCACGGCGGACTGGCCGACGGCGGATCATCAGGAGCGCGAGGTGTACGACATGTTCGGGGTCGTCTTCGACGGGCACCCGGACCTGCGCAGGATCCTGATGCCGGAGGACTACGAGGGGCATCCGCAGCGGCGCGACTTCCCGATCGGCGGCGAACCGGTGATCTTCACGCGCAACGAGAGCAAATGGCTGGAGGCACGCGAGTGAGCACCGGCGGCGAGCAGCCGACGCTGTCGGATTACCGCAGACGCGAGCAGAGCATCACGCTCTCGCCGCTGGACGAGTCGATCGAGATCGAGGAGGGCGGCCCGGACACGACGCAGGAGCTCTTGACGCTGAACTTCGGCCCGCACCATCCGGCGACGCACGGGGTGCTGCGCCTGCTGGTGACGCTGCAGGGAGAGATCGTGCGCGACATCAAACCGGTGATCGGTTACGTGCACACGGGGATCGAGAAGACGGCCGAGGACAAGGCCTACTGGAAGGTCATCCCGATCGTCGAGCGGATGGACTACCTCTCCTACTACTTCAACGCGATGGCGTATTGCGGCGCGGTGGAGACGCTGCTGGAGGTGGAGGTGCCGACGCGCGGTCAGTACCTGCGCGTGATCCACCTCGAGCTCAACCGGATCGCGTCGCATCTGATCTGGCTCGGCACGAGCGCGCTCGACCTCGGCGCGGTCTCGATCTTCCTCTACTGCCTGCGCGAGCGCGAACTGATCCTCGACCTGTTCGAGATGTCCTCGGGCGCGCGGATGCACACGCGCTACTTCCAGGTGGGCGGCGTGATCGAGGACATCCCGCCAGGGTTCGAGCGCAAGCTGCGTGAGTTCCTCAAGGTGATGCCCGAGCGCGCGGACGAGTACGGCGCGATCCTCAACTCCAACCAGATCGTGCTCGAGCGCCTGCGCGGCACGTGCCCGCTCGACGCGGAGACGCTGCTGTCGCTGGGCGTGACCGGCCCGCTGCTGCGCGCCGCGGGCAATCCATGGGACCTGCGCAAGGCCGCCCCGTACAGCTCATACGGCGACTTCGACTTCAAGATCCCGGTCGGCACGGTCGGCGACAACTACGACCGCTTCGCCGTGCGGCTGGCCGAGATCTACGAGTCGGTGAAGATCGTCGCGCAGGCGCTCGACGGCCTGCCCGAGGGACCGCACATCACCGAGGATCGCAAGGTCGCGCTGCCGCCCCGCCACGAGCTGGCGACGTCGATGGAGGCGTTGATCCACCATTTCAAGCTCGTCACCGAGGGATTCAGGGTGCCGCCGGGCGAGGTCTACTACCCGATCGAGTCACCCCGCGGAGAGCTCGCCTGCTTCGTGCGCTCGGACGGCAGCTCCAAGCCCGCACGGGTGCACATGCGCGACCCGAGCTTCGTCAACCTGCAGGCGCTTTCGCACATGGCCGAGGGCGCCTACATCGCCGACATGATCGCCACGGTCGCGATGCTCGATCCGATTTTGGGAGGGATAGATAGATAATGGCCCAGGTTCCTCGCCTGCCGAACGCGCCACGCGCGGACGGCTGGGATCGGCCGGCCGACCTGGAGAAGGAGCCGGCGCTGATCCCGGACCCGGTGACGACGCGGGTCCCGGCGGAGCTGCGCAAGCAGATCGAGGACGCGATGGCGCTCTACCCCGAGCGCCACTCGGCGGCGGTTCCGGCGCTGCACGCCGCACAGCAGCTGCACGGCTGGTGCTCGCCGGAGGCGATCGAGCAGGTGGCGTGCGTGATGAGGGTGACGCCGGCCTATCTGGACTCGGTGGCGAGCTTCTACGACATGCTCGAGAACCATCCGGTGGGCAAGCACAGCGTGTACGTGTGCACGAACATCTCGTGCTCGTTGCGTGGCGCCGATGCGCTGCTGGCGAGCATTCAGGAGCAGGCCGGCGAGGACGCCGACTTCAACGTGCGCTCGTTCGAGTGCCTGGGCGCGTGTGATTTGGCGCCGATGGCGTCTGTCGACGGCGTCTATGTCGGCCCGCTGGAGCAGGACGATGTGCCACGGCTCTTGGAGGATGCCCGCGCCGGGCGGCCGGTGCTGGCGGACAAGCAGCTCGCGACGCGCCTGGTGGCCGACCCGAACGCGAACTCGCAGGAGTTCCCGCGCCACGCCCCGCAGGGCGGCACGCGATGAGCGACATGCTGCTGTTCAAGGACATCGACGAGCCGGGGCTGAACACGCTGGCGGTCTACGAAGCCCGCGGCGGCTACGACTCGCTGCGCAAGGCGCTTGCGATGACGCCGGCGCAGGTGCTCGAGCAGCTCGAAGCCTCGGGCCTTCGCGGGCGCGGCGGCGCAGGCTTCCAGATGGGCAAGAAGGTCTCGTTCCTGCCGCAGGGCTCGATGGATAAGTACCTGGTGTGCAACGCCGACGAGTCCGAGCCGGGCACGTTCAAGGACCGCGAGCTGATGCAGAAGAACCCGCACGTGCTGATCGAGGGGATCGCGATCGCGGCCTACGCGGCGGGCGCACAGCGCTCGTTCATCTACATCCGCGGCGAGTACGTGCTGCAGGCCGACGTGCTCGACGCGGCGCTGGCCGAAGCGCGCGAGGCGGGCTATGTCGGCGAGCAGGTGCTCGGCTCCGAGCACTCGCTCTCGCTCCTCGTGCACCGCGGCGCGGGCGCCTACATCTGCGGCGAGGAGACGGGGCTGCTCGACTCGCTCGAGGGCAAGCGCGGCAACCCGCGCCTGAAGCCCCCGTTCCCGGCCAACCAGGGGCTCTACCAAGGGCCGACGCTGATCAACAACGTCGAGACGCTCTCGACGGTGCCGAGCATCATCGCGATGGGCGGCGAGCAGTACGCGAAGATCGGCGTGCAGAGCTCGACGGGCACGAAGCTCGTGAGCATCTCCGGGCACGTCCAGCGCCCGGGCAACTACGAGATCGAACTCGGCATCCCCTCGCGAGAGATCATCTACGGCCTGGCCGGGGGTCCGCCGGAGGGCAGCGAGATCAAGTGCTGGTTCCCGGGCGGCTCCTCGGCGCCGGTGCTGACAGCAGACGACCTCGACGTCCCGTACGACTTCGACTCGCTCGCCAAAGCGGGCTCGATGCTGGGCTCGGGCGCGATCATCGTCGTCGACGACTCGACGCCGATCGTCGACCTGGCATTGAAGGTCGCGAAGTTCTACCGCCACGAGTCCTGCGGCAAGTGCACGCCGTGTCGCGAGGGCACGAACTGGACGGTGAAGATGCTCGAGCGGATCGACGCGGGCGAGGCGACGCCGATGGACCTCGACATCATGGCCTCGGTGCAGGAGCACATCATCGGCAACTGCCTGTGCGTGCTGGGCGACGCGATGGCGATGCCGATCGGCTCGATGATCGCCAAGTTCCGCGAGGAGTTCGAGGCGCACATCGAGGCGGCGAGGGCGCGCGCGGAGCTGGGGCCGGCGGGCGTGGCTGGCACCGGCGGCGCGCGCGACCCGGAGCGCATGCAGCATCCGGGCGTCACCTACGAGAGCGCCCAGGCGCTGGGCGAGGAACTGCGCTGATGCCGAGGCCCGAGCCGCGAACGATCAGCTTCACGATCGACGGCCGCGAGGTGCGGGCGCCGGAAAACGCGATGCTGGTCGACGCGGCCAAGCACGGCGACGTCGAGATCCCGGTGTTCTGCTACGAGCCGAAACTCGGCAACCCGGTCGGCGCGTGCCGCATGTGCCTGGTCGAGATCGAAGGCATCGGCAAGCTGCAGACGGGCTGCTCGACGCCGGTCAAGGACGGCATGGTCGTGCACACGCAGTCAGAGCGCGTGAAGGAGGCGCAGCGCTCGGTTGTCGAGTTCCTGCTGATCAACCACCCGCTCGACTGCCCGGTCTGCGACAAGGGCGGCGAGTGTCCGTTGCAGGACATCAGCTTCGGCTGGGGCGGCGGCATCTCGCGCTTTATCGAGCCCAAGCGCCACTTCGTCAAGCCGCTGGAGCTCTCGCCGAAGATCGCGATCGACCGCGAGCGCTGCATCCTCTGCTACCGCTGCGTGCGCTTCTCCCAGGAGATCGCCGAGGACTACCAGCTGGTGCTGCTCGAGCGCGGCGCGCACTCGTTCGTCTCGACCTTCGACGGGCACCCCTACGTGGCGCCGTTCAGCGGCAACATCATCGAGCTGTGCCCGGTGGGGGCGCTGACCTCGCGCTCCTACCGCTTCCGCGCGCGTCCATGGGACATCGAGGACGCGGGCACGGTCTGCACGCTCTGCCCGGCGCAGTGCAACGTCAAGCTGACGGTGCGCGACGAGCGCGTGTTGCGCGTGCTCTCGCGCGAGCACTCGGAGGTCGACGACGGCTGGCTGTGCGACCACGGGCGCTTCGCCTACCCCGCGCTGGCGGAGGGTGTGCCGGGGCCGAGCGCCAACGGCAGCGCCCCCGGCGTCCACCTCGGCATGCGCGTGAGCCGGCCGTTGCTGCGCGACGGCGGCGAGCTGCGCCCGGTCTCATGGGAGCGCGCGCTAGGGGAGGCGGGCGTCGCACTCAAACGCGCCGGCGCGAAGACGGCGGCGATCGCCGGAGCAGGAGTGACCAACGAGGAAGGTCTGCTGCTCGCGCGGATGCTGCGCGAGGGGCTCGGCTCGCCACATGTCGACTCGCGGGTGGCCGGAGCGCTGCCGCTGGAACTGGTGCAGCAGTTGAGCGATCCTCGCCTGCAGGCGAAGGTCTCAGACCTCGAGTTCGCCCACGCGGTGCTGCTGCTCGACTGCGAGCCGCTGACGGACGCACCGATCCTCGACCTGCGACTGCGCAAGGGCGTGCGCCGCCACGGGATGCGTCTGGAGCGCTGCTCGGGCGAGGACCTTGACCAGCTGCGCGAGCTCGCCGGGCGCCTGATCGAGGAGGCGGGCGAAGAGCTCGTGATCGTGTGGAGCGAGCGCTTCGCGGCGGGGTCCGACGGCACCGAGCGCGTACGTGCGCTGCTCGACCTGGCGGGCGAGCTCTCGCTGGCCGACGTCGCCGGCGCGGGCCTCTTGGAAATCCCGGCGACGTCGAACGGCCGTGGCCTGCGCGAGGCGGGCGTGCTGCCGGACGGCGCGCCCGGCCTGCGCCCGGCGGCGCCCGGCGGCGGCCTCGACACGCCCGGCATCGCCGCCGCGCTCACAAGCGGTGAGCTGAACGCGCTCTACCTATTGCAGGCCGATCCGCTCGACGCGGCGGACCCGTTCGCGGCGAGCGCCGACGCTTCGGCCTGGGGCACGGCGCTGGAGCGCGCGAGCACGGTCATCGCGCATGCGACGCTGCTGAGCGCGGGCATCCACGAGCACGCCAACGTGGTCTTCCCGGCCGAGTCCTATGCCGAGAAGGAGGGCACGGTCACGCACCCCGACGGGCGCCTGCAACGGGTACGCCAGGCCGTCGCCCGGGCGGGCTCGACGCGGCCGGGCCGGCAGGTGCTCGTCGAGCTGTGCGAGCGCCTGGGCTTCGACCCGCAAGTGCGCGACGAGCACGCGGCCTCGCAGCAGCTGTTCGACGCGGTGCCCTTCTACGGCGGGCTGACGCTCGAGCAGATCGGCGGGCGCGGCGTGCGCTGGCAGGAGCGCGAGCGCGCATGAGCGCCGCCACGCAACTGGCCGTCGTCGGCTACTACGAGCCGTGGTGGATCCAGATCATCAAGGCGATCGTGATCTTCGCGGTCGGCCTGCAGCTCGTGCCCGTCGTGCTGCTCGCCGAGCGCAAGCTGCTCGGCCGCTTCCAGAGCCGCTACGGCCCCAACCGCGTCGGTCCCTACGGGGCGCTACAGCCGCTGGCGGACATCCTCAAGCTGCTGACCAAGGAGCAGTTCCGCCCGACGACGTCGATCGGCTTCCTCTTCGCGCTCGCGCCGACGATCTCGATCCTCACGGCGGTCGCCGCGTTCGCGCTGATCCCGTTCGGCAACACGCAGGACATCTTCGGCACGAAAGTCGGGCTGTACGGGCTCGACGTTTCGATCGGGCCGCTGTACCTGTTCGCGTTCGGCGCGGTCGCGTTCTACGGGATCATGCTCGGCGGCTGGTCCTCGGGCTCGAAGTACTCCTTCCTCGGCGCGATGCGCGGCGCGGCGCAGCTGATCTCCTACGAGGTCTCCCAGGGCTTGGCCCTGCTCGGCGTGATCTTCTCGGCGCAGACGCTCTCGCTGACGGGCATCGTCACCGCCCAGAAAGGCATGTGGTACATCGTGCCGCAGTTCTTTGGCTTTTTGATCTTCCTCACCGCGAGCTTCGCCGAGACCAACCGCGCCCCGTTCGACCTGACCGAGGCCGACGCGGAGCTGGTCGGCGGCTACAACACCGAGTACGGCGGCGGGCGCTTCGCCTCCTACTACTTCGCCGAGTACCTCAACGTGCTCGTCGTCTCGGGCATCGTCACGACGGTCTTCCTCGGTGGCTGGCTGCTTCCGTTCGGCATCCATCCCCCGGGCTTCCTCGACCCGATCATCGTGCTGTTCAAGATGGGCCTGTTCACGTTCCTGTTCATCTGGGTGCGCGCGACCCTGCCGCGCCTTCGCTACGACCAGTTGATGAGCTTCGGCTGGAAGATCCTGCTGCCGCTGGCGACGCTCAACGCCCTGGTCACGGCCGTGCTCGTGGTGGCGACGCACTGATGGCCGGAGCTCCCCGATCGCCTGACCCCGCTGCTTCGGTCGCGTCTGCGCCGGCGCACACGACGAGCCTCAACGTTACGGCGTGGAGCCCGGGCGAGGACGTGATCGAGGTCCAGCGGACGCCGCCGCCGGGAGCCGCGCGCAGCATCTGGCGCACCTTCGGCGAGACAGCGCGCGGGCTGATGACGACGTTCGGTCGCTTTCGGGAAACGCCTGTCACGGTTCAGTATCCGGAGGAGAAGACCCCCGTCTTCCCGCGCTTTCGCGGTCGTCACAAGCTGCATCGCTTCGAGGACTCGGGCCTGGAGAAGTGCGTGGGCTGCTCGCTGTGCGCGGCGGCGTGCCCGGCGGACTGCATCCGCGTGGTCGCCGCCGAGAACACGCCGGAGCATCGCGTCTCCGCCGGTGAGCGATACGCGGCCGTCTATGAGATCAACCTGTCGCGCTGCATCTTCTGCGGCTACTGCGAGATCGCGTGTCCGTTCGACGCGATCACGATGGGCCACGACTACGAGCTCTCCGACTACGACCGCACCGACCTGATCTTCACCAAGGAGATGCTGCTCGCCGAGCCGCTCGAGCGCACACCACTGAGGACCGAGGACGAGTGAGCTCGGTCCTGTTCTTCATCGCCGCGATCGGCGTGATCTCGGGCGCGGTCGGCGTGGTCGTGCTGCGCAACCCGTTCTACGCCGTGCTCGCACTCGTCGCCCACCTGCTCTCGCTGGCGGTGCTGTTCCTGCTGCTGCGCGCCGAGTTCGTGGCGGCGATCCAGGTGGTCATCTACGCGGGCGCGGTGATGGTCCTGTACGTGTTCGTGGTCGCCTACGTCGGCGATCAGACCGAGCCGCTGGGCGAGCGCCTGCGCAACCCGGGCACGGTCGGCTCGCAGTTGCGCCTCGGCGGCGCGATCGTCGCAGGCGCGCTACTCGTCGAGCTGCTGATCGCGCTGCTCGGCACAGGCCTTCAGGCGATCGACGGCATGGGCGCCGGCTACAGCCCCGGGCCTGAGGCGTTCGGCACGCCGGCGTACATCGGCAAGCTGCTGCTCACGCGCTTCCTGCTCGCGTTCGAGATCGCTTCCTTCCTGCTTTTGATGGCCGCCGTCGGCGGCGTAGTCTTGGCGCGCCGTCGGCATGGTCTGGAGGAAGACGAGGACACCCTGAAGGGCGCAGGCGAGCAGGACGTGCTCACGCCGATGAACCTGCTGCGGCCGCGCTCGACGGGCACGATGGCCGAGGGGGTCGGCGAGCGATGAGCATCGCTTGGTACCTGGCGGTCTCGGCGATCGTCTTCACGCTCGGTGCGATCGGCGTAATCACCCGGCGCAACCCACTGGTGGTCCTGCTCTGCCTCGAGCTGATGCTGAACGGCGGCAACCTCGCGCTGATCGCGTTCTCGCGCATGTGGGGCAACGGCGACGGGCAGATCCTGGCGATCGTCGCGATGACGGTCGCGGCCTGCGAGGTCTGCATCGGCCTCGGCATGATCGTCGCGCTCTACCGGCGGCACCTGCCGATCGACGTCGACGAGCTGAGAGAGCTTCAAGGCTGATGAGCACCAAAGGTCCGATCTCGGCGGCCTGGACGGCCGATGTCCCGATCGGCGGCGCCGACTGGATGCAGGCGCGAGCATGACTCAAACGACGTACGGCTGGCTGGTGCTGGCGTTCCCGCTGCTGGGCACGCTGACGATCGGCCTGGGCTACCGCAAGATGGGATCCCTCCCACCCCGCAGCGCGGGCTGGATCGGCACGGGCGCGATCTTCCTCGCATTCCTCGCTGCGCTGGGCGCGCTGCTGGAGATGCAGGGCCACGCGCCGGAGCACCGCCAGATGGTCTCCTCGTTGTGGAGCTACGCCTCGACGGTCGGCATCGACGCGCAGATGTCGATCCTCGTGGACCCGCTGTCGGTCTTCATGATCCTCGTCGTCACGGGCGTCTCGACGCTGATCCACCTGTACTCGATCTCCTACATGACCGAGGACAGGGGTTTCGCGCGCTACTTCGCCTACCTCAACTTCTTCGTCTTCTCGATGCTGCTGCTCGTGCTGGCGGGCAACTTCGTGCTGCTGATCGTCGGCTGGGCGTTCGTCGGCGCGGCCTCCTACCTGCTGATCTCCTTCTGGTACCGGCGCTCGACGGCCACAGCCGCCGGAATCAAGGCGTTCGTGATCAACGTCGTCGGCGACGTCGGGCTCGTGCTGGGGACGTACTTCATCTTCAAGCACACGGGCACGCTCGATTTGCTGCGTGCGTTCCACGCGACGAGCGGCGGCGCGTTCGGCGCGAGCGGCGACGGCGACCTGACGGCGGGCTGCCTGCTGCTGCTCGTCGGCGCGTTCGCCAAGTCGGCGCAGATCCCGCTGCACACGTGGCTGCCCGACGCGATGGAAGGCCCGACGCCGGTCAGCGCGCTGATCCACGCGGCGACGATGGTCACGGCGGGCGTCTACCTGATCGCGCGCATGCACCCGCTGTTCGAACTGGCGCCGGCCGCGGAGGACGTCGGCGCGGTGATCGGCGCGGCGACGCTCTTGATCGCAGGCACGATCGCGATCACCCAGACGGACATCAAGCGCGTGATCGCCTACTCGACGATGTCGCAGATCGGCTACATGATCATGGGCGTCTCCGTCGGCGCCTACGCGGCGGGGCTGTTCCACCTGATGACGCACGCCTTCTTCAAGGCGCTGCTGTTCATGGGCGCCGGTTCGATCATCGGCGCGATGGCCGGCGAGCAGTCGCTTCAGAAGATGGGCGGCTTTCGCAAGGCGATGCCGTTCACCTACGGCTGCTTCATCGTCGGCGGCCTGGCGCTGTCGGGCCTGCCGCCGTTCTCGGGCTTCTTCTCCAAGGACGAGATCCTGCTCGTCACGGGCGAGCGCGGCGGCTGGCACTGGGCGCTCTACGCGGTCGGCTACATCGGCGCGCTGCTGACGGCGATCTACACGTTCCGGATGATCTTCCGCGCGTTCCACGGCGAGCCGGTGAAGCAAGCGGTGGAGCTCGAAGCAGGCCACCTGCACCACGCCGAGCAGCCGACGAACCCGGCGAACGGCGAAGTCGAGGACACCGACGTCGGCTTCCCGGGCCCGTTCCACACGATCGCCGAGCGCGCGCTGCCGATGCGCGTGGCGATGTTCATCCTCGCGATCGGGGCGTTCGGCGCGGGGCTCGTGCAGATCCCGAAAGTCGACTTCGTGATCGACGACTTCCTCGCCCCGTCGTTCATCGGTTCGCGGCTGTACAACGTCCACGAACGCAGCGGCCTGCTGATCTTCGGCATCGTGCTCGGCACGGCGCTCGGGCTGCTCGGCATCGCGATCGCCTACCGCGTGTGGGTGCAGCGCCCGGGCACGGCGACGGTCGTGCGCGAGCGGCTGCGCCCGGCGTATCAGCTGTTCGTCAACAAGTGGTACTTCGACGAGCTGATCGACGCGCTCGTCGTGCGCCCGTTCGCGGCGATCGGCAGCTTCGCCAAGGGGACGTTCGAGCGCGTGTTCGTCGAGGAGACGCTGATCGGCGGCTCGACGGGGCTCGTGCGGATCGGCTCGGCGGCGGTGCGCGCGGCGCAGAGCGGCTTCGTGCGCTACTACGCGGCGCTGCTCGTGCTCGGCCTGACGGGCGTCGGCTTCTACTTCCTCCTGCAAACGTGATGCGCAGGCCGAGCTGATGCCAGCGCTTTCGATCATGCTCTGGCTGCCGGCCGCCTGCGGGTTGATCGGCGCCGTGCTGTCGCTGCTGGTGCGGCGTACGGGGGTCACCCAGCCGATCGAGCTGCCGGCAGGGCAGACGAGCAAGCAGGGCGCTCCGTTCTCGCGCCTGAGCACCTCCGGCGGGCTCGCGCTGCTCGGCTCACTCGCCACGCTGGCACTCGCGATCGGCTACATCGCGGACTACTCCTCGGGCTCCCACGGGCTCGCGCACGTGACCGACGTCGTGTGGATCTCCGAACTGGGCGTCCACTACAAGCTCGGGATCGACGGTCTGAACGTCTTCATGGTCGGGCTGACGGCGCTGCTCTTCACGGTCGCCGTGATCGCGGCCAACCTGCGCGAGTGGGAGCGCCCGCGCTTCTTCTACTTCAGCTTCATGCTCGCCGAGTCGGCCGTGCTCGGCGCGCTGCTGGCGCAGGACCTCGCGCTGTTCGTGGCGTTCTTCGACCTGATGCTGATCCCGTTCTACTTCCTGATCGGCGTCTGGGGCCGCGAGCCGGATCGCGTGAAAGCGACGATCAAGCTCGTCATCTACACGCTCGTCGGCTCGCTGCTGATGCTCGCCGCGGCAGTCGCCACAGGCGTGCTCGCGGCCCAGCACGGCGGCGGTCACATCACGTTCGTGCTGTCCTCGCTCGAACACCTGCCGCTGAGCCGCGGCTCGCAGGAGTGGATCTTCCTGTTCTTCGCGGCCGCCTTCCTCGTGAAGATGCCGGCATTCCCGCTGCACGGCTGGATGCCGGATGGCTACAAGGCGATGCCGATCGAGGTGCTGATGGTCTTCTCGGGCGTGCTCTCGAAGATCGGCGCCTATGGATTCCTGAAGATCGTGCTGCCGCTGTACCCGCAGGCGGCGGCGCATTTCCAGACGCTGATGCTGCTGATCGCGCTCGCCTCGATCCTGTACGGCTCGGTGATCGCCTTCACGCAGACCGACGCGCGGCTGATCGCCGGATACTCCTCGGTCGCCCAGCTCGGCTTCATCACGCTCGGCATCTTCTCGCTGAACCCGCAGGGCGCCCAGGGCGCGCTGCTGCAGATGGTCAACCACGGCCTCGTCGTGGCGCCGCTGCTGTTCATCGTCGCGCTGCTGGCCCAGCGCGCCGGTGGCTCGGAGGACATCCGCGAGATGGGGGGCATCGCCTTCCGCGCGCCCGTGCTGGCGAGCATCTTCCTGATCGTCGCGCTCGCCACGCTGGCGATCCCGGGCTCCTCCAACTTCGTCGGCGAGTTCCTGATCCTGCTCGGCGTCTTCAAAGCCAAGCTCGCGATCGCGATCATCGCCTTCACGGGCGTCGTGCTGGCGAGCGTCTACGCGCTGCGGCTGTTCATCAGGGCGATGCACAATCGCGTCGGCGCGGGCGTGGAGTCGCGCGAGCTGAGCGTGAGCGACGGCCTCGTGCTCGTGCCGGTGATCGCGGTGATCCTGTTCATGGCGCTCTATCCGCAGCTGGCGCTGCGCCGCAGCGAAGCGTCGGTGAAGACGGCCGTCGCCGCCGCGGCGCCAAAGCCACAGATCCTGGGGATCAAGTGAGCCCACTCCTCGCCGCCGTCCACCTGAAAGGCCCGCACGTCGACTTCGCGGCGCTCTCGCCGCTGATCGCGCTGCTCGGCGGCGCCACGATCGTGCTGTTGGCGGGGCTGATCGGCGCGCGCTGGGTGCGCGCGCACGTCGTGCCCGCGCTCAGCCTGCTCGCGCTCGCCGCGGCGGCGGGGCTGACGATCTGGCAGTGGGACGCGGAGAAGTCGATCGTCTCAGGCGCACTGCGAATCGACGACCTGTCGCTGATGCTCAACCTGATCCTCGCGGCGGGCGCCGCGACGGCGGTGCTGCTCGCGTGGCGCTCACACGCGGCGCGCGAAGCGGGGCACGGCGAGTTCTTCGCGCTGCTGTTGACTTCGGTTGGCGGCATGTCGCTGCTGGCGGCTGCGCAGAACACGGTCGCGCTGTTCGTCGGCATCGAGCTTCTCTCGATCCCCCTCTACGTGCTGTGCGCGAGCGAGCTCCACCGCGAGCATTCGCTCGAGTCGGGGCTGAAGTACCTGATCGTCGGCGCGGTCGGCTCGGCGACGCTGCTGTACGGGTTGGCGATGATCTACGGCGCGACCGGCGCGACCGACTTCGGCGCGATCGCAGGCGCGCTGTCAAGCGGCAGCCTCGCCACGGACCCGCTCACGCTGACGGGCATCGCGCTGTGCGTGGCCGGGCTCGCCTTCAAGGCGTCGGTCGCCCCCTTCCACCAGTGGACGCCGGACGTCTACGAGGGCGCGCCGACGCCGATCACGGCGTTCATGGCGGTGGCGACGAAGGTCGCCGCGTTCGGCGTGTTCCTGCGCTTCTTCGACGTCGCGCTGATCGATACGCAGCGCACGTGGGGACCGGCGCTGGCGGTGCTCGCGACGATCACGATCCTCGTCGGCAACGTCGGCGCACTCGGGCAGTCCTCGCTGAAGCGGATGCTCGCCTACTCCTCGGTGGCGCAGGCCGGCTACATGCTCGCCGGCGTCGTCGTGGCGACGCAGCTCGGCGTGCGCGCGACCGTCTTCTACCTCACCGTCTACCTGTTCATGAACATGGCCGCGTTCGCCGTGATCGTCGCGCGCGAGCGCGAAACGGAGTTCGGCGACTCGATCCAGGGCCTCGCCGGCCTCGGCCGCGAGCGCCCGTGGCTGGCTGCCCCGATGACCGTCTCGATGCTCGCGCTCGCCGGCATCCCGGCGACGGCTGGGTTCACGGGCAAGTTCTACCTGATCGACGCGGCCGTCTCGGGTGGCTACACATGGCTCGGCGTGGTGATCGTGGTCGGGTCGATGATCTCGCTCGGCTACTACCTGCCGGTGATCGCGGCGATGTGGATGCGCCCGGTGCCCGAGCCGCAGGCCGACTTTGCGGCGACCGCGCCGCCGGTCGGCGGGCCGGCGCCGGTCGGTGCTCCCCTACCGGCGCTCGCGGGCGGCTCGCCCGAGCTCGACGAGCTGGGCGCGGGCGCCACCACAGACCCCCAGCCGGAGGTGCTGCTCGTCGCGCTGCTGGCCGGGGCGACGACGATCTTCTTTGGAATCGTCCCGCAGCCGCTGTTCGACCTGGTCCACCACGCGGGCAGCGCCCTGGGCGGGCTGTTCTGAGCCGATGAGCGCGCCCGCAGGATGGTAGTTGGGTCAGTTCACTGACCCAACTACCCGCCGGTGATCTGTCGCGGCGGGCTCTTTGCCTCAGCCCAAATGCTCGGCGGGGCTCAGCCATTGGTTCGCACCGCCACGGCTGCCGCGCGGGAACCATCGCCGGCCGGATGTAGGCTCGGTAGATGGCTTACGTAGGACAGCAATCTCTAGGCGACGAAGCGCACGCCGCATCGATCGCGGCTTCGACCCTTGAGGAAGATCACGAGTACGGCGCCGTCTTTACGCGACGCTGGGTCGTTGAGCTGATCCTCGATCTTGTCGGCTACACGGCCGACCGTGACCTAGCTGTTCTTCAGGCGGTCGAGCCCGCATCCGGCTCGGGCGCTTTCCTGGGCCCCATGGTTGACCGGCTCGTGAGTTCGTGCCGTGTTCATGATCGTGAGATCAGCGAGGCCAGCGGCGCCATCCGGGCATGCGATCTACAGCCCGCGAGCGTAGCTGAGAGTCGCCGCGTAGCGCAGGAACGCCTGGTTAGCGGTGGCCACTCGGCCGAGACGGCACAGACTCTTGCCGAGGGCTGGGTTACCCACGACGACTTCCTGCTCAATCAGGAGGATGCCGGTACCGCGGACTTCGTGATCGGCAACCCTCCGTACATACGGCTAGAGGCTGTCGCGCCGTTTCGTAGCGAGGCTTATCGCCGCGCATGTTCAACGATGGGCGGACGCTCGGACGTTTACGTTGGATTCTTTGAGGTTGGTCTGAACGCCCTGCGCCCCGGCGGCGCGCTCGGGTTCATCTGCGCGGACCGCTGGATGCGCAACCAGTACGGGCAGCGCCTTCGCAGCATGGTTGCCACCAGGTTCTGTGTCGAGGCGGTGATCGAGATGCACGATGTCGATGCGTTTGACGAGGAAGTGAGCGCGTATCCGTCTGTGACGATTCTTCGTCGGGAGCAGCAGGGGCACGCGATCGTCGCGACGGCGCACGGCAGCTTCGATCAGTCGGCCGCGCGGCGAGTCCGCCTGTGGGCCAGCCGCAAAGACGACCTCAGGATGAGCGATCCCACCTTCGAGGCCGCGCGCCTGCCAACGTGGTTCGATGGCGCGTCATCATGGCCGACGGGCTCGCCGGAGCGGCTCGCGCTCGTGGCCCAGCTGGAGCGGGACCTGCCGCCACTGGAGGACGGTGAGACAGCCACGCGCGTAGGCATTGGCGTGGCGACCGGCGCAGACCGCGTGTTCGTTGTCAAGGACCCGGCGATCGTCGAGGAGGATCGACTGTTGCCGCTTGCGATGGGACGCGACACTCTTAGCGGACATCTGGACTGGTCTGGCCACTTCCTTGTAAACCCCTGGGATGGCGATACCGGGGCCCTCGTCTCCCTCGACGACCACCCGCGGCTGCGCGAGTACTTCGAGTCCAACGCACCGGCACTATGCAAGCGCAACGTTGCCGGCCGTAGACCACAGCAGTGGTATCGCACGATCGACCGGGTCGACCACTCGCTCACCAGTAAACCGAAGCTCCTCGTCCCCGACATCAAGGCCGAGATGCACCCGGTGCTGGACTCGGGCCTCCTCTATCCACATCACAACCTCTACTGGGTAGCGAGCGACCGCTGGGATCCGGAGATCCTCGGCGGGCTCCTCCTGTCCGGTGTGGCCCAGATGTTTATCGAGTGCTACGCGGTGAAGATGCGAGGCGGATACCTCCGGTTCCAGGCTCAATACCTGCGCCGGATCCGCGTTCCACGACTCGACCTGCTCCCCAGTCGCACCGCACATGAGCTGCGGCGGGCGTTCGCCGCACGAGACGTCGAACGCGCCACGGCCGCGGCGCTCGACGCCTATGGACTACGAGAGCTCCCAGGGTAGGAGGGTGCGCCAGCGCCCCGAATCTATCCTTCGGTATGGATCAACAAGCATTTGACGCGGCGGTTCGCCAATACTGGATAGTTCGCGAGGGCCAAGCGCAAAAGCAGCGTGACTCCGGGCGCTCAGACGCCGGCCTACGAGGCGCCGTGACAGGTGGAGCTCACATGGATCCGATGGCCGAGCTGATGGAGTCGATCTTTATTGACGCGGGTTTCGCGCCCTCAAGCATCAGTCGAGGGTCCGCCGTCGAGCTGCCTGGCTACTTCCGCCCCGAGAAGAAGTGGGATCTCGTAGTCGTCCACGGCGACGCACTCGCCGCCGCGATCGAGTTCAAGAGCCAGGTCGGCCCCTCCTTCGGGAACAACTACAACAACCGCAGCGAGGAGGCGATCGGCAACGCGATCGACATCTGGACTGCCTATCGCGAGGGCCGCTTCGGCACTGTACGACCATGGCTCGGATACCTATTCCTGCTGGAGGAGGCTCCCGGTTCGACCAAGCCGGTACGCGTCAAGCAACCGTTCTTCGAGGTCGACCCGGCGTTCCTCGACGCGTCCTACAAGAGACGCTACGAGATCCTGTGTCGCCGACTCATCCTGGAGCGACTCTACGACGCCGCGTGCTTTGTGACAGCCTCAGCCGACCCAAGCTCGTCCATTCACGAGCCGGCGCCAGACCTAAACTTTACGACGTTCGCTACGGCCATTCGAGCCCGCGCCGCGGCGCTCCTCGCAACGCAATAACCAAACGCCGGCAAGGATCACAGGCCCTGCGGAGGCCGACGTCAAGAAACTCCGTGAAAGCCAAACGACGCTCGCCATGGCAAGTAGGGTTGCACCGTGTCTGCGCACGACCTCGACAAGCTGACCTGGCCGGAGGTCAAGGCCGCGATCGACGGCGGTCGTGACACCGTCGTGATGGCGCTCGGTGCGACCGAGCAGCACGGACTGCACATGCCACTGGCCACCGATGCGCTGCTCGGCGACCACATGGCACAACTGCTCGCCGAACGCGTCGACGCCTTCGTTGCGCCGACGCTGCGCGTCGGCTGCTCCGAGCACCACGTCGGCTTCGCCGGCACGATGTCGATCTCCGAGGCGACGATGCACGCCGTCGTCGCCGACCTCGTGCGCTCGCTGCTCAGCGGTGGCTTTCGCCGCATCGTGCTGCTGCCCTCGCACGGCGGCAACTTCGCGCCGCTTGCCGCCGCGCTCGAACTGCTCGACGCCGACGAGCGCGCGCACGTCGTCGCCGTCACCGACCTCTCGGTGCTGTTGCAGATCGCACAGCTCGGCGAGCGCGAGTACGGCGTGCCACTCGCGGACGGAGGTCTGCACGCGGGCGAGTGGGAGACCTCGCTGCTGCTCGCACTGCACCCCGAGCTGGTGAAGATGGAGCGCGCCGAGGCTGGATTCACCGGCGACTTGCAGGAGGCCGTCGCGTCGATGTTCAGCGGCGGCGTCGCGTCGATCTCCGCCAACGGAGCGATCGGCGACCCGAGGAGCGCCAGCGGCGAGCGCGGCGAGCGCTACTGGAGCGCGGTCGAGCAGATCGTCGTCGAGCAGGTCGAGGGCGGGTCCTGAAGTTCACTGGCGCGTTCGACAGCGACCCTCACACAGCCTTGGCCTGATACAGCCCCTGATCGGGTATCCGCCGCACCGTGGTCCGTTTCGGCGC
The DNA here is from genome assembly GCA_044446425.1 of Solirubrobacterales bacterium. Classification (GTDB taxonomy): domain Bacteria; phylum Actinomycetota; class Thermoleophilia; order Solirubrobacterales; family Solirubrobacteraceae; genus Palsa-744. Next base: position 80,861 of record JBIOEW010000009.1, on the reverse strand, counting down.
GGAGAACCCAGCCTCGGCAAAGCAATCCGCGAGCTCCTCTGGGCTGGGAAGATCGGCTCCGGACGTCAGATGAAAGAACAGCCCGAGCCCGGCAGCCGATGCCCGCTGCTGCTTGGCCTCGGAGGAGCGGAACATGTCGAGTACCGCCACGGTGCCGCCCGGCTTCATCGCGCCGCGAATCCGCTTCAGCACGGCGCTCACCTGCTCGGCGCTGAGATGATGCACGATGTCGAACAGCAGCGCACCGTCGTAAGGACCGCCGAGCTCTGACTCGAACATGTCGCCGTCGCGATGCTCGACGCGGTCTGAGAACCCGGCCTTCGCGATGATCTCGCGCCCGACGCGCGCGCTGCCGGGCAGGTCGAGCACAGTCGCCTTCAGCCCCTCGTAGCGCTTGCACAGCTCGGCGGAGAACCAGCCATGTGCGCCCGCGACGTCGAGCAGCGCGGTCGGCCGCGCGGGCAGCTTGATCGCCTTGGCGACTTCCGCTGCGGACAGCCGTGCGATCTCGTACTGGCCGGTGATGTACAAGCGCCAGTACTCCTCATCCTCGGCGGCCTCGCGGTGGATCTCGAAGCTGCCCCCCTCGCGCACGATCCGTTCGAGGTCGGCATACCACTCCCAGTAGGTAGTCGTGTGTTCGAGCCAGGTGCCGATGTAGGTCCCGGAAGCCGGGTCCAGCCACTTGCGCGCGCGCTTCGCGAGGGAGAAGGTGTGACCGTCCTGCGCGAGTACGCCCAGGCCGGCGAGGTTCTCGCACAGCAGCCGCGTCCCTGCGACCTGCAGCTCGAGCTCCTCGGCCACGCGCCCAGCGGTGGCGGGGCCTTCGAGCAGCTTCGCGAACACGCCGAGCCGCTGTGCCACGCCGACGACGCGTCCGGCGACCATCCCGTACATCGCGTAGGCGCCCGGCAGCGGCACGAGGTCCAGCGAGAGCGCGATCCGCTCGAGCAGATCGTCGGGAGCGGGTCTCAGTTTCATGCCGCGAGCAGCCTACAGCCGGCTCGCCCGAGTCGCCCACGCAGAGGAGTCGCCCGTCGAGCGAGCGCTACAAGCGCCCAGAGGCCTCGGCGGCCTGCTCTGCTTGGGTCAGCTGGCGCTCGACGAGCTCGAGGCCGGCGTCCCAGAAGCCGGGGTCGGCGAGATCGATGCCGACGATCCGGCCGAGCTCCTCGGGGCTCTTCGAGCCGCCCGCCGCGAGCAGCTCGAGATACTGCGGCACGAGCGCCGCGCCCTCCTGCTCGTAGCGCTCGTACACCGACAGCGCGAGCAGCTGCCCGTACGCGTAGGCGTAGACGTAACCGGGCGAGCCGATGAAGTGCGGGATGTAGGACCACCACGAGCGGTAGCCCTCGGTCACCTCGACGGAGTCGCCGAGCAGCTCGTGCTGGCTCTCTGCCCACAGCTCGCCGAAGCGCTCGACCGACAGCTCGCCCTCCCCGCGGCGCGCCGTGTGCACGAGGTCCTCGAAGCGGTTCATCGCGACCTGGCGAAAGACGGTCGCGATCGTGTCCTCGAGGTTCTCGGCGAGCAGCGCCAGCCGCGAGGCGGGTGAGGAGTCCTCGGCGAGCAGCCGCTCGAACACGATCGTCTCGCCGAACACCGAGGCCGTCTCGGCGAGCGTCAGCGGCGTCGACTGGTGGAAGATCCCCTGCCGCGCGGCGAGCGCGAAGTGCACGCCGTGGCCGAGCTCGTGCGCGAGCGTCAGCACGTCGCGGCGCTGGGAGGTGTAGTTGAGCAGCACGTAGGGCTCGACCGAGGGCACGGCCGAGGCGCAGAAGGCGCCGCCGCGCTTGGCCGGGCGTACGGGCGCATCGATCCGCTGCTCGCTGAAGAACGCGCCGGCGACCTCGCCCAGCTCGGGGGAGAACGAGGAGTAGCAGTCGAGCACGATCTCGCGCGCCCGGGCGAACGGGAAGCTCGCTTCATCTGCGGTCACCGACGCCATCCGGTCGTAATCGGCGAGCCGCTCGAGCCCGAGCAGCCGCGCCTTCAGCCGGTACCAGCGGCGCGGGATCTCATTGCGGGCGCGCACCGCCTCGATCAGCGCCTGCACCGACTCGTCGCTGGCCTCGTTGGCGAGGTTGCGCGCGGCCAGCCAGTGCGGGTAGCGGCGCAGGCGATCGTCGATGCCCTTGTCGGCGAGCAGCGTGTTGAACAGGAAGGCGCGCGTGCGCAGCCCCGGCGCGAGCGCCTCGGTGACGGCCTCGGCAGCGGTGCGCCGCGTCTCCCGGTCGGCCAGCGCCAGCCTGCTGAGCGCGACGTCCAGCGCGACCTTCTGCTCGGGCAGCTGGACCTCGATCGCCGAGGTCAGCTCCTCGAACAGCCGCGTCCACGCGCCGGCGCCGGTCAGCGACTTCTCCGAGAGGATCTTCTCCTCGGGCTCTGAGAGCAGGTGCTCGCGGTAGCGGCGCACGTTGCGCAGGTAGTGGGCGCAGAAGTCGAGGCCTTCGCCTGAGAGCAGCTGCTCGGCGCGATCGTCGTCGAGCTCGGCCCACTCGAGCTCGAAGAACAGCAGCGTCGTCTCGATCGCGGTGCCGCGCTCCTGGGCGAGCTGCAGCAGCGCGCCGATCGCCGGGTCGGCGGTGTCGGTGGAAAAGCGCAGCGACGCGTAAGCAGCGGCGCGCCCGACGAGGTCGTAGATCGCGGCGAGCTCCTGCATCGCCTCGACCAACGCGGGTGAGTCGATCCGATCGAGCTTGCCCGCGTAGCGCTCAGCAAAGGCTTGCGCGCGCTCCAGCGCCTGCGCCAGGCGCGGCTGCACGCCGTCCGGGCCCTCCCCCTCGACGAGCGGTTCGAGATCCCAGGCGGTCGCTTGCAGCTGGGGATCGGTCGACTCGGGGGCGGCTGCTGCCATCGCCTGGCAGCTTAGCCGCGCCGCCGCCGGGAGGGCGCTACTCGGAGGTGACGGCTCTGAGGAAGTCCAGGCGTGCGGCGCGGCGCGCCGGGAGCTGCGCGGCGATCACGCCGGCGAGCGCTGCGACGACGAGCAGCACGATCAGCGTGCCGACGGGGACGGCGATGATGTAGCCCGATCCAGACAGCGCGAACACGGCGACGAGCACCGCGCCGATCACCCCGATCACCAGCCCGAGCAGGCCGCCGATCAGCGACGTGATCACCGACTCGTAGCGGATCATCTGGCGCAGCTGGCGGCGCGAGGTGCCGATCGCGCGCATCATCCCCAGCTCGCGCGTGCGCTCGTAGATCGAGAGGATCAGCGTGTTGACGATGCCGAACAGCGAGACGATCACCGAGAGCGCCAGCAGCACGTAGATCAGCGCCAGCAGCGTGTTGACCTGCTTGGCCTGTTCTTCCTTGAACTGCTCGGCCGTGCGCGAGCGCGCCTGCGGGAACTGGCCGGCGAGCAGCCGGTCGATCGCGGGCTGCACGCGCGCGTTCTCGGCGCCGGGGGAGTACGCGACGAAGTCGAAGGCGTCTTCGCGCAGCCCGAACGCCGAGCGTGCGAGCGGCAGTCCGATCGTGAGGTCCTGCAGGACGCCGAATTCTTCGTCGACGATCCCTGCCAGCCTCAGCGAGACGTGCCGGTTTGCGGGCGTGAGCACGGAGATCGTCTGCCCCACCCGCAGGTGATGGGCTTTGGCGTATTTCTTGCTCGCGATCGTCCCGCCGCTTTGCAGCCCGGCGAGCGTGGCGTTCGAGCCCTGCTTCCATTCGATCCGGTAGACGCGCGCGAACGTGCCCGCATCGATCGCCGTGATCGTTGCGTTGCTGCTCGTGCCGCGCATGCGTCCGACCGTGAACGCGACGGGCGTCGCGCGCGATACCCCCGGCACGCCTTCGATCGCCGTCGCGACTCCGGCCGGGATGCCCTGCTGTTCGCCACCACCCTGTGAGTTCTCGACGATCAGGTTGCCGGCGAACGAGCGGCTGATCGTGTGATCGATCGTCGCCTTCAGCCCGTCGGCGAACACGGCGACGAACGCGACGAGCGCGATCCCGACGGTCAGCGCCGCGGCGGTCACCATCGTGCGCCCAGGCTGGCGCATCGAGTTCTCCTTGGCCAGGCGGCCGGTGATCCCGCGCCAGGCGACGAGCGCGCCGATCGCGTTCGCAAGCGCTGGGACCACGCGATAGCGAGGCGGACGGCTGCCGCGCCGCAGGCGCACGACCAGCCGGATCGCGCGCAGGACGACGAAGACCACGACGATCGTGAGCACGGCCTTCTGGTCGATCGCCGCGACGAGCGCGACGACGACCAGATACAGGGCGAACCTGATCAGCAGACCGCGCCGGGTGACGACGCGGGGCGGGATCTCGACGCCTTCGCGCATCGCCGCAAGCGGCGAGACGCGCGTGGCGCGCAGCGCCGGCTGCAGGCCGGCGAGCACCGTGATGAGGATGCCGACGAGCAGGGAGACGACGATCGTGCGGGTCTCCAGCACGGTGCCGCTGTCGGGCAGGTCGGCGCCGAACGCCTTGAACAGCTGATCGAGCGCCGGCGCCAGGCCGATCCCGGCGAACAGGCCGAGCACGGCGCCGAAGACCCCGAGCAGCAGTCCTTCGGCGATGACCTCTCGCATGATCTGCCGGCGCGAGGCGCCGAGCGTGCGCAACAAGCCGAACTCGCGCGCCCGCTGGGCGACGGTGATCGAGAACGTGTTGAAGATGATGAAGGCGCCGACGACGAGTGAGACGTAGGCGAAGATCAGCAGGAACGTCCGCAGGAAGCTGAGGTTTTCTTCCAGGTCGGATGTGTTCTTGGCGGCCTGCTGGGCGCCCGTGCGCACGTCGACCGTCCGCGGCAGCTCGGCGCGGATGCTTGCGCGCAGCTGCCTCGGGGTCACGCCGGGGGCGGCGGCGACGTCGATCTGATCGAAGCGGCCCGGTTCGCCGACCACGCGCTGCGCCTCGGTCGGGACCAGCACGGCGGCACCGGCGCCGCCGAACGATTCACCGCCGCCGAACTTGACGATGCCGACGATCGTGTAGCGCTTGGCCGGCGCCCGCCCGGCGATCAGCATCGCGCCGCCGACCTTCAGGTTCGAGCGTTCGGAGCTCGCCTGGTCGATCGCGACTTCGTCGGGACCCCGCGGGAAGCTCCCTTCGATCGGCTTGAACGCCTCGAACGGCGCCGGCACGAGCCCCGCGACGAATGCCGGCGCGCCGCCCGTCGTCAGCCGTTTGCGGTGCACGTCGAGGAACGTCGCCGGCGTGAAGATCCCGCCGGCGGCCTTGGCGACGCCGGGCGTCGAGCGCACCTTGGCGAGCATCTGCTCGGTGATCGGCGAGGTCTGCGAGCGCGTCTGGTTGCCGAGCGTCTCGGTCGGCGTGACGACGACCGAGTCGCCCTTGGCGGCGGTCTTGAAGATCCCGGCGAAGGACTGGTTGATCGTGTCGGTGAGGATGTACGTGCCGGCCATCAGCGCCACGCCGAGCGCGATCGCGATGCCGGTCAGCGCGACGCGGAGCTTGCGCTGCAGGAAGCCTCGGAGGATCAGCCGCGCCACTCAGCGGCTCCGTGCGAAAGCCTGCTCCCCGCCCGGGCGGGGAGGGTGCCCGGCACGCTTGCGCCCGCAAAGCGTCATCCGATCGCCTTCATCAGGTCGAGCGCCTCGTCGGTCGTGACCGCCGGGCTGTCGTGCACGATCCGCCCGTCGGCGAGCACGAGCAGGCGGTCGGCATAGGCCGCGGCGTGCGCGTCGTGCGTGACCATCACGACGGTCTGCTCGAAGTCGTCGACGGCCTGGCGCAGCAGCTCGAGCACGTCGCCGGAGGCTTTCGAGTCGAGGTTGCCGGTCGGCTCGTCGGCGAACACGACGGCCGGGCGCGAGACCAGCGCGCGGGCGATCGCGACGCGCTGCTGCTGGCCGCCGGAGAGCTCGGCCGGGCGATGCTTGAGGCGATCGCCGATGCCGACGGTCTCGACCAGCCGGACGAGCCACTCGCGGTCGGGCTGGCGCCCGGCGATCGACAGCGGCAGCAGGATGTTCTCTTCGGCGTTGAGCACAGGCAGCAGGTTGAAGGTCTGGAAGATGAAGCCGATCTTGTCGCGGCGCAGCTCGGTGAGGTGCTTGTCGTCGAGTCCGCTCAGCTCGACGTCTGCCAGACGCACGGTGCCGGAGGTCGGCCGATCGAGGCCGGCGAGGATGTGCATCAGCGTCGACTTGCCCGAGCCCGACGGGCCCATGATCGCCGCGAAACGCGAGGCCGGAAAGGCGACTGTCACGTCCGAGAGGGCGTCGACAGCGGCTTCGCCTTCGCCGTAGCGACGGCTGAGATCGCCGGCCTCGACGAGTGCCTGAGAGCCGTTTTCGGCGGTAGCGGAGCTCACCTCTCCGGGCACACTAACAACCCCTACCGCGGGACCGGCGCACGTAATGGACCCGACAGACGATCGCCGCGGGAGCCCCAGCGCCGTCCGGGAGACGGCCTAGCATCCGCGCCCCGATGCACGAGACGACTCCGCAGGTCTTCCTGATCGCACGCCCGTCGATCGACGTGGAGGGGATGCGCGGCTACCTGGTCGACGTCGGCGGCGAGTCGTGGCTGCAGCGCCGCCTGGAGGAGTCGGCGGGAGCGCCCAACGGCGGCGAGCTGCTCGTCGAGTTCGGCGGCCGCGCTTGCTATCGCAGCTGGGAGCCGGGGCTGAACCCCAACGTGACGAAGGTGCGCACGGACCAGCGCGAGTACTTCGCCAACATCCTGCGCTCGGCGCACGGGAGCGTGCTGGAGCACGCGAATTACTCCTTCGTTATTCGGAATTGTTCGAGAGTATTTACTCATGAGCTTGTGCGGCATCGTGCCGGCTCGGCCTTCAGCCAGGAGAGCCTGCGCTACGTGCGCCTGACCGACATCGGCTTCCGCGTGCCGCCGGCGCTCGAGCCCGTGCGCGAGCAGGTGCTGGCGATCGTCGAGCAGCTCGAGGAGTTCCAGGTCAGCGCCGCCGTCGAGCTGGGAATCGACGACGAGGGAATCCCCTTCCACGTCAAGAAGGAGGTCACCTCGGCGCTGCGCCGCCTCGCGCCGATCGGACTGAGCACGGACATCGTCTGGACGGCCAACGCGCGCACGCTGCGCCACGTGATCGAGATGCGCACGGCGCCGGGCGCCGAGGAGGAGCTGCGCACGGTGTTCGACACGATCGCGCGGATGATGCAGGTCGAGGCGCCGGGGCTGTTCCAGGACTTCACCCAGGACGACGAGGGCTCCTGGGTGCCCGAGCATCACAAGGTGTAGCTCGCCTCGCTCGCGCCCCGCGCCGCCTCAGTCCTCCTGCGCCTGCAGCTCCTTCACGCGCTGCTCGAGCTGCTCTGTCACAGCCGGATCGCGCAGCGTGGTCACATCGCCGAGCGCGCGGCCCTCGGCGATGTCGCGCAAGAGCCGGCGCATGATCTTGCCGGAGCGCGTCTTCGGCAGGTCGTCGGCCCAGATGATCCGCTTGGGACGCGCGAACTTGCCGATCCGCTCGGCGACGGTGGCGCGGATCCCCTCGACTGTCTGCTCGTCGCCGCCGAGGTCTCCCTGCAGCGTGACGAAGGCGACGATCGCCTGGCCGGTGTCCTCGTCGTGCCGGCCGATCACGGCCGCCTCGGCGACGTCGGCGTGGGCGACGATCGCAGACTCGACCTCGGCCGTTGAGAGTCGGTGCCCGGAGACGTTGACGACGTCGTCGATCCGCCCGATCACCCACAGGTAGCCGTCTGCGTCGCGGCGTGCGGCGTCGCCGACGAGGTAGGTCTGCTTGCCGAAGCGCTTGAAGTAGGTGTCGACGAAGCGCTCCGGCTCCTTGTAGAGGGTGCGCAGCATCGAAGGCCAAGGCTGGGTCAGCACGAGCAGACCCTGGCCTTGCTCGATCGGCTCGCCGGTCGACTCGTCGCGCACCTCGGCGAACACGCCGGGGAACGGGAAGGTCGCCGAGCCCGGCTTGGTCTTCGTGATCGCGGGCAGCGGCGTGATCATGATCGCGCCGGTCTCGGTCTGCCACCAGGTGTCGACGATCGGGCAGCGTTCTGCACCGATCACCTTGTGGTACCAGAGCCACGCCTTCGGGTTGATCGGCTCGCCGACCGATCCGAGCAGCCGGAGGCTGCTCAAATCATGTTTTCGCGGCCAGTCCGCGCCCCACTTGATGCACGCGCGGATCGCCGTCGGCGCGCAGTAGAGGATGGTGACGCCGTAGCGCTCGACGATCTCCCACCAGATGTCCTTGGCGGGGTAGTCGGGCGCGCCCTCCCACATCACCGACGTGGCGCCGTTGGCGAGCGGGCCGTAGACGATGTAGGAGTGCCCGGTGACCCACCCGACGTCCGCGGCGCACCAGTACACGTCGGACTCCGCGCGCAGGTCGAACACGTAGCGGTGGGTCGCCGAGACACCCGTGAGATAGCCGCCGGTCGTGTGCAGGATGCCCTTCGGCTTGGCCGTCGAGCCGGAGGTGTAGAGGATGTACAGGGGGTGCTCGGCGTCGAGCGGCTCGGGCGGGCAGGCCGGATCGGCGGCGGCGCAGATCTCGTCGTAGAACACGTCGCGGCCCTCCTGCATCTCACAGGCAGTGCCGGAGCTGCGCACGACGACGATCTTCTGCAGCGTGGCCAGGTCGCCCATCACCTCGTCGACGCGATCCTTGACGGGCGCCGTCTTGCCCTTGCGCGCGGCGCCGTCGACGGTCACGAGCAGCTTGGCCTCGGAGAACTCCATCCGCTCGCGTACGGCCTCGGCGGAGAAGCCGCCGAAGACGACGTTGTGCGGCGCGCCGATCCGCGCGCAGGCGAGCATCGCCACGACGACCTCCGGGATCATCGGCAGGTAGATGCCGACGACGTCGCCCTTCTGCACGCCCTGGTCCTTCAGTGCGTTGGCGAAGCGCTCCACCTCGGCAAGCAGCTCGGCGTAGGTGATGTCGCGCTCCTGGCCCTCCTCGCCGCGCCAGTGGAAGGCGATCCGGTCTCCCCTGCCCGCGATCACGTGGCGGTCGAGGCAGTTGTAGGACACGTTCAGCGTGCCGCCCGTGAACCACTTGTAGAACGGCGGATCATCGTCGTCGAGCACGCGCGTCCACTTCTGAAACCAGTCGAGACGTTCGGCCTGGGCGACCCACCACGCCTGCGGGTCGGCGGCGGCCTCGTCGTAGACGGCCGGGTCGTTCAGCAGGGCATGCTCTGCGAACTCGCCCGGCGGGTCGAAGGCCTCGACGCTGAGCAGCTCGGCGAGCTCGGCGTCGAGCGCCTCGCCGGTCTCGGAAGCGTCTGGCTCGCTCGACATCGCCCTGCCCCGCGTCAGCTGCGCGGCCCGCGCGTGCGCTTGCGCGAGGAGCGACCGCCGGACACGGTCTTGGGCTTGGCCGCCGGCGTGATGTCGCCGGCGCCGGTGGCGAGCGCGGGCTTGCCGGCGCCTGCCTGCTCGCGCATCTGCGCGCGCGAGGGCCACGGGCGCGCTTCGCCGGACTCCCAGGCGGGCGGCTGCCCGTTGGGCCATTTGCCGATGTAGAGGATGCCCATGGCGACGATCCAGAAGGACGGCACGACCTCGAGCGTGGCGCCGCCGATCGGCAGGAAGATGAGGATGCCGCTGAGGATCCCGACGACGCCCATCCAGCGGGTCACGAGCCCGACGCGCATGGCGTTGATCATCGTGACGATCATGCCGACGGCGAGCGACAGCCCGACGACGAGCGAGAGGTAGTCGATCGCGAGGTTGGCGGCGCCCTTGGTCAGTGCGTTGTCGACGGCGTGGTTGGAGAGGTCGAGCCCGACGGCGAATTTGTGCGTCTCGATCGCGGCGACGATCTGGTGGGCGACGCTGATCACGGCGAGCCCGATGCCGCCGCCGAGCACGAGCATGCGGGCGGGACCCCACGTCTCGGGGCGGCGGAAGCGCGTCGCCGTAAGCAGCAGCAGCAGCACGAGCGTGAGCACGCCGATGGCGAGCGCGGCGATCACGCTGCCGGCGATCAGCGGCCCGGCGTGGTGGCTGATGAATTTGACCTCTGGCGCGCGCGGGCTTTCTTTCGGATTGGCGACGCCTTCGAGCGCGGGTTTGAGGCCCTGCAGGATGCCGACGGTCGGCGCACCGTTGAGCGTCGACTGCGTGATGATGCCGCTCAGCAGGTAGAGCACGCCGCCGGCGAAGGCGGGAACGGCCAGCCGCGTGCGCCGCTCGGTCTCCCAGGCGACCTGCTGCTTGATCTCGCTCGAGCTCGGCATCTGGGGCAGTCTATGATGAGCGCATGGAGAGCGGCGGTCTGGGTGACCTGTTCGGAGATCCGGAGGAGCTGCAGCGGCGGCTCGCGGAGTTCGCCGATCAGATGCAGGGACAGCAACGCCTTGCCTGGGCGGACAACGCGATCAAGCTCGCCGTGGACATGACGGTGGCTGCCGTCGAGCGGGTCAACCTGCAGGGCAACGCGGAGGCCCAGGCCGAACAGATCCGCACGGTGATGGCGCTCGTCTTCCCGGAGGCGGTCACGCTCGTGCGCGAGGCACGCGCCGGACTGCAGTAGCGCCGCCCTCCTCGCCGTCCTCCCCCTCCCCGCTGCGAGCGCCCGCAGCGCCTTCGCCACGTGCGAAGGCGCGCTGCTGCTCGCGCTCGGCGTCGCGCGAGGCGCGCCCGGCGGAGATCACCTCCTTGAAGGAGCGGAAGCGGAAGATCAACACGACCGAGGCCAGACCGACGGTGGCAGTGAAGGCGGCGATCGCGATCTGCTGGCCGACTGAGTAGGCGGCGACGGCGGCGGCGGGGGCGTTCTTGGCGAAGACCTTGACGAGCAGCGCCTGCTGCACGCCGGCGCCGCCGGGCGTGAAGGGCACGGCGCCGGCGACCTGGTTGACGCCGAACACGAGCAGCACGTTCTGCACGGAGCCGCCGACGCCGAAGGCGTCGAGCAGGAACCAGAAGGCGGTGAAACGCGAGAGCCACGCGAGCACCTGCAACGAGACGACCTCGCGCAGCCAGCGGCGCCGGTCGCCGAGGATCGTGACGCCCTGGCGCACGCGCGCCCAGAAGGCCTTGACACGCGACGAGAGCAGGGCGAAGGCGGTCAGGCCGAGCACGGCGAGCGCGGTGAGTAGGAACAGGGTGAAGCGAAAGTGCTGGGCGAAGTAGGAGATTTCGAACGCGTTCAGCTTGGAGAAGTCGGGCGGCTTGGGAAAGACGCCCTGGCTGAAGGCGAAGATCAGCACGAGCACGCCGACGGCGGCGTCGAACACGGACTCGACGAAGAAGGCGGCGGCGACGGTGGGATAGGTCGAGCCGGGAATCGAGGAGCGCGTGAGGAACAGCTTGATCACGTCGCCGCCGCGCGCGGGGACGACGTTGTTGAAGCCGACGGCCGCCCAGTAGGCGCCCCACACGCGCCGCCACTGAAAGCTGACCGAGGGGTAGGCGGCGCGCAGGCTGTGGAAGAAGGCGCGCGAGCGCAACGTCAGGTTCAAGGCGAAGAACAGCAGCCCGAGCAGCAGCAGCCCCCAGTTGACGGCTGCGAGGTCGGAGAAGAACTGCCCGACGGCGTCGAAGAAGGAGGTGAGCGTGTCACCGATCGAGGCGGACGCGAGCAGTGCGGGCACGAGTCAAGCGTACGGGGCGCCGGACTCGCCTCGCGCCCGTTCGCCGGTCTCGCGGCGGCCCCGACGCCGCATGCGCCGCTGCGGTACAACCTGTCGATGGCACCTGCTGCGGCCTCCAAGCGTGGCCTGACCGTCGCGGTGACGGGGCCGACGGGTGAGATCGGCCAGGCGGTCGTGGCGGCGCTCGCGCGCTCGAGCGGCGTCGAACGGGTGCTCGGCATGGCGCGCCGCCCGTTCGAGCCGCGCGCGCATGGCTGGAAGAAGGTCTCCTACCGCCAGGGCGACGTGCTCGACCGCGCCGCCGTCGATCGGCTCGTGAAGGACGCCGACGTGGTGCTGCACTTGGCGTTCATCATCATGGGCGGCGCCGAGGAGAGCGCCCGGGTCAACCTCGACGGCTCGCGCAACGTGTTCCGGGCAACGGCCGAGGCCGGCGTGCAGCGGCTCCTCTACGCCTCCTCGGTCGCCGCCTACGGCTTCCACGCCGAGAACCCGCAGCCGCTGAGCGAGGAGGTGCCGGCGCGCGGCACGGCGGCGCACTACTACTCGGCGCAGAAGGCCGAGGTCGAGGCGCTGCTGGGAGAGACGCTCGCGGGCAGCCAGACGGCGGCCTACGTGTTTCGCCCGTGCATCGTCGCCGGGCCGGACGCGCCGCTGCTGCTCGACAGCCTCCCGTACACGCAGATCTCAGAGCGCCTCCCGGCGCCGGTGCTGCGGCTGCTCGACGGCCTGCCGATGCTCAAGCCGGTGCTGCCGGACCCGGGCGTGCCGTTTCAGCTGATCCACCACGACGACGTGGCGAGCGCGATGCGCGCGGCGGTGCTCGGGCGCGGCAAGAGCGGCGTCTACAACCTGGCAGGCCCGGGCGAGATGACGGTCAAGCTGCTCGCACAGGAGCTCGGCTGGTACTCGATCCCGGTGCCCGAGCTGGCGGTGGATGCCGTCGCGGAGCTGGTCGGGCGCCTCGGCTTCCTGCCGGCGCAGGCGCAGTGGATCAGCGCTTTCCGCGAGCCGGTGATCATGGACGCGGCGAAGGCCCGGCGGGAGCTGGGCTGGCGACCGAAGCACGACGCGCTCGGCACGCTGCGCGAGACGATCGCGGCCGCGCGCCTGGACCCGCTGATCCGCTGAGCCGCTGATCCGCCGGCAGCGAGCGAGGCGGAGCGGAGCTGAGACTCAGCGCGCCGGGCGGGCAAGCGTCGTAGGGTTGCTCACCTGATGAGTGCACGGGCGGACGTTGAGCAACCGACGCCGCGTGCGGTGGCGCTGGTCACAGACACGACGCCGTACGTGCCCCGCGACCTGATCGAGCGCTGGGGAATCCACGAGGTCAGCCTGTACGTCGGCTGGGACGGCGATCTGCGCCGCGAGAGCGAATACGCCGACCTCGATGCGTTCTACGCGAAGCTGCACGACTCGAAGCTGCTGCCGACGACCTCACAGCCATCGGTGGGCGACTTCCTCGCCTCTTATCAGCCGCTCGTGGACGCCGGGCTCGACGTGCTCTCGATCCATCTCGCAGGTGGGCTGTCGGGCACGTGCGAGAGCGCGCGCGAAGCGGCGCGGCTGATCGCGCAGGCGGGTCACTCAGAGCGCGTGCACGTGATCGACGCAGAGACTGGCGCGGGCGGGCTCGGCTGCCTGGTGATCGCAGCGGCCCGAGCGCTCGAGCAAGGCGCTTCGCTGCAAGCGGCGATCGAGGTGGTGGCCGAGGCGCGAGCGAGCTTGGACATCTGGTTCTGCCTGGACACGCTCGAGTACCTGCGGCGGGGAGGGCGCATCGGCGCGGCGCAGGCGCTCGTCGGCTCCGCGCTGAAGGTGAAGCCGATCCTGACGTTCGGGACGGAGATCGCGCCGGTCGGGCGCGGGCGCACGCGCCGGCGCGCGTTCGAGCAGATGACGGCCTACCTGGGCGAGCTGCACGCGCGCGGGGCGAGCGACTGGATCGTGCAGCATGCGCAGGCGCCGTCCGACGCCGAGCGGCTGGTCGAGCAGGGACGCGAGATCTTCGCCTCTGAGCCGCTCTTCTGCACGCAGGTGGGGCCAGTGCTGGGCGCGCATCTGGGTGCCGGGATGCTCGTCGGCGGAATGACGCAACCGAGCCTCGCGCCGGCCCCGGAGCCTGCCTGAGCACGAAACGCGACGAGCCCGCCCCGCTGCCGGCGGGACGGGCTCGTGTTGATCCTGCGCGGCACGCCGCGCGCACGACTGCGCTACTTGACGATCTTGATGATCCGCTCCATCCCGATCAGCGTGTGCGGGCGCCCGTCCTGCGTGGGCATGAAGCACGCCTGCACATACCAGCCGGGCTTGGCCGTGATCAGCTCCTGCTGGAAGCCGCCCGTCGAAAGGGGTCCGGCAAAGCCCAGGGGCGGCCCGGCGACGAGCTTTTCAAGGCCCTTTTCGTGACCGGTGGCGAGCGCCTTCAGCACCGCTCTTGCGGCCTTCTTGCTCTTCACGGGGAACGCGAAGTCCATGTGCACGAGATAGCCTTCGTTTTCGAAGCGAACGAGCTCGCCGACTTTCAGCACGCTCGGTCCGCGGAAGCCGAACTCGATCGTCTTCACGGTCGCCTGAGCAGCGGGAAGCGCGACGGGCGACGGCGAGGCTGCGACGGCAAAGCTCGCGCGCGGCCAGGTCGATGACTTTTCGCCTTCGGCGTTCAGCGCCACATACTGACCAGGCGCCAGAATCGTCTGAGCTTCGGCCGCCTTGCCTTTACCGGCTTCGGCGTCGAACACGATCGCGCCGTATTTGCCGGTCGAGTTCGGGTCCTTGGTCACCTTGTTCGAGTCGAGCAAGGCGGTGAATTCGGCCAAGCTGACGCCCGGCTTCAGCTGAAACAGCGTGACCGAGGGTTCCTTGCCGCCGGTGGCGGTGCTCGCGATGTTGACAGCGCCCGACTGCAGCGCGCCTGAGATGGTGATCGAGCTGGCGGAGACTGTTGCAGTCACCGTCGGCAGCGTCGCGGCCTGTGCGGCGCTTGCACCGAACGCGCCGAGTGCGAGCGCCGTGCAGACGCCGGCGATGGCGAGCATCGGATGGAGCTTTCTCCCGGCCCGGGCAGGGCTGGTGGGGCGGTGTGACATCTTGGTCGATCCTTTCGTTTGACAAGCGGTACGGGCCAGCGTCCGTTACCCCCGGAATCGCTGTGATCGTCGGCTCGGCCCATTGCCGAGCGAGGACGCTCGTCCGTCCGTTGGACTCCCGGTCCGGCTTGTAGCCGGAACCTTCCGCGCGGGCGGGAGTATATGGCAGTGGTGAAGGCCGTGTAACGGTCGCTTTCACCCGGCCGGGAGCTCGGCGAGGCGATCGTGCGAGTCGGTCAAGCCCTGCTCCATTGCGGAGGCGAGCATCCCGTCACGTCGGACGGCGTGCTGACGGTCGTGACGCCGCTGACGTTCTGCTGCTCGGTGCTCATCTGAGCTCTCCTTTGTTGTCTTCGAGCAGCTCGCCGAGGCGATCGAGGCGCCCGTCGAGCACTCTGCGGTACTGCTCGATCCAGCTCTGAACGTCCTCGAGCCGGCGCGGACCGAGCGTGCACCGACGCGCGCGGCCGACCTTCTCGGTGCGGACGAGCTCGGCGTGCTCGAGCATCCGAACGTGCTTCTTCAGACCGGTGAGCGACATGCCGAACGGCTCGGCCAGCTCGCTGATCGTGGCCGTGCCGGCGCCGAGTCGGCCGAGGATCGCCCTGCGGGTTGGATCGGCGAGCGCCGCGAACGTGGAGTCGAGCGCTGCTGCTTGATACTGAACCATTTAGTTCAGTATAGAGATGAATGCCTGCGGCCCCGTCGACGCATCGCGCCACGTGGAGCCGTCGCCGGTGGCAGGGGCAGATTCAGCGCGCCTTCAGCACTCCCTTGGGGAGCTTGACGCGGCGGGTGAGGATTTCCAGTCCCAAGATGAGCGTGCGGATCACGCCGAGTTGCCCGAGTAGGGCGATCGAGTCGGAGTGCCCGCGATCTTCGACGGTCCTGCCGCCCCGATCGAGACGGCTGATCGTGATACCTCTGAGCACGACCGCTCGACCGTGGTAGGTGCCGTTCAGAACCCAGCGAGAGGCGACGCGGTTGCCCTCGGCGACCTGCTCCTCGACGCCCATTCGGTAGTCCTTGAACAGCGTCGCGTAGAAGGCGAGTGACTCCCGCCCTCCCTCGTAGCCGTGGAATGTCATGTCGTTGATGTGATCCACGAAGTCGGGGCCGTAGAACTCCTCCATCCGCGATACGTCGCCGGAGCAGACGATTTCGATGGCTTGGCGTGCTTGCGCTGCGTAGTCGTGCTCGGTTGCGTTGGTCATGCGATCGAGGATACACGACAAAAATGTAGTAGCGTCTTGCTCGTGGCAGGTCGACCGCGAAAGGCGAATGGTGGGCTGGCGCCGCTTGAGTCCGAGGTGATGGACGCTGTTTGGCAGGCCGACTCCCCCGTCTCCGTGCGGCTGGTTCTCGATGTGCTCAACGAGCGTCGAGACTCGGAGCTGGCCTACACGACGGTGATGACCGTGATGAACCGGCTGGTCGCAAAGAACGTGCTTGCCCGCCACGGCGAGCGACGACGCTTCGTCTATGAAGCAACCGCCACGGATGCGGCCGGGCTCGCTGTCCGCGACGTGCTTCGCGCGCATGGGGATGCTGCGGTGGCGCATTTCGTAGACGAGGCACGCACCGACCCTGCCGCGCTGCGGCGGCTGCGGGCGCTGCTCGCGGAGGACGGATGAGACTGGATCAAGCGAACCGTAGCTTCCTCGCGTTCGTCTGCGTCTCGTTGCTGTTCGGCGCAACCGTCCTCTGCGGAGTGCTCGGCGGCGTCCTCGTGCCGCTGAGCTTGGCGCGCATCTCTGACGGTGGGCCCGCCGGCCTCTGGAGCGATCGAGCGTCGCTGCTCGTGCCGCTCGCGCTTTTCCTGTCGATCGCGGTAGGCCTGGGACTCGGCGGACGAGCACTGGTGCGCCAAGCGGTCGCCTCACGAGTGCTTTCGTGCCGCGTGCGCGCCCTGGCGAGCACGACACCCGAAGCTCTTGCACAGGCAGCGCGGCATACGGGCCTCGCCGGCCGCATCGTTTTCCTTGATGCAGCCGACTCGTTCTCATTCGTCTACGGCGCGATGACACCCCGCGTGGCGGTCAGCCGTGGACTACTCGAACGCGCGACCGGTGACGAGCTGTGCGCGGTGCTCGAGCACGAGCGCTACCACGTCCGCAATGTGGACCCGTTGAAGGCCGCGATCGTGAGGGTGCTCTCGGCGGCGCTGTTCTTCTTGCCGACGCTGAACTGCCTGCGCGCCCGCTACGTCGCCGGGCGTGAGCTTGCAGCCGATCGCCGCGCGGTCGCGCTCTGCGGGCGCCGCCCCCTGGCCGGAGCGCTGCTCAAGGTCGTGCGCGGTCCCGACTGGAGCGAACTGGCAGGCGCCGCCGCAATCTCCAGCCCGGCACTGCTCGACGTGCGCCTGATCCAGCTTGAGACCGGCTCGGAGCCAAAGCCCGAAGCGCTCGATGCCAAGAACGTCATCCTCTCGCTCGGCGGCGGCGCGCTGTTTGCTGTGATGTTCCTCGTGTCGGTGTCCGGCCTGGGTGGAGCGGCGGCTGTCTACCACGCCACGGGCACCGGACTGGCGTCTGCGACGTGGCTCGGCACGCTGACCTGCACGGCGCCGTTTGCCGGCGCGGGACTCTTGATCTATTCGCTGGTCGCGATGCGCGCGAGCCGGCCCCTGCGGACTCTGAACTAGCAGCACCGGTCCGTGCATCCGTCGCCATCGCCGCCGACGAAGGGCGCTGTGCAGCACGCCTCGCCGAGCCAAGCGTTGCGCCTCAGATCACACACGCACAGCTCGCCACATTTGTACGCTGGTGCTATGGACCTGCCGATGGCTCCGAGTTGCGCGCTTGACGAGTCGGGGCTGCGCTCACAGCTTGAGCGCTACCGGCGGGCGGGCCGGAACGCTCGCCTGATCGAGCGGACATCCCGCCGCCTCGTGGTAGGGCTCGATGAGAGCGTGGACGCCAAGCTGGTCACGGAGGCAATCGCGATCGAGCGGGAATGCTGCCCGTTCTTTTGCTTGGACTGGGAGCCGAGTCGACGCCGCCTCACCGTCTCCGTGTCCCAGGCCGCCCACGAGCCGGCGCTGGACGCAATCGCGTCCGCTCTGGATCTGGCTGCCTATGAGTGACGCGACGCCCCCCGGCGCGCGCGCGAACGCGCCGCCCCGGCTGCGTGACGCCCCGACAGCTTCGATCGCTTGTGCTGGGGCGCGGCGAGGAGACTAGACAGTTGGCGGAGTTGACTCCGCCAACGCAGCGAGCACCAGGGCATCGTGTTCGCCGGGCTTCACCTTGCGCAGCAGCTTGGCGACGCGACCGTCCGTATCGATAACGAATGTCGTGCGCTCGTTGCCAAAATACTTTCTCCCGTACATCGACTTCTCGACCCACACGCCGTACTCCTCAGCCACCGCGTGATCCTCGTCGGCGAGCAGCGCGAAGTCGAGCGAGAACTTGTCGTGGAACTTCTTCACCTTGGCGACGGGGTCGGGTGAGATGCCGAGCACCACTGCGCCGGCCTCGGCGTAGTCAGTCTTGCGGTCGCGCACGCCGCAGGCCTGAGTAGTACAACCGGGCGTGTCGGCCTTGGGGTAGAAGTAGACGACGACGCGCTGGCCGCGGAAGTCGGAGAGCTTCGTCGCCCGTCCATCCTGGTCGGGCAGCTCGAAGTCGGGAGCCATCTGGCCTACGTCGATCACGCCTCGATCCTAGCCTGCGGCGACCGCACGGTGCGCCCGGACTGCTACCGCAACAGCCGCGACAGCCGCCGATCCTTCAGCACGCGCCCGTCGGTCTGGCAGTGCGGGCAGTAGGCGATCACGTAGTCCTCGAAATGCACGGCCTCGAGCATCTGTCCGCAGCGCGGGCACGGCTCGCCCTCGTGGCGATGGACCTTCAACGGCATCGGCAGCTTGTCGGGAATCGGCAGCTCGACGAGCTCCTCGTAGCGCGCGAGCGCGTCGCCGAGCACGGTCACGATCGCATCGCGCAGACGTGCGCGCTCGTCGGCGTCGAGATCGGCGGCGCGCTTGAACGGCGAGAGCTGGGCGCTCCAGAGGATCTCATCGACCCAGGAGCGCCCGATGCCGGCGATCGTGCGCTGATCGCGCAGCAGCGAGTGGAGCGGGCGCGGCGTGTCGAGCAACTCGGCCAGCTGCTCGCCATCGGGCGGCTGGGGCCACGCTTCGGGACCGAGCTTCGCGAGCGCCTCATCCTGCTCGAGCTCGGCGGCGCGCAGCAGCTTGACCCACGCGGCCTGCTTTGAGCCGAACTCGCGCAGGCGCAGCTCGCGCCCGTCGCGCAGGCGCACGAGCAGCCGCGAGGTGCGATCGCGCGGCCCGGCACGCTTCTCATACAGCTGTAGGCGCCCGGCCGACATCAGGTGCAGCAGCAGCGAGAGCTCGCCGTCGGTGTCGAGAATCAGGTGCTTGCCGCGCCTGCGCACACTCGACACATGCAATCCGTCGAGCGCGGACAGGGGCGGGTCGAATGTCTTCAGCGCGTTGATGCCCGGCGCCTGCGCCGACTCGATCTCGGCACCGGCCAGCGCACGGTCGAGCAGCCGTGCAGTGATCTCGACCTCGGGCAGCTCGGGCATCGCCCCCTCAACTTTAGGAGGGCGATGCCCGGCAACTCAGCTCAGTGCGCGCCGATCGGGGGGCCTTCGTACTTGACACCTGCCGGGCTCTTCCACTGCACACGCCAGTGCGCGCCCTTGGTCGAGGAGTGCAGCGTCCAGTAGCCGAGGCTGTTGGTGGCGACGGTCTTCAGCGTCGTGTACTTGCGCGATCCCTTCTTCTGCACCAGCACGGTCACCTTGGTGGCCCCCGTCGTCGGCCGTAGGAGCCCCCACAGCGAGTAGCCGTGGCCGGACTTGGACACGGTCAGCGGCACGGGCCAGGCGAAGAACAGCGGCTTGGGCTTGCCGCTGAGGTACTCGAGGCCCGTCTGGAAGCCGATCGTGCCA
Source organism: Solirubrobacterales bacterium (assembly GCA_044446425.1). Taxonomy (GTDB): domain Bacteria; phylum Actinomycetota; class Thermoleophilia; order Solirubrobacterales; family Solirubrobacteraceae; genus Palsa-744. The sequence continues at coordinate 61,324 of JBIOEW010000009.1, read as the reverse complement.
CCGCTGACGCTCGATCCGGGCTTGCCGCCGAGCGGGTCGTCGACGAGCAGGTACTGCGAGAAGGCGGCCACGCGGGCGTTGCTCCAGGCGATCTGCTCGGCGATCGCGTCGAATTCGGCCTGCTGGGCGACGGACACGCCGAGGAAGCGGTTGGGCTTGCTCTGCACGCCGAACTCGGTCAGGTAGATCGGCAGGTTCGAGGTCGTGCCGTGTGCGCTGAAGGCTTTGCTGAGCGCGCTCGACAGCCGCGAGAGCACGCCGATCGTGACATCGTCCTTTTCGCGCGGCTTGTACAGCGGGCCGGCGGCTGTGGTGTAGGCGTGGTGGGCGTAGCCGGAGGCCGCCAGCGGCGTGCATGAGCCCGATTTCCGGTACTTGCTGTTCAGGCACAGCGTTTCGCGCAGGAACAGCAGCGGCGCCACGTCGTGCAGCAGGGCGCGCGATTTTTCGCGCTTGTAGTTGACGCGATCGAAGCCGGTCGGAGCGGTCTCGCCGAGCAGCACCTTGGGGTTCGAGATGCCACCGGCTTTCAGCCCGGCGTAGCCGGCCTGGTAGAGACCGCGGTAGATGCGCGGAGAAGCGGCCGTGCCGTTGGTGTTCCACTGCGGCTGCAGGAAGGCCGGGTGATTGGGCTCGTTCCAGATCGAGAACAGCGAGACGGTCGAGCCGAACGGGCCCGCCGGGCCGTAGTGGCGCGCGACGGCCGTCATGAATTCTTCGAAGTCTTTGGGATCTGGTTTGGTGACGTACGGCGCCTTCTTGTTCGACGTCGCCCAGCGCGGCACGGGCGCAGTGACGGTCAGCAGCACTTTCCAGTGCAGCCGCTGCGCTTCGGCGATCAGCGAGTCGAATTCGCCCCAGGCGTAGTTGCCGGGGTTGGTCAGGTCGACCGTCGGCTTGGTCGTGCTCGAAGGGGCCGGCGCGACTGCGTTCCAGTAGAGCTCGACGCGCAGCGCTTTGACGCCGAGCGCCTGCATCTGGACAAGGGCGTGGGGGCGCGTGCGGGCGCTCAGCAGGTCGCTGGAGGCCTCGAAGTAGTTGGCCTGGCTATGCGAGGCGAGCGCCGGTGCGGCGCTGAGGGCACCCGCGGCGAGGGCGCAGGAGAGCGTCGTGGGGATGAGCTTTCTGATCTGGGGCATGGAGGCTAATGACACCGCAGCGCGTGCAAGGTTGCGGTCCGGCGGGGCGATTGATGTGTAGCTTTCGGTGAGTGAGTACAGCCATCGCACCGGACGACATCGTGCAGACGGCAGCGCAGGCGGCGGGCAACGAGCGCCCGCCACTGTTGATCCTCGAGCCGCTGGCGGCGTTCCTCGATGCCCACGGCCTCGGCGAGGGCGAGATCGAGGCGGTGCCGATCGGCGAGGGCCACTCCAACGTGACCTATCTGATCAGCCGCGGCGGGACGGAGGTCGTGCTGCGCCGCCCGCCGCGCCCGCCGCTACCGCCGAGCGCCCACGACGTGCTGCGCGAGGCGCGGCTGCTGCGGGCGCTGGCGGACACGCCGGCCCGGGTGCCGGCGGTGCTGGCGGTCGGCGAGGACGAGCAGACGATCGGCAGCCCGTTCTACGTGATGGAGCGGATCGAGGGCGATGTGATCGTCGCGGACATCCCGGCGGCGATCGACACGCCCGAGCAGCGAGGGCGCATCAGCGACGAGCTGATCGACGCGCTCGTGGAGATCCACGGGGTCGACTGGCGCGCGGTCGGCCTGGAGGGCTTCGGCAAGCCGACGGGCTACCTCGAGCGCCAGCTGCGCCGCTTCAGGGGCCTGTGGGAGCTGAACAAGACGCGTGAGATCGCAGCGGTCGAGCGGGTCGGCGGCTGGCTCGAGCAGAACATGCCCGACCAGCCCACCCCGGCGACGATCGTGCACGGCGACTTCCGCCTGGGCAACACGATCTTCGCCTCGGGCGCTCCGGCGCGGCTGGCGGCGGTGCTCGACTGGGAGATGGCGACGATCGGCGACCCGCTGGCCGATCTCGGCTACCTGTGCATGATGTGGACCGAGCGAGACGACCCGTCGGGCGGCCTGCGCGAGGCGCTGGCGACGGTCACGCGCCGCGAGGGGTTCCCCACGCGAGAAGAGCTGATCGGGCGCTACGAAGCGCGCACGGGCCGCTCGATGCGCGACCTGCGCTGGTACACGACGCTGGCCGTGTGGAAGTCGGTGGTGTTCATGGAGGGCAACTACAAGCGCGCGGTGGCCGGCACGACGGACGACCCGTACCTGAAGACGTTCGGCGAGGGCGTGCTCGAACTGGCGAGCCAGGCCGAAGCGATCGCGTATGGCGGCTGAGCCGAACGGCGCCGCGAGCGGTGCCGTGCGCAGCGGCCTGCTGATCGACTGGGGCGGGGTGCTGACGAGCAACCTGTTCCACTCGTTTCGCGAGTTCTGCGTACGCACGGGCGTCGACCCGCAGACACTGCGCGATCGCTTCTCCTCGGATCCGTCGTTTCGCGAGCTGCTGATCGAACTGGAGAAGGGCGTGCTCGAGGAGGGCGAGTTCGAGCAGCAGCTGGCACCGCTGTTGGGCGTCGAGCCGGACGGGCTGATCGACGGGCTGTTCGCGGGCGTGCAGCCGGATGTGGCGATGGTCGAGGCGGTGCGCAGGGCCCGCGCGGGCGGCGTGCGCACGGCGCTCGTGTCGAACTCGTGGGGCGTGCACCGCTACCCGCACGACCTGTTCGACGAGCTGTTCGACGGCGTCGTCATCTCGGGCATCGAGGGCACGCGCAAGCCGGCGCGGCGGATGTATGAGCTCGGCGCCGAGCGCGCGGGCGCGGCGCCGCAGGATTGCGTGTTCGTGGACGACCTCCCGTTCAACCTGACGCCGGCCGAGCAGCTCGGCATGGCGACGGTGCACCATACGAGCGCCGAGCAGACGATCCCGGAGCTGGAGGCGCTGCTCGGGCTCGAGCTGCGCTAGCCCCGAGCCCGGCGCTTGGTGGCTGTTCTCAGTCGCGCTTGCCGCGGCCGTAGAGGAACTTGAACACTCCGGCGAGCAGCTTGGAGTTGCGCGCCTTGTAGGGATACATGTGTGGTTCGCGCTTGAGCGCGAGCTTGGGCGTGACGACGATCGCCTGCTGGGAGCAGTACTTGCGAATCCCGCCGGCGCCGTGGCGCGAGCCCAGGCCGGACTGCTTGGCGCCGCCCATCGGCAGCTCGAGCACGGTGTAGTTGATCATCGCGTCGTTGACGTTGGCGGCGCCGGCGTCCAGGCGCCGGGCGATCTGCTCACCGCGCTCGACGTCGCGCGTGAACACGGAGGAGCCGAGGCCGTAGGGCGAGTCGTTGGCGAGGCGCACGGCCTCCTCGGCATCCTGCACCTTCATGATCGGCAGCGTCGGGCCGAAGGTCTCCTCGGTCATGCACTTCATCGTGTGGTCGACGTCGACGAGCACGGTCGGCTCGTAGAAGCGCCCGCCGCCATGCTTCGATGCGTGGCCGCCGGCGAGCACGCGCGCGCCCTTGTCGACGGCGTCGGTGACATGGTCTTCGATCGTCTGCAGCTGCGGCGGGAAGGTGATCGCGCCGACCTCGACGGAGCCGGGTCCTTCGGGCTTGCCGACGCGCAGCGCGCGCACTTTCTCGGAGACTTTCTGCACGAACTCGTCGTACACGGGAGCCTCGACGTAGGCGCGCTCGATCGAGATGCACGTCTGCCCGGCGTTCTGCATCGAGTAGTAGGTGGCGAAGTTGGCGGCGCGCTCGAGGTCGGCGTCTGAGAGCACGATCATCGGGTCCTTGCCGCCGAGCTCCAGCGAGGCGGGGATCAGCCGCTTGGCGGCGCCCTCGGCGACCTTCTTGCCGGTGCGCGTGGAGCCGGTGAACATGATCATGTCGACGTGCTCGACGAGCGCGGCGCCGGTCTCGCCGCGACCGGTGGCGATCTGCAGCACGTCCTCGGGCAGGCCGCACTCGCGCAGGCCTTCGGCGAGCAAGAGCGAGGTCAGCGGCGTCACCTCGGAGGGCTTGAGGATCACGCTGTTGCCGGCCATCAGCGCCGGGATGCAGTCGCCGAAGGAGTTGGTCAGCGGGTAGTTCCAGGGGCCGATCACGCCGATCAGGCCGAGCGGGCGGTGGCGCAGGATCAGCTTCTTGCCCTTGACGAGCAGCTGGCTTGACTTGACGCGCTCGTCTTCGAGGTACTCCTCGCTGTGCTTGGCCCAGAAGCCGAAGGCGTTGCCGGCGTAGGAGATCTCGGCGAGCGAGGCGTCCTCGAAGGTCTTGCCGGTCTCGGACATGATCGTGGCGATGATCTGCTCGGCGTTGTCCATCACCCACTTCTGGGCGCGCAGCATCACGCGCGCGCGTCCGTCGAAGCCGTAGGCCTCCCAGCTCGGCTGCGCGGCGCGCCCGCGCTTGGCCATCTCGGCGACGACGTCGGCCCCGAGGTCGGGAACGGTGGCGACGATCTCGCCGGTGGCGGGGTTCTCGACCTCGATCTGCGCGACGGCGTGCGCGCCGTTCGGGGTGCTCCCGCTGGTTGCGCTGCCATTCTCGCTGGGCAGCTCCTGCTCGACAGTCTGGGCCTGCTCGACGGACGCCATCAGTCTCTCCCCTGTCTGCTCGCTCTTAGTACTGGCTTCGTAGCCAAACAGACTACTCCGACCGCGCGGCCTTCGAAGAGTGGACGGACAGCTACTGCGACAGCTCGATCGAGACGATCCCGATCGGGTCGTTGGGCCGATCGCCGGCGTCGGTCTGGACGCCCTCGAGCCGATCGACGACGTCCATGCCGTCGCTGACCTGGCCGAACACGGTGTGCTTGCCGTCGAGCCACGACGCGGCGTCGGTCGTGACGATGAAGAACTGCGAGCCGTTGGTGTTGGGGCCGGCGTTGGCCATGGCGAGCGCGCCGCGCACGACCTTGTGCTCGTTGAACTCGTCCTCGAAGCTGTAGCCGGGACCGCCGGTGCCGGTGCCCTCGGGGCAGCCGCCCTGGATCATGAAGTCCTTGATCACGCGATGGAAGGTGAGCCCGTCGTAGAAGCCGTCGGCGGCGAGCTTGCGGAAGTTCTCGACGGTCTTGGGCGCGTCGTCGTCGAACAGCTCGAAGGCGATCGGGCCCTCGGTGGTCTTCATGGTTGCTTTCGTAGGCATCGGGCTACTGTACTCGGCAGGCGGCGATCCGTGGCCGCCCGCGCTGCTGCAAGGCGGTCGGGTTGGCGGAATGTCGCCTTACGCGGATCTGCAAAGACGCCTTACGTCGGTCCGACGTTATGCTACATTTATCGCGATTATGAACGCTCATTCGCGACGCCAAGCTGCTTTGGATGCGATCGCCAACGTCGTTGCCGGCGCCACGGCTGGGGACGTTGAGACGGAGGTCGTGGACTTCAAGGAGGAGGCGGGCACGATCGTGCGCGGGCAGCGAGTCGCCATTGGGACCAAACACGAGCCCGCAGCACAAGCGCTCGCCGCAGAGGTCGCGTGCATGGCCATGAGCGAGGCCGGTGGCGTGATCGTGGTCGGCGTCAATGACAAGGCGGCAGGCGCCGAAGCGTTCGTCGGCTCCTATTTGGACCTGAGCTGGTTGCGCCGGCGCGTTTACGCGCTGACGCAACCCAACTTCTCTATCGACATCCCCGAAGAACTAACCGTGGAGGGCGAGCGGCTATACCTGATCAACGTCGCCCCGGCGCTTGGCGAGATTCGCAGCGGAGGGAGGCTCCGGACCCGCTTCGGCACGGACTGCGTGGAACTCGACGGAGACCGCGCACGAAAGTTCCTGGAGCAGCGCCGCAACTACGACTGGTCCGCAGAGCCTTCGCCGGAACGGCTGTCAACCTGTGAGTTGGCCGCGATCAAGTCCGCCCATGACCACTACAGCGCAACTCGTGGTCGCCCCGCCGGCAGTGATCTTGAGCTCGTGCGTCGCCTCGGCGTCGCGATGGACGATGAGGACGATCCGCAACTGAACGAGGCGGGTGCCGTGCTCCTCTGCCGGTACGAGCCGACTGTGGAGATGATCGACATCCGCGTCACCGAAGTAGACGGAGCAGCCTCCTTTGATCGTGAGACCCTCGCTGCACCGATGATCACGGCATTCGACGCCGCGTGGGAGAAGATTGACAAGTACTTCCCGGCCCGCCAGGTCGTAATCGGCGCCCAACGTCGCTCCGAGCGGCCCATTCCCGAGCGCGCCCTGCGCGAGGCGTTGGTCAACGCGATCATGCACCGCGATTACCGGATGCCTCGGACATCCATCGTTGCGCTGGCAATAGGTCGGCCAGCGGATACCTTCAAGGTGGTCTCGCCCGGGAGCTTCCCCGAGGGCGTTGACGAGTCTCGCTTGCTCGCCACCCGCTCCCGGCCCCGCAACCGTGTCCTCGCGGACGCGATGCGCATCCTCGGAGTAGCGGAGCGCGAGGGCATTGGCATCAGTGCGATGTACCGCACCATGCTCAGAGACGGCCACTCCCCACCCGACATCACCGCCTCGGGAGGCGACGTTGTCTGCCGCCTGCCCGGTGGCGGCGTGGACGAGGACGTGCGAGGGTTCTTCGACGCTCTGGCGAGAACCGACTCGCGTTTCGATGAGGATGTGCGGTCCCACATCGCGATCACAGAGTTGCTGAACAGAACACCACTCCGCGCGGATGGTTTGGCGAGTGCAGCGCAGTGCAGCGAGGAGGAGGCGTTTGACGTATTGCGGCGACTCGCGCAGGCAGGGGCCCTAGAGCGGCTCCTAAACGGGAGTCGTTCGTTCCGGCTGACGACCACTGCGCGGGCAGCGCTTGCCTCGCGTATCAAGTACAAGAAGCGGAGCGCCCGAGACCAACACTCAGAACTCGTGCGCGCGTACCTCGATGTCAACGAGGACATCGGCCGCGCGGAAGCAGCCGCCCTGCTTGGAGTAGGCGAAACCCGCGCATCGGCGATCCTTAGCGACTTGTACAACAAGCACGGCCTGATCAAACCGGTAGGCGCGGCTCGCGGTCGTGGCGTCCGCTACACCCTCGCGAAGTGAAACGTGCGCCCCACGCTTGTCAGTCGCCCATCAACGGTGCGCGGCGCCCGTCAGCCGGCCAGAAACGTTATGGGGACATCTTGACAACGATGTGCGCCCTGAATCCCGTGCAGCCGATCGATTTTGATGGTCGCCCTGCGGGCGATGATGCTCGGTCTACTTCCCTCCGACGAGCTGCAGGCTCAGCTTGCGCCCGCGCAGCTCGTGCCCGTTGAGCGAGTCGATCACGCGCTCGGCCTCGTCGGCGGGCACTGACAGGAAGGAGAAGCGATCGAGCACGAGCACGTCGCGCACGGCCTCGCCGTCGAGACCGGCCGAGGAGGTCACGGCGGAGACGATGTCCGAGACGCGCAGCCCGGCTGCCTTGCCGCCGCCGAGCACGAGCTTGACGTAGGGCTCCTGCGCGTCGCGGCGGGAGATGCGCGGCTTTGAGTGCCGGCGCGGGCGCTCCTTGACGGGCGTGGGCGTGGCCTTCGCGCCCTTCTCCCATTTGGCGACGCTCGTGCCGATGTGCCGTTCGATCGCCTCCAGCTCGCGCTTCTGGCGGTCCTCGACGAACGTGATCGCGCGCCCGGAGCGCCCAACGCGCCCGGTGCGCCCGATCCGGTGCACGTAGGTGTCGGGGGACGTCGGGACGTCGTAGTTGATCACGTGCGTGACGGTCGAGATGTCGAGGCCGCGGGCGGCGACGTCGGTGGCGACGAGGATCGGCACGCGCCCGCCCTTGAAGGCGAGCATCACGCCGTCGCGCGAGCCCTGGGACATGTCGCCGTGCAGCGCGCGGACGTTCATGCCGCGATCCTTCAGCGTGCGGAACAGCTGGTCGGCGCGGATCTTGGTGCGCACGAAGACGATCGCCTGCTCGGGTTTCTCGGCCTGCAGCACCTCGACGAGCTTGTCGGCCTTGGCCCTGGTCTCGACGGGCAGCTGGAACTGGGCGACGGTGTCGATCGTCAGCGTCTCGGCCTCGACCTTGATGATCTCGGGGTCGTACATGTAGCGATCGGCGAGTTTGCGGATCGGCGGCGGCATGGTCGCGCTGAACAGCGCCGTCTGGCGGCTGGAGGGCGTCAGCGAGAGGATCTTCTCGACGTCCTCGAGAAAGCCGAGGTCGAGCATCTCATCGGCCTCGTCGAGCACGAGGAAGCGGCAGTCGTGCAACACGAGCGAGTGGCGCGAGATCAAGTCGAGCACGCGCCCGACGGTGCCGACGACGACGTGCCCGCCGGCGCGCAGCTGCGCCTGCTGGGTGCGGATCGGGGCGCCGCCGAAGACGGCGACGACGTCGATCCCGGTGTGCGCGCCGTAGGTGCGCAGGGCCTGGGTGACCTGGATGCAGAGCTCGCGCGTGGGCGTCAACACGAGCGCCTGCACCTCGGGGTTGGAGGGGTCGACGTACTCCATGATCGGCAGCCCGAAGGCAGCGGTCTTGCCGGTGCCCGTCTGTGCCTGCCCGATCACGTCGCGTCCCGCCAGCAAGGACGGGATCGCCTGCTCCTGGATCGGGCTGGGCGACTCATAGCCCACGTCGGTGAGCGCTTGCAGTGTGGACTCGGAGAGACCGAGATCGGCGAAGGAGGTGGCCATCGTCAGCAAGCAAGCAGCTTACGCATAGCGGGGCGCCGGCCGGGGTCCGGGCATCGGATGGGCGCGGCTGCGCTCACGCGGAGGGGTCCAGCAGCAGCTTGCCGATGCTGCGACGCTCGCGCAGATCGATGTGCGCCTGGGCGGCCTGCTCGAGCGGGTAGGTGGCGCCGATCACGGTGCGCAGCTCCCCCCGCCCAGCCCGCAAGAACAGGTCTTCGAGGGCTTCGCCGAACATCCCGGGGCGCTCGAGCGTGTGGAACAGGTAGAAGCCGACGACCGAGCGCGAGTGGCGCAACAGCGAGCCGGTGCGTACTTCGTTCGGTTCCTGGGAGGCGATCCCGCAGACGACGATCCGCCCGAACGGGGCGAGCGCTGCATAGGAGGCGTTGAACACGGCCCCGCCGGCCATGTCGAAGACGACGTCGACGGGCCGGCCGTCGTTGGCCGCCAGCAGGCGCTCTGTGAGCCCGTCGGCCTCGGCATCGATCGCCACGTCGGCGCCGAGCTCGAGCGCGAGCGCGCGCTTGTGCGAGCTCGAGGCGGTCGCGATCACGCGCCCGGCGCCGAGCGCACGCCCGAGCTGCACGGCGAGCGAGCCGACGCCGCCGGCGGCCGAATGCACGACGACGCTCTCGCCGGCGGAGACGCGCGCGGCGGTGCGGTACAGATGCCAGGCGGTCAGGCCCTGGATGATCAGCGCCAGCGCTGTGCCCTCGTCGAGCTCGTCGGGGATCGGATAGACGAGCGAGCGTGGGGCGAGGGCATACTCGGCGTAGCCGCCGTCGCCGACGAGCGCCACGACCCGCTCGCCGGTGTCCTCGCGCACGCCGGCGACCTCGCCGCCGGGCACAAGCGGGAGCGTGGCCTTGCGTACGTAGGAGTTGGTGCGCGTGTGCGTATCGGCGAAGTTCAGCCCGGCCCGCGCAACCCTGATCAGCACCTCCCCGGGGCCCGGCTCGGGCGTGGGCAGCTCGACCAGCCTGAGCACCTCGGGCCCGCCGAACTCGGTCATCTGGATCGCGCGCATCGGGCGGTCAGGCTAGCGAAGGCTTGGGAGATCACGGTCAGGTGCCGGCCCTGGCGTGCGGGGTTGCTCTAAGGTGCGCGCCGATGTCGATCACAGTGGTGGGCTCGATCGCCTATGACACGGTAAAGACCCCGTTCGGCGAGCGCGAGCGGATGCTCGGCGGCGCGGCGACGCATTTCGCGCTGGCAGCGTCGTTCTTCGAGGAAGTCCGCGTCGTGGGGCCGGTGGGTGAGGATTTCGGCGAGCGCCAGCTGCAGATCATGCGCACCCGCGGGACCGATCTGGCCGATGTCGAGCGCGTGGCGGGCGGCAAGACGTTCTTCTGGCACGGCGAGTACGGCTGGGACTTGAACTCGCGCGAGACGCTCGACACGCAGCTCGGCGTGTTCGAGGGCTTCCAGCCGAAGCTGTCGGAGAGCTCGCGCTCGAGCGAGGTGCTGTTCCTGGCGAACATCCAGCCGGACCTGCAGCGAGAGGTGCGCGCGCAGCTGTCCGCGGCGCGCTTTGTCGCGCTCGACTCGATGAACCTGTGGATCGAGATCGCACGCGACTCGCTGGTGGCGGCGATCGAGGGTGTGGACTGCCTGATCCTCAACGATGCCGAGCTGCGCCAGCTGACGGGCAAGCCGAACCTCGTCTCGGCGGCGCGCGAGATCCTCACGTGGGGGCCGAGCGTGATCGTGGCCAAGCAGGGCGAGTACGGCGCGGCGCTCGTCACGACCGAGAGCTTCTTCGCGCTGCCGGCCTATCCGCTGGAGACGGTGATCGACCCGACCGGCGCCGGCGACACGTTCGCGGGAGGCTTTGTGGGCTATCTCGCGGCGAGCTTGCAGGAGGAGCTGTCCGACGATCTGCTGCGCCGCGCGATGGCCTACGCGACGGTGCTCGCGTCGTTCAACGTCGAGGAGTTCGGCACCGAGCGGGTGCAGCGGCTGACGCGCGAGGAGATCGACGCGCGACTTGACGAGTTGCGGTCGATTACGCAGTTCAGCGGGGTATGATCGAGCGACGTGACGACTTGGACGTTCATCTGGCTGATGTTCCTCCTGAAGATCCCGATCGTGGCGCTCTTCCTGCTGGTCCGCTGGGCCGTGCGCCAGACGCCCGAGACGGCCCCTGGTGGCGATGGGGGCATCGGTCCGCGCAACCGCCCGCGCCACCCCCATCGCCCGCGTTCGCGGGGTCCGCGCCCGCGCCGACGCGGCCCGCACGGCGAAGCTGCGCCGGCGTCGCCGGCGCGCGTGCGCACGTTCGTCTCGCGCAGGCGCCTGCCGCAGCGCTGAGCAGCGTTCGCGATCGTCGCGCCGCCTGCCGGCTGCACCCGTCTGCGCCCACCTCCGGGTCGGCCGCCGAGTTGACTCATAATTGAGACGGAATCCCCGATCCGGCCCACCCGTCGATAGGAGAAGCAGATGAGCGCAGAGACCGACGCCGACGCGAAGGGCCAGGTCGTGGAGCCTTCGACGGCCGCCGAGGGAGACGGCAGCGGCGCCGGCTCGAAGGACACGCTGTCGGTCACCGACAACCGCACGGGACGCTCGTATGAGCTGGCGATCACGGACTCGACGGTGCGCGCGAGCGACCTGCGCCAGATCAAGGTCGACGAGGACGAATTCGGGATGATGTCCTACGACCCGGCCTTCATGAACACGGCCTCGTGCCGCAGCTCGATCACCTACATCGACGGCGAGGCGGGCATCCTGCAGCACCGCGGCTACCCGATCGAGCAGCTGTGCGAGCACTCGACCTACCTCGAGGTCGCCTACCTGCTGATCAACGGCCGGCTGCCGAGCAAGGTCGAGCTCGACGGCTGGGTCGACGAGATCACGATCCACACGTTCGTGCACGAGAACGTCAAGGACTTCATGCAGGGCTTCCGCTACGACGCCAACCCGATGGGCATGCTCGTGGCCTCGGTCGGCGCGCTCTCGACGTTCTACCCGGACGCCAACAAGATCAAAGAGGAGCGCGTGCGCGCGATCCAGATCATCCGCCTGCTGGCGAAGATGCCGACGCTGGCTGCGTTCGCCTTCCGCCACAACATGGGCCAGCCCTACGTCTACCCCGACAACGACCTCGAATACGCCGGCAACTTCCTCGGGATGATGTACAAAATGACCGAGCTCAAGTACGAGCCCGATCCCCGTCTGGCGCGCGCGCTGGACGTGCTCTTCATCCTCCACGCCGACCACGAACAGAACGCCTCGACGAGTGCCGTGCGCTCGGTCGGCTCGACCCACGTCGACCCTTACTCGGCCGTCGCGGCGGGGGTGGCCGCGCTGTACGGCCCGCTGCACGGCGGTGCCAACGAGGCGGCCCTGCGGATGCTCAAACGGATCGAGAAGATCGAGAACATCCCCGACTTCCTGCAGGGCGTGAAGGCCGGCAACGAGCGCCTGATGGGCTTCGGCCACCGCGTCTACAAGAACTACGACCCGCGTGCGCGGATCATTCGCAAATACCTCGACGACGTGTTCGAGGTGCGCGGCAAGAGCCCGCTGCTCGACGTCGCCTCGGAGCTGGAGAAGCGCGCACTGGACGACGACTACTTCACCTCGCGCAAGCTCTACCCCAACGTCGACTTCTACTCGGGCCTGATCTATGAGGCGCTCGGCCTGCCGGTGGCGATGTTCCCGGTGATGTTCGCGATCGGGCGCACCAGCGGCTGGATCGCCCAGTGGAAGGAGATGGTCGAGGACGGCGAGCAGAAGATCGCCCGTCCGCGCCAGATCTACACGGGCGAGCGCGACCGCGACTACGTGCCGATCGAGCAGCGTGGGTAGCGCGCTGCTTCTACCTCACGGGCCAGCGACCAGAACGGGCCTGCGCCGCACTTAGAAGCCGCTCGGCTTGACGTTGTGCTCGCTTGCGATCGGTGACGGTGACCGGACTCGCGCTGTAGCCGGCACGGGTCTTCATACCCAGCAGCACCGATAGGGCTGAACCGAGGTCATCGCCATCTGGGCGCGTCCGCCGAATCAGGGCAATAGCGGCATTGTGGTCCTCCCCGACAGCGTGCTCCCCGAGCGCACTACAGCACACGACGTCCGCCGCAGCAATCCCAGCGTGGACGCAGAGTGTGACGTAGACGTCGCCGATCTCGGCCTCGTCGTCTGCGAGCTCCCTTATTGACTGCGCCGCGTCCCAGAACTGCTCAGCCTTTCGCAGTCTCCCCTGCGTAGTCGCGTCGTCGCAGCGGCGTGTGCGAGCGCTCATGCAGGTTGCCTCGCTTCGACGAGCCTCCGAAGCTCGCGCCTCGAGCCGAGAAGCGCTACTCCCTCGCGCAGGACATCGGCGATCACGGACTCCACGCGCCGGCCACCCAGCTCCAGCTCGTCGACCTCGAGCACCCGCGCGTCATTACCCGTCAGGCTGGTCGCCGTCTGCTGGAGGACGACCAGTTGGGAGCGCCACGCGGTGGAGTCCGCGTCGCAAGCACCGCGACGAACTACGAGCATGTCGAGATCGCTGGAAGAAGACGCTTGGCGCCTGGCGACGGAGCCGAATACGAACGCCAATCTGGGAGCCTCCTCCCAATTGGCGATGACCGCCCGAAGGCGGTCGAGCACTTGATCAGGAAGTGTTGCGAGACCCTCGATCCACTCCGCAGCGACGTGGTCTCTATTGAGTCGATAGAGGTGCGCGCCTGCGACGGCCCGCCGCAGGACAATTCCCTCCAGCGCGAGCCGGTCGGCGGCACGGCGGATGCCCTCAGTGCTGCCGTGACCAGCGCGGCGAGCGAGCTCCCGACCGCTGAACTCCACATCAGCTACGGCCAGCGCAGCCAGGACATCGCCGTCGAGCGTGGGCGTGACGAGCGTGAAAGGACGGGTGAAGTCCATGTGCGAACTATACTACGCGCCCGCCTCCTATTATATGCGGTTGCAAAGAATCTTGCGCACCCGCCTGGAACGCAACGCCTCGACAGTGCCAACGCCCCGGCGCCCGTTGAGACCTACAGCACCAGTGTCGCCCCGTTCACGCGCAGCCACTCGCGGTCCTCGCGATACTCCGGGCACCAGCGCTCGAGCAACTTCCAGAAGCGCGGCGAGTGCTCGAGGATCTGCAGGTGACAGACCTCGTGCCAGACGACGTAGTCGAGCACGCGCTCGGGCGCCAGCAAGAGGCGCCAGTTGAAGCTCATCGAGCCGTTGGCGGCGCACGAGGCCCAGCGCGTCTTCTGCGCGCGGATCGAGAGGTCGGTGTATGGCGTTCCGGCGAGCGCCGTCGCCCGGTCCAGCCGCGGAGCGATCTCGGCACGCGCGGCGCGCCGATAGAAGCGCTCGATCGCCGGGCGGGCGTCGCCGTCGGGCACGAGCAGCTGCGTGCCGCGGCGATGAACGCGGGTGCGTCCCTCCTGCGGCACGAGCTCGAGCGACTCGCCGAGGTAGGGCAGCGTGCCGGCGCGCGCCGCTACGCGCGCGAGCGCCTCGCGCGCCTCATCCAGGCGACGCTCGATCCACGGGCGCAGCTCGCTGATCGCGGCCGCGGCAGCGCGCTCGGGGGCGCGGGCGGGCAGCACGACCTCGACGCCGGCGTGGGCGTGCACGTTGACGCGCACGCGCCGAGCGCGCGAGGAACGGCGCACTGTGTAGGGGATCTCGCTGACGCTCACGGTGCGGAGAGTACGCATCCGACCGGGTGGCATACCGCGCGCGGGCCCGGTCGCCTGCCATCCGGCCCGGGCGCACTGGTCGGCGTGTGCATAATCCGCTCGCGATGGGTAAATCGAGAGTCAAGCTGCCGAGCGACGTGCGCGAGCCCTACCAGGTGTATCTCAACGGCGTGCCCCAGCAGCTGGGCAGCGACTTCTCGGTGCGCGAAGGCGCGCTCGTGTTCGAGCAGGAGCTGCGCAAGGACAAGATCAGCGGCTGGCGCTGGCTGCTCGGCGCCTGGGGCGTCGGCACGTACCGGCAGAACGACTCGGTCGACGTGCGCTACGAGGCGCCCGACGGCTCGCCGCGGGTGGCCGAGGGGCTGGAGATCGAGGCCGGGTAGATCGCACGCTCCCAGGGGCGCGCCAGCTTCAGCGCGCTGACGATCGCGCGCGTCGCCGGCGAGCGGTTGAGCGTGTAGAAGTGGATCCCCGGCGCGCCCGCCGCCAGTAGCTCCGAGCACTGCAAGGTCGCGTACGCCACGCCGAAGTCGAGCACCGCCTCGGTGTCCTCTTTGCGGCCGTGCAGCTCCGCGCGCAGGCCCGCCGGGATCTCTGAGCCGCACATCTGCGCCATCCGCTCGACCTGGCCCGCCTTCGTGATCGGCATCACGCCCGGGATGATCGGCACCGTGATGCCGGCCGCACGCGCACGCTTCACGAAATCAAAATAAAAATCGTTGTCGAAGAACATCTGCGTGATCAGGAAGTCCACCCCCGCCTGCACCTTCTCCGCGAGGTAGCGCAGGTCTGACTCCGCGCTGTCGGCGTGGATGTGCGTCTCCGGGAAGCAGGCCGCGCCGATCGCGAACGGGTATTGGCCGCCGATCAGCTCGACCAGCTCGCGCGAGTACTCCAGGCCCCCGTCGGTCTTCATCCAGCCCTCCTGGCCCTCCGGCGGGTCGCCGCGCAGCGCGAGCACGTTTTCGATGCCGGCCTCCTGCATCTCGCCGAGCGTCTCGCGCAGCTGCTCCACGGTCGCACCCACGCACGTGAAGTGCGCCATCGCCTCCAGGCCGAACTCGTCCTTGATCCGCTTCACGATCTCGATCGTCTTCTCGCGGCTGGAGCCGCCGGCGCCGTAGGTCACAGACACGAACGACGGGTCCAGCGCCTTCAGGTCGCGCAGCGCCGCGTACAGGTTCTGCTCGCCGGCCTGCGTTTTCGGCGGGAAGAACTCGAACGAGAAGACCGGCGTCTCGGAGGAGAGGATCTCGTTGATGCGCATCCGTTGATTATGCAAGCCGAGGCCGGCTGGTGGAGCCGCGCAGCGCGCGTCAGGCGCTCCAGCGCTCGGTCTCGCCGGGGATCGCGTGGGCGCGGCCGAGCGCCTGCAGGTGGCGCAAGTAGCTGAGCACCTCCGAGAGCAGCCATTGCGCGTTCTGCTCGGAGAGCCTGTCGCCGTAGACGTGGGGCACGATCTCGAAGGCGCTCAGCGGCCCCGAGCCGAGCGCATCGGCGACACCGTCGAGGCGTTCGTGGACGAGCTTGCGATTGCCCTCGATGTGCGCGTGCACGTCGGCGAACGTGCGCCCATGCCCCGGCAGGCAGAGGCGCGCGCCGAGCCGCTGGACGATGTCGAGTGAGTGCAGGAACTCGCCGACGGGGTCCGGCGAGGTGCCGTACTCGAAGTACAGCGAGATCCTGCCCAGCAGATGATCGCCGGAGATCAACAAGCGCCGCTCGGGCTGGAACAGGCAGACGTGCGAGGGCGCGTGCCCGGGCGTCTCATACGCCGTCCACGGGCCGAGGTCGGTATCGATCGTCACGCCCGTGAGCAGCTCGCGCGCAGGTTCGATCACAGCGGCGAAGCCCGACTCGCCGGATTTGCGCTCCGCGGCATAGCGCCGCAGCGGCTCGGCCGGAACGCCGCTCTGGCGAGCGACCTCCAGGCGACGCGCGAACACGGCGTCGGGGTCCTCGACCATGCTCCTCAGGAGCTCGTGACTCGGGTGCATCCAGATGTCACAGCCGGCGCGCTCGGCGATGATCGGCGCCTGCCCGCAGTGGTCGGAGTGGGCGTGCGTACAGACGATCAGGCGCGTGTCCTCCAAGCGCAGGCCGCACATTTCTAGCGCGCGTTCGAGGTTGGCGATCGAATCGGGCTGGCGCATGCCGGTGTCGAACAGCACGAAGCCGTCGCCCGACTTCACCGCCCAAGCGTTGCAATGCGGCACCCCCGGCCACGGCAGCGGCAGGCGCAGACGGAAGATTCCCGGAAACACTCGCTCGCCTCGACCCAGCTCGCGTTTCGGATCGGCTCGGGGCGAGGCCTTTGCACGGCTGCCGTTGCTCGCCTCGACCACGCCCGGAGACTAGACTACGCACCCAGAGCGGGGGGTCCGCGCCGGCGGCAGACAGGAGGATGCATGGCTGAGCAGCAGAGCGACGGAGCGAAGGCGGCGAGCAAGGTGCAGGAGGCCGCCGCGAACGTGCGCCAGGCGCGCAGCCCGCGCAAGCGGATCACGAAGACGAGCCCCGAGGCCGTCGCGCGGCGCTACTTCGAGGCGATCGACGCACGCGACCTCGACACGGCCGTCGCGTTGTGGGCCGACGGCGGGCGCGACAACGTCCGTGGCCAGGTCGACGTGCTCGCGCCCGAGGGCGTGCGCGCGTTCCTCGGCGAACTGCTCGACGCCGTGCCCGACCTCGACTTCGAGATCGTCTCGACGACGGCACAGGACGAGCGCTGCGCCGCGCAGTGGCGGCTCAGCGGGACCTTCGCCGGTCCGGGCTCGCTGAACGGCATCGAGCCGACGGGGGACCGCCTGACAATCGAGGGCATCGACCTGCTCACCGTCGAAGACGGCCTGATCCAGGGCAACGACGCCTTCCCCGACTCGATCGCGCTGCCGCGCCAGATCGGGATGATGCCGGCGCAGGGCTCGATCGCCGAAAGCCGGCTGGCCGGCGCCTTCAACGCGCGCACGCGCCTCGGCTCGCGCCTGTCCGGCGGCGATGCGCGACTGATCGCCGAGGGCGTGTGGGTCCTGCAGGGCCAGCCGGCGCGCTGCAACGTCTATCTGATCGAGGACGACGGCGGCGTGACGCTGTTCGACGCCGGCGCGCGCACGATGACGCGCGCGCTCGCCCGCGCCGGCGCCAAGCTCGGCGGCATCCGCCGGATCGTGCTCGGGCACGGGCACACCGACCATCGGGGCGCCGCTCCCGGGCTGGGCGCGCCCGTCTACTGCCACCCGGCCGAGGTGCAGGATGCCGAAGGCAGCGGTGGCTTTCGCTACTGGCCGGAGGGGCTTGCCGGGCTGCCCTTCCCCCACCGTCAGGTGCAGCGGTTGATGCACCGCTACGCGTGGGACGGCGGCCCCGTGCAGATCGCCGGCACCGTCTCCGAGGGCGACGAGCTCGCCGGCTTCAGCGTCGTCGAGATACCCGGCCACGCGCCCGGGCAGATCGCGCTGTGGCGCGAGTCCGACCGTCTCGCCTTGAGCAGCGACTGCTTCTACACGCTCGACATCTGGGGTCGAGACTCAGAGGCGCACCTGCCCTTCCCGGTCTATAACTTCGACACCGAACAGGCGCGCGCAAGCATGCTCAAGCTCGCCGCGCTCGAGCCCGCCGCCGCCTGGCCGGGCCACGCCAACGCCGTCACCGGCGACGTGCGCTCCCAGCTCGAGCGCGCCGCCGAACAGCAGTAGCGGCGCGCTGCGATGAGTCTCGGCGCCTCGCCGGGTCTAAACGGGCACAAACGCAAAGCAGAGAAGGCACGATGGGCATCGTGATGGTTCGCTATCGCGTCAAGGCGGATCGCGTGCAGGAGAACGAGCGCCTCGTCGCCGGGGTCTATGAGGAGCTCTCCCAGGAGAAGCCCGACGGCTTCAAATATGGAACGTTCAAGCTCGAGGACGGCGCGAGCTTCATGCATCTGGCCGTGCTCGCCGACGGCGTCGAGAACCCGCTGCGCAAGCTGGCCGCGTTCGCGCGCTTCCAACAGGAGATCGCCGAGCGCTGCGAGGAGCAGCCGGCCGTCACACAACTCAGCGAGGTCGGGTCCTACGGCCTGCTGTGAGCAGAGGCGCTGCGGGGCCTTAAGCTCCATGCGCATGGGAAAGCGCAACCGCAGCCGCGAGCGCCTGCGAGCTCCGAGCAGCGACTACACCGACGCCGAGGGCAATGTGCTGACGCTGCGCGGCTCGCTCACCCCGGCGGCGCGGCGCGAGTACGCCGAGACGCTCTCAGGCGGTCCCGCTGCACGGGCAGCGAGCACGCAGGAGGACGTCTGGCAGCGCGCGGTCGAGTTGCTGTTCGAGCGCCTCGCCGTGCGCTGGAGCATCGCGGGCGTGGCGATCGAGCGCCAGCGCGAGCTGCTTTCACGCTTTCGCGTCGCGAGCGCCGACGAGCGGGCTTGGGTGCGCGACGCGCTGCGTGAACATTGCGCTGAGCATTTTCCTGACGTGCGGGCGCCGTGAGTAGGTAGCGCGGACGGGACGCGTGCCGTTGCACGCATCCCGTCCCGGCTCGCAGCCTCGATGCGCGGATCGCTGACGGCCACCTCAGTCATGCGTGTGGGTTCCTCGCACGACTTACGTGGTCCCGCGCTCCGCTATTCGCTGCTTCTCACGGCTCCTGCGTTGGCGTCCCTGATCGTGTTGTTCTGGATCGCCGTGTTCGTCCCAGCGGCGGCCGGCAGGCCAAGCTGGGCATCGACCACCGGGTCGATTACCGACGCGAGCAGGCCGCCGCAGCCGCTCGCCGCGGGAGCCGAGAACGCGTTGTCGACCAGCGTGTTTTCGGTCACTTCGAGGAAGTTCGTTTCATCCTTGAATTCGAGCGTGCCGACTTTGCCTTTGATCGGTTTGTTCGGCGGCGGCGGGCTCGTGCTGCCGTCGGTGAGGTTCAACGTCACAGGGCTCGCGCTCGAGCCAATGTAGCATTCGCTGCCCAGCAGCGGGTTTTCGAGATGGATCTTCACAGGCAGCGAGAGCGCTACGCCTTCTTCTTCGAGAAGGTGTGAAGTGTTGATCCCGATCGAACTGGCCGGCTTGGCCAGTTCGGTCGTAGCGTTGACGCCGGTGAGCCCATTCTGAAACACCAGTTCACAGGCCAACCGTGCAACCGGTTCGCTGATTTCGTTGCAGTTGACCAAGCCGGCGAGGCCTCCTGGAACGGGCTCGGGCGTCGTCGAAAGCGTGTTACCGTCTTCGGCGGCGATGAATTCCTGTATTTCGGTTTCCAGGTTCCTGTGGATGCCACCCTGGAGCGTGATCGTTCTGCTGATCGGCACCGTTTTTTTCCCGATCGTGACTTCGCCGCTTTGCGTCTGCGAGTAGATGCACGTTTTCGTCAGCGGGTTGCCGAGTGGGCAATCGGCGAACACTGCGAAGTCCCCTGTCGGGTGATGTTCTTCAGCCAGGGCCTGCGATGAGGCGGTGAGGCTGACCAGCACCGCAACGGCCATTCCCACGACGAGCATACGGATTGACATCCACGCAGGAGGAACGAGTTTGTTGTCGACCATGGTCATTCCTTCTCTTCCTTTTCATTTGAATTTCACCGACAGGCTCTTCGAGAGTCTCTTGCCGGTCTTGGGGGAGAAGCGCAACTCGATCGTGGTCTTCAGCTTTCCGCCGACACGATCTCGAAGTGTCAACCGCAACGTTTCGCGCCCGTTGGACGACTTCGACTCGGTGCTCAAGCCGTGGCCGCCGGCGGTCAGGCGGCCGGGGCCGGGAACGGCGACGCGGAGGGCGGCACTGTGATGCCTGATCGAGCGAGACACGATCGTCAGGGCGCTTGCGCAGCCCTCGACGGAGATTGGCGGGCTCTTGCTCACGACCGTACCGTTCTGTCCGACGAGCGTCGCCCCGATCGTGAGCCTCTGCACGCAGAGGTTCCCGTTGGCCGAGAAGATCGAGTGCGGCCCCTGCGGAAGCGTCGTCGTAAACGAACTGATCGACGCGTCAGGCACCGTTTCGAAGCGCGAGTGCGTGATGCCTTTCTTGATGTCCGTGCCACCGTCGAGGTCGATCCGCACGCCTTCGCCTTGGAGTAGGAACACGACGTCCGGGAAGGCGGCGCCGCCGTGAGAGACGAGAATCGCCGGACCCGTCAGTGGCGCGTTCAGAAGCGGTGTCACGGCGGTCGCCGTGCCGATCACCGAAGCCGGCGGGCAGGCGGCCGGATTGCTTGCGAACTGCGCTTCGGTGCACGCCTTCTGCAACGTCGTCAATCGCGAAGGCAGAGCGCGCGGGAGCGTGAGATCGACCCGGTGAATGTTCGCTTCGCCCGGCTTTTGCGTCACCTTCACGATCAGCGACGCTCCGTTTGCTTTGCTCGTCTTGCCCCGGGTAGACGCGGTCAACGACGGCTTGAACGGCAGACCCTGGCAGCCGGACGCCTGGAAGCGCGAGGACGATGCAGCAGTCGCGCCGCCGAGCGAGGTGAGCGTCGCGCCAACCTGCATCGGGTCGCAGGAGGTTGGGTTCAGCGCGAACCCAGGCCGGTCGACAGTCACGTTTGCGACACGCAGATCCAATGGAATTCCCTGCAAGATCGTCGGTAGCGGGTCACTCGTGACGGTGATCTGCGCAGTGCGCGGATCAACGCTGATCGCGGCGCGAACGATCACGTTGCCGAGGTCGAACGGCCCCGCAAGCGCGTGCGTCACGATCGACAGGCCAAACGGTGCGCCCTTGTATGGGCCGGTCAGATAGACCGGGTTGGCCGGCTGCCCGGCCTCGGGCACATAGAACGGCTCCGGCCCGGCGCCGGCGGCGGCTGTGACGGTGCCGATCGCCGACGCGGCGGGGCACGTCCCGAGGTTCGCCTCTGCTTCAGGGCACCGCGGAATGCCGGCGATCTTCCCGACCAGGCCCGGCGGCATGGTCACGACGACTCCGCCCAGACGCTGTTCACGATCCTGGCGCGCGAACGTCACGCTGAGCGGGCTATAAGCGCCCGCCTGGTTGCTGGTAGTGCCGGCGGCGAACGACGGAGAGAAGCCGCCGCCGCCGCAGCCCGAGGCGATCGAGAAGGTGTCTGACGGAGCGACTGGAGACGTCCCGCTCCACGGAGTCAACGACGTCGTCGTTTCGTACGTCCCGCAGCCAGACGGGGTGATGAGCGGCGCTTTCGGGCCGCCGAAGAAGGTCAGCTTGAAGTCGGAGAACGGGAGTTGCGGATTTTCCGCGAACATCGTCGTGAGCTGACCGGTGCTTGGGTCTGCTTCGATGTGCCCCGCGAGCTTGACGACGACGCCGGTTTCCGGGTCGTCGATCGCGATGTAGATCGCCAGCAGTGACCCGCCGGGGTGTTCGGGCGAGCCGAACTGATTTTCGAACGGCTGTGCCAGGTAGACGGCACCGGGCAGCGGATGATCCAGCAGCGGCGTGTCGATCTCGACCGAGCCGATCTTCGAGGCGTCCGGGCAGGCGGCGGGGCGCGGGCTGTGGATAGAGATCTGCGCCGAGGAGCATCCCTGCAGGCCGTTGGCCTCCGACGGATTCACCGTCATGCCCGGCGGGAGCTCGACGACGGCGTCCTTGAGGTTTGCCTCGGCGAGGCCGTTCACGCGCTCTTCCTGCGGTATGCGCAGGTCGACGTTGAGACCGCTTGGCGATTCCGCCACCGTCGTGTCCGGTTTCACCCTGATCGAGGGACTGAAATCAAGCGCCGAGCAACCCGAGACGCCGACCGGATTCGGCGGCGTCGCGGCGTCGTGGCTCACGAAGCTGTCGGAGATGAGCTTGTCCGGTTCCTGCCATGATTCTGCTTCGATCGTCGTCGTCAGCGGACCAGAGCACTTCGTCGGAAGTGTCACGAGAGCTGTGTTCGTCGACACGCCGGGGCAGAGTTCTCCCGTCAGATTTTTGCCGGCGGCGAAGCACAGTCCGCGCACAGCGTCGTGACTCGGATCGGATGGGTCGCCCCAAAGCGTCGTCGAGAACGCGAGGAGATCGCCCTCCTGGAGAACGTCGCCGGCGGTCGCGGAAAGCCCGTAGTCACCACCCGTGCGAACGAAGCCGCGCAAATGCACGTACAGCCCGACTCCAGCTGCGTCGAAGCCGAGATCAGCCGCCCACCCGTGCGGCGGCACCATGTTGTAGAGCTTGGCCGTCTGCGATCCCGGAAAGCCCTGTTCTCCCGCGATGACGCGCACCGTCCCCACCTGTGACGAGGCCGGGCAACCGTCCGTCTTCTGTTCGCCCTTTTCAACGCTCGTCTCGAGCTCGGTCTCGGTGCACTTGGTCGCCGTCGCGTTCGGATTCACAACGAACCCGGGCGGCAGATTCGCCGTGACGGTCTTGGGTTCGCCCGCAGCGGCGTCGCCTGACGGTGTGAGCAAGTTGTTGAGGGAGAAGTTGATCGTCGCCTGATAGGGATGAGAACCGGCTTGCGTAACAGTCGCTCCGTCCACGCCGGAGACCAAGCCGTCGAAGCCCTCGGCGCCCTCCTGGAAGCCGAACGCAGCCGGCGCCGCGTCGATCGCCGTCGGCAGGCTCGCCGATGCGCCGACCGCACCGCCACCGCTGACGCTGACTTCGTTGAGTTCGCCCGATTGCGCGCCAGCTTCGACGTCGACCGGGATGTTCATCACGACAGACTCGCCGGGCTGCACCGGGAAGTTCGCCTGCGCGTCTTCGCACCTGATCGGCGGCCCTTCGCTGCACGTGAGTTTGGGATTGCCGGCGTTGTCCCTACCCCGAAGCACTTCGAGCGGGCCCTTTTCTTCGGTTTCGAGCGTGATCCCCGGCGGAAGTTTGTCCGTCAGCGTGATCGCTTCGCCCTGATTCGTCGCAGCCCCGCCATTGTTGGTCGCCGTGACGACGAACGTGTCTCGCCCGGAGTGGTCGCCCGGGGCGAAGTTCGTCGGCCCCGGCATGACTGTGATCGTCCACGCAGGCCGCGCGCTCAGCGCACTCACGGACGAAACGCTCAGCGCTGAGCAGGCGACTGCGCATGCAACTGTGCCAAGTACGACCACCCGCGAGATGTGTGAAGAGGGAGTGATTTGCCCGTTCATCGCCGCTTGCCCCTCCTATCGCCCTTCCGGGCTTTCGGCTTCGATCTCGTCCCATATCTCGCCTTCGCTCGCCTGACGCACGCGGCTCGCTCTCGCCTCGGCTTCTTGGCGCACGCCTTCAGCGCTCTCGCCAGCTTTTGTGCCCGCGTCGGCGGCTTGGGCGCCGACCTCGCCGGTGTGACCGGCAGAGGCGGGTTCCCCGGTCCGACGAACGTGCTGCTCGACGGTGCGCCGAACAGCGGTGACGAAGAGGTCGCGCCGCGACATTCTTCGCCGGCGCACGGCGTCGACGGTGATTGGTTCTGCGCTTCGATCCCACCATCGACACGAGCGTCATAGACATCCAGGAGCTGGTCCTGGTCTTGGCTGACCAGCGGCTGATCGGTGAGCAGGAACGCGTCATTGCCGTCGGCGCTCGCATCCGCGAAGAACGACGCGTCGGGGCTGCGACCAGTCGAGATCAGGTACAGACAGCCGCCAGCGCTTTCGCTGAACGCTTCGCTCGGGGCCTGGCAGCCGCCAACGCCCGCGCGCTCCCACTCATACACGTCCTGCACGCCGTTCGTATCACCTGGCAGGAGGGCTTCCTTGGTCTCGAAGAAGACCCTGCCGCCGTCGGCGGAGAGGTTGTTCGTCAGGGTCTGCTGGCTCACTCGCGGCGGTTCGAACGGTTCAGTACCGCTCAGCAGGGTGGACGATGCGATCGGTGCGGCTCCGCTTGGGTTGCATGACACGCACGTCGGGTTCTCAGACGAGATCGGGCGTGTGGCGTCGTAGAGGTAGAGCTCATCGTCGGGTTGACCAGTGTTGGCGTCGGTGTTGAGATAGCCGCTCAACTGCAGATGGGAAAGGAACAAGAGCGTCTTTCCGTCACGGGAGACACGCGAGGTCCTGCCTCCTCCGTTGGCGACGAGCGGAAACCAGTTGTTGGCGTCGCCGCGGTGCCCGTTCAGAGCGTTCGCGTTTAGCGGTGCGATGAAGCTGGTCCGTTCGGAAGGCGGACCGCTCGCGTTCCACACGTATAGGTTGCAGGTTTCGTCGCTGCCTTCGATGCCGACGCAGTTGCCGAGCGTCGCATGGCTTGCGCGTGCCCCTTCGTTCGCGGCAAGCACTCCGTTGGCGACGAAGTAGGCATATGAGCCATCGCTTGCGATCCCGAGCGTCCCCTGCACCGCGGCACCGGCGCCGGCGAGTTCTTCTCGCGATTCGGTCTCGACATCGAAGCGGTAGAGCCGTTCGGCTTCGGTGTAAAAGACGTAGCGCCCGTCCGAACTCGTCGCGCGCCACTCCGCCGTGCCGGGCGACACCGCAATCGTCTTGGACGGCGTGGCGTCGGGTTCGCGAACGTAGATCCGGCCGGTGCCGCCGGCGGTGAAGACTACTCTCGACCCGTTTTCCGAGATCGCCCCGAGAGTGTAATATTCGCGGCTGGCGCCCCCAATATTCGGATTGGCCGGTGCAACCGCGTATTCGTAGGGCCCGGCAAAAGAGCCCCCGGTGGGAGCGCTGCCGCCTTCGCTCTCAGGAAGAACGCCGGCGAGACCGAGAGAGTCATCGGTCAGGTCCAACTCGTACAGATTGCTCACTCCGGGAGCCGCCGCCGGCAGCAGCTGTTCGGATGTTTCGAAAATCAGATGTGTGTCATCTGCACTGAAGCCCGCGAGGAAAGCGTCGCCGACGTTCGGCACGGCCAGTCGATCGGAACCCGTCGCGCTGGCGCGCAAGTAGAGATTTACGCTCCCTTCCGGGTCGCCGGCCAGGTGCGCCAGCAGCGCGACCTGCGAGAGGTCCGGGCTCCAGCCGAGGACGAAGTCCTTGACCCCAGAGGGCGACGGCGGCAAGAGACCTTCCGGCCCAAGCCCCTTGGGCCCCAGCCAGCCTTCGCCGACGCGGCTCGCAAGGAACAGCGGCACCGTCGACGCGCCTTCGGCGTTCGGCATGTTCGCCTTGACGAAGAAAACGATCGCGTCACCGTCGAGGGACGCCTGTACGGCGTTCCTCGCGACTCCGGGGTTCGTGGCGTCCTTTTCGGTCGGCGTGACCTGCTCATAGGCGCGGCAGTCTGGAAGCCGCAGTGCGTAGACCTCCTGGGCACGCAGCTGTTCCCTGGTGCAGGCCGCCTGCGCGGCAGACCCAAGACACGCGCACACGATCGCTCCGGCAAGCACCAGCGACGCCGCCGCCCGAAGCGCCGGGCGCGGCATGCAACTCATCTGGGCCACCAGCGACTGCCTCTGGCGGTTCAGCTCACCACAACTGGACACCTCCCACTCCTCTCTCATAGACGCTCCCCACCCCAGACCGATATCGAGGCCCGGGGGTTCTCTTTTCTCTTCGTTGCCCGCAGAGAGGTGTGGTTGAGACCGGTCGCCCGGCCTCAACCATGACACCTTGCATCTAGTCGCTAGAGATAACCTCCCGTCCTAGTCTTCGAGTAGCGCCCACGGTTTGGCAGTGGGAATCGTCTCGACTTCATTGAACGTGCCTTCGAAAGTCGCTTTGTTTTCCCCGAGGTGCAGGTTACTGCCGGCGGCTTTCGCGATCACAGAGTGGTTGATTTCTTCTGTCCCGATTTTCGAGTCGAATTCTGCCAGCTGCGAGCCCGTCACTTTGAATACTTTGTTTTTGAGCGGGCATTCTTCGGTGCCTTTGTTTTTGAATTCGATTTCGGTGAACGCTTCACCGGCTTTCGATCCAGTGAAAGTCGCCGTTGGTGGTGCGGGAACTTTCGATGCCTGAACGTTGAATTCGGCGACAACCGGTTCTTTCACCGTGCATTTCGCCGGTTTCGAGACCGTAATGTTGGTAAAGGTTATTTTGCCACTACCGGTACCTTTTTCGCCCGCTTTCAGCTTCGCGACCGCTGTCGTGCCTTTCAGTTCCGTCGGCGTTTCGAGCACTTCACCTTTCAGCACCGAAGACACTGCCGTGTTCTTGTTTTCCAGTTCGCCGAGGTATACTTCCCCTCCGCTGCAGACCGTGAACACACCGCCGCCCGTGTTGCAGGCGGCCGCCGAAGCCGAAGCCGACGTCACTACGCCGAGCGCTAGCGCTGAGAACAGACAACAGCTGAGGATCCCGATACGTCTCTTCATCTCTTTCGCTCCTATCTCTTTTGGGTTGGCTCACCGGTCTGACGCGCTCGATCTCTTCAGGGCAGAGACGCGCCGGACGGTCTTAGCGACAGGTCCCAAATGCCACGAGAATCACCCGTCCAAGCACGCGGAACCGTCGCGCGGTTGCATATACCCGGCACGATCGGGTCTCTAAAACCTTGTTTCCCACTCGCCGAGCGGGCGCCTACGTCGGGGGCGAGTGAGAGCCGCGCGGGCCGACTGGAGATATGATTTTCCCTGCTCGTGCCGGCTTTTCGACCGGCGTGGGTTGGCTGCCGGTGCCGGGGCGCTCGTCTTTCAGGGCAGAGACGCCCCGGCGCCGGCGCTTCTCGGAAGACCCGCGCTCCGCAGGACTCGGGTGCGGTGCGCCGTCATTAGTCGCCAGATGACGGACCCTGGGACCCTTGTCGCGGCGGCCCAAGCCGACCGGCCCCTGCTCCGAGCCCGTGCCGCGGAGGTCACACACGCCATTTCAAGCGGCCCGCCCGCCCGATCCGGCTCAACTGCACCTACCCGGCGCGAGGATTCCGAAACCTGGCGGAATTCGTGCCGGTCGAAGGGGACGCGGTGACCTGTTCCTCAGTCCCCCAGCAGCTCCAACCGCGGCCCGTACCCCCGGCCGGCCGCGACGAACCGCGCCGTCGCCGGGCTGAGCACGAACTCGAGCGTGTCGCCGCTATCGCACAGCACCTCGATGCGGCGTCCGTCGCCGCCGACCGTCACGATAGTGACGCGCTCGAAGTCGCCGCCGAAGTGCGCGACGCGCGCCTTCGCGCCGACGCGCGGGAGGGGACGAGACGGGCCGAGCATGTCCTGGATGCTAGGGCCACCGCGAATCGGCGCGTCGCTCGATACCTTGCGTCGATGCGCCGCACAAAGATCGTCGCCACCATCGGGCCGGCCTCGCGCGAGCCGGAGACGCTGCTGCGGATGATCGAGGCCGGGATGGACGTGGCGCGCCTGAACTACTCGCACGGCACGCTCGACGAGCACGCCGAGACGGTGCGTCGCGTACGCGACGCCGCCGGGCGCGTGGGCCGACCGGTGGCGATCCTGCAGGATCTTCCCGGACCGAAGCTGCGAATCGGGCCGCTGCGCGAGGACATCGTCGAGCTGAAGCCGGGCGAGCACCTGACGTTCTCGGTCGACGGCGAGGAGCGCGAGGGCGATGCCAGTCGCATGAGCGTCTCCTGGAGAGGGATGGCCGATGCGTTGGAGCAGGACGCCGTGCTCTACCTCGCCGACGGCTCGGTGCGCCTACGCGTGCTCGAGGCGCGCCCGGCGAGCCACGAGGTCGAGGCGGTGATCGAGATCGGCGGTGCCGTCGCCTCGCGCCAGGGCCTGAACATCCCCGGCGAAGTCGAGTCGCTGCCGGCGGTGCCCGAGGAGGACTTCGAGCTGCTGCGCCACGGCGAGTCGATCGGCGTGGACATGGTCGCGCTCTCCTTCGTGCAGCGCCCGGAGGACGTGGAGTCGGTGCGCGAGCACACGCGCCTGCCGCTGGTGGCGAAGATGGAGAAGCCGCAGGCCGTCGAGCGCGCGGCCGAGATCCTCAAAGCGGCCGACTGCCTGATGGTGGCGCGCGGCGACCTCGGCATCGAGCTGCCGATCGAGCGCGTGCCGATCGTGCAGAAGCAGCTGCTCGAGCTGGCCGGCTGGATGGCGCGCCCGTCGATCACAGCCACGCAGATGCTCGACTCGATGGTCGCCTCCTCGCGCCCGACGCGCGCGGAGGTGGCCGACGTGGCCAACGCGATCCTCGACGGCACCGACGCGGTGATGCTCTCGCAGGAGACGGCGATCGGCAGCTACCCGGTCGAGGCTGTCGCGATGATGGCCGCCGTGGCCGTGCAGGCCGAGGCGATCGCGCCGTACGAGCGCTGGAACGACTCGCGCGTGCGCCGCACGGAGTCCGACCCGGCGTACACGATCGCGCACAACCTCAGCCTCGCTGCGCGCGAGCTGCGGCTGGACGCGCTGATCGTGCCGACCCTCTCCGGGCGCTCGGCGCGTCTGGTCTCGGCGCACCGCCCGACGGTGCCGATCTACGCGCTCTCGCCGGGCAAAGAGACTGTGCGCCGCTGCGCGCTGATGTGGGGGGTGCAGGCCGCCTCGATGCGCCGCCACGAGACAACGGAGGCGCTGATCGCCGACGCCGCGCGGCGCGTCGTCGAGCTGGGCTGGTGTGAGACGGGGCAGCGCGTCGGCATCACCGCGGGGCTGCCCTCGGGCCGTCCGGGCACGACGAGCCTCGTGCAGATTCAGGTGCTCTGAGGCGTCGCCGCGCTACTGGCCGCCGCGCAGCAGCTCGAACCAGACTTCGGTGCCGCCGCACGACTCCACGCCCCAGCGGTCGGCGACTTTCTCGAGCAGGTAGAGCCCGTAGCCATCGTGCGTGCGTGCCGGATCGCGCGGGCGCGGGGTGAAGCCGCTGCCGGCGTCGGTGACGGTCACGCGGATCGTGCGCTCGCCGAAAGAGGCGACCAGGCCGACGGGCGCGCTCGAGTCGCCGCTCGAGTGACGCACGGCGTTGCTGACGACCTCGGAGACGAGCAGGATCAGCGACTGGCAGAGCGAGCCGCCGAGCTCGAGCTCGCGGCAGCACTCGGCGATCTCGGCGCGCGCAAGCGCCGGCGCCTGTACGTCGCGCTCGAGCGCGAGCTCGACGCGGAGCGTGCGGGTGCCCTTGCCGGCAAACGTTTTTGCGGATGAGCGCGCGGTCATCTCAAGCTCGGATCCTCGACGAACGGCAGATTCTCCTCGACGCCGCTGACGCGAAACACCTTCAGCACGTGCTCTGCCGGCCGGATCAGGCGCAGCGCCCAGCCCTCGGCGACGGCGCGCTGATCGAGCACGATGAACAGGCGCAGCCCTGAAGAGTCGACGAAGCCAAGTCCGCTCAGGTCGATCGTCAGCGTCCGTACCTCTGATGTCAACGTCGCATTCACCGCAGCCTCCACGCGCGGCACCGTCGCTATGTCGAGCTCACCCGAGAGCGCCAGTCGCGCGCCGCCCTGTTCGCGAACGCTCTCGATCTCAAACGGCGTCTGAGACATCTTCTCCCTACCCGTTTCCTCGAGCGCCCACGCTCGACAGTTGATCGAGCCGCCCCCCGGTGGGCAACTCCCCGCTGAAGCGCATTATCACCACGGCAGTATCGTCAGCCTGCGCGCCGACCTGAAATTCGTCGAGCGCCGTGACCAAGCGCGCGCCGATCTCCGTCGGCGCCAGGCCGCGCGCCTCAGCGAGCGTCGCACGCAGACGATCGGCGCCCCAGCGCACGCCGCCGTCGCCGAGCGCGTCGGTCACGCCGTCGGTGAACGCCACGAGCGTCTCGCCCGGGCGTAGCTCCACGCGCGTTTCCGGCCAGCGCGTGCGCGCGAGCGCGCCCAGCAGCGTGCCGTGCTCGCCGACCTCAGACACGCCGCCCTCGCCGACGCGCAGCGGCGGCGGGTGCCCGCCGACGGCGAGCGTCGCGCCGTCGGGTGCGATGCGCAGGCACAGGGCCGTGCACAGCGAAACCGTCGGGCGCCGCCGCAGCGCGGCGTCGATGCGCGCGAGCACCTGCGCCGGGCGCGGGTCGTATTCGGATGCAGCGCGCGCGGTGTGGCGCACGAGCGAGGTCACCGCGGCGGCGCCGACGCCCTTACCGGTGACGTCGCCGATCACCATCAGCCACTCGCCGTCGAGCTCCCAGAAGTCGTAGAAGTCGCCGCCCACCTCGTTCTCCTGTCCGGCCGGGCGATACAGCGCCGCGAGCTCCCAGCCGGGGATCTCGGGGACCGCCTCGGGCAGTAGGCTGTCCTGCAGCGTGCGCGCGATCGCGGAGCGCTCGCTGTACAGGCGCGCGCTCTCGACGGCGAGCGCCGCGCGCGCGGCGATCTGCTCGGCGAACTCGAGATCGCCGGGGTCGAAGCTGCGCTGGGACTCGGCCTCGACCATCGTCAGCGCGCCGATTGCGCGATCGCGGATCATCAAGGGCACGATCAGCGCGGCTCGCATGCCGACCTCGCGCAGCAGGCGCAGGTGCTCCTCGTCGACGGCAGCCGCGACGAGCAGCTCGTCGGGGATGTCGGTGTAGAGCTGTGACTCGCCCGTGCGCATCACCCGGCCGAGGCCCTGGTCGGGATCGAGCCGGTCGGGCTCGTACGCGCGCAGGCGCGCCGCGGTACGCAGCTTGGCCGGGTCGGAGTGCGCGATCGCAACCGGTTCGCGCCGGCCGTCCTCGGTGAACAGGTCGACGGCGCACCAGTCTGCGATCTGCGGCACGGCGAGCCCGGCGACGTTGCGCAGCGTCTGCTGGTAGTCGAGCGAGGAGGCCAGCACGTCGCCGACCTGCGCGAGCAGCTCGGTTCGCAGCGAGGCGCGCTTTGACTGGGTGACGTCCTCGATGATCGTCACGGCTGCCTCGATCTCGCCGGTGGCGTCACGCACGGCTGTGGCCTTCAACAGCGACCACTGCTCATCGCCGCTCTGGCGGTCGACGGCGCGCAGCAGCAGCGGCTCGGGCTGATCGCCGCGCAGCAGCTTGACCGAGGGCAGGTCGTCCATGCGGATCTCCCCACCGTGCTCGTCGGTCGTCTCGTACGCCGTCATCAACGCGCGTGGATCGGCCGCGCGCAGCTGCTCGGCGGAGTCAAAGCCGAGCCGCGCAAGGGCCGCGCTGTTGGCGTAGATCAGGTGGTCGTCGCGGCCGCGGATCGTGACAGCCTCGGCGAGCGAGTCGAGGATCACGGCGAGCCGCTTTTCGCTGCCGGCGAGCGCGCGCTGGAGCTCCTCGACGAGGCGCTCGGCCTGACGATCGCCGTCCATCGGGCGATTATCGCGCCAAACTGTCCCGTTGGCCAGTCGCTTGCCCGCGCCGGGGAGCTCGAAACGGTCCGTCGCTCAGCGCGCGCCGACGCCGCTGCGGCCATAGAACTCGGCCTCCTGGCGGCCAAGCTCGGTAACCGGCTCGTCGCCATACATCCACTCGCGCGCGATCCGGTGCCAGTTGTTCTTCGCACGCAGCTGCGAGAGCACGGCGAGCGTGAGCATCTCCATGCGCCGGCCGAACAGGTGCTCGGGGCGCATGTCCTGGTGGCGCATCTCGCGGAAGTGGCTCGAGCGCGGGTCGGAGCTCTCGATCATCACGGCAGTGGCGATCTCGGGCGAGAGCTCGATGACCTCGTCGGTCGTGTACCACCAGATCGCGGACTGGATGAAGGCGAGCAGGTGCTGTGGGTCGACCCGCTCGGGGTCGGGCAGGAAGCCCGACTCGGCGAGCAGCCGGTGAAGCGCGATCGCGTTGCCCTCGGCGACGGCGCGCTGCGCGGCGAGCTCGAGGTCGACGGGCCCTGCGTCGAGGCGCTTGAACAGGCCGAAGTCGAGGAACGCCACGCGGCCGTCGTCGAGCAGCAGGAAGTTGCCCGGGTGCGGATCGCCGGAGAACTGGCGGTGGCGGTAGAGGCAGCCGAGGAAGAAGCGGAAGACGATCTCGCCGATGCGGTCACGCTCGGCCTGCCCGCGCCCCTTCAGCTCCTCGAAGCCGACGCCGTTGACGAACTCGGAGACGAGCACGCGCTCGCGCGAGAGCGAGCTGACGACGTAGGGCACGACGATGAACGGGTGGCCGTCGAAGATGCGCGCGAGCGCGCGCTGGTTCTGCGCCTCGAGCTCGTAGTCGAGCTCCTCGATGATCCGCTCGCGGACCTCTTTGGTGATCGCCTTCACGTCGAGCCCGGGCGTCATCCGCTTGAGCAGGCGCATGATCATGTCCAGGTTCTGCATGTCCGCGCGCACGGCCGTCGCGACGCCGGGGTACTGCACCTTGACGGCAACCTCGCGCTCGTCGTGCAGCGTGGCGCGGTAGACCTGGCCGATCGAGGCGGCCGCGATCGGTTCCTGATCGAAGCAGGCGAAGACGTCGTCGATCGACTCTTCGAGGTCATCCTCGATCACCTTGCGCATCTGCTTGAAGGAGACCGTCGGCGCGGCGTCGCGCAGCTTGGCCAGCTCGCGCTGGAACTCCTCGCGATGCTGCTCGGGCACGAGGCCCATGTCGAGGAAGGACATCACCTGCCCGAGCTTCATCGCGGCGCCCTTCATCGTCCCCAGCGCGGCGACGATCTGCTTGGCCGTCTCGAGCTGGCGCTTGGCCATCGCTTCCTCGGAGGCCTCCTCGCTGCGGGTGACGTTGGCCGCGCGAGTGCCGAACTGCTTCACAGCCTCGCCGGCGGCGAGCGATGCGACGGTCGCGGTGCGACGCACGCGCGAAGTCGGGATCTTCTCGTTCTCGCGCGCCATCGACCTCATCCTAGGGCCGAGAGCGTCCGTCGAGCGAGATGCTGCGCGCAGACTGCCTTCCACGTCAACGTCAAGTGTGCGCAATCGTAGTCACCGCGTATATACGGTTGCTATCGACCAGCGCGATCGCGGACACGCTCCCCACGCTGCCGTCAGGCCGGTGACTCCGTAGGAGGCGAGCGACCGCGAAGACGCTAGACGCCGCGCTCGATGCGCGAGCCGGGCACGATGTCGTCGGCGCCGCCGGGCCAGCGCACCCACGCCTTCGTGCCGCCGTCGTAGTCCTGGCCGAGCAGCACGAGCGTGGCGGGCTCGCCGAGCGCCGTGCACGGCTCGGAGCCCTCCGGGTCAAGGCCCCGCCAGACGCGGATGAAGCTGTTGCCCTCCCACTCCTCGGCGACGCTCGTGGCGTCGGAGTGGCCCGGGTAGATGACGGTCTGCGGCGGCAGCTCCATCAGCGTGCCCATGATCGAGTCGCGCAGGTCGGCGTAGGTGCTGTGGCCGGGCGCTTTGACGCCGCCGACGGAGTCCTTGAACAACGTGTCGCCGGTGAACACGACGGCCTCGCCGCCGCTGAAGCCACCAGGCGAGGCGGTCGCGCCCCGGCTACGAGGAGCGCTCGGCGCGGCTCCCTGGCGGTCGCCGACGAGGAACGAGAGCATCCCGGCGGTGTGCCCGGGCGTGTGCAGCGGGCGCACCTCGAGCGTGCCGAACTGGAGCGCCTGGCCGGCCTCGATCGGATGCATGTGAGCCGTGGCCGAGCCGGCGTCCGCGGCATCGTCGGAGCCGGACTCGGCGACGATCATGTCGCGCTCGGCCGGGCTGATCAGCACCTCGATCTCGGGCCAGCGCTCGCGCAGCACGCCGACGTCGCAGATGTGGTCGAAGTGGTGATGGGTGAGCAGGACGTGCGTCGGAAGCAGATCGAGGCGATCGGCGGCCTCGATCAGCGGCATCATCGGACCGCCGGCGTCGACGAAGAAGGCCGGGCCGCCGTTGCCGTCGGACACCAGGTAGGTGTTCGAGAGGAACTGTGGGTGCATCGATGTCTCGACGATCATGCGCGGCATCCTACGCCTGCCGGACGAGACGGGCGAGCCCCTCCAGGTAGCGCTCGTCGCCGACCTCGCGCCGCCACTCCAGCACGTCGACGGACCCGGCGCGCTCGACGATCCGCGCGTGCGCCTGCGGGAGCGTGGGCGCAGTCGTGGCGAGCGCGACGGCGCGCGAGGTGCCGACAGTGCGGTAGGTGTCGCCGGCGACGTGCACGGCCGAGGAGAAGAACACGCTACAGCCGGCGCGCTCGACCGCCTCGACGTCGAGCGTGAACTCATAGGGCTCGGCCGCCGCGCCGGCGGCGCGTGGCAGCGCGTAGTCGGGTGAGACGAGATAGAGCACGAGCGAGGCGTCGGAGCTGAGCGGGACGTCGGCGGCGGTCAGCTCGCCGGCGCAGATCTGCGCCATCACGGCAGGCCAGCTGCCCTGGAAGAGGCTCATGATGTTCATGCACTCGGGGTCGCCGAAGCGCGCGTTGAACTCGATCACCTGCACGCCGTCGGCGGTGGCGAAGAAGCCGCTGTTCATGACCCCGTTGAAGCGCCGGCCTTCGCCGGTCAGCCGGGCGATCACGCGCTCGACGATCGAGCAGGCCTGCTCGTAATGCGCGTCGGTCATGAACGGCAGGATCGGTCGCTCGGTGCTGAGCGAGCCCATGCCGCCCGTGCCCGGGCCCTCGTCGCCGTCGAAGCGGTACGGGTAGTCGTAGGTCGAGGGCGGGAACACGACGGTGTGGCCGTCGCTGATCGCCTGGATCGTGAACTCGGCGCCGACGATCTTCTCCTCGATCAGCACCGAGTCGCCGTGCTTGCCGGCGGCGAGCAGGCTGCGCGCGTAGTCGCCGGCCTCGGCGTGGCTCTTCAGGTGCGGGCCCATCACCTTGACGCCCTTGCCGCCGGTCAGGCCGGAGGGCTTGACGACGACGGGCAGTGAGCCGAACGACGCGATCGCCTCATCGACCTCCTCGGCGGTGCGCACGACGCGCAGCTTGGGCGTGGCCTCAGGTGCGACCTCGGCCAGCAGCCGACGGGCGAAGGCCTTGTTCCACTCGATCTCGGCGCCGTCGCGCGTGGGACCGACGGCGCGAGTGCCCTGCGCGAGCAGCCCATCGACGACGCCGGCCTCGAGCGGTGCGTCGGCTGAGACCATCGCGATGTCGATCGCGTGCTCGCGCGCGAACGCGGCCACGGCGCCCGCGTCGCACACGTCGCCCAGCTGAACCTTGCCGCCGGAGGACTCGGCGTGGCGCACGAGCGACGGGTTGAGGTGGCCGGCGAAGGCGTACAGCTCGCTGTGCTCCGCCATGCGGGAGGCCAAGGCGCTCTCGCGCCCGCCGTGACCGACGATCAGGGTTCGCACGCGCGGCGAGTATACGGTCGCGACGCTGGACAGCACCCGCGACGTGGCCATAGACTCGCGCCATGGCGCTGATCCACACCTGCTACCGCATCACCGACATCGACCGTTCGGTCGCCTTCTACGAAGCGCTCGGCTTTCAGGAGGTCGGACGGCTGCCGATCAAAGACGAGGCGGTCAACGTGTTCATGAACCAGCCCGGCGACGGCGACATGCCGCGCCTTGAGCTGACCTACAACTTCGGCGTCGACTCATACGAAGTCGGCACCGATGCCAAACTGGACCTATACAGCTTAAAGCCCGTGGCGCACCTATAGGTCGCCGGAGCCCCCGCCCAACGCCGTCGCCGCGAACTCTCCAGGCGTGATGATCGGGATGCCTTCAAAGGAGCCAATGTCGAGCAGATCCGCGTCGCCGGAAACGATGTAGTCGGCGGCGCCCTCGATCGCCGCCTCCAGAACGCGGTTGTCGTCGTCGTCGCTGACGACGGTAAGCACGCGGCCGGGTGCGACCACAACGCCACTGGCCGCAACGAGGTCCGCGATCTGCGCGCCCCCTTTGATGACCTTGGCGAGCTTCGGATACTCCAGCACCCGGCGCAGCTCTGCCAGCAACGGCGCGCTGGTCACGAGCACGAGCCGATCGTCGCTCACAGCATCAAGGATCGCGGCGGGCACCCCACGCCAGCCGAGGCCGGACACGATGACGTTGGTGTCGAGGACGACCCTCGGCGTCACTCAGTAGCCCGTGCTGCCGTGATCGCCTCATCCACGACCGACACGTCGAGGCCCGCGTCGGCGACGCTCTGGCGAACCTCAGCCAGACGCGCCCGTAGTTCGTCCTGAGCCGTCCGGCGCCTAGTCTCGGTCAGCCGGTCGTACTCGGCCGGGCTCACGAGAACCGCCACGGCCTGCCCTCGCCGCGTGAGGACGACGGCCTCATCATCGGCCGCGACCTCCTCCGCGAGCTGGCCGAGCTTGCTGCGCGCCTTGTCCATTCCGATCGTTCGCTCCACGCCATACTCCTATCAGTTTGCCGTACCGTCAACCTTACGGTATGCCGTACGCTTCGTCAAGGAGGGCGGCCACCCTCTACGTGCTAAACCGCGAGCACGTCGCCGCCAGTGTTGTCGAACGGCTCCCCGCCTGTTGCGCCGCCAGCGCACCGCGCAACGGCTCTGCCTTTAGACTCCCGCCTGTGGCCCTCATCCACACGTGCTACCGCATCACCGACATCGACCGCTCGGTCGCTTTCTACGAAGCTCTCGGCTTCAACGAGGTGGGGCGCATCCCGATTCGCGACGAGGCCGTCAACGTCTTCATGAACCAGCCCGGCGACGGCGACATGCCGCGCCTGGAGCTGACGTACAACTTCGGCGTCGAGGAGTACGAGCTCGGCACCGGCTACGGGCACATCGCGATTACCTCAGACGATCTCGACGGGACGCTGGCCAAGCTCGCCGAGCAGGGCATCGAGCCCGAGAAGCCGCCGTACTCCGTGCGCGAGGGCGGCTCGCGGCTTTGCTTCGTGCGCGATCCGGATGGCTACCGGATCGAGATCATCGAGCAGCCGCGCCTATAGGCGCGGCCATCGACCAAGCACCACCGCGTCCTACCGCGTGTAGATCGCCGGACGGTAGCGAGGCTCGGGCACCCGCCTTCCAGCCTCCCGCGCCGCCGTCAGCCATGCCTCCTTGGCGCGTTCCACCTCAGCTAGCGCCACCTCCGCGGTCGTGCCGGTTGCCGAGCACGCCTCCAGGTCAGGGATGTCGGCCACGTAAGCCGCATCCTCGTCGCTGTAGAACAGATTGATGTGGTAGTCGCTCATAGCTTCGCGTCCAGTTGAGATCGTAGCGCTCGACCAACCGCAAAAGCTGACGCACTTGGTCGACTTGGGAGACGACTCTCGCTTAGGCACACCCGCTATTCGTTCGCGAACGAGCTCCATGATTACGCGGCTCCCGCCTCGCAGGAGCCATGTGCTACATTGTGACGCACATGGCTACGGCAACGCCCACATCGACAGTCGGCGTACGTGAGCTGCGCCAGAACCTGAGCAAGTACCTCGAGCGCGTGAAGGACGGCGAGACGCTCATCGTCACGGAGCGCGGTACCGAGGTTGCGCGGCTCGTGCCGTCGCGCCCGGACATCGATCCTTTCTACCTCGAGCTGGCCGAGAAGTACGGGGCGACGATCCCGAAGGGCGACTTGGTCGAGACGATCGCAAACCTGCCGCCGCTGAAGAACCCGGCACCGGCCGGAACGACAGATGCACTGCTCGCCGAGGAGCGTCGCGAGCGTTTTTGAGCGCGTTCCACGCTCGCTTGGGCCATGAGCACCGTCTATGTGGATACGAGCGCGCTCGCTCGCGTGCTCCTCGACGAGCCCGACAAGCAGGTCATCGGACACTCGCTGTCCGCCTTCGACCGCAGGGTGGCCAGCCGGTTACTGGGAGTGGAGCTGCGGAGAGTCGGTCTGCGGCGTGAGTTGACCTCGCGTGCCGAGACGATCCTTGCGGATGTGTCGCTGCTGCCGATAGACGAGCAAACGCTGGCGGCGGCCGAGACGCTCACGCCTCCCGGCGTCGGCACGCTCGACGCGATTCACCTGGCCACAGCGTTGCGCTTGGCCGCCGAGGGTGGCCTCGACGCGCTGATGACCTACGACAAGCGGCTGGCGCAGGGAGCAGAAGAACACGGCCTCACCGTCCTCGCCCCGAGCTGAAGCACAGCGCCGCCCTCACGGACAGATGCAGGGCTGGGTCGCGCCTGTCGAGCCGAGGCCGACTGAGTCTCCATCCATCAACCCGCCATGTACGGAGACTTTATTTTCCTGTAGCGTTTCCTGTTCTCAAGTGCGCGCGGAGGCGCGGGCGTGGGACGGAGGCAATTTGCCGCGGCGCTGGGGTCGGCGGCCCAACAGGAGACGGGAGAAAGAAGTGATGAGATCACTCCTACGCGGGGGGACCGCGACGATCGCGGCATGCGCGCTGGCGCTTGCCGTGATGGCTTCGAGCGCGTTCGCGGCAAGCGGCGCGAACTTCGTGGCGACAGGACACGACATGGACTACCACTGCGACTCGGGCACGACCGAAGAGTGCGAATACCTGAAGATCGTGGTCGACAAGGTGCGTGCGGGCTCGACGTTGCCGATCCTCGCGATCGACCAGGGAACCGAGGTCAAGGGCGCACTTGAAGCGGCCGGCTACGGCGCCAGTGAAATCGTGACGGTCGACCCGACCGAAGCGGCGACGTTCGCGGCGACGCCGTTTGTCGACGGCAGCGGGCACCCGCTGTACTCGGCGATCATCACGGCGTCGGACTCGACGTGCGGCGGTTGCGACGACACGCCGGAAGGCGAGGCCAACATCAACGCGCGCGCGGCCGACTTCGCGAGCTACTTCAACGCGGGTGGAGGCATCCTCGCACTGGCGGGCGCCGACGAATTCGAAACGTATTACAACTTCGTGCCGCTGAAAGTCGCGGCGACGGCGGTCGAAGCGCCGTTCACGGTGACGCCGGAAGGCGCGGCGCTCGGGGTCAACGAAGCAATGGCCAACTGCTGCGCGACGCACAACAGCTTCTCGATCCCGCCGGCGCCGCTGGTCGTGCTCGAGAACGACAGCGCCGGACAGGCAGAGACGATCGCGGCGCTGGGCGTGGCGATCGGCGAAGGCGGCTTCGTGCCGGTCACACCGCCGGCCCAAACGCCGGCTGCTGCGCCGCCGGCAGCGACGACGACGACCGTGGCGCCGAGCAGCAGCGTCAAAGCGAGCGTCACGAAAGCGCCGAAGCAGTGCAAAAGCGCGCGCTCGGTGACGGTTCACTGGAAGGCGCCGGGCGGCGTGACACTGGACAAGGTCTCGATCAGCCTCAACGGCAAGCGCTCCCGGAGCCTGTCGGGCGGCGCCGATCACGCGAAGATCAGCTTCGCGGGGCGCGGCAAGGGCGCAGTGAAGGTGAAGATCGTCGGTGCTGCGGCGGGGGCGAGCTACGTCTCGACCCGCATCTTCCACCCGTGCGTGCCGGCCGCCGAAGCGAGCCAGGTGCACACGCTGGTGCTGCGCCGCATCTGATCGCAACGACGCTGGATGGACCGTGAGCGAGGAGCCGTCCGCGCAAATGCGGGCGGCTCCGCCCACGCTCGCCCGCGCTACCCTCGACAGGCGATGTCGGACACGGGAAAGATCGCCAAGAACCTCGAGCGCTTTGCGCAGGCGGTGGCTGCGCACGACCGCGAGAACCCGACGCACACGGCGCACGGGATCGGCTTGGCGCACTTCGACATGGAGCGGCTCGGCTTCGAGGAGGGCGAGGAGATCCTGCCGGGCATCACGATCCACGCCGACAGCGGCGTGACGGGCAACTTCCGCGTGCTCTGCGACGGCGAGCACGACGAGCAGGCCGAGCAGGCCGAGCAGGAGGTCGTCGAGGCCGTCTCGACGCAGTCCGTCGGAGACGCAGTCGCCCCCAGCGCCGCTCCGTTCCCCTTCGAGCGCTAGCCACACTTCAGTCGTCTTCTCTTTTTATTTATCGATAGAAGACGAATCGCCGTCGCCGCCTGCCCGGGCCGTGCCCGGCGCGAGTCTCAGGCCGGCGCCATCGATTTTGGACGCCCGGCCGAGGGCAGGCAGCCGCTCGAGAAGGCAAACTGATCGGTCGTGGCCGCAGAGGAGACCGTCGGTGCGCCCGACTCCGGGCACTGCCGTGACTGGGCTGGGCACGTGATCGTGTGCGGGCTCAACGACGTCGCCCTGCGCACGGTCGAGCAGCTGCACTTGGCCGGCGCACGCACGGTCGTGCTCAGCGACGAGGCCGACGAGCGCCTCGTGCGGATCGTGCGCGGCTGGGACATCCCGCAGCTGCCGCGCGGCGGGCACCTCTCAGAGCCGCTGTTCGACGCCGGCATCGCCGGCGCCCTGGCCGTCGTGTGCGCAGAGAGCACCGACCTGCGCACGCTCGAGACCGTGCTGCAGATCCGCGAGGAGCGCCCCGACGTGCGTGTCGTCGCCGACCTCGACAACCCGTCCGTGGCGCACGCCCTCGAGGGAGTGCTCAGCTCGGTTGGGGTGCTCGACGTGGCAGCGCTGTTCGCGCCGGCAGTCGTCGAAACGTGCCTCGGGCGCCGCGCGCGCGAGATCCAGCTGGGCGCGACCGCGTTCGTGGCCGCTGAGGTGAGCGCACCGCGCGACGGCACGCTGCGCGAGCTGTACGGCAGCCTCGCGCCGATCGGCGTCGTCGCCGAGACCAAGGCCGAGGAGACGGTGATCGCCTGCCCGGGGCGCGATCAGCCGGTCTCGGCAGGCGATCGCGTGACGCTGCTCGGTACGCGCTCGGAGCTCGACGCGGCCGGCCTCGTGCGCCACGAGTCGAGCACCGGCGGCACGGCCGCAGCAGCGCGGCTGCGCAGCTTCCTCAAGCGACAGAGCAGCGCCATTGCCGGGATCGTCGATCGTCCGCTGCGCGTCGCGCTGCTGCTCGCGCTCGCGCTGCTCGTGAGCTCGACGATCGTGCTGCACTTCGCCTACCACGAGCCGCTGGGACACTCGCACCTGTCGCTGCTCGGCGCCGCCTACTTCACCGTCGAGACCGTCGCCACGGTCGGCTTCGGCGACTACTCCTTCGCCGCGCAGCCGAGTGGCATGGTCGTCTTCGGCATCTTCCTGATCGTCGCCGGCGTGACGCTGACGACGACGATGTTCGCGCTCTTGACCAACGCGCTCGTCAGCCGGCGCCTGGCGCAGTCGCTCGGCCACGGGCGTATCCCGGGGATGAGCGGCCACGTCGTGCTCGTCGGCCTCGGCAGCGTCGGCATGAAGGTGCTCGAAGGGCT
Organism: Solirubrobacterales bacterium; assembly: GCA_044446425.1. Classification (GTDB taxonomy): domain Bacteria; phylum Actinomycetota; class Thermoleophilia; order Solirubrobacterales; family Solirubrobacteraceae; genus Palsa-744. The sequence continues at coordinate 20,455 of JBIOEW010000009.1, read as the reverse complement.
GCTCGGCGCCGGCGCCGAGGTCGTCGTGATCGAGCGCATGGAGAGCAACCCCAATCTGACCGAGGCGCGCGCGCTGCACGCGCCGATCGTGCTCGGCGACGCCACGCTCACGCGCACGCTCGACGCCGTCAACCTGTCCGAGGCGGCCGCCGTCGCGATCCTCACCTCCGACGACTTGACCAACATCGAGACGGGCCTCGCGATCCGCGACCACCTCGGCGAGCGCTGGGTCGACGTGCCGGTCGTGCTGCGCGTGTTCGACCGCCAGCTCGGCCATCGCCTGGAGTCGAGCTTCGGGTTCCGCCACGTGTGGTCGACCTCGGCGATCGCCGCCCCCTGGTTCGTCGGCGCCGCGCTCGGCCTGGAGGTGCTGTTCACGTTCTACGTCGGCAACCACCCCTTCCTGCTCGCGCGCCTGCGCGTCAGCGCCGGCGGCGGCCTCGACGGGCTGGCCATGCGCGAGCTGCCCGCCACCGTGCGCGTCGTGGCGATCAGGCGCGCCAGCAGCGCGGACGGCTCAGCGGCGCTGGAGCATCCGCCGCGGCGCGACACGACGCTCGCGGCGGGTGATGACGCCTATCTCGTGGGGCCCTACGCGGAGCTGCTGGAGGTGCTGCGGCACGATCGCGAGGGCAAGGCGAACGACCATTGAGCTGGGTTGGGAGCAGCCGCTCTACTGTCACGTCGCCGTTGTCATCAGCGCTTTTCACGATGCCGTTCCTCAGCATAGGACTCGTTCCACCGCTCGACGTAGAGCTTGCGCAAGAGCAGCACGTCGCTGATGTCGTCTAGGTAAACCGCCGTGATGACTGGATTGCGTGCTCGCCGGGCGAAGTAGATCGCACGCTCGGCGGTATCACCTTTGCACACCACCCGCATGTGGCGGCTGTGGCGCCACGGATCGATGGTCGTGACCTTCAGCTTCTTCCTTCCGTAAGCTTCGCAAAGCGCTTTGCGCTTGGTGTCGAATGCGAGCAGCAGGTGTATTCGTTCAGCGCGCTCGAGCTTGGGCATGAAGTCGTCCCTGAGCATCCAGTCCGCCGTCTCGGAGCTGATGTAGACGTGATCGCCCTCGCCTATGCGATTCAGCAACAAACGCGTGTACGCCTCGAGCGACGTGGCGGTTGGAAGCGTCATCGGCCGCCTGAAGGCCTTCGAGCAGACGCGATCGTCGCGCATGTGAAGCTCGATCTCGGACTCGTTCTGGATCTCGTCGAAAGTATCTCGGAGATTGCTCATCAAAACGTCGTTTGAGTTCGCGTTCTTCACACGTGCCATCACGTGTTGGGCGAGCGCCTCCGGGTCGAATCGATTGAGCGCTTGTGTATCTGGACGGTCCCGTTCGTTGACGCTCTTTACGGCGTCCGCATCTGGGGGTCGGAGATCCTCCCGACTGACGAGCACGTCCGGATTGTCCTGCCCCTCATCCAATCCCGCAGCCGCGCAGAGCGCCGCCCAGCTTTCACCCGTGCCCTTCGTCAGTCGCCGGAAGTCGTCGAAATATCGTGCTGGCCGATCGAGCACAAGCGGGCCCAACTGGAGGAGGCCTCGTGCCTTGGCACCCGCGAGGGCGAGCTCGAGAATCGTGCGTCGCCTGGTGTACTCGATCGCCTCGGGTTCAGCCCATTGCGGCGCGACCGTGGACCGCGAGGTCACAGTCTCCGGGCCGAGCAGATCCGCAACCACTTCATGCCGCCGAACCGATCTGAACCGAACCAGACCGCCGTTCCCACAATCGCTGTCGCTATCGCCTCTGGCTGCCCGACAGCGAAGCGTATCGGTAAGGACCTTGAGCAGATTGTCGCAGTTGTATTTAGATATCTGACACTCGTGGAGCCACTTGCCGACCGTCGACTTGTACTCCGGCTTGCCGTTTGACTGCCTCCTTCGGGCGGTCCCGTCAGTCTCGTCTATCTCTGGCAATTCGCTTTTGCGAACTTCGTCGATCTTCCGACTCACAGACTGCTCCACTGGCTCCAGGCTCAGGTTGAACACGTCGAGTTTCCGGGGGATACCCAGCACCTGCTGGAGATCAAATGTCGCGAGCCCAGACCCGACATTGGCGACAACACAGTGCTCGGCATGGAGGAGTTCCCTCACGACGTTGGAGATGCGATCAGGGATCGAGTAATAGGAATCTGGCGTGAACCTCAGGCTGTCCGGCTCGCTGGCGGTACCGTGCAGCTTGACGTACAGCGGGACGTAGTCGGTGGCGGAGGGATCGAGCTGCAGGTCGTTGCAGTCGCGCTCGGATATGACGTGTTTGTACTCGCTGGCGTCAAGCTCGTCGTCCAGCGAGCGATCGAGCAGCTCGTCGAAGTTGCAGCTGATGATCGCATCGATGAACCGGTGCTTCAGAAGGTGTGCGAGCAGCTCATAGCCGAGCAGCGTCGGATGCTTGAGGCTGTACTTTTCCGAGATCGTTTTCCGGACCTCGCGCATGGTCTCGGGGTTCTTGCTCAGGGCAATCAGCCGAGTCTCGAAATGCTCTATGTCGGAGCCGTACACAAGGGACAGCCGGTTCAACTCGGTCTCGTCTCGTTCAAACCGTTCCTCGAGCTCGTCTGCGAGGTCGTTGGCTCGATCGACAAGCGGGGCGCTCGCGCCTGCGCCGACGATTGCCACGCAATGCATGTCACGCTCGACGAGCTCGGGAAGCTCAAGTGAATTGTTCAGATCTTCAGAGAGCTCCACCCGGACCATGCTGTCCGGTGTTGCGACGCGCACATGCCTGGCCATCAGCATGTCCGCCAGCCGAGTGATGCTGGCTTTGGTCTGCTTGCTGCCAGGCATATCTCCGGCGCCGTTCTGAACAGGCGGTGTTGCCGGGCTGCCGTTCATCGGGTGCACCTGAACAGCTTGCCTGCCTACGGCCTCACGGCCATTACCGTTCTTCATTGGCTCCTCCTGAGCACGCTCCCGCCGCTGCCGTGCTTGCACATACGGCAAGCGTCAGCGCCATCTCCATCCGTAAAGAGGCACCAGCTTATAGCACAATCGTGACTATTGGAACTTGATTTCTACGAACGCGCACGCCTCAATAGCCAGGAAAATAGCGCAGCCCCACTGGCGTGTTACTTACTCGACGCCCTCCACGCGCGCGAGGATCATCGCCACGAGCCGCTCGATCCTCGGGCACTTCAGCCCGTGGCGCTTGGCGGCGCGAAGCACCGAACCGGGGATCGCGTCGACCTCTGGTTCGCGCCCGGCGGCGATGTCGCGCTGCATCGAGCTGCCGAGCGTCTCGTGCGCGCGCTCGAGCTCGTCGATCGCCTTCTGCGGGTTGACGTCCTCAGCGCCCTCGGCCTGGCCGGTCGCGCAGGACTCCTCGATCGCGCCGACCAGGTCGGCGCGCAGCGCAGGCGTCGAGCGGATCTCGCCGAGCAGCTTGTCGTAGGCGCTCGTCGTGCAGGCCAGCGCGTTCAGGCGCACGAGCTTCGACCACATCACCTGCGCTTCCGAGCGCGCCGAGATGGGCCACTCTCCGTGTGCCTTGACGCCGGCCTCGCTCAGCACGCGTGCGAGCTCCGCCATGCCCGCGCGAGCCGACTCGTAGCGACTTGCCATTTCGATGAGCAGGAAGGGGCTCGTGTGCACGACCACGCCCGGCTCCGGACGGTCGGCCTCGACGCGGATCGTGCCTGCCAGCACCGTCTCCGGCGCGAAGCGCTCACGCAGCAGCGCGATGTGGTCGAGGCCGTTGAGCAGCGGCAGCACGACCGGCGGGTCGACGGCGATCCGCTGCAGCGCCGCCTCGAGCCCAGCCGCCTTGGTGGCGACGATCAGCGCGTCGACCGGCTCCTGCAGCTTCGTCGTCGTACGCGGGCGCTCGATGAACTCGCCGAGCGTGACGCTGCCGACGCGCAGCCCGTCTTCGGCGATCAGCTCCGCCGTGGACTCGCGCGCGACCACGATCGTCTCCTCGCCGGCGCGCTCGAGCGCCCCCGCGAGCAGGCCGCCGACGCCGCCTGGGCCGAGCACTGCGATTTTCATATCGAGGCCGGCGCGATCCGCGCGCCCGGATCGATCAGCACGCGCGGGTCGACGAGCACGCCCGGGTTCATCACGCCGCGCGGGTCGACGGCGGCTTTGGCGCCGGCGAAGGCGAGCGCGAACGGCTCCGGTCGCTGCTGGTCATACCACGGCCGGTGATCGCGCCCAACGGCGTGATGGTGGGTGATCGTTCCGCCCTCGGCGATGATCGCCTCCGACACGGCCTGCTTGACGGCTCCCCACTGCTCGACCTCCTCGCCGCGACGGGCGGGGGCGATCGCGGTGAAGTAGACGGCCGGCCCGTCGGCGTAGACGTGCGTGAAGCGCGCCGTCACGCGCCCGCCGTCGCCGCACACCTCGCGCAGCGCCTCCTCGCCGGCCGCTTTGACGCGCTTGTGGAAGGCGGCGAAGCGATCCCACGTGATCGCCGTCTCGAACGTCTCCGCGAGCACGCCGATCGCGACGAGCACGTCGCGCACGTACGGCGCGCCGAGGAACGCCTCGCGCCAGGAGCTGACCGCGTCGCCGCCGCCGGCCGCCTCGGCTCCGCCTGCGCCGCTTGCGCCCGCGCCCGCGGAGGTGCGCGCCTCGGGCACGACGCCGCCGTGCTCGGCGCAGATCTCGAGCGCCCGTGTGAGCGCATCGTCGACCGGATGGTCGGTCGACTCGAAGCCGAGCACGAGCAGCGCGTGGCTGCCGTCGCCGGCCATCGTCATCGCCGCCTCGCGCGCGTCGATCAGGCGGCAGTTGGCCGGTTCCAGGCCGGACTGGGAGAGCGCCCGCACGCACTCCGCGCCGGCCACGAAGCTGTCGAAGCGCACGCCCGCCGAGCGCTTGTGCTCCGGTCGCGGCTGCACGCGCACCCACGCCTCGGTGATCACGCCGAGCGTCCCCTCCGAGCCCGCCAGCATGCGGTCGGGGCTGGGGCCGGCGCCCGAGCCGGGCAGCCTGCGCGACTGCCACACGCCGACCGGCGTGATCGCGCGGGCCGACTCGACGTATTCCTCGATGTGCGTGCGGCCCGTCGCGAAGTGCCCGGCGGCGCGCGTGGCGATCCAGCCGCCGAGCGTCGAGTACTCGAACGACTGCGGGAAATGGCGCAGCGTCAGCCCGTGCTCGCCGAGCTGGGACTCGAGCGCCGGCCCGGCCGCGCCGGCCTGGATCCGCGCGGCGCGCGAGACCGGGTCGACCTCGAGCACGCGGTCGAGTGCGCGCAGGTCGAGCGTGACTGCGCCGTTGAACGAGGACGAAACCTCGGGCGTCACGCCGCCGACGACGGACGTGCCGCCGCCGAAGGGGATCGCCGCGACGCCCTCGGCGGCGCACCACTGCAGCAACCGCTCGACGTCGGCCTCCTCGCGCGGGCGCGCGACGAAGTCGGGTGGGTGCGCGAAGCGACCGCGAAAGCCTTCGACGACGTCGACGTAGGACTTGCCGAGCGCATGCGAGGCGCGTGCATGATCGTCGCTCGCACAGATCTCGGCGAGCTCGGCCGGCGGGCGTACACGCGGCTCGCGCAGCTGCACGTGCTCGAGCGCAACCGGCGCCTCGGGCTCCGAGACGGCCAGACCCAGGTGCCCCGCCGCGAGCGAGGCCGTCTGGCGGATCGCCTCGTCGGTCGGCTGCTGGTCCTCATAGCCCCAGCCCCAGTGCTTGAAGCGACGAACGTTCACGCGCGCGAGTCTATGCTCACTAGCGTTACAGCCGCCCGAGCGGGCGCGTCATGCGCCTGCCGGGGTCTCGTCAGCTCCACGGCCCGCCCATGTCCGCGCAACAGAACGCTCACTCCAGCGAAGCCCCCGAAGTCCTCGCCCGCGGCCCGTGGGAGCTCGACCGCATCGAGGCGCACTGGCGCGAGGACGAGTACGAGCCGCCGGCGGCGCACAGCGAGGCGGCCGACGCCGCGATCGAGGGTCTGCGCGAGCGTGGCTCGCCGAGCCACGACGGCGTGGCGGCGCGCCTGGTCGACTTTCGCGCCGACGAGCAGGGGCTGGCGATCGAGCTGCAGCCGTTGCGCTGGGCGCTGCGGCTGGTGGCGGGCGACGCCTCGCACAGCATGGCCGCGGTGTGCGTGACGCGCTCGGCCGACGGGCGCTGGCTGGCCGGACGGCGCGCGCCGTGGGTCGCCTCCTGGGCGGGGCGCTGGGCGCTGGGCGCCGGCGGCGCGGTGGACCTCGGCGAGAGCCCCGCCGACACGCTCGTGCGCGAGCTCGACGAGGAGTGGGCCGTCGCGCCGGAGCGCGTGCGCGGCGAGGCGCTGATCTGCCTCCCCCAGAGGATGATCATGTTCGTCGGCCAGGCGTGGATCCCGGAGGGCGCCGAGGACACTGTGAAGCCAGACGCGGAGCACGACGAGTTCGCTTGGTGGCCGGCCGAGATCGACGAGTGGCCGCCGGAGGCAGGCGAGGCGCTGCCGCGCATGGCCCGCTGGCTCTCGGAGTGAGCGACACGGCGCACCCCGGCGACGCGGCGCACCCACGTCACAGCGTTGCCGGCGGCCCTGCGGGGGGCTTCCGCGACGCCGCCGGGCCGCTCACGTTCACGCGCCTGAAGTGGACGTCGTTCTTTCACTCTTGCGTGTACGTGGCGCTGTTGATCTGCGCCTTCGCTGCGGGCAACCCGCAGCCGCTCACGTTCGTGCTCGGCCTCACGCACGGCCTGCTGTGGATCTTCATGTCGCTCGCCTGCCTGGCGGCCGCGCGACTGCGGATCGTCTCTCTCCGACTGGCCGTCGCGGTGGCCGTGCTGGGTGGCGTCGGGCCGTTCTTCGGCAGCTTCGAGTTCATCCGTGAGCAACGCCAACGCGCCGCGCTAGAGTAGGGAATCAATGGCCACAGGCACCACGGCTGAGCAGATAATCGACGTCGTGACCCCTGCCGCCGGCGAGTCGGTCACTGAGGGAACAATCCTCGAATGGCATGTCAAGGTCGGCGACGCGATCAAGGCTGACGCGACGATCGTCGAGATCTCGACCGACAAGGTCGACGTAGAGCTGCCGGCCCCGGCGACGGGTGTCGTCACGGAGCTGCTCGTCGAGGAGGGCGACACGGTCACGGTCGGCCAGGTGATCGCGCGGATCGCGGTCGGCGGCGGCGAGGGCGCCGGGGTGGACGCGAGCGGCGGCGGCAACGGCGCCGCCGCGACGCAGGGCGCAGGCGAGAACGGCGCGAGCAACGGCGCTGCGCACGCCGAGGCAGAGACACCCGCGGAGGGCGCGCCGGCCGAGGGCGCCGCCGCCTCGGCAGAGGCCGCGCAGGCGAGCGCCGGCGGGGCAGAGGCGCCCGCGACGAGCGCCGCCGCTGCCGCTGCCGGCGGTCAGCTCGTAGATGTCGTGACGCCGGCCGCCGGCGAGTCGGTCTCGGAGGGCACGATCCTCGAATGGCGCGCCAAGGTGGGCGACTTCATCAAGGAGAGCGACACGATCGTCGAGATCTCGACGGACAAGGTCGACGTCGAGCTCCCGGCTCCCGTGAGCGGCATGATCGCGGAGCTGCTCGCGCAGGAGGGCGAGACGGTCACGGTCGGGCAGGTGATCGCGCGGATCTCCTCCGGTGAGCAGGCAGGAGCCCCGGCGCCGCAGGGCGGCTCTGACGCGGGCGCCACGGCGAGCGACGTTTCCAGCGCGAGCGCCTCCGCGACGAGCGCCGTCCCGGAGGACCTCAAGATCTCGCCGGTCGCGGCGCGCGTCGCACAGGCCGAGGGCGTCGACCTGGCGCAGGTATCGGGCAGCGGCCCGGCCGGCAGGATCGTCAAGTCCGATGTGCTCTCGGCGGCGGGCGGCAACGGCGCTGCGCGCACGGCGCAGAGCGCGAGCGACGGCGCCGCCTCGGCCCCGGCGCAGGCCGAGACGGAGCTGATGCGCGGCGGCGCGGCGGCGCTCGCCCGCTACATGGAGCAGTCGCGCAAGATCCCGACGGCGACGAGCTTCCGCACGCTGCCGGTGACGATGCTCGATCGGCGGCGCAAGGAGCTGAAGGCGACCGAGCACAAGGTTTCCTTCACGCACCTGATCGCCTACGCGATCGCGCGCGCGGCCGACGACATGCCGGTGATGGCGGATCACTTCGAAGTCCTCAACGGCAAGCCCCACCGCGTGCACGACGGCCAGGTCAACCTCGGCCTGGCGGTCGACGTGGAGAAGAAGGACGGCCGGCGCACGTTGATGGTGCCGGTGATCCGCGACGCCGGGCGGATGCCGTTCGAGCGCTTCGTCGCGGCCTACGACGCGCTGGTCGAGAAGGCGCGCACGAACACGTTGACAGCGGATGACCTCGTCGGCGGCAACCTGACGCTGACCAACCCGGGCGGGATCGGCACGATCGCCTCCGTTCCGCGCCTGATGACGGGCCAGGGCACGATCATCGCGACGGGCTCGATCGCCTACCCGCCGGGCCTGGCCAAGATCGGCCAGATGATCGGCGCGGAGAAGGTCATGACGATGACCTCGACCTACGACCACCGCATCATCCAGGGCGCCGAGTCGGGGCGCTTCCTGGCGCGGATCGAGGAATACCTGCAGGGCGAGCGCGGCTTCTACGAGGGCGTGTTCGCCTCGCTCGGCGTCGAACTCGGCCCACCGCCCCCGCCACCGGCGCCGGCAGCCGCCGCCTCGGCTGCGGCGCAAGCCGGCACGGCCCCCTCGGCGAGTGTCGGCGGAGCGAGCGAAGAGCTGTTGCGCGCGGTGCACGCGGCGAGCACGCTGGTCAGCCGCTACCGCAGCCACGGGCATCTGGCGGCGCGCCTGGACCCGCTGGACTCAGAGCCCGAGGGCGACCCTGGCCTCGACCCGGAGCCGCTCGGCCTGACGCCGGAGATCCAGGCGCGGATCCCGGCGAAGGTGCTGAACATGTACGTGCCCGGCGCGACGCTGGTCGACGCGCTGCCGCACCTGCGCGAGACCTACTGCGGCACGATCGCGTATGAGATCGAGCACATCGCCTCACATCGCCAGCGCGTGTGGCTGCGCGAGCACATCGAGTCGGGCGCGTTCCGCGAGCCGCTGACCAACGACGAAGCACGCTGGCTGTTGCGCCGGCTGGTCAAGGTCGATGCGCTCGAGCGCTTCATGCACAAGGCCTACCTCGGCCAGCACCAGTTCTCGATCGAGGGGCTCGACATGACGGTGCCGATGGTCGACGAACTGATCAGGCTGTCGGCGGCGCACGGCGGCAAGGAGGTCGTGATCGGGATGGCCCACCGCGGCCGCCTGAACGTGCTGGCGCACAACCTGGGCCGCCCTTACGAGACGATCTTCGCCGAGTTCGAGGGCGCCTCGACGCTCGAGGCGGTCACGACGATCCCGCAGGGCGGCACGGGCGACGTCAAGTACCACCACGGCACGCAGGGCTCCTACGACCTCGGCGACGGCGAGACGATCCGCGTCAACCTCGAGTCCAACCCGAGCCACCTGGAGTACGTCTACCCGGTGGTCGAGGGCGCGACGCGCGCGGCGCAGACCACGCGCCAGGGCTCGCGCGCGCATCAGGACACCGACGCGGCCGTGCCGATCGTGATCCATGGCGACGCCTCGTTCCCGGCGCAGGGCGTCGTCTCGGAGACGCTCAACCTGCAGGCGCTCGACGGCTACAAGGTCGGCGGCACGGTGCACATCATCACGAACAACCAGGTGGGCTTCACGACGGACCCCGACGACGCGCGCTCGACGCGCTGGGCCTCGGACCTGGCAAAGGGCTTCGACGTACCGATCGTGCACGTCAACGCCGACGACGTGCAGGCGTGCATGAGCGCCGTGCGCCTGGCCTTCGCGTTCCGCCAGGAGTTCGGCCACGATGTGCTGATCGACCTGATCGGCTACCGCCGCTTCGGCCACAACGAGTCCGACGAGCCGGCCTACACGCAGCCGGAGATGTACATGAAGATCAAGACGAAGAAGCGCGTGTCCGAGCTGTGGGCCGACCGCCTGGTCGCAGAAGGCGTCGTCTCCCAGGAGGAGGTCGACGCCCAGGCACAGGAGGTCTGGGACAAAATGACGCTGCTGCACCAGCGCCTGAAGGCGAAGATCGCGGCGGCGGCCGAGCACGGCGAGCACCAGACGGGCGAGTACGAGCTCGACCGCTCGCCGAGTCCGGAGGTCGAGACGGCGGTGCCGGCGGAGCGCCTGCGCGAGCTCGGCGAGGAGCTGCTGCGCGTACCGGAGGGCTTCACGGTCCACCCGAAGCTCATCAAACAGCTCGAGCGCCGGCGCGAGGCGCTGGGCGAGGACGGCCACGTCGACTGGGCGCACGCCGAGGCGCTGGCGTTCGGCTCGCTGTTGACCGAAGGGACGCCGATCCGCCTGACCGGCCAGGACACCGAGCGCGGCACGTTCAGCCAGCGCCACATGGTCCTGCACGACGCGAAGACCGGCCAGACGGTGTGCCCGATCCAGAGCCTGCCGGACGCGCTGGCGCCACTGGAGCTGCACAACAGCCCGCTGTCGGAGCTCGCGTGCATGGGCTTCGAGTACGGCTACAGCCAGGAGGCGCCGGAGACGTTCGTGCTGTGGGAGGCGCAGTTCGGCGACTTCGTCAACTCGGCGCAGGTGATCGTCGACCAGTTCATCGTCTCGGGGCTGGCCAAGTGGGGGCAGACCTCGCGCCTGACGCTGCTCTTGCCCCACGGCTACGAGGGCTCGGGCCCCGAGCACTCCTCGGCGCGCCTGGAGCGCTTCCTCGCACTGGCCGCCGAGGGCAACATCCGCGTGGCGAGCCCGACGACGCCGGCGCAGTACTTCCACCTGCTGCGCCGCCAGGCGCGGATCGCCAAGCAGCGCCCGCTGATCGTGATGACGCCGAAGTCGCTGCTGCGCCTGCCGCAGGCGACGAACACGATCGCCGACATGGCCGAGGGCTCGCGCTTTCACCCGGTGCTGGCCGAGCCGGGCGTCGACGATGCGCAGGTCACACGCCTCTTGCTGTGCACGGGCAAGGTCTACTACGACCTCGTCGGCCATCCCGACCGCGCCTCGCACCCGGGCCTCGCGGTGGCGCGGGTTGAGCTGCTCTACCCCTTCCCCGAAGGCCAGATCCTCGAGCTGATGCGCCGCTACCCGAAGCTGCAAGAGGTCGTGTGGGTGCAGGAGGAGCCGCGCAATGTCGGCGCCCGCGCGCACATGTTCCCGCGCCTGATGCAGATCATGCCCCAGGAGATCCACTTCGGCTTCATCGGCAGGCCTGAGCGCGCCAGCCCCGGCGAGGGCTACCCGGCGGCGCACATCGCCGAACAGAACCGCATCGTCACCACCGCGATCGACCTCGATCGGCCGATCTCGCAATACCCGCGCAAGGCGCCGGGGCTGCGCTGATGTGGGCTCTGTGGAAGCGGTTCCTCGAGATCCGCCGCCAGCGCAAGCGCAAGAAGCGCCTCGGGCGGTGACATCCGCAGCACGAACTAATGTTCGGCCTAGCACTGTAGACAACCGTCGTATCCGTTAGGCCATGTTCGATACCGCAGAGGCTGCAACCCACATTCCTACCGCGGGCTTTGATCCGGCGTCGATCCTGACACGATCTGAGCTTCGTCCGATCCTGGCGACCCCGCGCGGAGCCCTCTTTAATGAGGACTGCCTGGTGATGCTCCGCGCAGTCAGCAGCGAGAGCATCGACACGGTATTCGCTGACCCGCCGTTCAATCTTGGCAAGCATTACGGCGATCGCGTTAACGACAAACTTGCGGAGAATGACTATGTTGAGTGGACTTACGAATGGATTCGTGAGTGCGTACGAGTTCTGAAGCCAGGGGGCGCCTTCTTTCTCTATAACCTGCCCAGATGGAACGTTGTGCTCGGTGCATATCTGCTTGAGCTTGAGATGGAATTTCGACATTGGATTGCGCTTAGCATCAAGTTCGGCCTGCCGATACCGCGTAGACTCTATCCGGCGCACTACGGTCTTCTCTATTACACCAAGGGAAAGCCAAAGACCTTTGGCAAGGTCCGCACTCCAATCGAGACGTGCCGTCACTGCGGCGGAGAGATCAAGGACTACGGAGGGCACCGCGGGGCGATGAACCCCAACGGCGTGAACCTCACAGATGTGTGGACAGATGTCCCTCCAGTAAGGCACTGGAAGTTCAAGAGCAAGAAGCGAAGCGCGAATCAGCTCTCAACGAAGATCCTTGAACGCGTGCTCCATCTGTCGACGGAGCCTGACGACCTAGTGCTCGATCCTTTTGGAGGGAGCGGCACCACATTTGCCGTCGCCGAGCGACTTGGGCGTTTTTGGATTGGGTCAGAGATAGAGAGCTGTGATGTCATTGCCGAGCGTTTTAGCTCGCAAGACCTGCATCACCATCTGAGTAGCGATTTCGTCGAGGCTCGCGCCGCCTAAATACGGGCCCGTCCGTCCGTTCCCTTCGGGATCAGAGGCGCATCTTCGTCGACTTGGTCTTGCTCAACCGCGTAGATTCGCAACGTCGCAGTCTTGAGTTTTGCTGTGGCTGCGCTCCACAAAGGAAGGTATGGTCGGAGCTCTGCCATGTTCCCTATCCGTTCAGTCAAATATGGATAGAGCGCCCGACTCGGTACGACGAGGATGCAACCCATAACGGCACCGTGAATCAGGCCCAGAACCAGCTTGTTCAACGCTCGGTGGCTCGAGGAGATATTTCCGGTCTCCCACTCGAAGGCAACGTAATGCCCGTCACGCACAACCAAGGCATCAAGGTCGCCGGGGTGAAGAACGTTAGAGGCGAGTGGCGGCAGATCCTCGATCCGCCATCCCAACTCTTGCAATCTGGCTGTGCACGGAAGCTTTATCGGCTTCACGCCATTTCCATGCTTGGCCGGATTCACTGTAAACGCCCCCGAACCGACGGGCCAGTCGACTTTCCCGATCGCGTCCTCGACATCGCCACAGGCAAGCTTCCAAATGCTGGATTGACCAAAACCCCCAATAGCGATGACGTCGATCGCCTCGGCGATCTTCATGCTGATCAGCGCCCTTTCCAGACGGGAGGGCGCTTTTCCTTGAACGCGCTGGCGCCCTCCTTGGCGTCCTCTGAGGTCATCACTGGCCCGGTGATCTCGCCCTGCTTCTGCCACATCTCCTCGCTGCTCCAGTCGAACTGCTCCTGCAGGATGCGCTTGGAGCCGATCAGCGCGAGCGGGCCGCTCTTGGAGAGCTGCTCGGCGAGCTCGATCGCGACATCGACGGCGGAGCCTGGCTCGGCGAGCCGGTTGACGAGGCCGAGCTCGTGGAAGCGCTCGGCGGGCATCGGGTCGCCGGTCAGGGCGAGCTCCATGACCACGTGGTAGGGCATCCGCCGCGGCAGGCGCAAGAGCGCGCCGGCGGCGGCGATCAGCGAGCGTTTGGCCTCGGGGATCCCCATTTTGGCGCCCTCGGCGGCGACGATCAGATCGCACGCGAGCGCAACCTCCAGGCCACCGGCCAGCGCGAAGCCCTCGATCGCGGCGATCAGCGGCTTCTGCGAGGCGCGCTGGGCGATGCCGGCGAAGCCGCGGTCACCGAACCACGGCGATTCGCCCTTGACGAAGGCGCCGAGGTCCATGCCGGCGCTGAAGAAGCCGCCGGTGCCGGTCAGCACACCGACGGACAGGCCGTCGTCGCCGTCGAGCTGATCGAGCGCGCCGGCTACGCCCTCGGCGACGGCGCCGTTGACGGCGTTGCGCACCTCGGGGCGGTTGATCGTGATCAGCAGGACGTTCCCGCGCCGCTCGGTCAGGACGGCATCGGTGGAGACGGCGGCATCGGCGCTCATCGGCGGTTGCTCCTTGGTCGGAAAGGACGGGGGCAAGCCTACCGGCGAAGCGAAAGCGGATGGTCGCGAGTGCGGACGGGCGCGAGCAGCGGCACCGCGCCGAGCCGGAGGCTTGCGTCAGTCGGCGGGGTGGGTCTGCACGCTCTCGGCGGGAGCGGGTGCGCCGGCCGTCGCGTCGGAGGCGTCGGGCGGCGGAGCCGGGGCGGGCGTCTCGGAGGATGCATGCGGTGCGGAGGCTGCGCTGGCGGCGGGCGGCGGGCTCTGCTCCTCAGCGCCGGCGCCGATGTCGAGTGACTGACGGAACTCGCGGATGCCCTGCCCGAGCGCGCGGGCGAGCGCCGGCAGGCGCTTGGGCCCGAGCACGACGAGCGCGACGACGGCGATGAACAGCAGGTGGACGGGGCTCTCGATGCCCATACCTCGGCAAGGCTAGCGCTACGGCCGATGCACGCCGTACGCTGCGAGTCGTGGCTGCTCAACCCGCCGCGGCCGGGCGCTCCTACCCGCCACCGCCTGACAGCGAGGCATTCTGGCCGGCGCAGCTGACGGTGCTGGTGGCGATCGGGACCCAGCTGCTGCTGCCCGAGCCCCTGACGGCCGGCCCGTCATGGCTCGTGCCCTCGCTCGAGGGCGTGCTGCTGATCGGCCTGTTCGTGGTGACGCCGAACGTCGTCGAGGACGAGCACCCGCGGCGCCGGCGCATCGCGCTCTCGTTGACGGCGTTCGTCAGCGCCGCGAACATCTTCTCGCTCGGCGCGCTGACGCACTACCTGCTGCACCATCACGTCTCCGACGGCCGCAGCCTGATCGTCGCCGGCGTGCTGATCTGGCTGACGAACCTGTTGATCTTCGCGCTGTGGTACTGGGAGATGGACCGCGGCGGCCCCGGCAAACGCGCGGCGGGCAACGACGGACAGCCGGACTTCCTGTTTCCGCAGATGACCGACGATCGGATCGAGCCGCGCGACTGGCGGCCGAAGTTCGTCGACTACCTGTACGTCTCGCTGACGAACAACACCGCGTTCTCGCCGACCGACACGATGCCGCTGACGCCGATGGCGAAGTGCATCATGGGCGTGCAGTCGGTCGTCTCGCTGCTTACGATCGGCCTGATCGTCTCTCGCGCGGTCAACATTCTCTAGGACGAGAAGCGGGCTACTCGAGCTCAGCCCATAGAGCGCGCACCGGTGCTCGTAACGCCGGGCCGACGCCTTCACATGTTTGCCCGGCCGCGTCTCCTACGAGCCCCCCTTTGTTCCGAGATAGTGAACTAATCGACTGACTGGTAAGGTCGTCATGTCGCCGGGAGGCGCAGTGAGATGTGGTCCAGGCGACGCCTTGACAACTCCGGGGAAGGAGACGCGATGACCGATCTAGAGGTGACGTTCCTGCGCGACACGGCGCACTTCGATGCCAAACAGCAGCCGGCCGACACGGCGGCAATGCTGGCGCAGTTCGTCGAAGCGGCCAAGTCCAGCCTGGATGTGGCCATCTACGACTTCAAACTGAGCGGCACGCTGGCGAGCAGGGTGGCGGGCGCGTTCACGCAGGCGGCCGCGCGCGGGGTGAAGATCCGCATCGGCTATGACGCGAACAAGCCGGCGGCCCAGACGATCGCGGCATTCGAGGCGAACGGGGCGGACCCCGCGCCGGTCGGCACGGAGCAATGGCTCAAAGAACACTTCGGCGGGGTCGCCCGGATCGAACTGAAACCGATCATCTCGCCGGGCGGCAAGCTGATGCACAGCAAGTACGTCGTGCGCGACCTCGACAGCGATGCGGCGGCGGTGTGGATGGGCTCGGCGAACTTCACCGATGGCGCGTGGACACGCCAGGAGAACAACATCGTGCGCTTGACCTCGCCGACGCTGGCCAAGGCATATGAGCAGGACTTCCAGGAAATGTGGCAAGCGGGGACGATCAGCAAAGCCGGCAAAGGCGATGACGGCGCGACGGCGATCAACGGGGCTAACGTCGCCTGGCAGTTCTCACCGGGCGAGGGCGCGAAGATCGACGCGCACCTGGCGATGATAATCAGAGAAGCGACTGCAAAGGTGCGTATCTCCTCGATGGTGATCACCTCACACGCGGTGCTGAACGCGCTGCAGGCTGCGATCGCGAAAGGCATCCAGATCGACGGCGTCTACGACGGCGGCGAGATGGAGGGGATCAAGAAAGGGTGGGAAAAGAGCGCGGCCGAAGGCCACCAGGCAAGCAAAGAAGCGCTCGCGACGTTCAATCACGTCGCGACGCACCTGGTCGCGAAGCCGTCGGCCAAATTCAGCGAAGACGGTCCGCATGACTTCATGCACAACAAGACGTTGGTGAAGGACGAGGAGCTGGTCGTGACGGGTAGCTACAACTTCTCAAAGAACGCCGAGGGTAATGCTGAGAACCAGCTGACGATCACGGATGCGCCGACGGCAAGGGCGTACGCCGGCTACATCAAGACGCTGATCGACAAGTACAGCTAACCGGCCATGCTGGGCTCGATGGCGAGCGCCTGGACGATCAGCTCGCGAACCTCCTCACCGGCGCCGAGCGCGGTCGCGCGACGCAGCGCCTCGAGCGTGCCCTCGCGATCCATCAGGCGCAGACGCAACCGACCGAGGCGCTCCCATGCGCCGGCGTCTGAAGGTCCCCGCTGCACGGCCCGCTCGGCGGCCTCCTCGGCGAGGTCGACCGCGCCGATATCCTCGTAGATGCGCGAGGCGAAGCGGTGCGCGGCCGGTCGGGCTCCGTCGACGCGCGCCCAGTCGCGCACGGCGCGGGCAGCCTCCTCGAGCCTGCCGGCCTGCCAGAAGGCGAGCGTCATCAGCCGCAGCACGGCGACGTTGTCGGGCTCGGCGTCGCGCGCGTAGATCAGCCGCTGCGCGGCGAGCTCGTACTCGCCTTCGGCCATCGCGCGCTGTGCGGCGATCGTGAAACGCTCGACGCGCTCCTCGGCCGGGTCGGGCTTTGAGAAGTCGACGAAGCGCAGGCTGCCGGCCGGCACCGTGCGCACGCCATGGCTGAATTTGACGCGCGCCCATTGCTGTACGTCATCGCCGCCATCGGGATCCTCGGTGAAGTAGATGCCGGCGACCGTGCCGACGCCCCACTCGGGGTAGGAGAGGCAGCGCGCATAGCGGTGCACGACGGAGTGATCGGGCACACGACTGGCAAACGGGTCGTGCTTGGCTTTGTCGGCGGCGTGAGCGCGGGCACGCTGCTCGGCCTCGTAGGCGCGGCGGCCGGCCTCCTCGCGCTCGCGCCGGGCGGCGGCAGCCGAGGCGCGCACTGCGTTCTCGGAGACCTTGCCCCCGCGCGAGCCCTCGGCGAGGCGCTCGAGCTGGTCGGCTGCCTCATTGATCGCCTTCAGGTGGCGCTCGTGCTCGAACTGGCGCCCGGCCGGCGCGATGTCGGGGTGCCAGCGCTTGGCCATGGCCCTGCGGGCGAGCTGCACATCGCGCTTGTCAAACGGCGCCTCCAGCTCCAGCAGGAGCAGGTGCTGCTCGACATCGAGGACGGTCGTGGGCATGACCCGACAACGTTAGCGACCCGGGCGAGGTCCTATCCTGCCTGCCAATGTCCTCTCAATACATCTTCACGATGCACCGTCTGTCGAAGCTACATCCGCCGGACAAGACGGTGCTCGACAACGTCACGCTCGCTTTCTACCCAGGGGCGAAGATCGGCGTGCTCGGCTACAACGGCGCCGGCAAGTCGACGCTCCTGCGGATCATGGCGGGCGTCGATCAGGAGTACCGCGGCGAGGCCCAGCTGGCCCCCGGAGCGAGCGTCGGGATGCTCGAGCAGGAGCCCCACCTGGACGAGTCCAAGGACGTCAAGGGCAACGTCGAGCAGGGCATGGCCGAGACGAAGGCGCTGCTCGACCGCTTCAATGAGCTGGCGGCGAACTACTCCGAGGAGACGGCCGAGGAATTCGGCCGCATCCAGGCGAAGATCGAAGCGGCCGACGCGTGGAACCTCGACACGCAGCTGGAATACGCGATGGACGCGCTGCGCCTGCCGCCGCCAGACGCCGACGTGAGCATGCTCTCGGGAGGCGAGCGCCGCCGCGTTGCGCTGTGCCGCCTGCTGCTCTCGGCGCCCGACCTGCTGCTGCTCGACGAGCCCACCAACCACCTCGACGCGGAGTCGGTCGCTTGGCTGGAGCAGCATCTCTCCGAGTACAAGGGCGCGATCGTCGCGGTCACCCACGACCGCTACTTCCTCGACAACGTGGCCGGCTGGATCCTCGAGCTCGATCGCAGCAAGGGCATCCCCTACGAGGGCAACTACTCGGGCTGGCTCGAGCAGAAGCAGGCGCGCCTGGCGCAGGAAGCGCGCTCGGAAAAGGGGCGCGAACGCACGATCGCGGCGGAGCTCGAATGGGTGCGCACGAACCCCAAGGGCAAACGCACCAAGTCAAAGGCGCGTCTGGCGCGCTACGAGGAGCTGATCGCCGAGGAGCGCAACGTCAAGCTCGAGGACGTTCAGATCCACATCCCGCCGGGCCCGCGTCTGGGCGAAAAGGTGCTCACGGCAAACGACCTGCGCAAGGGCTTCGGCGAGAAGCTCTTGATCGAGGACCTCAGCTTCGACCTGCCGCGCGCCGGCATCGTCGGCGTGATCGGCGCCAACGGCGCCGGCAAGACGACGCTGTTTCGCATGATCACCGGCGAGGAGTCGCCCGACAGCGGCTCGATCGAGCTCGGCGAGACGGTCCAGCTCGCCTACGTCGAGCAGTCGCGCGACGCGCTGGACCCTGCGAAGACCGTGTGGGAGGAGATCGCCGAAGGCTACGAGCACCTCAAAGTGGGCGAGCGCGAGGTCAACTCGCGCCAGTACACGGCGGGCTTCAACTTCAAGGGATCGAGCCAGCAAGCGAAGATCGGCAACCTCTCCGGCGGCGAGCGCAACCGCGTGCACCTGGCCAAGCTCCTGCGCAGCGGCGGCAACCTGCTGCTGCTGGACGAGCCCACGAACGACCTCGACGTGGACACGCTGCGCGCGCTGGAGAATGCGCTGCTCGAATTCCCGGGCTGCGCGGTGATCATCTCCCACGACCGCTGGTTCCTCGATCGCGTGGCCACCCACGTGCTCGCGTTCGAGGGCGACTCGCAGGTCACCTGGTTCGAGGGCAACTTCGAGGCCTATGAGGAGCACCGCCGTGCGCTGCTCGGCGACGCGGCTGACCGCCCGCACCGGATCACCTACAAGCGCCTGGTCCGTGGCTGAGGCGCAGGCGCCGCCGCGCACGGCGCTGGGCACGTTCGACCGCGACACGGCGGTGCGCGAGCTGCGCCGCAACGAGTCCGACGAGCGGCCGCTGCAGGTCGAGTTCGCAGCCGACGTCTCACCCGATTGGCGCGCCGGGCGCGGCCCGCACGGCGGCTACATCGCGGCGATGCTGATGCGCGCGCTGATCGAGACCGTGGCCGACCCCAGCCGTGCGCCGCGCTCGCTGACGATCCACTATGCCCGCGCGCCGCAACCCGGTCCGGTCAGCATCGTCACGAGCATCGAGCGCGCCGGACGCTCGCTGAGCACGCTATCGGCGCGGATGGAGCAGCGGGGCAAGCTGATCACGCTCGCGCTGGCGGCCTTCTCGGTGCCGTGGAGCGCCCCGGAGGTGCTCGAGCTGCCGATGCCCGACGTGGCTCCGGCTGACCCGGTGCGCCAGGCAGGCGTGCCGCTGTTCGCGGGAGCGCCGCCGTTCACCCGCCACATCGTCGTGCAGGGTCGCAGCGACGCGGTGCCGTTCACCGGCTCCGACGCGCCGATGGAGATCGGCGCCTGGCTGGGACTGGCCGAGCCGCGCGCGATCGACCCGATCTCGCTCGCGTTCTTCAGCGACGCCCTGTTCTCGCCGCCGTTCATCCGCCTCAGCGACCCGGCGAGCACGCCGACGGTCGACCTGACGGTCCACTTCCGCACCGCGCTGGCGCCCGCTGCGAGGGCGGCCGGCGGCGGGTCGGACGACGGAGACAGCCCCGGCGGACTGCCGCTGCACGAGCTGTGCTTCGCGCGCTTTCGCTCTGGCCTCGTGCAGGACGGCTTCTTCGAGGAGGACGGCGTGATCTGGGCGGCTGACGGCACCGTGCTCGCGCAGTCGCGCCAGCTCGGCATCGTCATGGCGCCGGCGCCGTAGCGCAGCCCGCAGCCCGGCCCTCACCGTCCTCGCCGATCGGTTAGTGTCGACTAATGAGCGATTACACAGCGAAGCGCATCAATGAGATGGAGACCGGCTTCGGCGGCGGATTCGTAAAGGTCCGCGCCGAGCTCGGCGTTACTGCGTTCGGCATGCAGATCATCCAGCTGCCGCCGGACTACGCGGACTACCCCGAACACGACCATGCCGACAGCGCCCAGGAAGAGGTCTTTGCGGTGCTGTCGGGCTCGGGCTGGATGGACGTCGAAGGCGAGCGCGTCGAGCTCGACCCGGAGACGCTCGTGCGCGTCGGCGCCGAGACCAAGCGCAAGGTCTATGCGGGCCCGCAGGGGCTGCGGATGCTTGTCACGGGCGGTTGCCCAGGCGAGCCGTACAAGGTCTCGTCGGTCACCGAACTGGAAGCCGCCTGAGCGAAGCGACCTGTTCGGCCGCCGCGAAAAGCCCGTGGGGGGGGTTGCGGGGGGGGGGTCGCCTGGCCGCGGGGGGGGGCCGGGGGGTGGGCCCTGTCGCGGGGGGCGGGTGGGTTTGGGGGGGGGGCCCGCGGGGCGCGTGGCGGGGGGGGGGGTGGGGGGCGGCGGGCGAACGGGC
>JBIOEW010000008.1:0-122767 GCA_044446425.1 Solirubrobacterales bacterium | reverse complement strand
GTCCGCTCTCAAGCGCCAGACGAACGCCTCGCTCGATCAACTCTGGTGGGTACTTTCTTCCTCTTGGCATCGCAGAAGGCTCTCCTTCCGCGCGGACGAATCCACGCGACGGAGTCTCCGTCGATGCCGGGCTGGCTCAGTAGCGCGTTCCCACGCGTGTTAGTTGCGTCCTCCGCGAAGTAGGTCAGCGACAATCAGGAGTGCCGCCGCAAAGCATCCAGCGTAGCGTTGCAAACTCGACAGTCCCGGCACGACGAGCGCAATGACAATTACCCCTGGCACGGCATACACGATTGGAACGCGGTCCCAATCCCATTTGACGCGCTCTCCGAGGTGGTTTCGCCATAGCGTCGTCAAATACCAGCCCGTCGCTGGAGCAACCAGCAGTAGCGTTGCCCACCATGGCAGGGCAAGCGCTGCTCCTACAAGTGGCGGAGCAATCCAGCCTATGTATGCAACAAGTCGCTCTCGCCAGTTCAACGCTCACACACCTGACCTATGTCAGATTCCACACCGCTGAGCCACTAGAGTACTGGCAAATAGGTCGACTACGCCAGCCGCTTTTGAGATTAGCCCCGTAAAGCCTCCCCCAAAGACGATCTTTCTCTCCGTCGCGCACTCGGAGGCACTTGGGCCCTCACTGCGATTGACTACACATCTATCGTGGTATTCCTTGCCACTGCGGCAACGGCTACTGTGTTCGAGTGTGGGAGCCGTCGTCATGCCGTTTTTCGGGTAGCAAGGATCGTGAATGCTCGGGCATCCACCCACCGCCACACAAGCTCTTGTGCCTGAGCACCCCCCACCGCTGTTGCCTCCTCCTTCAACCACTAGCCCAGCCCCTTCGCCCAAGATCCTAGCCAGTTCTGCTTCCTGGGCGGCCTGTGCCGCACGTTCTTCCGCCTCAGCGCGCGCCGCCGCTTCTTCCGCAGCACGGATTTCCGCCGCCCGAGCGGCAGCTGCTGCTGCTGCCTGTTCGTTCTCGTAACTTTCATCGAATTCGTCAAGTTCGATGGTGTATTCCCCGGAAGGGTCGGAGGTATCGACAGGATCACCAAAGGTGTACGAGTAGCTGTTTGCCGATCCGCCAGGCACAGGGTCGGTCTGCAAGAAGCGTCCGAGCTGCGGTACATACGATCGTACACCCATGGCCGCGATACCGGTCGACAATTCCGTCGGGAGCTCGTCGCCCCCCAGCCAGGAGTACGGCGGCGGCGTAGTCACTGTCGGTACCCCGAACTCGCTTGTGTCGACCTTCGACGCGAGTTCCGTTGCCGATTCGTTCTTGGAGGCTGTCGCGACGACGTCGCCATGAAGGTTGGTCAGCTGCAGGACCGGGGGTTCCACACCTTTCTGTATGGCCGCAAGGTAGCCGTCGACGCCAGAAATGCTGCGAATGGCTTCACCGGAGAGATTGACCGTCCATGCGGGCGAGTCGCCCGAGCCCGCGTAGTGTGACACAATCGTCGAAGCCGTTTTCCCGGTCGAAACCGTTTCCCGCGTACGCCCCGCAGGGTCAAGGTTGTAGCTGATCGTCTCGCCATTCTGCGTCTGACTCTGAAGCTGATCGTTGACGTAGTAGGCGCTCGTGAGTGCCGAACCACCGGCATCGCCTGGAGGTAGTGTCGTGGTATCCCCGAAGGCACTATAAGTCACACCGGGATCGATCAGCCGGTCGGCTTCGTCGTAGATGTGCGCTTCCGTTGTGCCTCCTTCAGTCGCGCATTTCCCTTCGGCAGCTGGTTCGCGCGTCGTCAGACCGGTGCGGTTGGTCTCTTCGTCGTAGCGGTAGACGCGAGTGGTGCAGCCTTGGCCGGTCGGGGTGTTCTGCACTTGGGAGAGGCGTCCATCTGCGTCGTATGTGTAGGCCTGGTGGGACAAGGTGCTGGTCTGTTCGACCCACTGCCCGTGTATCGAGGGGATCACCGAGTCCGTGAACCACTTGCATTTTTCGTGTTCTTCGGTGCAATGAGTGGTCTTTTTGTATTCTAGCGCTATCGCATCGCCGGTTGGGCTGTAGGTGTAGTTGGCGTTCATCCCGCTCGGGTAGCCCTCGGTGAGCAGTTTGCCGTCTGCATCGTAGGAGGCGGTGAATTTCATGCCTTCTGCAGAGGAGTCAACCAGTTCGCTCAGCAGGCCTGAGGTTGCGCTGTAAGTGTAAGTCTGGGTGCCCCGCCCGTCGTTAATGTTCTTGGTGCGCCCATCGACGTCATATTCGTCGGTAGAGGTGTTCCCGTCGGCGTCGGTGTAAGAAGCGATCTCACCCAGCGTGTCGAAGACGTTCGTGACCTTCTTGGTTTTACCTTCGATTGTGATGCTCTGACTGGTCAGCTGGCCCGTTTCCGCCCCTGATTCAGCGGTGTAGCTATAGGTAATGGTCGGCAGCGCGACGCCTTCGGTCGAGCTCGTCGCGGTCGTTTTCGCGCGCCCGGCCGCGTCGTAGGTCGCAGTGGCGGTGCGCGTGACCACGCCGAAATGCTCTGTGGTCAGTTCCGGCTCCTCCCACATGTTGTAGGAGTTATGTTCAGTCACCGCGAGTTCGGGCAGGCCAGTTGTTTTCGGTTGTGCCACTGGCTTGGTGAGGCACGGGAGGTTGGCCCATTCGGGGTGGTTGCGGCATTCGGCGATGCCGGCTTCGCCGGCCGCGCTGTAGTAGATGGCCTGGGAGTCGTGCACCGCTGGGTTGAACGACGACCACTTCTGCACACGGTTATTTTCGTTGTCGACGACATAAAGGTTCCCGGCAGCGTCAATCATGTCGCCGACCGGGCCTTTCAGCTGCCCTTCGCCACTGCCGCCGGTGCCAAAGGTCCCGCGGTAGACACCAGCCGACGTGAACTCCTCGACATGTGCGGCGCCGTCATCGACGACGTAGAGGTTCCCGGCTCCATCATTGGCGATCCCTTCTGGCGCGTAGAATTCGCCGCTGCCTTTGCCTTCGATGCCCCAGGCGCGGATGTAGGCGCCGGTGTTCGAGAGCTCCTCTACCCGATGGTTCAGCTCGTCGGTGACGTAGAGGTTTGCGCCGGAGAAGGCGATCGCGACCGGCTTCTTGAACTGGACTTCGCCTGAGCCTTCGCTGCCGTAGGCGGCAACGTAGGCTCCGCTCGAGGAGAACTCGCAGATTTTGTTCGCGCTCAGGTCCGGCACCCACACATTGCCCGAGGACGTTTCGATCTTCAGGCCCCCGGGCTTGGTCAGCGTGCACGAGCCGGAGGTGCCGAAGCTCCTGACGTAGGCGCCAGCCGACGTGAGCTGCTCGATGCGGTGGTTTTCGCTGTCGGAGACGTAGACGTTGCCGGTGCTCTGGTTGATGTCGATACCCGTTGGGCAGCTGAACTGGACTTCGCCTGAGCCGGCTTTGCCGTAGGCGGCGATGAAGGCGCCTTTGGCTGAGAACTTCTCGATCCGGTTGTTGCCGCAGTCCGTGGCCCACACGTTGCCTTCGCCGTCGAGCGCCGTGTACTTCGGCGAGGAGAACTGCCCGTTGCCCGAGCCGCTTGAGCCGAACTGCGAGTTGTAGTTCAGTTTCGCGGCACCGGCTTCTGGCGGGGTCCAGCTCAGCACCTGGCCACTGTGGAGGTTCGAGTCATAGAGCGTGCCGTTCGCGGCGACGGCTACGTTGTTCGGCGAGGAGTTTTCGTGTTTGGGACCCCACGTGCCCCATTCGGTCAGGAGGCGCCCGGCCGGGCTGAACTCCGAGATCCGAGAGTTCGAGAGGTCGGCTACGTAGAGGACGCCGGAGCTCGGGTTCGCAGCGATCCCCACGGCTTCTTTGAACTGGCCGGCGCCCGCTCCATTGCTGCCGAACTGCCCGATGTAGGAGCCGATCGAGGAGAACTGCTCGACGCGGCTGTTGGCGGAGTCGACCACGTAGACCGAGCCTTCTGAGATCGCGATGCCGAGCGGGGCGCTCAGCTGCCCGTTGCCCGAGCCCAGCGTGCCGAACGCACGAATGAAGGTTCCCGTTGGGCCGAACTCGACGACCCGGTTGTTGGCCTTGTCGCTGACGAAGAGGTTGCCCGAGACGTCAAGGGCGACGCCCGTCGGTTCTTTCAGCGTACTTTCGCCGGAGGTGCCGAAGTTGGCTACCCACGTCCCGGAGGAGCTCAGCTCCTCGATCCGGTTGTTCCCGCGGTCCGCGACGTAGACGTTGCCGGTGCTCTGGTTGATCGCGATGCCCCACGGTTTTTCAAACTGCAGGTTGCCCGTGCCTTTGGTTCCGTAGGAGGCGATCCACGTGCGCGCGGAGGAGAACTTCTCGATCCGGTTGTTGTTCTGATCGACGACCCAGATGTTTCCGCTCGCGTCAGTCGCTACCCCGCGTGGTTCGTTGAGTTGACCGTTGCCCGACCCTTCGCTCGCAAAGGCCGCGGCGAACGCTGGTGGGTAGATCGTTTCGGAGTTGCCGGTGGGGCTCCTCATTTCGGTCACATTGCCAGTGGTCGGATCATAGATCGTCTTGTGGACGAGATCCAGGCCGGCGGGGTCGGTGGTCGTGGAGGTGGCTTTGCGAAGCGTCCAGCCGAGCCCTCCCTGTCCGCTATAGGAGGTAGTGACGGTCCGCACCGATTCGGGTTCTTCTTTACCGGAGATCTGCGCGCCTTGCGTCGTCTTCGTCACTAGGTGGTATGGCCCACCTTCTGAAGGCTGCCCTTCGTTATAGCTGTAGACCGTGTGCGTGCGCGCTTCGGCCTGTGTGCGGTTGGTCAGCTCGACTGTGTGCTGGGGCCCGAGCGTGCTCAGCAGTTCAGTGCCGGGTTCTGATCCTCCTTCGTTGTAGGTGTTCTCGTTGTCGAGGAGCTTGGCGACTTCCGCCGATTTGCATTTTTCTGTCGATTCGCAGCTTTCTTTGAGCGCGACTGCACGGTTGTCGGCGCCGAGTGTACGGACTACGTCGTGCGACGCGTTGTATTCGCTTGTCGCGACGCCGCCACCCGGGTTAGCGGTGTTGACGGTATTGCCGTGCGTGTCCCAGTAGCTGATCGTCGCGCGTTTGTAATCTTTCGCGGGCCAGCCCATCGCCTCATCGGGCGGGAAGATCGCCACGCCTTCCACCGGGTCGTCCGCCTGTCCCCACTTTGCTGCTTCAGCCGCAGTCAAGGTTGGAAGTCCGGTCCCCGAGGTCGGAACGCCGTACTCGATCGTCGAGCCGGGTTCAGGTTCGCGGTGGTTGCCCTGGGTTTTCGTTCCCGTGGCAGTCACGACGCCTCCCCCAGTCGCCACGACCGTTTGCGTCCCGCCACCGTTCGTCGCCGTCACAAGCGCCGCCATCCTGTGACCGACGTCGCCTTCGGTGAGCGTGTAGTTGCCGTTCGTCGCGCCGGGAATCACGACACAGTTGGCGCCTTCTGCGCTGCAGCGCTCCCACTGGAAGCCGAACACCACTGGGTTGTGACTCCAGTTCACGACGGAGACTCCCATCGCCACCCCGACCACAGTCGCTCCGGTGAGCGTCGGCGCGGATTCATGTTCGACGTGATGCCCGTCCCACAACGGCGCTGATGCCGGGGCGCGCGTCACCTTGAGGAGCCGGCCAAGGCTCGCATCGCCGCTGCTCGTACCATACGCGAAAGCCCACGACTCCTCGCCGGGCGGCGTCAGCGCCGTCAGGTGCCCTTCTTCGTCATATCCATAGACCGTCTTCAGCGCCGGGGAGACGCGCGGGTCCCACTCGGCACGCAGCCGGCCTTTGTTGTCGTAGATGTACTGAGCGACGGATGTTGTCGCCATGGCTTTCGTTGCGGGGTTGTACGCAACAAGCGATACCTGTTCGAGGTGGCCTTTATAGGCGTTCCATTCGCTCTGATTTTCGCCGGTCGCCGTCGTGCTCGACGCGTATTTGAAGGCTAGTGCCCGACATCCCTTTTCAAGGCTTTCCGCTTTTTCAAGCCTCGCAATGCACGAGTACCCAAGACCAGCGGGTTCGGGCGCAAGCGCATACGTGGGCTCAGTCACCCCTTCTACGGTCTGGTAGATGTAGCGCGCGGTCTGCGAAGCCAGTGCACCTTCCTGCTTCGTCGCCTTCCACATGGTCCCGGAAGGCGTGAAATGCGTCGTCACGGCGTCCGACGCATCACGCAGGACGTATTCGGTCGTTACGCCTCCACTTGTCACTTCGGTAAGCGCAAGGTTTGCGTCGCCAGGAGGCGCAGTGAATTTCCCGCCGCCGCTACTCGTGAAGGTCACTTCTCCTCCAGCTGCCGTCTTTAGCGTTGCGCGGCCGAACCAGGTCGTAATGCTTTCTTGACCGCCCACGCTCAAGCTCCATTGCGGCCCGAGCGGCCCTGCGCCCGCGATGTGACGGGAGTGATAGCTGCGTTCTACCATCAAGGGCGCTCCTGGCGCGGCCACCGACACGTCGCTCGCCCTGACACCGAAGTCTCCCGACTGGGCATTGACAGACCCCGGCCCGACACCGAGAGACGGAGCGTGGTGGACATTCAAGGAGTAGGTTTCCACGGCGACGTTGCCGGCGGCGTCTGTCGCCGTTAGCGTCAGTTTGTGTTCCCCGACGCCGGTTTCACTGCCAGATAGCAACCATTCTCCTTTGGCCACGCAAGGGCCGACCGGGCACGAGCCCGTCGGTTTGCCAATTTCGCGTCCGTCGACCGCAATAGCCAACGAACTCACGCCGGAGCTCAGTGTGGTACCCGCGCCGTCTGTGGCTTCGGCTTTGATCGTATAACCACCTTCGCCGATTTCATTGCCACTCGGTAGACCCGCCAGCGTCAGGCCATGCGGCGCGGTGTTATCAACTCGGACTTTTCCTGTCGCAGTCGCCGACAGCCCCGCGCCATCCTGCACGGTCTCTTCCACGGTGTCTTCTCCGTCGGGCAGTTCGCCGAGACTGGAGAAGTAGAGCGAGAGGGGTTTACCGTGTTTTACGACTATCCCTGGGCATTCGCCCTTATCGCACTCGTTGCATTGGACGCCGGCGCATTCACCTTCTAGGACTTCTCGCGGCGCATATCCCCACCCGGTCTTGTTCGGCGATTTCGCTCCTGCGGCGTTGATGCCGATACCCTGGTCTTCGGCATTAACCCCGAGCACGGCCGAGGACGTGCTCGTTGTGTTCACCCACTGACCATTGCCCGCGTTCGGCCCGCCGTTCAGTGTCGCATCTGTACTGTCGAAGCCAGTCGACGGCGCAACTTCCTGGCCGATATAGACCGACGCGGCGAGCATTTCAGCCAAGAAGTATTCGTGTCGACTTTCCAGCGTGTGCACTTCGAAGTAGGCGCGGTTTTCTTGGTTGTCTACAGTTATGGGCCGAGGTTCGCATGAGCCGTCTGTACAGACCACGCGTTCTTCGTCTGGAAACGGCGTCCATGTGGAAAGGCCGACCGTGCCTTCGTTGCCCGAGTGTGGGCTGGCGACGCTGATCGAGTTGCCGACCGCGATGCCGCCTTCGAAGTTATAGTCGTGCTCGACGGCGCCGACCGCGAAGGCATCGATATGTGACCTGCCCTGCGTGTGGTAAACGAAGTAGGCGTACTCGCCCGGCGCGTAGCTACTACCTTCCACATAGCGCACCGATGGCAGCATTGCACCGAAGGATTCCTCCTCGTGAAATACGTTTGTGTCATCGGTCGCGTAGGCCCAGTTGCTGTGAGCGACGCCGAGGCGGATTGCTGTGTCTGTGGCCCTTGGGTCGACCGCGATCGGGTACTGGTAGCCAGCATCCCGATGATCTACTTCCAGGACGAGGGTGTTGCCCGCGATCGAGGTGACGACCGGTACGAGCGCACCTTCGGCGTCCGTCGCCTCCGGCACCGAGATGGTCGCGAGCACCTGACCTTCCTTGACGACCTGCACCGGCGAGCCGCCTTCTTGCTTGAGGCTGGCGCCTGGCGGGACACCGATCTTAAACGCGAGCTGCTGGGGACTCTGGGCTGAGCGCAGGATGGAAGTCGCCTCGAAGCCCGTCACCAGCGGCTTGACCGCGGTGTCCGTATCCGTTTGAGTGTTCGCGTAGAGGATCGCGGCTCCGTCAAGGACGCCTTCGGAGCTACCGAGAGAGGAGCCTGTGACCGGGTCAACCGGGGTCATCGAGACGGCTCGTTCGGGGAGTTCGATGCCGTCTGATGCATGCTTCGGTATCCGGAGCCTCAGCAGCGGGTTTGCAGCTGCGAACCCGTCGCCGGTTGGACTCAAGGAGAGATCGACCGGCGACCATCCGCTTGCGGATTTGGTCGCCATGGGCGCGGTTGATTCGACGACCCCATGCTGCCCGCTTCCGGTCTCGACATCGGCGATGTTCGGGGTGACGTAGCCAGCGATGTGCTGACCGGCGAGCAGGGCGGGCGGGCCGCCTTCTCGACGGCTGATCACGGAGGGGAAGACTTCGCGGGCAAGTGTCGCGGCCTGCGCCGTATCGAGGCTCTCATATTTCGTCACGCTAGTCGCACGTGCAGCGGCGGCTTCAGGACTGCTCCGCCTGGCTTGTTCTTCGGCCTCGCGCTGTTCGGCTTCGACCGGCGATCCTGGGACGACGAGAGCGCCGCTGAGAGGCGGTGAGTCAACAAGCGCTGGGGGCGTTCCGCCGTGGGCGAGCCCGGAGCAGCCGAGAAGACCCACCAAGCAGCACAACGAACCGGCAGCGAAACGGGGCATCACGAATTTCATACACTTCCCCCCAACCGTAGAGACGACATGTGTGTCCGGACCGCGCCCACCGGCCCGCTAGGCACGAACATCCTGTGAAGTAGAAATAGCCATTTAGTAGACATCGCGCGCATGAGACGTGTGATCCTCAGGCGCGCGTATTCGGTAGGCGTCGGCGTCTACTGAGATAGGGGCTGAGAAGCGCGTTTGGGCTGACGCTCATCCCTTCGCATAGCGCGAGAATGTCTGAAAGCCGGGGCTCTCTTCGGCCGCGCTCCATGCTGGCGACACCTGAGACGTTGAATTGATCCTCAAACGCAACGCGCGAGAGTCCACGGTGCTCGCGGATCATTCGTAGCCGCCAGCCGAAGGCCCGCTTCAATGCGCTTCGAGCACCTGGCTCCTGGAATGTACTTTTAGCCACGCCCACGTTTGCGCGATGTGCGCCACGAACTTTGGTGATAACGACGCGTGGAGCTTCGGCGCTCTCGACTACACGCGCGGCCACGTAACCTAGTGGCGGGATGTGCAAGGACGTCGGCATAGGCCAATCAGTACCGCACCGTGCGACTCAAGGCAATAGCAAAGTTGGGTATCTTTGGGTGACAAGATGGGTAGTGAAGAGAGTGAACACAGCGAGCGCAACAGTCAAATTCGGTCCTGAGTGGGGTCCCGCTCTAGCGGCGGCAACGCGAGAAGCTGTGCTCGACTGTTCACACCGAGCTTCCGGTAAATCCGTTTGACGTGCGTTTGTGTGGTGGATGGGGCGATGTGCAACTCCGAAGCTATCTGAGCCGGGCGGCGGCCACGGAAAAGGCAAGAGAGCACCTCTCGCTCACGGGGTGTCAGCAATGCGTAGTTGGCAACACCAGCGGACTGACGAGCGACATCAGCAGCAAGCAGCGCCTGTCCGTCGGCAGCCAAGCGGACTGCGGCGCAGAGGTCGGTGGCACTGGAGTCAGTAGAAAGGCACGAAATGCCGTTCCGCCCCTCGAGACGGGCTCGCAAGAGGCGCGATCCGAGGCCTGAACTATGTGTGATGACGACGATGCCAACGGTCGGGCTTCGAGCGCGTAGGCCGGAGATCACGGCTGACACCGCTACCCGCTCATCGATCACCACGATGTGGGGTGCCGACTTGTTGGCGAGCGCTGCGATGAGCTCGTGGTACTCCAGGTTCGTCGCAACGACCTGGACGCCCGGATCGTGGCCAAGGACAGACCAGAGGCCGAGACTGATGAGGTTCGCGAAGCGGCCGAGCGCGACGCGCGGGGTCCTGCGCTGTGGCACGCGCTACAGGGTGGCGCGTCCGCGGCTCACGACAATCCGCGTGTCGACGACGGAGCCAGCCAGCTCAGCTTCTCGTTTTGCCCGGGCGTCGTTGCTGATGTGCATCCGCAGAGCGCTAACCGCCGCCTCCAACTCGGTGTCTACCGTTGCCTGGTCAGCACGGCCTTCGATGGCTCGCGTCTCAGCGCGTGTGACCTGAATCGCCAACTGGGCGCGAAGCGCGCGGTATACGAGCAGCGGATGGTCATCGTCTGAGAGTCGCACCGCGGCGGGAGTCCGCGACGGCGAGAGTCCGATCCTGTCGAGCACCTTCTTGGCCGCGTTGAGGGTCCAAAAGATCGACTCATACGCGCGCTCGGCGTGGATCTCGCTGGTGGCGAAGCTGAGCTCCGCGAGACGTTCGGCCGCGAAGCGCTGTTCGGTCAGCAGCCCGCTGCGCAAGTCCGCCGCAAGGCTCGGAGTCAGCGATACGAGAGGTTTGCTCCGCCGGCGCTGAGATGTCGGTCGGCCCCGCGAGGGTCGAGCGCTCATGCGCGATGGGGTGCGCATGGCGTCCGCTCTGAGCTCGATTCCGACGCAGCCAACGACCGAGGGCGCTCCGGGCACGCAACGCGCTGCCCGGAGCGCCTGCAGGCACTGGCCGATGGTCCTCCGCAGACCCCCTGCCCTCTCCTGCCGGCGAGCGGAAGTGGGGCTAGCGCTGCCGAGATGACAGGGGAGGCGACCATCAAGGGCGATGTTGGTCGGCCGACGGTGATCCAACAAGCCAGAGGGCTGAAGGTTCTACATCGTGCATGAGAGTGGGAGACAGCGAACGATCAGGATGGACGCTTCCAATAGTCTGTAAGACATGAAGCCGCGCGCGAGCGAGCCCGGACGGTTTCAGCCGCCGCAATCGACGGTGCAATGGGCTCTGCTCGGCCTGGTTATCGAACGGCCAAGCTATGGCTATGAGCTCGCGACCCGACTTGAGCGCGCCTATGGCGGCGAGGTGCGCCTGAGCAGCACTTCCTACGCCTACACAGCACTCGAAGCGCTCAAGGACCGCGGTCTCGTCGAAATAGTCCCCGGCAGGGGTAGCGACCGTCAGCCCAAGCCCACCTATCGGGCCACCCCCGCAGGCATCGCGGCCTTGCAAGAGCAACTGGTTTCGGAAGTCGGCGAGGAGCGGCGGCGCTCGCGCGTCTCGGCACGAAAGTTGGCGGTTTTTGCGCGTGAGCCAGAGGTCGCTCTCGCTTTGATCGACAGGATGCGGGAGGCATGCCTGAAGGAGGCGGTGCGAGTGTCCTCCCGCCCATTGGCAGGGGCGGATGGGCTGGATACGACGAGCCCATTGGGAGCGCGACTTGCGACGGAGGAAGGCCGACTTGCCCTCGACGCAAAGCTGGCATGGCTTGACTATGCGGCCAGAGAGCTGAAGGCCATATCGGAGCGGCGGCCGCCCGGCAGATGAGTCTTCTCGCGCTCGAACACGTTGGAAAGCACTACGGCAGCGGAGCGGAGAGCCGGATCGCGCTTCGCGACGTTTCGTTCGAGATCGAACCCGGTCAGCTCGTCGCCGTATGGGGGCGACGCCGTTCGGGTCGCTCAACACTTTTGCAGGTTGCGGCTGGAATCAAGCGACCCGACACGGGGGTCGTTCTCCTTCAGGGCCAGGACATCTACGAGCTCGCCACTCGCGGCCTCGATGACATCGCCTACTGCCGAACCTCCTTTCGTCCCTCTGAAGGGCGGCTGATCCTAGATCAGCTGTTGCTTGGCCAGATGTCGCGCGGCGTCAAGGCAACAACCGCCCGTGGGCGGGCGAACGAGGCGCTGAGGCGAGTCGGAGCTGAGCGACTCCTTGGGCTGAGGCCCGGAGATCTCGACGCGGCCGAGCGCGTACTGGTCGGCATCGCGCGCGCACTCGTACGTGAACCGCAGGTGCTCGTGATAGACGAGCCGAATCTGGGCGTCGACTTGCTCGCTCGCGACGGCATCCTGTCGCTGCTGCGCTCACTCGCGGACGAGGGCACAGCCGTGTTGACCAGCACCGCCGACACCGCCGGCCTGCAAGATGCCGACCTGGCACTCGCGCTTAGCGACGGCGAGCTGAACGGTTCCGCTGCGCCGGATAGCGCGGACGTCATTCCACTTCGTAGAGCAAGCAGCGAATAGCCAGAGCATGAGGAGATCTGGGCGGGCGCAAGAGACGTAGCCGACATGGGAGCGCTTGAGCTAGAGGGAGTCGTCAAGCACTACGTCGGGCCCGGGGAGGAGGTGCGGGCCATAGACGGCGTAAGCCTGCGCGTTGAGCAGGGCGAGATGGTCGCCCTGATGGGACCAAGCGGGTCGGGCAAGAGCACGCTGCTGCTCTTGGTAGCCGGGCTACTGGCTCCCGACGCAGGGGTAGTCCGCGTCGGCGGACGCGATCTTTGGCAGTTGAGCGAGAATGGGCGGGCTGACTACCTTCAGCGAGATGTCGGCTTCATCTATCAGCGTTTTCCGCTGATGCCTCGGGTTACAGCGGTCGAGAACGCAGCGATCAAGCTGATAATCGGTGGCCGAGGCATGGAGGAAGCTCAGGCGCTCGCGAAGCCCTGGCTAGAGCGCGTTGGGCTCGGTGATCGACTTGCGCATACGCCAGAGCAACTCTCGGGCGGAGAGCGTCAGCGAGTCGCTATCGCGCGGGCACTCTCTGCCGAGCCGAAGATCGTCCTGGCAGATGAGCCAACTGGAAACCTCGACAGCTCGCGCAGCCGAGAGATCCTCGCCGTGTTGCGAGGCGTCGCGCACGAGCGGGGCGCGATCGTCCTGCTAGTGACGCATGACATCGAGGCAGCAGAGATGGCCGATCGAACGTGCGCACTGCGCGACGGGCGGCTCGGCAGCGCATCGCTGGCATTGGGGGGCGCAGGAGAGCCGGCCGTGCACGAGGCGAGCTAGCAGGCTGTGTCCGTGCGAGGAAGAAGGACGAGACAGGCCTTGCGGCCAGGGGGCTTTGTCGGGCTCTACCGATATCGGCTACGAGTACACGCAACTCAGGAGCTACTCGCGGGACTTGGCGTCACGGTAGCGGTCGCCCTGCTTTTTGCCACGCTCGTCGCGAGTGGGAGCATCGCAAGCTCATCCGAAGAAGTCGTACACGCGGTGATCGGCCCTGCCGACCTTCAGGTGCGAGCAAGAGGAGGTAATGGCTTTGATGAAGGGCTGCTGCACACCATCAAACAGCTTCCGCTGGTTGCGCAAGCAGCGCCGCTGCTCGAGCAGACCGCCACGATCACTGGCCCTGGCGGGCGCACTGCGACCGTAGACATCGCCGGCACCGACCCGACATTGGCGATCTTGAACGGCCTCGCCCACTCGCTTCCGGCCGCTGTCTCAGCGCCGGGCAGCGTCGGCCTGAGCCGCACGACGGCGCACGAACTCGGCATCAGCGCCCAACCAAACGGCACGAGGACGGTACGCGTGAGCTTGCGAGGCTCCCTCGTCAAGCTCAAGGTCTCAGCGGTGCTCGGTCCCGAAGCGTTCGGCGCGCTGTCGCGCGCTCGCGTCGCCGTAATGCCAACGAGACAGCTTCAGCAGCTCACGGGGCTGCGGGGGCGTATTTCGCGGGTTCTCGTTGAGTCGAGGAAGGGTGCTGGGTCAGCGGTCCGTGCGCAGCTGCAACGGCTTGTCGGAGACAAGCTAATCGTCGCCCGCGCGGATCAGGACGAGCGACTGCTGCGGCAGACGCTCGCACCGAGCGACCAGGCGAGTGCGCTGTTCGCGGCAATCAGTGCGCTGCTGGGGTTTCTATTCGCCTTCAATGCGATGCTGCTTACTGTTCCCGAGCGCCGGCAACTCAATGCAAGCCTGCGCATCGATGGAGCGCGACGCTCATCGATCGTACAGATGACGGTCTTTCAGGCCCTCTGCCTTGGCGTGATCGCGTCGGCCGTCGGAGTTGCTGCGGGATACGCGCTCTCAAGGGGCGTATTCCACGAGTCGCCCGGCTATCTCGCACAAGCCTTCACGTTGGGAACGGGAACCGTGGTCGGAGTCGCCCCAGTTGTGGTTGCTTTTCTGGGTGGCATCTTGGCGACATTGCTCGCGTCTCTGCTACCGCTCTTTGACCTGCGAGCCGGACGGTCGATAAACGCCGTCAATGAAGAGGACGGGGTTCCGGGGAACCTTCTTAGCCCCAGTTTTCAATACCGACTGTTCGCCTTGGCGGTCTGTCTGCTGCTCGCCGCGACGCTGTTGTTCTGGCTTGCACCCTCGACGGCCATTCTCGCATGCGTCTTGCTCGCGCTGGCGACGGTCTGTGCTGTCCCGGTCGTGCTGGCCGGTGTTCTGCGGATGGCGCAAGCATTGGCGGCGCGGCGAAAGGGGATGACGCTTCTGCCGCTCGCCCTAGTGTCCCTACGCTCGACGACGCTGCGCTCGCTCGCCCTCGCAGCGACTGGTGCGCTCGCGCTGTTCGGCAGCATCGCGCTCGGCGGCTCGCGCAACGATCTGCTGCGCGGCATCGCGCGCTACACGTCACATTACGTCGCGGGGGCTGACATCTGGCTCGTGAACCCACATGACAATCAAGCGATCAATGAATTCAACGTCCACAACTACGTTGCGGAGGTCGCCCAAGTTCACGGTGTACGCCGGGTGCAGACCTTCCAGGGGGGATTTCTCGACATCGGGAACCGGCGAGTCTGGGTGATCGCCTGGCCTCGCATGGTGCACGCCAGCCTGCTCAAGGATCAGGTAATAAGCGGCAGCCCTACGGACATCGCCGAGCGACTACGCGAATCGGACTGGATGACGGTCTCTCAGCAGATCGCCTCGAACGCAGGGACACACGTCGGCGGCACGCTGCGCATTCCAACTCCGAGCGGTAATCACGCACTGCGGATCGCTGCGACAACCACAAACTTCGGATGGACGCCTGGTGCGATCGTGCTCAACAGCAACGAGTATCGGCGGCTTTGGCAGACGACGGCACCCACTGCGATCGGTGTGGCAGTGTCCCCCGATGCGAACGTCGAGGCGGTCGCCAAGGCGATACGGCACTCACTCGGTGACACAAGCGGCCTCGAAGTGCTCAGCGCGAGACAACGTGCCAGCAGCATCAACAGCTCAGCTAGCGAAGGACTGGGCCAGCTCGGGAACATAGCGACCTTGCTGCTACTCGCAGCGATTCTTGCGATGGTCGCTGCGCTGGGGTCGAGTATCTGGCAGCGTCGGGTGTCATTGTCGGCCTTGCGCCTGGAAGGCACAAGGCCCAAGCGACTGCGACAGCAGTTGCTTGTCGAGATCCTCTTGATGTTGACCGCAGGGTGCCTAACGGGAGCTGTCGCTGGCATCTACGGTGAGTTCGTGATCGACGGCTATCTGCGACATGTCGCGGGTTTCCCGGTGGCTGGGGGAGCTATCGGTAGGCGTCCGCTCGAAATCTTCCTGCTCGTGGTTGCCTCGGTGCTCTTGCTTGCGACCTTGCCCGGGTGGGCGGCCTCGCGCGTGCCCCCCGGCCTGGCCCTGGAGGAGTAGAAGGGGACGCGCCGTTGCATTCGGCCCCCAAAACGCGGCACGGCTCGGCCTCTATGCGCAGTGGATGCCATCAGCCTTGAGCAGGAGCGCTTTCGCGATTCGGACGAACGTCGCGTTGGTCCTCGCCAACCTGCGCTACTGGAGATACGTAGCCCCGCAGGTGCGCCGAGAACTTGAGCGCTGGTCGCAGCGAGCGAGGGCTATCGCCGATCCACACCTGCGAGAGCTTGCGATCGAGAAGCTCCAGGCAGAGCACTTCAACGCAGAGGTGGCGGCGACACTCGCCACCCTCACACCTGAGGCGCATCGTAGTCGCACCGTGGAGGCAATCGTGGCCTTTGAGGTGCTCTACGACTTCCTCGATGGCTTGACCGAGGAGCCGGCTGAGGGCGATCCTCTTGATCGCGGGTCGCGCCTGTATGACGGCTTCACGACGGTATTTGACCTCAGCGCTAGCGATCGCCCCCACGCCGAACGAGCGGCGCCGGAGGATGACGGCGGGTACAGGGATGAGCTCTCGGCGACCGTCCGCGAGGCGATCGCGACCCTACCCGGCAGGTCGGTGGTCGGGTTCACGGGAAGGCGCGCGGCCGAGCGCTGCTCGGCCGCTCAGACTCACGTGCACGCCTCCGCACAGCTCGGGGTCGCACAGCTCGAGCGATGGGCGCTTGCCGATGCGGAGGCAAACGCAACGATCGGCTGGCGAGAGCACGTCGCCGGCTCGGTCGCGTCGGTCTTGGCTGCCCATGCCCTCATCGCTGCCAGCGCAGACGAGTCGATCACGAAGGAGCAAGCCGACGCGATCGACTCGGCCTACCTGTCGATCAGCGCCATGAGCACGATGCTCGACAGCTTGGTCGATTACGAGCGCGACGTCAGTTCGGGCGATCCGTGGCTGGTCCGCCTGTATGGAGGCGATGTACGCCTGTTGGGAGACAGGCTCGTCGAGGTGGCGAAAGGGGCTGTCGAGCGCACGCGACTGCTCCCCCACGATGCGCACCACATGATGACCCTGATGGGGGTCGTCGCCTACTACACATCCGCACCCGAGGCACACAGCGAGCTGGCGCGCTCGGTCGTGGCGCGGATACACCGCGAGCTCAGGCCAAGCATCCTCCCCACGCTTGCCGTGATGCGTGCGTGGCGCCTTGCCAAGCAGATCCGGCGACGATGTCGCCGGGAGGCCGGAGCCGGTAGATGAGCAGCGACGGCTGCGGACGAAGCGAACCCCCACTGCATGTCGCCGTGATCGCGGATGGCAATGGTCGGTGGGCGCGGGCGCGCGGCCTCGGGCCAAACGCCGGTCATGAGGCAGGTGCCGACACGCTGAGAGAGCGGGTGGCGGACGCCGCTGAGTTTGGCGTGCGCGAGCTCACGGTCTACTCCTTCTCGACCGAGAACTGGTCGCGGCCTCGGGCCGAGGTCGTGGGCTTGATCGAGATGCTCGCCCGTCGGATCGCCAGCGAGACGCCGGAGCTGCACGCCCAAGGTGTGCGGATGAGATTCGTCGGTCGCCGCAACGATGTACCGGAGGAGCTGATCGCCCAGATGTGCTCGGCCGAAGCGCTGACGTGCGGCAATCAGCGCCTCTCGCTGTTTGTGGCGTTCAACTACGGCGCCAGAGCGGAGATCATCGACGCTGCGACGAGGTTCACCGGTGATAGTGAGGCGGAGTTTCGCGGCTGTCTTTACGCCCCGGATATGCACGATCCAGACTTGGTGATCCGCACCGGTGGCGAGCGGCGCTTGTCGAACTACTTGCTCTGGCAGGCGGCCTACTCCGAGCTCGTGTTCCGCGACGAGCTGTGGCCGGACTTCTCTCGTGCGTCGCTTGAGGATTGCATCGATTCATTTCATAGCCGAAGGCGGCGCTTCGGTGGCCGCTGAAGCCGCGCCCTCCTCTACGGTCAAGCGATATCGTTTAGTCGAATCGTTTGGCACTATCGGCAAGACATACACACCTTTGGGCGGGATTGGCGATTCGCTCGAGCTTGCTCGCTGCGCTGGTGGCGGCGGCCGCGGCACCGGCCGTCTCGGCGAGCGGGCCTACAGCACGAAGGGCGCGCACCCTCAACGCGACCGATACGGGGCACCTCAAATACAACGCGAAGGACAGCGAAGGGGCGACGTTGGTCGAGGAAGGCGCGGCGAGCGGCAAGCTGCCTGGGAGGATGCGAGCACGACTGAACATCGAAGGCGCCTTCAGCGGCAGCTTCGTGCTGTCGACCGTCGGCGGGTCGATCAAAGGTCACGGGACGGCGACGCCGAGCGGCAGTGGCCGCTACGAAAGCTTCCGAGGATCGCTCGTCGTCACGGGCGGGACGGGGCGCTACGCGCACGCGCACGGCAAG
The DNA here is from genome assembly GCA_044446425.1 of Solirubrobacterales bacterium. Taxonomy (GTDB): domain Bacteria; phylum Actinomycetota; class Thermoleophilia; order Solirubrobacterales; family Solirubrobacteraceae; genus Palsa-744. The sequence continues at coordinate 105,014 of JBIOEW010000008.1, read as the reverse complement.
GCTGGCCTATACGGCGTGTACGACAGAAACACGCACGGAATCACGGTCCAGACCACCGGAAGCATCTCCTACTGAGGCGAGCGGACCAGCGGCGGCTCGCGCAGCTGGTGTGCCTCTCAGCGCTGCTGTTCGCCTGCTCGTCGTCGCCCGCGAGTGCGAGCGAGTCAGTCAGGCTGACGGCAACACTTAAGCCGGAGCGCCTCGGGCATGGAACTACAGTGGGCTTCGGCTTTAAGATCGCCTCGCCGGCAGGTCGGGTTCCTCCGCCGCTCGTCGGAGTGGAGATTCGCTATCCCGGCGATCTGGGGTTCGCGCTCAGTGGGCTCGGGCTCGCTACTTGCGAGCCTGCAACGCTTGCTGCTCTTGGGCCGAGGGGCTGCCCGAGTAATTCGCGGATGGGTTTCGGCGCCGCATCAGCACAGATCCAGATCGAAGATTCGATCGTGCCGGAGGTAGCGGAGGTCTCAATCGTTCGTGGACCGACGCGCGAGGGGCATCTCGCTCTGCTCTTCTACGTCGACGGGTCAGAACCCGTAAGCGCGCAGATCGTGATGCCCGGCCTCCTGATCCCCGCCGATCTGCCGTTCGGCGGCGCCGTCAGTCTCGGCGTCCCTCTGGTGCCTAGCTGGCCCGAAGGCCCATATGTCGCGATCGTCAGCCTGCTCTCAACGCTGGGTCCAAGGCACCTCACCTACTACGAACACGTCAAAGGAAGGGTCGTCCCGTACAACCCGCAGGGGGTGCTGCTACCGAAGGTCTGCCCACACGGAGGCTTTCGCTTCGCCGGCATGTTCTCGTTTGACGACGGTTCCACGGCACGCGCTCAAACTACGGTGCCATGCCCAGGAAAGCGGTGAGCGCGGAGGGGTATTCAGTGTCCTGGGGCCACTGGACAGGCGAGTGGATTAGACGTACCTGGGAGCTGTCCAGTCATCAGGCGGCGCCCCAGGCTTCCAGGCCCGTGCAATCCCTCCCCCTTCCTGGCGAAGCAGCGCGGAGTAGTGCAAGAGCTGACCCTGAAACGCAAGCTCCTCCTGCGCGTCGACTCCAGCATCGTCTAGCTGCGCCCGCCAGCAGGCAAGCGCGCAGAGCGTCTCGAGGTGTTGCTCATCCTCCCACCAGCCCTGCTTGAGCGAGGCGAGCGCCCGCGGGTAGCGCCCGTGCAGCGCGACGATCTGCCCCCACATCTCCGCGCGCCAGTTTGCGTCTCCGCCCCAGGGCTCAAGCCAGTGCGCCCGCTCGGCTGCAGGCGCCTGGCGGACCACCACCGGCGCCTGCCTTCTCGGGCGCACCTTGCCGCCGCTCGCCGCCCGCTCCAGGCCGCTGCGAACGAGCTGCGCGGCAAGCGTCGAGGGACGCTCGTCCGCAGCTTGGGCGAGCTCTTCGAGCTGCGCGGCAACGGGTCCGGGCAGCACGACTTGATACCTCTGACTGTCGCTCATCGCGCTCGCTCGTGCGTCGGTGGCTCTGCAAGCCGAAGGAGTCCACGCGCGCGGCCCAGAAGGCGGCCATGGCTCGGCGCGAGCGTCTGAGCGAGTCCCAGCCCGTGCTCAACGTCGGCGATCTCTGAGTAGGCCAGCGAGGGCATCTGCGCTCGGCTCTGGCGCATGCCGTGAGCGAGGCGCTTGATCCGCTCGGCGTCGTGGCCTTCGACGCCGAGATCCTCGCGTGATACGAACCAGTCGGTCCCTCCCCGCGCCCGCGAGGCCTCGACGTAGGCGGGCTCCTTGCTCGTCTGCCAACCGCCGGTCAGCACGAGCGTGCGTGTGACTGTCGCTCCCTGTGCACGGTGGATGTGGTGGGCGTAGCCGAGGCGGAGCTTTGCAAGCTCCTCACTGGCGAACGTCCTGCGCCGGCCTGTGACGTCGAAGCGCACTCTGAGCTCCCCCATCTTGCTCAGGCCCAGCACCTCGCCGCGCTCGCCGTTCTCGATGCGCGGTCTTCCGGGCTGGCGGTGCTGCTCGATCAGGGCAACGCGATCGCCTTCGCGCAGGCCGTAGTGGACCCCTGGCACCTCGACCTCCAGCTCGCCCAGTTCGCCGCGCTCTGCGCGGTAGTGCTGGGCCCTCGCGTTGAGACGATGGATCTCCTGGTTGGAGGCATCGGAGATCAGCGCGAACTGCTCGATCGGGTGCTCCTCGGTCAGCGCCGCCCAGCTCTGAACGGCATACTCGAGAGCCTCATCGCGCGTATCGGCCATGTGTAGGCGGCCGCGTGAGTGGTAGTAGGCCATCGCTCGCTCTGAGCGTCCCGCGCGGAGGTCTGCCCAGGCCCGTTGCTCAGCCGGGTCGAGTGTGCGCCTGACCTTCGAGAGCGCTGCGCTCGGCACGAGCTCCGACAGGCGCTCGAACATGCCGCCGGCGCCGATCGAGGGTAGCTGCGCGCCATCGCCGATCGCGATGAGCTTGGCGCCGCTCTGCGCCACCAGCTCGCTCAGCTTGCCCAATCGCTCGGTGTCCGCCATCCCGGCCTCGTCGAAGTAGATCGTCGTGTGCTCATCGACGGCAAGCCGCCCGATCTGGGCTCGTACCGTGAGCGCATCGAGCGTCAGCGTCGCTCCGGCAAGCGCCGGGCTGTCATGACCGAGGCGCTGCGCGGTCGATCCTGAGACGGCGATCCCGAATGTCCTGTTGCCGACGAGCTGCTCGGCCCTCGCGGCCGCGTCGATCACGACGCCCTTGCCGGTTCCCGCCGGGCCGACGAGGACCGCGGCGCGCTCGGGGCCGGTGATGAGTGCGAGTGCGTGGGCCTGCTCCTTGCCCAGGTGAGCACCGATCCGCTCTGCGACCTGTTCGCCTGCGATCGCGCGTGCCGCGTCCCCCACATCGCGCCCGGCGCCCGACGCAAGCTCTGAGAAGCGACGCTCGATCGCCTGCTCGGCGGCGCGCACCGCAAGCGTCGTCATCAGGCCGCCCTCCAAGGGCAGGAGCGGTGATCCAGGTCACGGCGAGGCTCGGTCCAGAGCGCGTCGTAACCAGCACGCTCAGGCGCGCACACCGCTGACTCGGCGTATCCGACCATAGGCTCTCCCAAGAGATGCGAAGCAGCGGCATAGACGGGGCCTGTCGTGCCCTTGCTTATGCAGGCTGGCGCAGCCGGGCGCGTCCGCTCCGATCAACCTGCTGGTCTCGGCGGATGTCCAGCGAGCCGACTCGCACTCTCCCAAAACTCTCCCATCACGGGCGACTTCGGAGAGCCGCGGAGGGCACAGGAGAGCGCCCGAGAGGCAGCGAGGACACGGAGGGAAGCCGCCAAGAGCGCACTGCAAAGCCGTTTACACCGGTTCGATTCCGGTCGTCGCCTCTGCGGCAGCCTGACGTAGGCTCTGGTACAAGGATGGAACCGAGGATCGACGCACTTCGCCGCGTGGGGTGATCGGCAGCGAGTTCGTCGGTGGCAAGGTCGAGGTGGCTGAAGCGACGCTCACCGACCAGGCGCACGATCGTCCCTGGGAGAGCTACTCCGGTTACTTTCGCGATCCCGACGGGCATCTGTGAGGGGGTGCTGTGGAATCCGCAGCTGGTCGGCGCAGACGAGTAGCGCAGCGCTGCGGATTCTTACGGCCACCTCACTGCGTAGCACCCAGACCAGCTCGCCCCTCCGAGGGGCGAGCTGGTTTCGGATGGCCTTCGGTGATGATCCAGGTGGCTCGACGAGTGCAGGTGCTCAGTCGTCTAGGAAGATCATTTTGTTGAAGGTTCCTTTGAATTCGACATCCAGTGCGGCACCTTCGTTCCCGGCGCCGAGGTCTGCTTTCAGCGGGCGAAGAGATAGATCTTCGCACGCAAATGTGGTTTCAAGACATTTGCCGGTTATTGGCACGCCTTTTTCCTCCAAGCAGGAGATCGTCACCGTGCCTCCACCCGTGACCTCTTTTAAGGCAGGCGTAACTAAACAACCGGTGTCGTCTTCCAGCGTTCCTTTTACAGCCCCGCAGAGGAGTTCGAGTGGTTCTTCGGTTCCACTCACTAACAAGAACTGTAAGGTTTCACTCGTGCTCTCCTCGGAACCGGCAACGAACGCTAAGGGGACTAAGATCGTTTCAACAGGATCTTTCACCCCGCCGACTTCGCTGCGACATCCGCCCGCGCCTTTTTTGCAGCCTTCATAGTCGATTGTCGATGAGCCGGATTCTGCGTCGGCCGCTTTCCCTGCTATCGGAGTGTATGTTGCTTTGATTTTTCCACCTGTACATTTGATTTTCTGGCCCCCGACAGTGTCGATCCGCACTTCTCCGCTTGTCCCTTCATATTTCAGTTCGCTGATTTTTTCGCCTTCTAACACTAATATCAACGGAGGCGCAGCGGTTGCGATGCCGGTCGCCGCCATCAACAGGAGCGAGGTCAGGCCGAGTAGTGTGAAGGTGCGCATGTTTTTCCTTTCGCTGGGTGGTTTCAGGTCGCTGCTGTCGGATGCCGGCGGCGTAGGCTCAACGGCTCAGGCAACACGCAACCCGGTGCGCTCAGGGTGCCGCTGATCGTCGGCCTGGTCAAGCGATGCGTGGCAAATGTTTCCGAAGGTAAAACGCCGGCGCCTGCTCTTGGCCCTGCGGCGCCCAGTCGCGCGCTCGCAGAGCGGCGGCGGCCGGGGCCCGCCCCACACCGGACCCCGGCGCTCGCCTGCTCGCGCTCGCCCGCCGCCGGGGGGTTCGACGACCCAGGTGGCGGTGTCGAGGAGCTGGTGCAACGCACGGGAGAGGGTCGTGCGTTGCTCTGAAGAACCTATGCCCGGGCAGATCCCAGGTGGTTATCTTTTTGATATCAATAAATGGAATCCTGCTGTCTGCGACTACGGGGCGAGTCGCTCGATCGCCCAGCCGCCCTGCCCGTCCCGACGGTAGCGCAGGCGGTCGTGCAGGCGATCGTTTCGCTGCTGCCAGAACTCGATCTCCTCGGGCGCCACGCGAAAGCCGCCCCAGCCCTCCGGGACCGGCAGCTCGCCCTCGCCGTAGCGCTCCGCCAGCTCAGCCACCGCGCGCTCGAGCTGCTCGCGGTCGGCCACGACCCGGCTCTGCGGCGAGGCCAGCGCGCTCAGCCGGCTGCCACGCGCGCGCGTCATGACGTACGCCGCCGTCTCCTCCGCGCTCGTGCGCGTGACGGGTCCCGTGATCCGCACCTGCCTGCCCAGCGGATCCCAGTGGAACAGCACCGCCGCGCGGGGATTGGCTGTCAGCTCGCTGCCCTTGCGGCTCAAGTAGTTCGTGAAGAACACGAAGCCGCGGTCGTCGAAGCCCTTGACCAGCACCATCCGCACCGACGGCGCCCCATCCGCATCGGCCGTCGCCACGGCCGCTGCTTCGGGCATGCGCATCCCCGACGCCCGCGCCTGCTCATACCACGCCAGGAACTGCCGCAGCGGGTCGCCGTCGACATCCTGCTCGCGCAGCGGCTTGCCGTAATCGGCGTCGGCGCTCATCGCTGCATTCTGACGATCCGCCTCCGCGCTTCTCGACCAGGCGCTCGGCGGCACCCCTGCGCGAGCATCGGGCCACCGAGATCGACGCCGCTTACGCCGCCTCTGAGGAGCATCCACTCGGCGAGGCCGATGCGTGGAGCTCTCAATCCGGACTTGGTCGCGAGCGTCTCGATCGCAGCGCTCGTCTGTCACCGAATCAACTCGAACGCCTCGCGATGACGCGGCTTGACGGCTGCGAAGTGCGCCGATCAAGCGTCAATATCACCGCAGCGGCGCCCGACGAGATAGGCGGCCTCGGCGACGACGAGCGCGGGCACGACGAGGCGCAGGTCGGTGCGCGAGAGCGCGGGAGAGAAGTTAGGTGATCTCGATCGTCGGCATCCGCTGCCGCATAGAGCGGGCCGCCGTCAACTACGGCCAGTGACGTCATCCCATTCCTGCCCCAGAAGCTGCTCCATGTCCCGGGCGGTGGTGCGGCGACCGCTGCGGCCAAGCTCGGCGAAGAGGAGCTCGCGAGCCTCCCCCGGCGCGAGGCCGAGATGTCTCGTCAGGGCAGTCCGAGCGACCTCCGACGCGGAGGTATGGGACCGGCGCGCCTCGCGATCGAGCGCTTGGGCAAGCTCGTCCGGGAACGAAATGGTGGTGCGCTTCATACGCGCATGCTGACATCAAGTTGCGTCGCGCAACGTCCCTGATCTTCTTATTGATGAGTTCGAGATGGCTTGCGGGCCGGCATGCTCACGGGCGGCGCACGCCCGGCGGCGACTCGGAGGCCCGCGGCGCACGGGCCGGTGGCATGGCGCGGGTCGCCGGCATGCACGGCTTGACAGCGGGGACGCCATATTTACACTCCACCCAGGAGACAAAAATCGCCCGGCGTGGGAGTCGGGCGCGGGGAGAGGAAGTCACGGATGACCATGGGGAAAGCACGCTCGGCGGCGCCGCATTGGCCACGCAGGGCAACGGGGGCGGCGAGCCAGTCTCGTCAGGTCAGCATGCGCCAGGTGACGATCGTCGCGCTGCTTGCCGACGTGCTGTATCGCGTCGCCATTCGCTCGCACGTGCGTCGCGCGATCGGCATCTAGTCAGAGACGGCGCCGCGCGGCTTCGGGACCCTTCGGGGTCGGCGGAGCCGCGCGCACGCTCCGTCCAATATTTGACACTTATAAACCGGCTTGACTCTTATGCGAACATACGTTCGTATGATGGGAATCGGCCCTTATCGCCCCACGCGCGAGCTCGAAGCGGCGCTCGAGCGCCGCGAACTGGACATCGCCATCGGCATCGCCAAGGACATCGCGCGCGAGCGCCGGCCGATCGGCCTCCCACTCGCGCTGCGGCTCGTCGCGCTCGTCGCCGAGCAGGGCGACGACTACGACCTGTGGGCCTGCCGCTGGCTCGCCCGCTGGCTGCGCGAGACGCCCGACACGACCATCTCGCTCGCCGCCGAGGTCGCCGCCACGCTCGCCGACCTGCCCGCCGAGCCGGCCGGCGTCGAAGCGATCAGCCCTCTCGTCCGCTGAGCCGCGGCGAGCTACGCCGCGAAGCGTTCCTGCGAGCGCGCACGCCGCTTGGCCGCCTCGACCTCGCGGTCTTTGGGCGGAGCCGAGCTGACGAGCCCGTCGAGCAGGCGCTGCGTGGCCGCGGCAACCTCTTCGACGGCGCGCTCGAAGACCTCTGCATTGGCCTGCGAGGGCTTCGTCGAGCCGCTGATCTTGCGCACGTATTGCACTGCCGCGTCGTGGACCTCGCGCTCGTCGGCGGGAGGCTCGAAGTTGTGGAGCGTTCTGATGTTCCTGCACATACCAACAGCCTAGAGCAGACGCCCGGCAGTCATCTCAGAGCCCGCCCGCTCCCGGGCGGGCTCCCCATCCCCTCCCGGCGTGGCCGAGCTAGCGCGCACGGCCGAGCAGCCTCCGCGTGACGCCTTCGATCGTCTGCTCGCCGTAGCTCATCGACGGGTCGTGCGTGCTCAACACCGCCAGCGAGAACTTGATCCCCGGGCGCTCCAGGCGGCCCACCTGGTTGACCAGGCCTTCCACTTCCGGCAGCCAGCCGCCCTTGAAGTAGACGTGGAACTCCGGGCGCGCCACCGCCGGTATCCCCCAGCTCTCGCTCGCTTCGATGCTCGAGAGCAGCCAGCGCGCGTAGTCGTCGAAGCGCCGCGGGATCAGCGCGTCCTGGTGATAGAAGAAGCGCGCCAGGTCCGCCGCCGAGACCTCCGTGAAGCCCCACGTGCCGCCGCCCGACTCGTAGTCGCGCATGCGCGCGTCATGGGCCACCCGATCAAGCGCCTGCTCGCCGACGATCGCCAGCACCGCAGAGGCCGCGCCGTTGTCCGAGGAGTGGATCATCGGATACAGCAGCGCCTGGCTCGACCTGTCCAGCGAGCCGTGCTCGCGCGCCAGCTTGCGCAGGTAGGCCACCAGCAGCATCGACTTCACCACGCTCGCCGAATGGAAGCGGCTGTGCAGCTGAAAGCCGTGTAGCCGGCCCTCGTCGTCGACCACCGCGAACGCCTTGCGCCCAGCGCGTTTGGCGAGGTAGCGGCGCGCTCGCAGCAGGCGCTTGCTCGACGGGTAGACCCGCTCGTCGGTTACCCGTGGCTGGGGTGGGGTCGATCGCGGTCGGGCGAGCGACGTCGCTGCCGCCCATTCAGGCGCAAGCGGCGCCTGCGCCGAGACCGCGAGCAGCGCGCACAGCCCTCCCGCGAGAAGCGTTGCGCGCGCACATGTGCCCCGAGCAGACACGCCGCCATCCTAGATTTGCCATCGGCTGTCACCGGCGACCGCTTGGGCCAATGCCCGACGCGCCGCTCGGCGCCCGCCGCGAACTCTGTGCGCACAGGCTCAGCCCGTGAGCGCCGCCGGCAGCTCGTGCAGCGTCGCGATCCTCGCGATGCTCTGCGGTCGCGCCGATGTGGACGCAGACGTCGCCGCGCCCGGGCGATCGAGCCACACGCCCTGTAGGCCCGCCCCGGCGGCCCCGTGCGCGTCGAGGTCGAGCCGGTCGCCCACGTACGCCGCCTGCGCACGCTGCACGCCGAGTCGCTCGCACGCGAGCACGAAGATCGCCGGGTCCGGCTTTGCCACGCCGACCTCGCCCGATGCCACGACGACCGAGAAGCGCTCGCCCAGACCGATCGTCGCGAGCTTCGCGCGCTGCGCCTCGCCCTCTCCGTTCGTGATCACGCCGAGCTTCGCCTGCGGGTGCGCCGACCCGAGCGAGACCAGCGCCGGGTGCACATCCTCGAACGCGCTCCACGCCGCGCGGTAGCCCTCGAGGTAGGCCGCGAACCACTCATCAGCCGCCTCGTCTGAGTCGATCGCTCGTCCGAGCGCCTCGTGCATGCCGCGCACGCGGCGGCGGCGCTGCTCCTGCATCGAGCAGCGGCCCGCCGCGTACTCTTCGTAGTGCAGCGCCTCGAGCCTTCTCCACTCCTCGTCCAGCCGCGCCAGCTCGCCTGCCTCGATCCCCGGCAGCCACTCGGCGAGGTGTGCCCGAAGGCCCGCCACGCGCGCCGCGTCGTGGTCCATCAGCGTCCCGTCGAGGTCGAACAGGACCGCCTGCAGCTCGCCCGCCATGCGCCCGAAGCTACTACGCCGAGGGTCCAGCCTAGGAGCGCGTCGCGCCGGCCATCGCATGCGCCAGCGTCGCCGCCGTCTGCGGGCCGCGCAGCACCGAGCGAATACGCCCGCTCGAGTCGAGCACGAACGTCGTCGGCAGCCCCGTCAGGTCGTACTCGTTGCCGACCGTCCCTTCCGCGTCGCGCAGCACCGGGAACGTCCAGCCGTGCTTGGCCACGAACGCGCGCGCACCCGACAGGCCGTCGCTCCAGTCCACGCCGATCAGGCGGCCTCTGCCGGCGGCGCTACGAGAGAAGCGCTCGAGCGCACCCGCCTCGCGCGTGCACGGCCCACACCAGCTCGCCCAGAACGTGATCAGCGTCGCCCGGCCGTGCGCGCTCGCGAGCGCGCCGCCGAGCGACACCGCCGGGCCCGCCAGGTGTTCGCGCGGCAGCTGCGGCGCCTTGCGCCCGACCGGGCCGCCGCCCGAGGAGAGCCCGAACACGATCAGCGCCGCCAGCGCCGCCGCCGCCAGGATCGAGATCGTCAGCAGCCGGCGGCGGCTCATCGCGCCCGCCGATCAGTGGGCGGCCAGCAGCGGCACGTCGTGCGCGATCGCCGCCGGCTTGAAGCTCGCCGAGTAGAGCGTCGCGCGCAAGCCCTCAGCCGTGATCCCGTAGACCAGGCCCGAGTGCTCGACGAAGTCCGGGTTCTTCGCGTCGCGTTCTGAGCCCACCCCCCACGCCTTCCACACACGCGCCAGTTCCTGCCGGCTGCCGATCAGATACTGCATCCGCCCAGTCATCTCGTGCGCCTTGAGGAACGCCGTGACCGTCTTGGGCGTGTCGCCTTTGGCGTCGACCGAGACCGCGATCACCTGGGCCTTCTGCGGGCCGCTCGCCCCCATCAGGTTCTGCGCCACGCGCAGGTTCGAGATCATCAGCGGGCACACGTCCGGGCAGTGCGTGTAGACGAACGTGATCAGCACCGGCTTGCCGCGGTAGGAGTCGATGTTGACCGGCTCGCCGAGGTAGTTGCGCAGTTTCAGCGGCGGCTCCGCCGTCGCCGGCGAGAGCACCGCTTCAGCCTTGTACGCGACCTTCGCCGCGCTCGTCGTGCTCGTGATCGTTTTCTCCTTCGACGAGCCCGACGAGCCACAGCCGGAAGCGAGCAGGACGCCTCCCGCGAGTATCAGGAAGGCGAGCAGCGAGAGGGGCGAGCGGGGGTTCGAGCCGGCGCGACGCATCGAGCGGCGAGCTTACCGACGCCCGCCCGAGCGCGCGCCGTTCGCCACCGCCGGCTCGTCGGCAAGAACCTGTGCAAACCTCCCCATGCGACGCAGCTTGCAGGAAAACATGCTACTTTGCAGCGCGTTCGTGCCGAGTCCTTGCCCCCACGGGGCCAGGGAGCGGGGGACCCAATGCAGCCGACAGGCTGCGGGGGCGAATCGCCACAGCAGTGGCGTAGCGTAATTCACGCGAGCCCGACAGCTAACCCCGTAGGCGCAAAGCAATGTGAGAAAGGACGTCTTTGCATGCCGGGATTCGTACGTGATCTTGCAGTGGGCACCCCCTGGGAGGCCTCGCTCGAGCGCTCGCGCTCGCGCCGTGCCCGAGCAGGAGCCGTGCGCAAGCGCAGCGCAGCCAAGCCGCGCTTCGCCGGCGACCGTCGCTCCTTCGACCCGTTCGGTCTCGGCGCGTTGCTGAAGGACGAGCGCGAGCGCCGCGACCTCGCCGCCAGCGAACCCTGGGAGCTCTCGCTCGGGCGCTCCCGCGCGCGGCGCCGCGCCGAGGAGATCCGCTTCGTCCCCAGCGGCTCGCGCGCCAAACGGCTCTCGCTCGGCGCGCTCGCCGCGTTGACCGCCGGCCCCACCGCGAGCCTCGCCGCCGGCGCCGGCGCCGCCGTCGCCTCGACCGGCTCCGAACCGGCGACGACCACCGAACACACGATCGCGATCACCTCCGAAAGCCAGGGCCGCCAGGTCGAAATGCTGCAGGAAGCGCTCGGCATCTCCGCCGACGGCGTCTACGGCCCCGAAACCGAAGAAGCCGTGCGCAGCTTCCAGTCGGCACACGGGCTGGCTGTCGACGGCATCGTCGGCCCCGCCACGCTGGCCGCACTGCGTGGTCACTCCTCGGCGCACGCCGCCTCGACCGGCGTGCGGCGCGACGCCGTCAACTTCACTCCCTCATCCGAAGGCGGCGAAGGCGGCACCGACGCCGTCTCGCGCCTGCAGAGCGCGCTGCACCTCTCCACAGACGGCGTGTTCGGCCGCGAAACCGAGGCCGCCGTCAAGCGCCTGCAGGCTCGCCACGGCCTGACCGTCGACGGCGTCGTCGGCCCCGCCACGTGGAGCGTCCTCGGCGTCTCCAGCGAGCAAACGCTGACGCCTCCGGCCTCGGCCGGCACGGCCTCCCACCACGGCGCCCACACCGCGAGCGTCGCCGACGCCGAATCCGGCGAAGGCGAAGAAGGCGCCTCCGGCGATCCCGTCTCACGCTTGCAGAGCGCGCTGCACCTGAACGCCGACGGCACCTTCGGCCCCGAAACCGAGGCCGCCGTCAAGCGCCTGCAGGCTCGCCACGGCCTGACCGTCGACGGCGTCGTCGGCCCCGCCACGTGGAGCGTGCTCGGGATCAAGAGCCAGCAGACGCTGAACCCGCCGCACTCCGCGCTGAGCGGCTCCTCAAGCCACGAAAGCTCGACCGGCGGCGGCTCGAGCGTGATCGCGCGGGTGATCGCCGCCGGCGATGAAATCGCCACAAGGCCATACGTCTACGGCGGCGGGCATGGCTCATTCCAGTCGAGCGGCTATGACTGCTCCGGCTCGGTCTCATACGCGCTGCACGGCGGCGGCCTGCTGAGCGCGCCCGAGGACTCCTCACAGCTCGAGTCCTACGGCGAAGCCGGCCCCGGCAAGTACATCACGATCTACGCCAACGCCGAACACGCGTTCATGGTGATCGACGGCAAACGCTTCGACACGATCGCCCAGCAGGAGAGCGGCACGCGCTGGGCCGGCTCCGTCGGCGATACCAGCGGCTACGTCGTGCGCCACCCGGCCGGGCTGTAGCGAGAGCCACCCCGCTGAGCACCCCTACACGTTGCGCTCGGCGCGGCCATCGTGGCCGCGCCGAGCACCATCCCCACAAGTCGAAGTGGTTGCCGCAGCCCGTCCGGCGCGCGCTATGCCGGACGGGCTGCCCCCTCTTCGGCGGCTTCGACCGCTGCTGCCAGCCGGCTGATCGACAGGTCCAGCGCGCCGGCGATACGCCGGATCGTGTCCCATCCCGGCGTCGACTGGGCCAGCTCGATGCGAGCCAGCGAGGCGGTCGTAATCCCTGCGTGAAAGGCCAGCGCTTCGCGGGTCAGGCCGCTGTCCTCGCGGAGCCTGCGAAGTGCTGCTGCCAGCGCTGGATCGGGTTTCGGAGAGCGCGGCATATTCAAAAACATGGCAGCCGCGTGTGCCCGGGTCCATGCGTTTGACCACCCTGTGCTTGACCGCGTAGGGCCGACTGCATACGCTTGGCGATATCGAAGATTCGAATATGCGAACTATCAGCGTTCGACTCTCGCGCGCCGAGCATCGCCTGCTGGCCGACCTCGCCGGCGCCCGAGGCGTGAGCGTCGAGACGCTCGTGCGAGAGGCGATGGCGTTGGCGCCGTTCGGCGCGCAGGAAGTCGCCACCCCGCGCCTGCAGATCGTGCGAAGCGACGGCGCCGACGAAGCGACCGACCGCAGCGACGACGCTCCCGGCGCAGGCCGTTAGCCGACCGCGACCCGGCACGGTCGAGCCATGCCCACAGGCTCGTCGTGCGTGCGCGATCATCGCATCTCCATACGAACATATGTTCGCATAAAGCCGGCGCCGGCGCAAGCACGTCGGGCAAGCACGTCGGAGACCCCATCCGATGGCTTAGCGCCCCCCGCGGGCGGCGCCCGAGCGTCTCATCCCAAGCGCCGCCTAGTCTCGCCTCCTCCGACAAAGAGCTACACGAGGAGTGCCGAGGCGATGCTTGCGTGCGCACATACGTTCACGATCGATGGATTGCAGACGCGACAGGTGCGGGTCGAGGTCGACGTGCGCCGCGGGCTGCCGGCGTTCACCGTCGTCGGCCTGGCCGACGCTGCCGTGCGCGAGGCGCGCGAGCGCGTTCGCGCCGCGATCCTCAACTCCGGCTACGAGTTCCCCGCACGACGGATCACCGCCAACCTCGCTCCCGGCGACGTGCCGAAGGCCGGCGCGGCGCTCGATCTTGCGCTCGCGTGTGCGGTGCTCGCCGCCAGCGGCCAGGTCCCGTGTGAGCGACTCGACAGCCACGCTCTGTTCGGCGAGCTCGCGCTCGATGGGCGCGTGCGCCCGTCCCGTGGCACGCTCGCCGTGGCGCAGGCGACGCGCAAGGCGGCCCTGTCGACGCTGGTGCTCGCCGGCGAGCCGGCGGCCGAGGCGCAGCTGGTCGACGGACTCGCGGTGGCCGTCGCCGACTCTCTGCGCAGCGCGGTGCGCATCCTCGGCGGCGGGACTCCTGATGCGGCTCCCGCTGCGCCCCGGCGGTCGACCTCTGTGCCGGCGAGCTCGGCGCTCGACCTGAGCGACGTGCGCGGGCAGCCTCATGCCGTGCGAGCGCTCGTGATCGCGGCTGCCGGCGGCCACAACTGCCTGCTCAGCGGCGCCCCGGGCACGGGTAAGACGATGCTCGCCCAGCGACTCGCCTCGATCTTGCCGCCGCTCAGTCGCGCGGAGGCAATCGAGGTCACTCGCATCCACAGCATCGTCGGCATGGCCGGCGGCACGCTCGCCCGCGAGCGCCCGCTGCGCGCGCCGCACCACTCGATCACGACGGCCGGCCTGATCGGCGGGGCGGGACGTGGTTGGGTCGGCGAGGTCGTGCTCGCGCACAACGGCGTGCTGTTCCTCGACGAGCTGTCAGAGTTCTCGCGCGCGGCACTCGAGGCGCTGCGCCAGCCGCTCGAAGACGGGCGCATCGCGATCGTTCGGGCGCGCCGCTCGGCGATCTACCCGACGCGCTTCATGCTGCTCGCGGCGACCAATCCCTGCGCTTGCGGGTACGCCGGCGTGGGCGATCTCTGCCGCTGCAGCGAAGCCGAGCTCGCGCGCCACCGGCGTCGCCTGAGCGGGCCGCTACTCGACCGGATCGATCTGCTGGCGCAGTTCGAGCACCACGCTGCGCACGACCTCGACGCTCCGCCGAGCACGAGCTCGCGCGAGGCTCGCGCCCAGGTGCTCGCCGCGCGCAAGCGTCAAGCGGCACGGCTGCGCACCGACGGCGTGGCCGTCAACGCGCAGATGGACTCGCGCATGCTGCGCCGCCACGCGCGCCTCAGCGATCGTGGCGAGAAGCTGCTGCGCGGCGCGCACGAGCGGGGGGTGCTCAGCGCGCGGGGACAGCACCGCGTGCTGCGCGTCGCGCGTACGATCGCCGACCTCGAGGGTTGCGAGCGGGTGCGTCCGGAGCACGTCGCGCAGGCGATCGCGCTGCGCGGCGATGCGGGCCTCGCCGGCAGCCGGGTTGCATGAGCGATGGTCGCCCGGCCGGCGCGGGGCGCTTGCGCGGATTGCCTGCGACGCAGCTGGCTGCTCGGCGAGCTCAGCGCCGTGCTCGACTACAACAGCCGAGCCGACGGTCGCCTGTTCGCGCTGCTCGCGCTCGACGACGGCGAGCTGGTCGGGGCGCTCGGCGGTAGGCGGCGGGCGGAGCTGCGACGGGCGCACGCCGACTTTCGCGTCGATCCCGAGGCGCTTGATAGCGCCGGGATCTCGACACTCTGTCGCCATCGGCCGCGCTGGCCGCGTGGGTTGCTGCACCCCGGCGCGCCGCACCTGCTCTACGTGGCGGGCGGGCTCGAGCGGCTGCACGCACTCACGACGCAGCCCGTCGTGGCGTTCCTCGGCTGCTCGCGCCCGACCGACTACGGGCTGGAGCTGGCACGCGAGCTGGGCCGAGGATTGGGCGCGAGCGGCGTCACGGTCGCGGCGGGCCGGGGCGACGGGATCGCGCGAGCGGCGCTCGCCGGCGCTTCGGAGGCGGAGGGGCCGACGTTGACCGTCGCCGGCGATGGGCTCGGCGTTTCGGTGGCGCCTTGGGCCGGCGCGCGGCGTGAGCTGCTCGAGCAGCGCGGCTGCACGATCGCCGAGCTGCCGGATGGCGTGCGCGGACGGCGCTGGGGCGCGAACGCGGCCGAGCGGATCGTGGCGTCGCTCGCCGACGTCGCGATCGTGGTCGAGGCCGAGGAGAGCCCGCGCACGCTTGCGGCGGCTCGCCTCGCGATAGGGCTGGGCAAGACGCTCGCGGCGTGCCCTGGCCGCGTCAGCTCGCGCGCGTCGAGCGGCAGCCATCTGCTGATCCGCGAGGGCGCGATACTCGTGCGAAACGCGGCTGACGTGCTCGACCTGCTCTACGGCGTCGGCTCCCAGGCGTGCGCCGAGGCGCGCGACGTCGCCGGGCACTGTGCGCACGAGCCTTGCCCCCTCCCTCCCCCGCCCCCGCTCTCGGCGAAACTACGCGCGGTGCTCGAGCAGGTCGGCGCCGGCGTCGACACGCCGGGCAAGTTGACGGCCGGATCGGCGGATCACGGCGAGTTGCTGCGGGCGCTCGGCGAACTCGAGGCGCTTGGCCTGCTCAAGCGCGGAGACGGCGGCCGGTATCTGACGTGCAGCGGGCGGCCATAGCGCGGGGGTGCGCTACGTTCCCGGTACTCAGATGGAGTCCTGAGGCGATGCAGCCGCTGCGCGCGGCGCTCCGAACCGCCCGTCGATGACAAGGGCTGATGACTCCTTTCGCCGAAGTTAGTCGCCGCACGCGAAAGGAGCCGTGGAGCATTGCCGGGGCCGTGGAGCATTGCCTGATCTGGATAGACATGAGATCGCCGCGATCTTCCTCGGCGGCGCAGCCGGCTCGCTGCTGCGGGTGTGGCTGGCGCAGACCGTCACGAGCGGCCCCGCAGCGTGGCCGTGGGCGACGTTCATCGTCAACGTCAGCGGCTGCTTCGCGCTCGGGCTGATCGCGACGCACCTGCGCGAGCGCCCGCCCGAAGCGCCTCACTGGCATCCACTGCTCGGCACGGGGTTCTGCGGCGCGTACACGACGTTCTCGACGATGCAGCTCGAGCTCGTGCGGATGATCGACCACGAACGCTTCGCGTTCGCGCTCCTCTATGCGCTGACGAGCGTGGCCATGGGCTATCTCGCGATCCTCGCCGGAGCCGCGCTCGCACGCAGGTGGGGAGCGGCGCGGGAGGCGGCGAGGTGAGCGTGTGGGCTTGGCTCGGTGTGGCGCTGCTCGGGGGCGTCGGCGCCAATGCGCGCTTTCTCGTGCACACCGTCGTCTCGGCGCGTGTCGACGGCGGGCTGCCGGTGGCCACGCTCGTCGTCAACGCCGGCGGGTCGCTGCTGCTCGGGCTGCTTGCCGGCGTCTCGTTGAGTGGCGATGCGCTCGTGCTCGCCGGGAGCGCCACGCTCGGCTCCTACACGACGTTCTCTACATGGATGCTCGAGACGGAGCTGCTGGCCGCTGACGGGCGCCGGGGGGCGGCGCTACTGAACGCGCTTGTCAGCGTGGCCCTGGGGGTGGGCGCAGTGGCGCTCGGGCGCGCGGTGGGAGGCGGATGAGGATGCCCTGGGGCATCAGCGGCTGGAGCCCCGTTCGTAGAACTCGTCGACGAGCTCCATCAGCCGGCCCGGCTGGACATGCAGGCCTCGGCAGAGCTTTACGATCGTCTTGTATGTCGGATTGCCTTGACCTCGCACTAGGGCGTTGACCTGCCTGACGTTCAAGTCGGCCTCCTCGGCGACGCTCTCCTGCGTCATCGCGTCGTCTTCGGCAATCAGCAGCTCGATCGCCTGTGCAAGCGCCGCCTGATGGGGACTGCGCGGACTGGATCTCCTGCGAGGCGGCATCTGTGGCTGGCTCTACGTATCCCGGCGCAGGCGCGTTAGGACATATATAGGGTATTGTTCTTGCAGACAGTTGTCGTCGTTCATATTGCGAGGACTTTACTTCTGTGACCCGACAGCAGCGACACGATCTGATTGCCCTCGGTGAAGCGGTCCGTGAGATCCGCGCGCAGCGCCAATTCAGCGCAAGCGACCTGGCGATAGCTTCGGGCGTGCCGCTCCGGCTCCTCGCCGCGCTCGAAGATGGGCGGCTGGATCCGGAGACCGAGCTGTTGCATAAGCTCGCGGAGAGCATGGGCATCAGTCAATCGGTCTTCTACTGGCGAGCCGTAGAGCTCGAAGAGGGTGCCGGCGGGGAAACCTGAGGCGAGAATCCCGAAATCCGAGCCGGGCAAGTTCGGCAAGATCGACGCAAGGGCGATCCGCTCGGGCGGTGTTACGCAAGCACGTCGATCGATTTGCCGCGGCGTTCGTCGGCAGTGTGTGTCTGATTCGTCAGCAAGCGCCCGATGACCACAGCCGGGGCGCTCTACCTGCCCCCCACCTCAGAAACAACAAGCGGATGAAGGGATTCGAACCCTCGACCTTCGCCATGGCAACCGGACGCGGCGCCCCGAGCCGCCTAGTTTCGGGCCGATAGTCATGGCTGAAACGGCTTGATGATGCCGAATTACGTCCGCTTGGTACCCAAAGCGGTACCCACCGACGCTTGCGGTACCCACGTGGTACCCACAATGTAGGATTGGCCCAAGCCCGATGTCATCATCGAAGCCAAACGCCAACGTCATCGTCCGCGAGAGCCGCGGCCAACCGTTCTACGAGGCCAAGTTCCGTTACCAAGGCCGGCAGGTCAAGCGTCGCATCGGCCCTGCTTGGATCGAGCGCGACCCGGCCACGGGCGCGTGGGCCCGGCGCCGCGGACGAGTTCCCGACGGCGCCTACGACGAGCGCGGCGCCGTGGTGGCCGCAGCGGAGATCGTGGCCGAGTACGTGGCCGAGACGGCAGATGCCGAGCGCGTCGAGCAGGAGCGCCGCTCGCGCGGCGTGACCTTCCGTGAGGTCGCCCACGACTACATGCGATGGCTCGCAGACGTCGCCGGCGCGAAGCCCTCCACCCTGCGCGATCGCGAGAGCGTCCTCGGCGAGCCCGGCGTGCCGCGCAAGCGCGGGGAGGGCGAGCTACGCGCACACGTCATGGCGGCGCTGGGCGATCGTCCCGCATCGAAGATCACGACGCGCGAGGTCAACGACGTGCTCGCGACTGTGAGCGCGACCGGAGCGTCGGCAAGCACCGTGAACAAGTACCGCGCGGTCATCTCGGCGGTGTTCAACCACGGCTGCAAGCCCGCGACGTTCGCGCTCTCTGACAATCCCGTCAGCACCGCCGACAAGCGCCGCGAGCCGAGCCCCGACGCGCTCGTGTTCTACTCCCCCGCCGAGATCGAGGCAATCGCGCGCGCGTTTGCTGACGGTCGCCACCGCGACCCTCGGTTCCCGGCCGTCTCGGACAGCGAGCGAAGCACGCGACAAGCCGAGGATCAGCAGGACGCCGAGATCATTCGCGTGGCCGCGTACGCGGGTCTTCGCCAAGGCGAGCTGCTCGCGCTGCGCTGGCGCGATGTCGACTTCGCGGGGTCGGCGCTGACCGTCGCGCGCGCGATGAGCGCAGGTGTCGAATCGACAACGAAGTCAGGACGTGTCCGCCGAGTGCCGCTCGCGGACCAAGCCGCCGCGGCGCTCGACCGCCTGAGCCGGCGCAAGCACTTCACCGCACCCGGCGAGCTCGTCTTCTGCAACGTGCTTGGCCGCCCGCTCGATGGGTCCGCGTTGCGCCGCCGCTATCGCCGCGCTCAGATCGCCGCCGAGGCGCGGCCGCTGCGCTTCCACGACCTGCGCCACACGTTCGGCTCGCTGCTCGCCGCGCGCGGTGTCGACGTCGTCACGATCCAGAAGGCGATGGGACACAGCGCGCTCAGGACCACGGGTCGCTACCTGCACGCTCGTCCGGCATCTGAGCAGGCTCAGGCGTTCACGGCGGCCTTCATGCCGTTGGCCGAGAACGGCGTCGACGCAATCCCAGCGTAAGCAGCGCCGGCCTGACGCCCATCGTCGCGTGGGATCCGGAGCGACGGCGCATACTGGGGGCATGAGCGACACCTTGACGCTGACCGCTGTGTTCACGCCCGACGAGAACGGCTGGACGATGGCCCAGCTCACGGAGTGGCCCGCCGTTGTCACTTGCGCGCCCACAGGCGAGGAGGCGCGAGCGATGCTGCGGGACGCCGCGAGCGAGGTGGTCGCTTCGTACCGCGACGAGGGCCGTGAGCCGCCGATCGGCAGCGGGCACGCCGAGGCGCTGACGATCAACCTCGACGATTGATGCGCTGGGATCGCGAAGTCGCTCAGCTGGACCGATCCTCTTCCACGGTCTGACCGATCAACGCCGTTTCGATGTGCTGGCGGATGTAGAGCCTGCGCCTACCGATCTTGACGCTGGGCAGGATGCCCCGGCGTGCCCCAGTCTTCGATGGTCGAGACAGGCGCGTGCAGCAGCAGGGCGACGTCGCGCGCCGTCAGCACGTCATCGGCAGTCAGCCGTCGTCGCGGCGGCGCACTCATCGGTCAGGCCTCCACGCATCGCGAGCTCTTTGCAGTACGACGCATGTCAGATCCAGTCGTCCGGAGGCGCGCCCGGAGTCCATGCGTTCGTGACACCGCCCGGCTCCCGAGCAACCTCGCGCCCAAACTCGGCGATGTGGAGCTGGAAGCTCAGCTCTTCAACGGGGTCGCGCGCAGAGTCGTCGAGCAATTGCCGCCAGCAGATGAGAGCGCACACGTGCTCAAGGTGCGCGGCGTCGTTCCACCATCCCTCCTGCAGCCCGCGCAACTGAACCGGGTAGCGGCCGCACAGCGCGACCATCTCCCCCCACATCTGTCGGCGCCAGGTCGGATCGCCGCCGTAGGGCTCGAGCCAGGGCGGGCGTTCGCTGGGCCGACCGTCGGGGATCGCTCTGCGCTTCGCCGGCATGCGTCGTCCGTCTGCGCTCAGCTGGTCGAGCTGGTCGCGGACGAGCTGCGCGGCTATGCGCGCAACCGGCTCGTCTGCCTCGTCGGCCATGCGCTCGAGGACGCGCACCAACGGCTCGGGGAGCGTGATCCTTACTCGACGGTCCATCTGCGGCTCCGATCTCTCGTGGTCGAGGTCTGCCTTCGTTCTCTGTGTCAATGACCACGAGTGACCGAAAGCGGCCACGCAGTTTTGCGGGCCTCCTTGGGCCCGCGCTCGGCCCCCGTGCATCTAGTCTGTCCTCTCTGCCAGCGCGTGGAGACCGGCAGCTTGCCTCCGGGAACGAGTGCTGGCCCTGGTCGCCGCGGCCGGCTTGCGGGACGCAACGGCCGACGACTTAAAGTTCGGCGATCAGACCGAGTCGATTCGAAGCTCGCTGGCTCGCCGAAGACTGCGCGTCGGGAACGCGAAGTCTCCGATCCGATGGACGAGGCCGACGCCTGCCAGCCGCGCTACGGCGTCTTCGGCGTCGACCTTGTCGCCGAGTTCGCGTGCGATCTCATCGAGGCTCCACGGCCACGCATCTCCGTCGAACACGAAGCCGATCACGGCGTTGTCGATCTCATCGTCCGAGAGACCCGTCCCTCGGCGGTCGCCTGGAATACGCTGCTGCTGCATGGGAAGGTCCTGGTGACCTCAACCCGTCATCGCAAAGCTGCCTCCAGAGTATCCGCAGGTGTCTTGAAGGCGAGCGTCTCGCGTGGCCTTGAGTTCAGCTTGGCGGCGATCTGCTCGAGCTGGGGTTGCGTGAGCTTGGATAGATCGGTGCCTTTCGGCAGGTACTGGCGCAGCAGGCCGTTGGTGTTCTCGTTGGAGCCGCGCTGCCAGGGGCTCTGCGGGTCACAGAAGTAGACCTTCACGTCGGTGGCAACTGTGAACTTCGCGTGCTCGGCCATCTCGGTTCCCCGGTCCCAGGTCAGCGAGGCGCGCAGTTGCTCGGGCAAGCGCTGCACGTGCTCGCTCAGGGCGCTGGTGACCGACCGCGTGTCCTTGCCCCTGACGGGGATCAGCATCACAAAGCGCGAGTGACGCTCGACGAGCGTGGCGAGGTATGTGTTCGCCCCGCCGGAGATCAGGTCCCCCTCCCAGTGACCCGGGATCGCCCGGTCCTCGGCCTCGGGCGGGCGCTCACGAATGGAGACCGCACCGATGATCTGGTCCTGTCCGCGGTTCTCGCGCTTTGCGGCCTTTGGCCTGCGGATCGAGTGCTTGCGGCGCAGGTGTGCCACGAGCTCTTCCTTGAGCGCTCCCCGCGCCTGGATGAACAACGTCAGATAGATCGTCTCGTGGGACACCCTCATAGTCTGATCTGCGGGGAACGTCAGCTTCAACCAACCGGCGATCTGCTCGGGAGACCAGTCCTCTGCGAGCTTTGTGGCGACCAACCGGCTCAAGACCAGATCGCCGGCCAGCTTGCAGACCTGAGGTCTCCTGGCCTGCTGCCACGCTCGCTGATCGGCCTCGGCAGCTCGGTAGCTGCTCCTGCCGCCGTGTCGATAGATCTCCCGGGTGACGGTCGAGGGGGACCTGCCCAGGCATGCGGCGATCCTCCGAGCGGACCTTCCTGAAGCGATCCCGCGCGAGATCTCCTCTCGCTCAGGGAGCGTCAGCGCCAAGCGGCTGCGCCGTCGCTCGGGCGGAGCGATACCTCCCTCACGGCGGATCGTGCGGTAGATCGTCGCGGGGACTCGATCGAGTGCCCGTGCGATATCAGCGAAGGACTCACCCCGCTTCCAGCGCTGCCAAAGCTCTCTGCGCTCGGCTGCCGAGTACTCCCTGCGCTTCCTCGCCATCGCAACTCCTCCGTATCGGGTTCAACATCGTGGAGTGTTGCGATGAGGGGTTGAGGGCACACCTTCCTTTCCGTGCCGGGCCCCGGGCGGTTTGCCGCCGCGCCGGGGCCAATTATTGACTCGTATAGCGTGTAGACTTATAGCGGGCGAAGCAGACAGACTTCGCGCGATGCCAGCGATCTCGCCATCCCATGCGGCGTTCGGCGCCGCGATCCGCGAGCTTCGCAAGGAGAAGGGCATCGCGCAGGAAGGGCTCGCGCTTAAGAGCGGGCTGAACCGGGGGTACTACGGCGACGTTGAGCGCGGCGAGCGAAACGTCTCGCTCGCGAACATCCTCAAGATCGCGGACGCGCTCGAAGCGCCCGCTTCGACGATCTTCGCGCGTTCAGAGAAGCTGCTGCGACGGACCCGCTAACCGTCGCCTTAGGGCGCGTCGTACACCCGTGGCGGCATCGCTCCGCCGAGCCGTCGTAGCGCTGCCGATCTCTGCACAAACCAGATGCTTGGCCGCGATCCCACACTGCTCCGCCCGCCGCGGCTTGCGTAAGACAGCCTGATCGCGATCCTGCTTGCCGAGCAGATTCAAGTCGTCGAGGAAGAAAGAGCTCATCAAGATCCCGCTCGTCGTGGAGCCCCTCAGGACGTCGTCGTCGCCTCCAACAAGCACCGGGCATGATCCAACCGCGCGATTCGTGCTAGTCGGCGAGGTCGTGCCCCAAGGAGGACGGCTTCGCCTGGTCGTCCACGGGGTCCAGGGGCCCAGCGTCGCCGAGCTCGAGTAGCTCCGCCGATTGGCCCAGTGCGCGAAGTCGCGCCTTACTGAGCTGCTCGCGCACCCGGTTCTTGTCACCGTCCGCGCCAGCATAAATATCGACCAGGAAGCTCAGCAGCTTCTTCGACTCCCTATCATCTTTCGTCGTTCTGTATCCCGCTACTGCAACGTCGCGCACCAGTTCGCAGAGGTACGGATACTCCGGAAACCGTCTATACAGAGAAATCAAGTCATCGGCGGCGTCCTCGAGCTCAAGTGCGATCGCGACCATGGTCACGAGCAGTGCGCGGCCGGGTGCCGCCATGAGCTCTTGGTCCTGCTTGAGTTCCTTGATCACGCCGCGCAGGTGGGGCGCTGCGAGGGTGGTGATTGCGCCAATAACAATCAACGCGACGATTAGAACTCGGAGCCAAAAGTCGACATCGTCAGCCGCCGGGACAGAGACGCCTTGCTCCTCCAAGGCCTGAACTAGCTCGAGCACCTGATCACGGAACTCGTGGGTTTGGTTCTCACGCCCGGCTGTGGCAGCACCGATGACTCCTTGACCCGCGACCACCAGCTTTGCGCTTTGGAGCTTGAGTGGGTCGTTGCGGACAAACTCCGAGCTCTTCAGCACATGACCGACGAGCTCGACAGCCTCGCCTAGTACCTCCAACGGGCTTAGCTCGGCGACGGGAGCCTCGTCATCGTTCTGCGCCAGGACGAGATCGTGTACGCGATCGGCGGCATCATCGTCGTCATCAGGCGTAGCCGGCGGCGCGTCCAGGGCTGAGAGCTGCTGGCCGAGGTTCTCCAGAGTTGCAGCTCGCCTCTCACGGTTCTCGAACAGCTCATCAAACGCGGATGGTTCAATGACCTCGGTGACTCCTTCAAGCACCGTCTCAAGGACGGCTGTCACTCTCTGTAGCAGCTCCTCATCGTTGCGTCCGAGCCCCGCGGCATGGCGGATGATGGGCGCATACCGAACCGGGTCTTCGAGCATTCGGGCCTTAAATCCCTGGTGGTCGATCTCGGTCATATGGTTGCCGGCGCACAGATATAGAAATGCTGCTTGCCGAAAGCCCACATGGTCGTCGACCTGAATCAGCACACGCCGATCAATCAGGTCTTGGAGAACCGCGCTCGGGGAGCGCGTATAGCTCTGCTCTGCGTAGTAGTCCGCGGCGTAACGCTCGGCCGCGAGCCTTGTCATCCTGAATCCAGGCTTCTCAAGCAACTCCTCCGCTAGACATCCCAGTAGGTGCTCTCGCCGGCGGAAATCCAATCCAAGCTCTGCCGGGTCAGTGATATCTGTAGCGCCCAGTACGTAACGAATGTATGCCGCGAGTACGCTGCTCTCGTTTATCGCCTTGAAGTCCGTCTCTGAGCGAAGGACCGCGACCAGTGCCGCGATGATGAATGGGTTCCTCGGCAGTCGATTCGACATGAGCAACGACGACACTCGCTGCACAAGCGCTTGGTCATCCTCGCCGCTTGCCCGCGTGACAAGAGCACGAACCTCGCGCTGACCAAACGGCCAGACATACAAATGCGCCGTGGGTATGTCACTCTCCTCGAAGGCCGCCCCGAGACGTGCAAGCGCGTCCCCATGTGCGGCCACTACGTATCGATTCTGCGGATTCTCAACGATGTATCGAACTAGGCGCTCTGCACGATGTCGGTAAGGGTCGTCTGCGTCATCGATCGCGAGAAGCAAGGGAGGCAGAGCAGTACCCGCGCTCGTATAGCCGATGTCCGCAGCGGCGCGTCTAATTGCGCGGTCGCTCCGTTGCGTGCCGAGTTGTTTCGCATTCTCGAGATAGACGGGTAGCAGAGCGCCGGCCTTTTCGTAATACAGCGAGAGCAGCCAGAGAACTGTTGTTGTAACGCCGTCATCGACGGTCTCCCCGCTTACGATCACGACGCTTTGCTCGGCCACCACGTCGAGCGGTTCAGAGACGGCAAATGTCGACGCGTTCTCCCTAAACGTCGCGGAACCCAATGCTTGTCGATAGGGAACAGATGAGAGTTTGGGCGGAACCAGAACATCGCTGAGTCGGATGCTGATGTCCTCCGCGGGCGGATCCAGCAGGACGCTCCGGTCAAATGCGAGATTCGCGAGGGAGTCCATCACTACGGTGTACGGTGGATGCTTGTCCCCTGTAGCCGCTGTGAGGGTAAGTCCCACCACTCCGTCGCCGCCCAGCCGCGTCGCTTGGTCGAACTCGCCTCGTGGTGGTCGCTCGGCGTACCAGTCGCGGACCGTGACGGTGATGTTGCCCTCGCGTGGCAAGGCGTCTACTAGTGAATATGAGTTGCGGTAGTCGTGGGTCTCGTAGAGACACCCACCACGGTCATGCACGCACTGTCCTCGTGCCGACATCGCGGCACCCGGGTCTGCATTGTGCTCGTGACCACTCAGGATCAGGAGCTGGCGCCCTTCGAACTCGCTACGCGTCGTGTCGGCGTCGAAGGGATGGAGCCAGTCCAGAGGGTGGTGCAGCGCTGCCACCTGCAGCGCGCACTCCGACATGGCATCGAGGGCGGGTCGGAGCTGGGCCTCGCCGATCAGGAGTCGGCCCCGATCCTCGTCGCCACCTTGCGCTCGCCAAGCTGTATTCAGACTGGCCACGCCGAGCAGGCCGTCCTCCGTCTCGATGTAGTGGACGAAGCTAAGTGGACCGGCGGGCTTCACGGAATCAATGCCCGAGTAGTACTCGGTTCGGAAGGAGTCCCACTGCTCGAGCCGGCGAAGTGCTTGCTGCCGCTGCTCGTCCGACTCAAGGAGCTTGTTAACCGCGGCCCGGTCAGTGAGAAGAGACGTCAGACCAGCCTCGAGAATCGGATTGACGGCAGCCCGATTGACGTCATGATTGCCGGGGAGAAGGACGATCCGCGATCGATCAACTCCTAGGTCTTGCTCAACGCGCTCCAGCAACGCTGTCTGTGCCAGCCCGAACTCCTCCTCGCTCCCCGCGAAGGCCAGGTCACCGGTAAACACGACGACGTCGATTGGGACCTCTGCGGTGGCAGCCTCTAGATCGCGAATCAGCGCGTCGATGATGTCGCCCTGGTCGCGGCTGTCTCCCTGCGACATGTGAAGGTCGGACAGGTGGACGACGCGCATGACTACCCCTGTTTAGTGTCGATCGGCACCGAATGCCCCAGGTGGCGGGAAGGGTACAGCCGCAAATCGCGGAGCGCCTCCAAGAGGGGCAGGACACGCCGAACTGTATCCTCCGCGGGCATCACTCGCCGCCGAGCGTCCCGAACATTGAGTCGATCTGCTCCCAGTCACCAAAGCTAGGGCGTCCTCCGCCGCTACGGTCCTCCTCGTCCTGGTCGGCGTCGATTTCTAGGCGGGCTTCGGCCTCCCGCTCAGCCTGGACCTCATGGATCTCCTCACGGGCGATGTCTACGGCCTCGTCAGCGAGCTCAATCCCGAAAGCGACCGCTAGATCTTCGAAACGCTCGAACTCCTCCATATCCTCGAAATATCCCGTGGCCTCATCTAGGCAGCCATCGGCCCAACCCGCGAAGCGGTCCTTCATCGCGGCAGATTCGGCGATTGTGAAGAGAGTCGGCTCCACCTTCTGCAGCTCCCTGAAGGCTTCAAAGCCGGCAAATGTTTCTCCCTTATCTAGGACGCGACGCTTCATGCTCGTGAGTTGTTCTGTGACGTCGAAACCAGCGTTGCCGAGCGCGACAAGCAAGCGCGGCCAGTAGACCATGGTCTGCGAACCTCCGTCGAAGATCTCCTCGCGCTTGGATGACAGAAAGGACGAGATGAGAGGCGCGAGGTGCTCCGCGAAGACAGGAGCGTCATGACACCACTCAACGACGCGTTCGAGTCGATCGCTGAAGTGCTCGGGTTCGCGACGGCGCCAGCCATTTTCACGCGGATCAGCGCCTGGCGCGTCGGCCTCCAGCGTCCGCCCGACGGCCGCGGCGAGACCTTTGGCCCATTCGTGTTCGGGCAGCCCCATCTCGACGGCCACGCCGCGTAGCAACGTGACCTGTTCAAAGTATGTGCTGGCGGCGAGCGTAAGCACGAGCTCTCCGGGCATGGAGGCTAGTTGGGTCTTCAGGAAGTCGATCAGGGACGGATTTACTGCACTCACGTAAAGACGCCCCCGGCCCCAGTCAATGACCCTCACGAAGGAGTCCTGCAGGACCTTCAGAGCGGCCTCAAACGCACTCCGTGAGGGAGAGAGAGCTCGACATCTGGCTGCCGCAGCGTACGAGCTTTCGAGGTCTGAGATCGGGACAACGGCTGGCAACCCTGGGAGGGCCAATAGAACGCAGCGTTCAGCGTCGCCAAGCCCACGAGAATAAGCGTGACGCCAGAGGCTTTCAGGATCATCCAGCACCGATATGCAGAAGCGCGAGTACTGCGCGCGCTCGCGGAAGGTGAGAAGGTGTCCTCCTAGTCCCGTCATCCACTCGATCAAGCGCGGACTGTAGGCAGGATGGCTGATCACGTCCAGGTACGCGCGCTCGGCCAGAAGGTCAGCAATTGCAGCCGAGTCGACCTCTGGGGAAAAGAAAATGTGGTTGTAAAAGATTCTGGCGCGGTCGAGCCGGCTGTATCGAGCGAGCGTGAGCGCGTACTTCTCAGCCTCCAGACGCTGCCACTGGAGATCCTCGATCTCGAATCGAGCCTTCTGGAGCACGTATTCTCGGGTGGCGAGCACTAGACGAGTAGAATTGCTCCGCCGTACATGGCGGATGAAGCTCGCGAGGTCCCGTGGGTCGCCGCGAACGCTGTCAAAAAGAGCGGTGCGGCCGAGGAAGTCGTCAAAGAAAAATACCTGCGGCTCCTCGTCCTTGTACAAGCGCCACGCCTCGGCGACGTCTGCTTGGACGCGGTAAGGCGTATAGCCTGCTTGGACGGCGTCAAGCAGCAGTAGATGCGCGAGGGTAGTCTTGCCAACACCAGGTGGACCGGCGATGATGACGACGTTGTGCCTGGCGAGTAAATCGTGGGCTTCGTTGAAGCTGTTGGTTTGTACGTACCGAGGCAACGCGGTCCGGATGTCGGCAAGCAGCGCCGTGCTACGGGTGAGCACATCGGCGTTTACGATCCGGTCGAGGGTGCCGGACCCGCGTAGCCACAGCTTGACGTGCCCGCGTTCTACGCTCGGGTAGCGCCGCAGGAGCGCTGCGAGATCCTCGGCACCCAGTATGTCTTGTTCGTGGCGCACATAAGGAGCAAGCGCAGAGAATAGCTTTGCCTTGTTGTTCGCGGTTAGACGCCGAGAGGTGACGAACATGTAGCGCCTCGGCTTCGGCTGCATCTGCGAGAGCGTCTTTTGCTCCCGCCGCGCGGCACGCTCTAGCGTCGAAAACGCGCTGTTGGCGTAGTGCTTGCACTGCACGACATGGAGTCCATTACTCAGGCGAGCTCGGATGTCTATCCCGCCATCGCGGCCACGAGAGAACGTCTCGAAGGTGCGTTTGAACTTGGCGCCTAGCAGGTCGGCGACAAGTAGCTCGAAGTCGTAATCCGACAGATCATCGAAAAGGGCCACAGCCGGATCCTTACACTCCGAGCAGCAACCATGATGGCGCCTTCCTGGACGGGCCGGCAAGGCCGATGATCTAAAGGACCCGATTGCTGGAGTTCGACCCTGTTCCCACCTCCGCGCTCGACGTCCCATCGGCCGCGCCGGGGTCGATTTCTGATGAGGGCCGGATGGCAACAAGATTTAGCGCTTGGCCCGTCGGGCACCCCCCGGGGCGAGCGATGGACTTACGGAGGCACAGGCGAGGAAGCGCTACAGGAAGTGCGCGTGAGCGCCTCCTCAGCTTCAATCGAGCCGCGACGACCATGGTCGTCGCCGGGCTTGCATGATCGTCGAGGCACTTTGTGCGAAGGCGAAGACATAACGCGGCTGCACCGGAGGCGGATGCAATCCAATGTTCCGAATCGGCCTCACAGGACCACGCCGCCTCGCTGCTTTGCAGCCCCAGCACCACGAACAGCCGCGGGCATCTTTCCACGAGCATCAGCGTTTTCGGGATATTCGCCCGTGTCCGCTTCTGTCCGCGGATTAACGAAGGAATCGAGAGATTTCGAGCTTCGCGCCCCTACTGCCTCATCGTGTCGGGGCGTGCAGCGGCAAAATCTGGCGGCTGAACGAATCCGGCAAGGATCTACGATCAAGTAGCGGCAACAACCACCGCATAGCCGTTGCCCTCGAAGGACTCCAAGGCATTACGGCGCGCCCGACTGCCGATCAGCTGCGGCACGTGTCCGCTCGGCGTGATGTCGATCGCCAGCTCGACTCCAAGCGCATCGGAGATACGCAGGAGCATCGGAAATGTCGGGTTGTGCTCCCCGCTCTCCAGCCTCGCCACGGCTGGCTGGCTCATCTTCAGGCGCTTGGCGAGCGCGGTCTGACTGAGCTCATGCTCTACGCGGTACGCGATCACCTTCACGGCCACCGCGCGAGCAAGCGCGGTGCGCTCCCACTCCCTGCGGTACTCGGGATCAGCATCGAGATGATTGGCGAGGACTTCCTCGTGGGCGGGGAGATCGGAAAGCTTCACGGCGAGCCAATATACCAAACTTGTGATAGCTCAGCCACTCGTCACGGCTCGATCTCGGCAAGCCGCACCTTGGCCGCGCTGACGGCGCGATCGAACCCAGCCTTGTCCCTCTGAGCCTCCGGGCCGACGGCGCCGATCACGAATACGTCGCCGATTCGTTCATAGATGCACCGCCACGGACTGCGTCCGGCGCGGGGGCGCAGCTCACGCAGCGAGCCGCCCGGATCCCCCATGACCTTGCTGGAGTGCGGAAACGGGAGCATTGGGCCAAGCGAGGCCATCTTGTCCAGGGCGTTGTCGATCGCCTTGCGCTCCTGCGCGGGCACCTCGTCCGCCTCGGCTCGAGCCTTCGGGTGAAAGCGAACCGACCACGGCGCGAACGGCGTCCGCGACTGGCGCGCAGCCTGCGAGCTCTTCCCACGCTTGCCCATCCACGAGACCTTGCGCGGAAGACCGGACAGACAATGCGAAAGGTTTGATCCACGTTGCGGGCGAGCTCGACTTGCTCGCCCGCTTGTGCGTCACATGGACTAACTCCGGCTGCAAATGCGACGTCCGCACCCCTGGGTCCGAGCTGGCGGGCAGTCGACGACGCAGCAATTTGGTACCCACACGTGGTACCCAACACAGATGACGAGTGCGCTCAATCGGCCCAGAACGCACGAAAGCCCCGGATCTCCGGGGCTTTCGAATCGAAGCGGATGAAGGGATTCGAACCCTCGACCTTCGCCATGGCAAGGCGACGCTCTAGCCAGCTGAGCTACATCCGCGCGAGCGCCCATTCTAGCCCCCAGGCCACCGGGCGCGTAACGAGCCCATCGGCCGAGCCCAGCCGAGACCCTCAGCCCTTGAACGTCGAGCGCCCGGCATCCCCGAAGGGCTCGTCGCGCTCGCGCACGGCCTCGCGGAAGCCGTGCTCGGCGGCGTGCTGCTGGAAGGCGTAGCCCTCGGCGGTGTGCCGGGCGATGCCGTCGAACACGGTGCCGAGCACCTGGCTCGAGTGCAAGCCCTGCGAGTAGAGCGTCTGGTTGACGAGCAGCTTCATCATCATCAGCTGGTTGACGGGCATCCGCGCGATCCGCGCGGCGAGCGCCTCGGCGCGCTCGTCGAGCTGCCCGGCAGGCGGGGCCTCGATCGCAAGTCCCCACTCGAGCGCCTCGGCTCCGGACAGCGAGTCGCCGGTGAACAGCAGCCGCTTGGCGCGCTGCGCACCGATCCGATGGGCCCACAGCGAGGTCGTCGGCGAGCCCCATACGCGCGCCGGCGGGTAGCCGATCTTGGCGTCGTCGGCGATCACGAGCAGGTCCGAGCAGAGCGCCATGTCGGTGCCGCCGGCGACACAGAAGCCGTGCACCTTGCAGATCACGGGCTTGCCGCAGTTGAACAGGCTCATGAAGCCTTGCGCGTTGCGGCTCATCATCGCGTAGTCGACCATCGGATCCCACGTGCCGCGCGGGTCGTGGTTGGCGGCCATCACGGCAGGGTCGAGCGGCGAGCCGGCCGGCGCAGCGCGCCCGGCGCTCGGGCTGTCACTCCCCTCCCGCGGCCCTGCCTGATCCCCCATCCGCTCTGCGCTTTCGAACAGGTCATAGCCACCGCAGAAGCCGGTGCCGGCGCCGGCCAGCAGCAGCGCATGCACCGCGGGGTCGAGATCGGCGCGACGAACGCTCTCGACGAGCTCGGCGATCAGCGTCGGCGTGATCGCGTTGCCTCGCTCGGGGCGGTTGAGCGTGAGGCGGGCGACGCCGTCGGCGGCCTCGTAGAGCACGACCGGCTGATCGCTCATGGCCGCGATCCTATCGGCGCCTCGGCGGGCCGACGACGCGGCGCTCCCGGTGAGATACTGCGCCGATGCCAAGCGACCACACCCTGTCGCGCTTCTCGATGGCGATGCCGGCCGCGGCACTGAGGATCAGCGGCAAGCTGAACGTCCCGCTCTACCGTCTCAGCGGCGGGCGAATCGGCGGCAAAGTCGGCCGCGCCCCGGTGCTGCTGCTGACGAGCATCGGACGTCGCTCGGGCCAGCAGCGCACGGCGCCGGTTCTCTACCTGAAAGCTGGCGAGCGGCTCGTCGTGATCGGCTCAAACGCAGGCAACAAGAAAGCGCCGGCGTGGTCGCTGAACCTCAAGTCCAACCCGGACGCCGAGGTCGAGGTCGGCAGCGAGCACTCACTCGTGCGTGCGCGCGTGACCGAGGGCGAGGAGCGCGCCGAGCTGTGGCGCAAGATGAACGAGCAGTACGCAGGCTTCGACGCCTACGACGCGAACACCTCACGCGACATTGCGGTGTTCGTGCTCGAACCACGCTAGAAAGGAGCGAGCAATGACCCCACCCACCTCCGCCGAGCAACTGATCGGTGGCGTCGACTTCGTCGCGCTGCCCACGCATGACGTGACCGCATCGGCCGCCTTCTACGGCGACACGCTCGGGCTGAAGCGCTCGGTCTACATGCCCGAGCGCAACTACGCCGAGTTCGAGACGGGCAACCTCACGCTCAGCATCATCGACGCGGAGAAGATGGGCCTGGAGCACCGCCCCCAGCCGACGGCGATCGCGCTGCACGTGGACGACGTGGCCGAGGCGCGCAAGACGCTCGAAGCGCGCGGCGTCGAGTTCAGCGGCGACACGTTCGACACGGGCGTGTGCCACATGGCGTTCTTCGCCGACCCCGAAGGCAACGCCTTCATGCTCCACCACCGCTATGCGCCACGCAGCGCCGACTAGCCTGAAGCCATGTTCTTCGCACGCAAGCAGGCCGAGATGGTCGACGCAGACTCCGCCCTTCCAGGGCGTGAGACGGAGATTCCGGTGCCCGCCCGGCACGAGGTGCTGGGCACACCGCTGAAAGGCCCGTTCCCGGAGGGCGTCGACACGGCGGTCTTCGGCATGGGCTGCTTCTGGGGCGCGGAGCGCATCTTCTGGGAAGCGCCGGGCGTGTACACGACAGCGGTCGGCTACGCGGGCGGATTCACGCCGAACCCGACCTACGAGGAGGTGTGCAGCGGGCGCACGGGCCACACCGAGGCCGTGCTGGTCGCCTTCATGGCCGAGCAGGCGAGCTTCGAGGACTTGCTCAAGCTGTTCTGGGAGGGCCACGATCCGACCCAGGGCATGCGCCAGGGCAACGACGCGGGCACGCAGTACCGCTCGGCGCTGTACTGGCACGACGAGGCTCAGCGCGCCGCCGCGGAGGCCTCGCGCGAGAGCTACCAGGCACGCCTGAAAGAGCAAGGCTACGGCGAGATCACGACGGAGATCGCGCAGACCGGTCCCTTCTACTACGCCGAGGACTACCACCAGCAGTATCTCGCCAAGAACCCCAACGGCTAC
The DNA here is from genome assembly GCA_044446425.1 of Solirubrobacterales bacterium. Taxonomy (GTDB): domain Bacteria; phylum Actinomycetota; class Thermoleophilia; order Solirubrobacterales; family Solirubrobacteraceae; genus Palsa-744. Next base: position 72,623 of record JBIOEW010000008.1, on the reverse strand, counting down.
TGCGGGCTCGGCGGCACGGGCGTCAGCTGCCCGATCGGGCTGACCGCCTCGAGCTAGTCGCCGCGCCAGGCGTGAACCGCGGCCGCAGCCGCAGCCGCAAACGAGCCGCGCGCAGACGCAAACGAGCCGCGGTCAGACCGGCAGCCGCGGGTGTATATGCCATTGCTATCGCTGGTCGCGCAGCGGACACCCAACCCCCACCGCCTACCCAACCCCCACCGCCTACCCAACCCCGGGGCTTAAACGGAGCGACCCCGCCGAAGCGGGGCCGCGATCCGTCGTATCCGACCCAGGGCGCGTCCGCGGGGATTGGACGCGCCCTGGGCTCCAGGCCTCCCGGCCTACGCCCCTGAGGGCGCTGGGCTGGGCTGCCACGCCGGCGGCGCGTGCGGACCGCCGAGCGTCGGAACGTCCGAGGGGTAGACCTCGTTGCCGTGGATCGCGTGATCCCCGATCTCGAGCTCCTCGTCGGAGAGCCGCAGCGGGATGAATATCCCGACGACCTTGAGCAGAATGAACGTCATGATCCCGCTGAAGATGATCACGAACGCGGCTGTCTCGGCCTGCCAGCGCAGCAGCGTCCAGCTGCCGTGCACGACTCCCGAGAATCCAGGCAGCGCTTCGGCTCCACCTCCGGTTGGTATGTACTCGATGATGTGCGGGTCGGCGAAGATACCCACGAGCAGCCCGCCGCATAGGCCGGCTATGCCGTGCGTATAGACCACCCCCAGCGTGTCGTCCACATTTCTGAAGACGGGGGCACGACTGAGGAAGCGAATCGCGAACCACACGATCGTCGAGGCGATGATGCCGACGGCGGCCGCACCCCAGCCGTTGAAGAAACCGGCTCCAGGCGTGATCGCGACCAGCCCGGTGATCATCCCGTTGACCGAACCGATCAAGGAAGGCTTTTCCTTGAAGATGTAGTCCCAGGCGATCCACACGAGCATCGCCACGGCGGTGCACAGGTTCGTGTTGACCACGGCCACCGACGCATTGGCGCCGGCATAGTAGGAGTCTCCACCGTTGAAGCCGTTCCAACCGAGCCACAGCAGCCCGGCGCCGACGGCGACCATCAACAGGTTGTTGGGCGCGTCGACCTCTCGATCTCGTTGCAGTCTCGGTCCGATCACGGCCGCCGCCACGAAGCCGGAGATGCCGGCCGCGAGGTGGATCACGTAGCCACCGGAGTAGTCCAGTGCGCCGTGCGCGGCGAAGAACCCACCGCCCCAGATCAGGAACGCGTTGACCGTGTACACGAACGTGATCCACAAGAGCACGAACGGAATCCATGCCTTGAAGTTGATCCGCCCGAGCACCGATCCGAGCATCAGGATCGGCGTGATCGCCGCGAACACGAATTGGAAGTAGATCAGCGAGGCCTCCGGGAAGTGGAACGGCGGCCCAGTTGTGATCGACGGGATGATCGCCTGTTTCTGGAGTTCTCCAGCGCCAAGGACGGTCCCCGACTTACCCCAGAAGGTGTCGAAGAAGCCCTTGCCACCACCGATTGGGCTGCCAAAGCCCATCTTGAACGCCCACAGCACCCACGCGACCAGCACGAGTGAGAACGCGACGAACGTGAGCATCATGCTGTTGACCGACCAGCGCTTCTGCATCACGCCGCCGTACAGGACCGCCAAGCCAGGCAGGCTCATCAGCCCGACGAACGTCGCTGCCGTCATCTGCCACGCGTTGTCGCCGGGATTCAGCCACTGCTTCGCCCCTTCAAGGTATGGAACCCAGGTAGGCATGTGCGCGCAGTTCCCCTTTCGTTATGTCGGGTGACAAACCCCAACCCGCACACGCGAGCGGCAGCGCACCACAACGATCGAGGTATGAAACAGCCCCCGTCAGAGGGCGGGTAGGGACAGATTGGCCAACACTTGGATTGGCCCTTTCGACACCTGTATAGACGCGCCCCCAGGACCCCGGAACGGCGGCGAAAAGCCGTTAGCCGACGGGGAAGCCGGCGCGCCGGCAGGACTCGGTGAGCGTGTCGCCGATCCGCTTGTCGGTCTGTTGCAGCGCAGTCGAGCAAAGCTGGCGCGCATGACCGCCGCAGCCGTGGATCCTGACGCCTCCGAGCGTGCTCGGGGCGAGCGCTTCGACGCAATCCTTGCGTGCGGGCGAGCCGCTCGTGACCGCATACGCGCCGAGCGCGATCAGGGCGGCGGCAAGCACGACGAGCAGGCTCGCGACGGCGCCCTTCTCGCGGCGACCCCACTGCAGCGGGGTCGACAAGCGCTTCTCGCGGGCCTCCATGATCATGGCCGTGAGCCTACCGAGCGCTGCGCTGCGGCCGCACCGAAACGCGGGCGGCGATCAGGTAGTGGCGGGAGGCGCGGCGGGCGCGCTCGCCGTAGCTGCGCCGTCCCCGTCCCCGTCGCCCGCGGCGGAGGCGCTCGCGGCGTCGCGGGCGGGGTCGAACTGCAGCGCTGCCGAGTTGATGCAGTAGCGCTGCCCGCCGGCGCCGGGACCGTCGTCGAAGACGTGGCCGAGATGGCCGCCGCAGGTGCGACAGAGCACCTCGGTGCGGCGCATGAACAGGCTGTTGTCGGGGCGCAGCTCGACGGCCTCGGCGACGGCGGGCTCGGTGAAGCTCGGCCAACCGCTGTGAGACTCGAACTTGGTGTCGGCGTCGAACAGCTTCGTACCGCAGGCGGCGCAGCGGTAGTCGCCGGACGCCTTGTTGTAGACGTACTCGCCGGTGAACGGAGGCTCGGTGCCGGCCCGGCGCAGCACGTCGTACTGGGCTGGCGTCAACTGCTCACGCCACTGCTCCTCTGACTTCTCGACCTTGCGCTCGCTCATGCACACGTTTTAGCAGGGAGAACGCGCCGAAAACGACCGTCCGGGGAGGCCTGCATTGGCCCTTCGGTCGATCGCACACCCTGCTATCGTGATCCTTACGTTCACGTTAATTTTTATATGGATGAAGATCGCGCAGCGCGTGGCATGAGCACAGCGTCGACGGCACCCCCGGAAGGGCGGGCGGGACGCGGTTCGCGCTTCGGAGTGGACGTGGGCCACGCGAGCTACAAGTGGTGGGCGCTCTCGTGCACGAGCCTCGGCATGCTGCTGGCGGCGACCAACTCGGGCACGCTGATCATCGCGCTGCCGGACCTCGAGCGCTCGCTGCACACGAGCCTCTTGGCGCTCGTCTGGGTGATCCTGGCCTATCTGATCGCGGCCACCGTGCTGGTGCTGATGGCGGGTCGCTTGAGTGACCTGTTCGGGCGCAAGCGCGCCTACGTGGGCGGCTTCTTGCTGTTCGCGCTGGCCTCGCTCGGCGCGGGCTTCTCGGGCGATGCGACGGTGCTGATCCTGTGGCGGATCCTGCAGGGCATCGGCTCGGCCTTCCTCTTCGCCAACGCCGCCGCGCTCGTCACGGACGCGTTCCCCAAGGAGGAACTGGGCCTGGCGATGGGCGCCAACACGATGGTCGCCGCGATCGGCCTCGTGCTCGGGCCGGTGCTCGGCGGCGCGCTCGTGGCGATCGCCTGGCAGTGGGTGTTCTGGTTCAACGTCCCGTTCGCGCTGGCGGGCGCCGCGTGGGGCGCACTCGTCCTGCACGAGCTGGCCAAGCAGGACACGGCGCGCAGCTACGACGTGCTCGGCACGAGCACGTTCGTGCTCGGCCTGACGGGCCTCGTCTACGGCGTCTCGCGCGGCGGCATCTCCGGCTGGCACGACCACCTCGTGATCGGCGCGCTGATCGTGGCGGGCGTGCTGCTGCCGCTGTGGGTCGTGATCGAGCGCCGCTCGCGCGCGCCGATGCTCGACCTGGCGCTGTTCAAGAACCGCCTGTTCGCGGCGGCCAGCGCGGCGTCGTTCCTCAACGGCCTGGCGCGCTTCGCGCTGATGTTCCTGTTCGTCTTCTACTTCCAGGGCGCGCAGGGCGACTCGCCGATCACGGCCGGCATCAAGCTGATCCCGCTCGCGCTGGGCATGCTGATCGCCTCGCCGATCGCGGGTATCTATGCCGATCGCCACGGCTCGCGCGCGCTGGCCTCGCTCGGGATGCTCGTCACGGCGGCCGGCCTCGCCGGGATGACGACGCTCGACGTGCACACGGCCTACTGGCAGAGCGGCCTGTGGCTGGCCGTCGTCGGCGTCGGCTCGGGGATGTTCAACAGCCCGAACACGGCCGCGATGATGGGCGTCGTGCCGGCGCATCGCCGCGGCATCGCGGCGGGCGCGCGCACGCTCTTGCAGAACACGGGCGCGGTGCTGTCGATCGCGTTCGTGCTCGCGATCGTCACCTCGGCGGTGCCGAAGGCGACGCTGTTCGCCGTCTTCTCGGGCCTCGCGAAGGGCCTCTCGGCGGAGAAGCTCGCGCCGTTCATCGAAAACATGCACGTCGCGCTGTGGGTGCTCGCGGCGACCTCGGTGCTCGGCGCCGGTGTCTGCCTGCTGCGCCCGAGCCACGCGAGCGTGACGGCCGACGCGGACGCCGCGACGCAGGCCGACGAGCGCTCGGCGATCAGGCCGTGGGAGGAAGCGCTCGCCGACGAGGCGTTCGTGCCCGGCCGCGACGAGACGGTCGAGGGCGAGCGCTCCTGCGCCCCGCCCGACGAGCGGCGTGCGGGGGTGCGCGCATGAGCCCGCAGCCGGCAAAGCCGGAGCCCACGAACGAGCAGTCGCCGGAGCCCGAGAGCCTGCGCATCGGCGACGTCGCGCGCCTCGCCGGCACGACGCCGCGCACGATCCGCTACTACGAGGAGATCGGCCTGTTGCCGCAGGCGCCGTCGCGCCCGTCGGGCCGCCACCGCCTGTACAGCGAGGCCGAGGTCGAGCGCCTGCGCGAGCTGATGCGCCTGAAAGACCTGCTCGGCCTCTCGCTGGAGGAGCTGAAGACGCTGCTCAGCGCCGAGGAGGCGCGCGCGGAGGTGCGCGCGCAACTGCGGCGCGAGGACGTCGATTCAGCGCGGCGTCGCGAGCTCTTGGCAGAGGCGCTCGGCCACATCGACCGCCAGCTCGAGCTCGTGCGCAAGCGCGCCGGAGAGCTGGCCAAGCTCGAGCACGAGCTCTCAGAGACGCGCAAGCGCGCCAAGCGCAAGATCCGCGAGATCGACGCGCGCAAAGAGGGCACGTTCGCGCCCGAGCTCGAGGCGACGGGCGGCTCCAAGCCGTGAGCGTGCCGCCGACCGACGCCGGGCGCCCCGACGCGATCCGCGACAGCCGCGCGCCGCGCACCGCGCCGCCGTACGCCGCGCCGTCGGACCCGGCGGTGCTCGTCGACGACCTCGTCGTGCGCTTCGACGAGACGCTCGCCGTCGGCGGCGTCTCCTTCGCGGTGGCCCCCGGTGAGGTGTTCGGCCTGCTCGGACCCAACGGCGCCGGCAAGACGACGACGATCCGCGTGCTGACGACGCTCTTGCCGCCGAGCGACGGACGCGCGCTCGTGGCCGGCCATGACGTGCGCGCCGAAAGCCTCGCCGTGCGCGCCTCGATCGGCTACATCCCGCAGGCGATCTCGGTCGACGGCGCGCTGACGGCGCGTGAGAATCTCGACTTCTACGCGCGCGTGACGGGCGTTCCCAGGCGCGAGCGCAAGGCGCGGATCGAGCAGGCGATCGCCTCGATGGAGCTCGGGGCGATGCTCGACCGCCTCGCGCGCACGCTCTCGGGCGGCATGCTGCGCCGCCTGGAGATCGCCACGGCGCTGCTCAACCGCCCCTCGGTGCTGTTCCTCGACGAGCCGACCGTCGGCCTCGACCCCTCGGCGCGGCGGATGGTGTGGGAGCACCTCGGCGCGCTGCGCGAGCAGGTGGGCACGACGATCCTCGTCACGACGCACCTGATGGAGGAGGCCGAGCGCTACTGCGAGCGCCTGGCGATCATGGACATGGGCCGCCTGGTCGAGCAGGGCGAGCCGGCGGCGCTGATCGAGCGTCACGGCACAGACAGCCTCGAGCAGGTCTTCACGGCGGTCACGGGCCGCGCGATCGACGAGCAGCACGAAGGGAGGGTCGCGGATGTCCGCGCACAGCGCCGCGTTGCCCGCCGGCTCTCCTAGCGGCCCATCTCCTCCCGCTGCCGCCGGTGCCATGAGCGGCGGCCTGTTCACCGCGTATGGCCTGCGCGCGCTCGGCGCGGGGGCATACGCGATGGCGCAGTCGGAGCTGCGCAAGCTGCGCCACGACCACCTCGACATCCTCACGCGCTCGGTGCAGCCGCTCTTGTGGCTGTTCATCTTCGGCACAGCGCTGAGTCATACGCGCTCGCTGACGCTCGGGCAGCTCGAATACCGCGCCTACCTGGCGCCGGGCGTGATGGCGCAGGCGGCGATGTTCATCGCGATCTTCTTCGGCCTGGCCGTGATCTGGGAACGCGACGTGGGCCAGCTGCAGCGCCTGCTGGCGACACCGCTGCCGCGCACGGCGATCGTGCTCGGCAAGGCAGTCGGCGCGTGCGTGCGCGCGCTCGTGCAGGCGCTGCTCCTGCTCGCCGTGATCGCGGTCGCCGGCATCGGCGTGCGCTGGAGCGTCGACGGCGTGCTCGGCACGCTCGCGCTGCTGATGCTCGGCACGGCGGGCTTCGCCTGCATGTCGATGCTGCTCGCCGCCGCCGTCAAGGAGCGCGAGCGCTTCATGGGCATCGGCCAGCTGATCATGATGCCGCTGTTCTTCGCCTCGAGCGCGCTCTACCCGCTCAGCGTGATGCCCGGCTGGCTGCACGCGATCGCGCGCGTGAACCCGCTCACCTACGAGGTTCAGGGACTGCGCCAGATGCTCGTCGGCGTCGGCGGCGCGGGCGAGGTGTGGCTCGACTTCCTCGTCGTCGCCGGCTTCCTGCTGGTGATGCTCGCCGCCGCCACGCGCGCCTACCCGAAGGCGATCCTCTAAAGGAGGCCCGAACCATGCCGAGCATCGAGGTCAAGCCAAGCCCGCAGGGCGTCCCCGGCGCCGTCAACGACCCAACGCGGATCGGCGGCGAGGAGCTGACGTTCCCCGGAGCCGAAGGAACCGCGGTCGAGGGCTACCTCGCGCGCCCGGCCGACGCGGCGAGCCACCCGGGGATGATCGTGATCCACGAGGCGGGCGGCCTGAACGAGCACATCCGCGACGTCTGCAACCGCCTGGCCAACATCGGCTACGTGACGCTCGGCGTCGACCTGTACACGCGCGAAGGCGGCCCGCCGGACACGAGCGACGTGCCGGCGCTGATGGCGCGCCTGTTCGCGATGTCCGACGCCACGGTGCTCGGCGACCTGGAGGGCGCGGCCGACCACCTGCGCAGCCTCGACGGGGTCACGGGGCGGGTCGGCTGCATCGGCTTCTGCATGGGCGGGCGCTACACGCTGCTGCTCGCCTGCGCCTCGGACAAGCTCAACGCGGCGGTCGACTGCTGGGGCGGCTTCATCGACCGCGCCGAGCCCGAGGAGCGCTCGACCGAGCCGCGTCCGACGCCGCCGCTGGAGATGGTCGCGGAGAAACTCGAATGCCCGCTGCTGGCGGCCGTCGGCGCCGAAGACCACAACCCCTCGCCCGAGCTCGGCGCCGAACTGCGCGAGAGGGCGCTTCGCTCGCCTGCCGGCAAAGACGGCCAGGAGATCAAGGTCGATCTCTACGACGGCGCCGGCCACGCCTTCTTCGCCGACTACCGCCCAACCTACCGGCCCGAGCCGGCGGCCAAGCTGTGGGCCGAGGTGATCCCCTTCCTCGCGCGGCACTTGCAGTCGGGCTGACGCTTGCTCTGCCCGTCAGACAGCGCATGGCGGCTCAACGGCGCCAGCGCGACGAGGCCCCGTTCGACTCACGCGGGTGCGAGCGGCTGAATCTCATCGAGGGTCGTGCCGAGTCGGTCCCGTTCCACCTCGATGTCGTAACGATCCTGCAGGTTCAACCAGAAGCGCTCGCTGGTCCCGAAGTAACGCGCGAGCCTCAGAGCCGTGTCGGTGGTGATGCGCCGCTTGCCGTGAACGATCTCGTTGATTCGTCGCGGCGGGACGCCGATGGCTATCGCTAGGCGGTGCTGGGTGACCTCGAGCGGTTGCAGGTACTCGAGCATCAGCACCTCTCCAGGGTGAATGGGGGCCATGGCCGAGTCGGTTGTCACGATGGGCTCCTTGCCTGCGTTTCAGTGGTAGTCGACGATCTCGGCATCCTCGGGTCCAGCCGCAGTCCACCTGAAGCAGATGCGCCACTGCTGGTTGATGCGGACGCTGTAGAAGCCCGCCCGGTTGCCCTTGAGCTTCTCGAGCCGGTTTCCAGGCGGCACCCGCAGATCATCGAGTATCTCGGCGGCGTCGAGGATGAGTAGCTTTCGCAACGCGGCACGCTGGACATCCTGGTCGAGCTTGCGCGCCCGCCCTCGCTGCCAGACCCGCTCGGTTTCCTTGTCGGCGAACGACCGCAACACACAACGCGAGCATAACGCAGTGCGTTATGAACGACAAGCGTTATGCGGGCGGATCTCCAGTCAGTCCCAGAAGATGCCGGCAGGGTCGGCGTCGATCTACCGGCGACGTCCTGGGCGCGATCTGGCGCCCGCCCTGACGCCCTTCCTATAGTGCGAGCGGTGAGTGGCCGTGCGAGCCGAACCGCGCTGAGCGGGTAAAGGAGCAGGCGTGGAGCGAAAGTGGTGGACGCTGATCGCGGTGTCGGTGGCGATCTTCATGTTGCTGCTCGACATCACTGTGGTGAACGTCGCGCTGCCCGACATCCAGCGCTCGCTGCACTCCTCCTTCCAGGACCTGCAGTGGGTCGTCAACGCCTACTCGCTGACGCTCGCCGCGTTCCTCTTGACGGCGGGCGCGCTGGCCGACCGCTTCGGGCGCAGGCTCGTGTTCACGACGGGTCTGGTCATCTTCACGCTCTCCTCGGCCGCCTGCGGGCTGGCCAACACGCCGCTCGCGCTGAACCTGTTCCGCGCCGTCCAGGGCACCGGCGGGGCGATGATGTTCGCGACCTCGCTGGCGCTGATCGCACACGCCTTCCATGGGCGCGAGCGCGGTATCGCCTTCGGCGTGTTCGGCGGCGTGATCGGCGCCGCCGTGGCAGTCGGCCCGGTCGTCGGCGGCGTGATTACCTCGGGCATCGGCTGGGAATGGATCTTCTTCGTCAACGTGCCGATCGGCATCGGCGCGGTGTTCCTCACGCTGACGCAGGTCTCCGAGTCGCGCGACCCGAGCGCGCGCGGCGTGGACTGGCTTGGGCTCGTGACGTTCTCGGGCTCGCTGTTCCTGCTCGTCTTCGCCCTGATCGAGGGCAACGAAAAGGGCTGGGGCTCGACGCGGATCCTCTCGTTCCTGACCGCCTCGGCCGTGTTGATCGTGCTGTTCGTGATCGTCGAGCGCCGCCAGAGCCGCCCGATGCTCGACCTCACGCTGTTTCGCCGTCCCGCCTTCGCCGGCGCGAGCATCGTCGCCTTCGCCGTCTCCTCCTCGATGTTCTCGATGTTCCTTTATTTGACCCTGTACATCCAGGACGTGCTCGGCTACAGCCCGCTGCAGGCCGGGCTGCGCTTCCTGCCGATCACGCTCGTCACCTTCTTCGTCGCGCCGATCTCCGGTCGTCTGTCGGTGCGCGTGCCGATCCGCCTGCTGCTCGGCTGCGGGCTCGTGCTCGTCGGCATCGGGCTGATCTCGATGACCGCCGTCGATGCGGGCTCCGGCTGGACGACATTGATCCCCGGCTTCCTGCTCGCCGGTGTCGGCGTCGGGCTGATCAACCCGCCGCTCGCCTCGACCGCCGTCGGCGTCGTGCACCACTCGCGCAGCGGCATGGCTTCGGGCATCAACAACACCTTCCGCCAGGTCGGCATCGCCACGGGCATCGCCGGGCTCGGCGCGATCTTCCAGCACGACATCACGCGCAACACAAGCGCCGCGCTCGCCGGCGGCCCGGGGCATACCGTGCTGCGCGCCGGGCACGACCGCCTGACCGGCGCGCTCGTCTCCGGCGACCTGCGCCGGCTCGGGCACGGGCTGTCCGCCGGCGGGCGCGCGGCGCTGACGCACGCCTACCGCGTCGGCTTCACCGAGGCTCTCACGAGCATCCTGATCGTCGCCGGCTGCGTCGCGCTGGCGGGCTCGCTGTTCGCCTTCGCGCTCGTGCGCAGCCGCGACTTCGTCGTCGCGCCCGGCGCCGCCGCCGGCGAGGGGCAGGGCGAGGGCGGCGAGCCCGCGGCGGCCGTCGCCCACTGAGCCGCGCCGGTTGCGCTCAGCGGCTGCTCGCGCTGCACCGGCCACGCGCGGCCATCTCTCAGATCATCAAATCAGGACTCGCGGCGCTCGTAGCCGGCGCACTCGAGCACCGGGATGCGCGGGTATCGGGGATAAGCTGGATCGACGCGCGAGCGGGTGCAAAGCGAGAAGACGGAGCCACGCGTGTTGCGCACCTCCTGCTGGTGAGCGCACGAGTCGCACAGCCCCGCTCGGGCGCCGGCGCTCGGCGGTGTGCTCGGTCGCTCGGACATGGGGCAAGCTTAGGCGGGAGATCCGTAGCCGGCCACCGCTGCGGCCGCTCGCCTGCGATAATCGTTGACCGCACAACTATGACCACGTTCTACCGACTACTCGGATTCCTGCGTCCCTACAAGCGAGGGCTGATCGTCTCGTGGGCGCTGGCCAGCCTCGCGATGGTCGTGACCGTGCTGATCCCCCACTTCACCGGCTCCGCCGTGGAAGCGATCAGGCACGGCGATCGCCACGCCCGCCACCACGAACTGGCCGCGCGTGCGCACGACCGCCACGCGCTGTTGACGATCGCGATCGTGATCGCCGCGATCGTGCTCGTGCGCTGGGTCTTGACCTACATGCGCCGGATGATCGCCGGGCGCGTCTCGCTCGGCATCGAGTACGACCTGCGCGAGCGCATCTACGGCCACCTGCAACGCCTCGAGCTCGGCTTCTTCGACCGCCAGCAGACCGGCCAGCTGATGTCGCGCGCGACCGTCGACCTGCAGGCCGTGCGCTTCTTCCTCGGCTACGGCCTCGTGTTCATCCTGCAGTCCGTGCTCACGCTCGTGCTGGCCGGCATCGCGATGATCGTCATCAACCCCGAGCTCGGGCTGATCGCGATGGCGCCGACGCCGTTCGTCGTGTGGATCTCCCAGCGCTACGGGCGCACCGCGCGTCCCGCCATCCAGGAGGTCCAGCAGCGCATCGGCGAGCTCACGGCAGACGCCGAGGAGAACATCTCAGGCGTGCGCGTCGTCAAGTCCTTCGCGCGCGAGCCCCAGCAGTTGCAGCGCTTCCGCCACTCCGTCGCGCGCGTGTTCGACCAGTCGATGGTCGCCACGCGCCTGGAGGCCACGTTCAACCCCGCGATCGGCTTCCTGCCCCAGCTCGGCCTCGCCGCCGTGCTCCTGATCGGCGGCAACCGCGTGATCCACGCGCACCTCACGCTCGGCCAGTTCACGCAGTTCTACCTCTACCTGAACATGCTGATCGGGCCGATGCGCTCGCTCGGCATGACGCTCGGCCTGGCCCAGCGCGCGACCGCCTCCGGCGCGCGCATCTTCCAGGTGCTCGACCGCGATCCGCGCATCCTCGCGCCGCCCGGCGCGCCGGCGCTGCCGAGCGGCAGCGGCCACGTGCAGCTGCGCGACGTCTCGCTGCGCTACGACGAGGGCGATGACTTCGGCGCCGTCCACGCCGGCCCACGCGGCATCTCGCTCGACAACGACAGCGACGGCAAGCCGCGCACGGCCCGCGCCGCGCGCGCCGTGCTCGACCACGTCTCGCTCGACGTTCCCGCCGGCAGCACCGTCGCGCTCGTCGGCGCCACCGGCTCGGGCAAGACCAGCCTCGTCTCGTTGATCTCGCGGCTGTATGACCCGAGCGAGGGACACGTGCTGCTCGACGGCGCCGACGTGCGCGAGGTCGACCTCGCCTCGCTGCGCCAGGCCGTGGCCGTCGTCTCAGACGACCCCTTCCTGTTCAGCGCCACCGTCGCCGAGAACATCGCCTACGGTCGCCCCTCGGCGAGCCTGCAGGAGGTCGAAGACGCCGCCCGCCGCGCGCAGGCCTTCGAGTTCGTCGCGCGCCTGCCGCACGGCTTCGACACGCGCGTCGGCGAGCGCGGCCTCTCGCTCTCCGGTGGCCAGCGCCAGCGCCTGGCGATCGCCCGCGCCCTGCTCGCCGACCCGCGCGTGCTGATCCTCGACGACGCGACCTCCTCCGTCGACGCCTCGACCGAGCAGAGCATCAAGCTCGCGCTCGACGAGGCGATGGCCGGGCGTACGACGTTCGTGATCGCCCATCGGCTCTCGACGATCTCACTCGCCGATGAGATCGTCGTGCTCGACCACGGCCGGATCGCCGCGCACGGCGACCACGAGCACCTGCTCGGCGCCTCCGAGCTCTACCGCGAGATCGTCGAGAAGGGGCTGCCCGACCAGGTCTTCATGACGCGCAAGCCGCTCGAACGCGAGGTGAGCGGCCTGTGAGCCCGATGGTCATGCGCGGCGGGCCCGGCTCGACGTGGACCGGCGAGCGCGCCGGCAAAGGCACGCGCGGGCGCAATCTGCGCGGGCTGCTCGCGCTGATCAAGCCCTACAGCGGCCGCGCTGCGCTGACCGTCGTGGCGCTCGTGCTCGGCACCGGCGCCTCGCTCGCGCCGCCGCTGCTCGCCCGGGCCGCGATCGACGACGGCATCCAGCGCCACGACTTCGGCAAACTCGAGCTCGTCGTCGTCGCCTTCATGGCCGCCGCGCTGCTCGTCTGGCTGATGACCTACGCGCAGACCTACCTCGTCGGCTGGGTCGGCCAGCGCGTGCTCGCCGACCTGCGCATCCGCATCTTCACGCACCTGCAGACGCTGCCCGTCGGCTTCTATGAGAGCCGCCCCGCCGGCGTCTTGATCTCGCGCATCACCAACGACGTCGAGGCGCTCGACTCGCTCGTCACCGACTCCGTCGTGACGCTGTTCCAAGCCGGGCTGACGCTGATCGGCACCGTCGGCATCCTGCTCTACCTCGACGTCAAGCTCGCCCTGATCACCTTCTGCGTGCTGCCGATCGTGCTCGCCGGCTCGCTCTGGTTTCGGATCATCTCCGCCGGCGCCTTTCGCCGCACGCGAGAGACGATCGGCTCGATCACCGGCTACCTGCAGGAGACGCTCTCCGGCATCCGCGTCGTGCGCAGCTTCGCCCAGGAGCCCGTGCACGAGCAGCAGTTCGTCGCGCTCAACGCCGACAACCGCGACGCCAACATGACCACGGTCAAGCTCAACGCCGCCTACTTCCCGTCGGTCGAAATGCTCTCCGGGCTGGCCGTCGCCGCGATCGTCCTCTACGGCGGGCTGCAGGCGATCGAAGGCCACATCTCGATCGGCACGATCGTCGCCTTCGTCGCCGCCCTGTCGAACCTGTTCGAACCGATCCAGCAGCTCTCCCAGCTCTACGCCACTTACCAGTCCGGGATGGCCGCCCTGGAGAAGATCTTCCAGCTGCTCGACGTCAAGCCCGATCTCGAGGACCGCGCCGACGCCGTCGAGCTGCCGCGGATCGCCGGCGAGGTCGACTTCGACGACGTCTCCTTCGCCTACCAGCGCCGCCGCGGCGAGGACTCAAGCGACGAGCAGGTACTCGCGCTCGACCACATCAGCCTGCAGATCCCGCCCGGGCAGACCGTCGCGCTCGTCGGCGCCACCGGCGCCGGCAAGTCGACCATGGCCAAGCTGATCGCGCGCTTCTACGACCCCACGAGCGGCGCCATCCTGATCGACGGCCACGATCTGCGCGAAGTCTCCAGCCGTTCGCTGCGCTCGCAGATGGGGATCGTGCCGCAGGAGGCCTTCCTCTTCAGCGGCAGCGTCGCCGAGAACATCGCCTTCGGGCGCCCCGACGCCGACGCCGATCAGATCCGCGCCGCCGCCGCAGCCGTCGGCGCCGAGGAGTTCATCTCAGAGCTGCCCAACGGCTACGACACCGAAATCGGCGAGCGCGGTACGCAGCTCTCGGCCGGCCAGCGCCAGCTGATCGCCTTCGCCCGCGCGCTGATCGCCGACCCGCGCATCCTCGTGCTCGACGAGGCCACCTCCAACGTCGACCTGCACTCCGAGGCGCGCATCGAGCAGGGCCTCAGACGCCTGCTCGCCGGGCGCACCTCGATCGTGATCGCGCACAGGCTCTCCACGATCCGCCAGGCCGGGCGCATCGTCGTGCTCGAGCAAGGCCAGATCGCCGAGCAGGGCACCCACGACGAGCTGATCGCCGCCGAGGGGCGCTACTACGAGCTGTATCGCGACTGGGCCGCGCAGGCGGCCGCCGCCTGAGGCGGCTCCCTCCACAACGCGCACCGGCGCACATCTCGCCAGATGCGCGCGAGTCGCTCAGGGGAAGCGAATCCAGACGGCCTCGGACGGCACGTTGTAGTCCGTAACCGCAAACAGCAAGTACCAACCCGGGACGATCACCGGGTGCGGCGGGACCCTGGCCCAGTAGCTGCCCTCCTCCCCCTTGCGGGCGATCAAGCTGATGTGACGCTCGTCGGGGTTGAACGAGTGGGTCGAGCTGCCGCCGCGCACGAGCGTAAAGCGCGCAATCTCACCGCCGCGCACGTCGACCTCGAAGCGCTCCTGCCCGGTATCGATTTCGCGCGGCGCCGCGATGATCCGAGGCCGGTCGGCGCAGCAATACCAGGGAGCGAAGATCTCGACCTCCAGACGACGCACTGCCGGAGGCCCTGGCGAGCCATTGACATTCGAGCCCGCCACGAACACGCGTCCGTCGGGCATCAGCAGCGTCGTCGTGTGATAGCCGCGAGGGATCGCCGCCTTGGGGCGCGGCCCACTCCCCCAGCCCCACGCGTTGCCCGTCCACGAGAGCAGCTCGGGTTCCTTCACCGCCGTTGAGTCGTCGTCGTGTTTACCCACACCTCCCATCAGCATCACGTCGCTGTCGGCGAGCGACACAAGCGTGCTGTGCAGGCGCTCCCTGCGAGTCCCGAACGGTTCCCATTCCGGTTTGTCGATCGGGTGCGTCGGCGTGCCCAAGTCCGCAATCCACGGCACTGCCACGCCTGCGATCAGCAGGAAGAAGCGAAAGCTCGACTGCGGGTCCTCCTGCTCGAACATCGGCAGCAAGGTGCCCGGATAGGCGTAGGAATCGCGGCCCTCCCACTGCCCTTTTATCGGCGGGCTGAGGTGCTCCCAATCGACGTTGCCCGAGCCTGGCCGCCAGCGTCCACTGGTCCCCGGCTGCCCGTCCTGCGAGATCAGCGCGGTGGCGCTGAAGACCTCGCCCGACGGGCCGACATACACGCGCGGGTAGAAGTGATCGAAGTCCGGCGCCGAAAGATCGACCGAGTCGCCCAAGAAGGTCCAGCGAGTGCCGTCATTTACCTCCATGTCGCTGTTGATATGCGGCGTCGTTGAGCTTTCCTCAGGATGCCCCGAGAGGGCGAGCACCCTGCCGTCGAGGAGGGCCAGCAGCGTCGGGTACCAGCGCCCGTGTCGCATTGGCGCCAGATGCCGCCAGTGGTTTTCGCCCGGGTCGGGAATCGGATTGAAGATCCACGTGTCGGCCAGCCCAGGGAAGTGATCGGCGTGAGGACCGTCCGATTTGGGAAAGTGCTCGGTGCCGCCCGCGACGAGCAGTCGGCCGTCGGGCATGACGGCGTGTCCACAGCAGAACACGTCGGTCAACGGCGCGTCGACCGTCTCCAGCGAGAGCGTCTCGCAGTCGAGCAGTTCGCACGGACCGAAGACATGGGCGATGTTCTCCTGGTCGAAGTGCTGGTCGCCACTGAACATCACGATCTTGCCCGTGCGCATCAATGCGGCGTGGATCGCGAAGGCGTTTGCCTTCATATCGCCGCCGGTTGCGTCCTCGGCGAGAAACCAACGTCCGGCGCCGCTCCCCAGGGCATACGGTCGAGAGGGCGGGCTGAGCTTCTCGCAGAGGGCCTGGGTAGCCGTGACAGTGGCGTTCGCGGGAATCGCGAGATCGATCACCAGGTGGTCTTCCGCCGTCTGCCATTCGCCAAGTTCCTGACCGTCGGCGAAGACCTTCACGATCGCCCCCGGCTCCAGACGCGAGACGTCGATCCGGCGCGGCCCTTTGCACAACGGACCATCGAGGCGCGGCGGCGTCAGGTCGGCCAACGGCGCCACCGTGACCTTGCCCTCCGCGCTCTGCAGCTCACAGCGCGGCAACGCCTGCAACACCGTGAGCTCCTCGTTTTCTTCCAGCGCCCCGAGGCGGACGTTGACCCTCGAGTCGGGCACGCTGCCGTCGAAGATCGTCTGGCCACCGCGACCCAGCGTGACGCGAGCACCGGGAACGATGCCATCGAGGCGAACCGCCGTCTGGCAGCGCTGCACCCGCGCGACGAAGAGAGGGATCGGCAGATGTCTACCGTCGACCGTCGGCGCAGGCACAGGTTCCGCGAAATTCGTCATACGGGAGTCGCCGTTACACAAGATCTGGCGAACGTCGACGCGATGGCTCGACACCGAGGCGCCGGAGGCCAGGAAGACCCGCGCGATGTCACCGACGGCCGTGCCCGACGCGATCACTTTGTTGCTTTGCATGATCTCAATCGTCGCGCCGGGGCTGCATCCCGTGACGACGAAGCTCTCGGCGCACTGATAGGTCGGATAGGGGAGCCCCACCGGACCGTTCAGCGGTTGCTCGACTGCGACCCCCTTTGGCGAAGGACCGCTCCGCTCGCCGCTGACCGCGCGCTGCGTGGCGAGAAGCGTGTGCCCGACCTGCAGACGACTGCGATCGATCGCCACGGCGGCGTCCCCGCCGGGAGCGCTCGCAAGACTGCCCAAGACGACTCCGTCCTGCAGGACTTCGAGGGTCGAGCCCTCGAGATGACCGACCACGCGAACGATCTCGCTGCAGGTCGAGACCGGACCGAGGATGGCAGGAGCGCCAACTGGCATGCACCGATTCCTCCCACGCAGCGGATCTCGCGTCAATCGGTGTGTCCAGCGGCGGGGGTCGCAGCGGCGCTCCGCGCCGGATCGGATACAGCACGGTCACGTGATGCCAAGGCGAACCGGTAAAGTTCGATGCTCGTGAGGGTTCACAGGTGCAGGGAGGGCACCCGGATTGGAAACCGCTCGAGGTCAAAGCCCTCGGCTAGCGACGGGCAAGACGCCGAACAACGCGTCGAGTTGCAGCAGACGACCCGTGGCGCGCTCGTGGAAGGCCGGCGCCACGGCGAGCAGGAAGTGGTTTCGCGCGGTCAGCCAGTCGATGATCTCCCCATACAGTGCCTGTCCCTCGTAGAGCTCGACGAGCGACAGCTCCACCAGCACGCCCGTGGCGCGACGAAGCGTCTCCTCGGCCCCTCGCAGCACCGGCAGCTCGTTGCCCTGCGTGTCGATCTTCAGGAACGGGCGCTGATCGGGGCTCAACCGATCTGCGACCTGCTCGTCGATCGTCGACACCGTGACCTCGACCTCCTCCCCGGGCGCCGCCGCAGGCAGGAAGCCGACCATCGCGTCGGTCGTCGCGAGCAAGGACGACGTGACGTCCGCCCGGCCCGAGCGTCGCATCGTCGCCGTTCCGGGCGCATCGCCGATCGCCGCCTGGACCGCTTCCCATCGAGGATCGCCCTCGACGCGCCGTTCGAGCGTCGCGAACGGCTGCGGCAGCGGCTCGAAGGAGAGCACGCGACCCTCATAGCCCTGGCCCCTGACGTAGTCGACGAAGCCGCCGTGGTTGGCGCCGACGTCGAGCACCACCGACGTGCTCGTCTCGCGCAGCAGCTTCGTCAGGCAAGCGTCGAGGCCGAAGTCGGCCGTATCCATCCGACGGAGCTCGAAGCCCCGGCTTGCGAGCAGGCGCCGCGCCGTTCGCCGTGCCAGTGCTCGCGCGCTCATCGGCGACATCGTCGCACACGCTTGATAACTACTCCGGGACAGGGACTCGAACCCCAATCTCCCGGACCAGAACCGGGCGTCACTGCCAATTGGACTATCCCGGAAGGGCGTCTCAGGCGAAAAGGATAGCCAACCGACGGACGGCAGCGGAGCCCTCGCCGACGGGCTCGGAAGCGCGAAGGGCTAGCTCGCCACCTCGTGCCCGTTGGGCGCAAAGTAGGCGGTGATCGCCTCCTCGAGCCCGGGGTCGAGTACGAGCAGCACTTCGTCGCCGGCTTCGATCACGGTGTCGGCCTTGGGCACGAAGCCCGTACCGCCGCGCAGCACGGAGATGATCAGGCTGCCCTCGGGCAGCGCGATCTCGGAGACCGACTGCCCGACGGTCGGCGCGTCCCCGGCGACCTCGAGCTCGATGATCTCCAGGCGCTCCTCTTCGAGCGCGAGCAGGTGCACGAGGCCGTAGCGCGGCACCTCGTGCTCGATCAGGCGCAGGATCAGGTCGGTCGCGGAGACGGCCGGCTGGATCCCGAGCAGGCGGAAGTGGTCGTGGTTTCGCGGGTTGTTGACGCGGGCGATGATGCGATCGCAGAGGTACTTCTCCTTGGCGACCTGGCAGACGAGCATGTTGTCCTCGTCGTCGCCGGTCACTGCGATCACGAGGTCGGCGCGCTGGATGCCGGAGCGCTCGAGCACCCATAGCTCGGTCGCGTCGCCGTACTGCGCGGCATGCTCGAATTCCTCCTCCATCGCCAGGTAGCGCGGGCGTGAGGACTCGATGATCGTGACCTCGTGATCCTTGGCGATCAGCTCTCGCGCGAGGTTGCGTCCGACCTTGCCGGCGCCGACGATGATCGCGTACATGAGCTAAGCCGGCTCGGGCGCCAGCGCGCGCTCGAACATCTCGATCGCGTGCTTGGTCGGGGAGATCGTGTGCAGGCCCTGTTCGCCGTACCAGCTCGCGCGGGCGGGGTCCATCACGCGCACGATGACCCGCTCCACGCCGAAGCGTCGCTGGGCGATCTGGGCGATGATCAGGTTGGTGTTGTCGCCGTCGGTGGAGGCTATGAACACCTCTGCGCGCTCAACGCCGGCTTGGATCAGCGCGTCGATCTCGAGCGCCGTGCCGACCGTGAACTGACCGCCGGCGTCCTCCCAGCTGACCGTCTGCCCCGCGTCCAGGCGCTCGTGCGAGAGCGGATCCTCGTCGAGCACGGACACTTCGTGCCCCGAGGCGAGCGCCGACTTGGCTACTGCCGAGCCCACGCGCCCGGCGCCGACGATCATCACGAACATGCGCCGCAGATTAGTCGATGCGTGACTTTGCGCAAGGCGCGGCTCCGGCCTCAGCCGCCGGACTCGGCTGCGCCCGCCTCGGCCAGGCGCCGGCGGCGCTCGGCCAGCGAATCGCCGGTGGCCGGCGCGGTGACGATCACGCGGCAGCGCGCCTTGTCGATCACGTACTTGGTCACGTCGCCGACGAAGTTCTCGAGCGGCCCCCCACGTCCCCCCAGGCGGGCGCCGCCGCGGATCAGCGAGGGCTCCTCGGCGCCGAGCACGATCGCCTCCACGCCGCGGCGCTTGGCCTCGTCGACGATCGCGTAGCCGGCGCGGCGCGTGCGCACGGTCGCCGTGGCGACCTGCACGCCCGTGTACTCCTCCCCGACGGCCTTCGCCCGCGCCAGCGCCTGGCGCGCTTCCTTGACCTGCGCCTCGGGCAGGCGCGCGTCGAGCGGCAGCGACATGGGGATCACGAAGATCCACACGGCCTCGATCGTCGCCTCGTCGATCGCCGCCTCGTCGGTCTGCTCGCCGGAGACGAGCAGCGCCGCGGTCTGCACGATGTCCTCGTCCAGGCTCGTGCCGAACAGCGGCACGAGGATCGAGCCGTAGTCGCGTTCGCGCGGCGGCTCCGCGCGCAGCACCTCCGGCGCGACCGTCACGCGGCGCAGCAGCGGCGCCTCGTCGGCGCGCCGGTAGACGACATACAGAACGAGCCCGACCGCCATCCAGCCGAGCCCGACGTAGCGGGCGGGGTCGTGCACGACCATCACCGCCAGCCAGCCGAACGCCGAGATCACGGCGCCGAACACGGCCGGCAGCGGCAGGCTGCCGCCGCGCCAGCCGATCGACAGCGGGATGCGGTAGCCGCGTGCGCGCTCGGCCTCGGAGTAGCGCAGCTTGCAGACCGAGACGTGCGCGATCGTGAACGCCAGCAGCGCGCCGAACGCGTAGATGCCGATCAGGAAGTCGAGGTTCTCCGGCACGACCAGCCCGGCGGCGACGATCCCGGCGAGGATGATCAGCACGTACGGCGTCGAGCGCTGCGGGTGCAGCCGTCCCAGGCCGCTCGGGATCTGGCGGTTGGTAGAGAGCGAGTAGGCAAGGCGCGAGAGGCCGAGCATCGCCGAGTTGGCAGCCGCCACGAGCGTCAGCGCGCCGAGCCCGGCGACGACGTAGCGCAGCGTTTCGGCCAGCCAGTGCGGTTTCATCTGCCCGACGATGCCGACGACGGGGTCGTCGAGGAAGCGCGTGGCCAGCTGCGTGTGGCCGTTATGGACCGGCAGCGCCGTGACCGCGACGAGCGCGATGCCGACGTAGATGACCACGACCGTCGCCGTGCCGGTGCCGACGAGCCGCTTCAGCGCGCCCCGGGTGATGCGCACCTCGCCGGCCAGCCCCGCCGCCGACTCGAGGCCGGTGAAGGAGATCGCGGCGACCGTCAGGGCGAAGATCAGATCCGACCAGCTCGGCGCGCTGCCCAGGTGGATCTCCTCGAGCAGCGTGTGCGGATTGAAGAACAGCACGAGCCCGAGCACGACGATCAGGCCCTGCAGGGCGAGGTCGGCGACGACGATCATCGCCACGCGACGCGAGCGCCGCCAGCCGAAGCCGCGGATGTTGCCGAGCACGACGAGCAGGATGAACACGAGCGCGAGGCCGAGCGCCTCGGCGCTGTGGCCGAGCGGGCTCCAGAACACGCGCAGGTACTGCGTCGCCGAGTAGCACGTGACCGCGATCAGGATCACGTAGTCGAGCAGGATCGCCCAGCCCGCCACGAAGCTGACGAGCTCGTTGTAGGCGTGGCGCGCGAACACGGTGGAGCCGCTGCGCTCCTGGTGCAGCGAGGCCCCCTCGGCGTAGGTCATCGCCGTCAGCGCGAACAGCAGCGCCGAGACCAGGAAGACGACCGGCGTGAGCCCGAGCGCGTGCCCGGAGATCACGCCGAGCGAGAAGTAGATCGCGCTGGCAAGCGGCGTGTAGACGATCGCGAACAGCGTCGGCGAGCCGACGCTGCGCCGCGCCGTGGAGAGCGAGCGCGCGGAGATCTGCAGCGCGATCCGCTCGGCCTCGGCGCGGCCGAGCTCCGCCTGCGGCGTGACCGCGGGCGGGTCGACCTCCTCTGGTGCGCTGTGCCCGTCCGGCTCTGCCTCGTCCTCGCTCACGTCCGCCGACCCCGCTTGTGCTCGAGCCACAGCCGCGCGAGACCGCCGGCGAGGAACAGCACGCCGAGCAGCAGCCGCGCCGAGAGCACGCCGCCGTCGCCTGCGATCACCTGGCCGATCAGCGCAAGCCCGATCGCGGCCATCAGCAGCGACAGCACGAGCGTGCCTGAGCGATGCACGGTGCGGCCGTTCATCTCATGGTGAGCTTAGGGGCCCTGGGCCCGGCCGGCCAGTCCGGCCGGGCTTCGATCAAGTGATGATCGGAATGATCAGGATCGCGACGATGTTCGCGACCTTGATCATCGGGTTGATCGCCGGCCCGGCGGTGTCCTTGAACGGATCGCCGACGGTATCTCCGGTGACCGAGGCAGCGTGGGCTTCGGAGCCCTTGCCGCCGAACGCGCCGTCCTCGATCAGCTTCTTCGCATTGTCCCAGGCGCCACCGCCGGCGGTCATCATCACGGCGAAGAAGAAGCCGACGACGATCACGCCGATCAACAGGCCGCCGAGCGCCTGCTGGTCGATCAGGCCGACGATCAGCGTCAAGAGGATCGGCAGCAGCGAGGGCAGGATCATCTCGCGCTGGGCGGTCTTCGTGACGATGTCGACGCAGGCCGCGTAGTCGGGCTCTTCGGTGTAGTCCATGATCCCGGGGTGCTCGCGGAACTGGCGGCGCACCTCCTCGACGACGGCGCCGCCGGCGCGGCCGACGGCCTCGATCGAGAGCGAGGCGAACAGGCACACCATCAAGCCGCCGAGCAGCAGGCCGATCAGCACCGGTGGACTGTTGATGCCGAAATCAAGATGCTGCTGCGGTCCGTATCCGAGAGCCTTTTCGAGTTCTTTCTGGAAGCCGGCGAACAGCACGACTGCCGCGAGCACGGCCGAGCCGATCGCGTAACCCTTGGTCACGGCCTTGGTCGTGTTGCCGACTGCGTCGAGGCGGTCGGTCACCTTGCGCACGTCCTCGGGCAGCTCGGCCATCTCGGCGATGCCGCCGGCGTTGTCGGTGATCGGCCCGAATGCGTCGAGCGCGACGATCAGCCCGGTCAGCGAGAGCAGGCCCATGACGGCCACGCCGATGCCGTAGATGCCGGTCACGCCGCCGCCAGCGAGCTTCCAGGCGCCGAAGATGCCGAGCACGATCACGATCGCCGGCAGCGCGGTGGCCTGCAGGCCGGATGAGAAGCCCTGGATGATGTTCGTCGCGTGCCCCGTCTCGGACGCTTTGGCGGTCTTCCTGACCGGCGAGAAACGGGTCGAGGTGTAGTATTCCGTCAGTCCGAACAGCAGCGCCGTGACGGCGATGCCGATCAGCGAGCACAGGTACAGGTGCCACCAGGCCGGCGGGTTGACCGAGTCACCGACGGTTGTGAAGCTAAGGCTGCGCATCAGCCAGTAGGTGATCGGCGCGAACGCGGCGGCGGCGAGCACGCCGGAGACGACCAGGCCCTGCAGCAGCGCGCGCTCGACGTTGTCCGTTTTCGTGCGCACCGCGTAGGTGCCGATGATCGAGGCGATGATCGCGACGCCGCCGATCACGAGTGGATACAGCGCCACTTTCGTCGACTCGTGGAAGGTGAGCACGCCGAGCAGGATCACGGCGACGGCCGTGACGGCGTAGGTCTCGAACAGGTCAGCCGCCATGCCGGCGCAGTCGCCGACGTTGTCGCCGACGTTGTCGGCGATCGTCGCCGGGTTGCGCGGGTCATCCTCGGGGATGCCGGCCTCGACCTTGCCCACCAGGTCGGCGCCGACGTCTGCGGCCTTCGTGAAGATGCCGCCGCCGAGCCTCGCAAAGACGGAGATCAGCGAGCCGCCGAAGCCGAGGCCGACGAGCGCGTCGACGGCGGTCTTGGGGCTGTCGTTGAAGATCGAGGTCAGCGCGCCGTAGTAGCCGGCGACGCCGATCAGCGCCAGGCCGACGACGAGCAGGCCGGTGATGGCACCGCCGCGGAAAGCCACCTGAAGCGCCGGCGAGACGCCGGAGCGCGCGGCCTCGGCGACGCGTGCGTTGGAGCGCACAGAGACGTTCATGCCGATGTAGCCGGTCGAGCCCGACAGCAGGCCGCCGAGCGCAAAGCCGCCGGCGACGGCGATGTTCTGGATGAAGATCAGCGCGACGAACAGCACGACGCCGACGACCGCGATCGTCGCGTACTGGCGGTTCAGGTAGGCGCGAGCGCCCTGCTGGACGGCCAGCGAGATGCCCTGCATCTTCTCGTTGCCCGGTGAGAGCGCAAGCAGGGAGCGCGTTGTCAGCACGCCATACACAACGGCGCATGCGGCGCATACGAGGGCGACGACGACCCCATGGTTCGTCAGAAAGCTGCTCAACTGAAAATCCTCCGCGGTCTGATTGGCGTGCCGCGCGAGGATCGTCGCGCGCACATTTGTCTAACCGGGCGCTCGGTAAAGCGACAGCCCGGTGCAAACGCGCGGGCAGTCTACCGCGTCGCGCGGCGCGATGCCGGGCCGCCGCCGATGCGCCCCGTCCTCGATTCGACCCATGGGACCGCCCCGCGCGGCGCCGGCGTGTGGCCGTGAAGCTCGGCCCCGGCCGCTCAGCGGCCGGGCACCCACAGCCTGCCGCTCGACTCGGCCGGTCCGGGGCCGGGCGGCCCCTGCTCGCCGGAGGCGGGGCCCTGCTCGGATCCCTGACCGGGAGCCGAGCCGCCGTCGCCGCCGGTAGCCCCGCCGGAGGTGTCACCCGAGCCGGCGCCCGAGCCACCGCCGGACGGCGCCTGCCCCCCGCCCTGCCCCGGCTCGCCGCCCGCGGCCGGCTCGCCGGCGCCCGCCTGCACTTCGCGCGCGTAGGCCATCTGCAGCTGGGAGAGCGCGTCGCGCAACGGGCGCACCTCGCTGGGCACACGCCGCTCGAGGATCTCGAGCAGCGCGCGCACGCCGTCGATCGCGTCGCGCACCTGCTCGAGGTCGCGTCCGGCGCCGGGCGGCGGCGCACCGGCCTCGGCGGCGCCGGCGGGCGGGGGCATCAGCCGGTAGCTGCCGACGTTCAGCAGCGAGACGGCTGCCTGCAGGATCATGTCGGTGCTCGTGATGCGCGCGAGCTCGGCTTCGTAGGCTGCGCGCAGCTCCTCTTCGCTCGGCTGCGCTCCGGGGCCGGCCGGACCGGGGCCGGCGCCGGGGCCGGGGCCGGCGGATTCGCCTGCGGGTGCGCCGGCAGCCGGCTCCTGTTGTGCGTCGGGATCGGTGCTCACACCGTCACCTCCTGTGCGTAGGTCTGCCGCGTCTCGGCGACGGAGGCCGCGAAGACCTCCTCGCGCGAGGCGCCGGCCTCGATCATCTGGCGCTGGCGCTGCGCGCCGTTGCGCTCGGGGAAGGCGAGCTCGATGCCGAGCTCGCCGCGGATCGGCGCGGTCCAGGCGGCGAGCCGCTCGATCGCCTCGCGCGCGGGGTACTGCTCGCCGCGAGAGAGCTCGATCAGCTTGCCGTCGAGGCCGAAGCGGATCGCGCGCCACATGTTCTCCTCGATCAGCCGCGGCGCGGGATCGTCGAAGGGCACGCCGTCGTCGACGTCGCGCGCGGCCTGCGCGATGCAGGCGGCGATCAGCGAGGCGAGCGCGTCGGACTCCTGCGCGGTGGCCTGCACGTCGCAGATGCGCACCTCGACGGTGCCGAAGCTGAAGTGCGGTCGCACGGACCACCAGACCTGGGTGAACTCGACGATCGACTGCGTGCGCAAGAGGAACTCGATGTACTCGCGATAGGCGGTCCAGCCGCCGAAGGCGTCGGGCACGCCGCAGCGGGGGAAGCTCTTGGTGAAGCTCTGCGTGCGCGCCGAGTGCAGGCCGCTGTCGCGCCCGTCGAGGAAGGGCGAGTTGGCGGAGATGGCGAGTAGCAGCGGCAGCACGGGGCGCAGGCGGTCGCAGACACGGATCGCACGGTCGATGTCGCGCACGCCGAGGTGCACGTGCAGGCTGAAGGTGTTGTTGCGCCAGGCGACGTACTTCAGCCCCTGCTCGACGCGTCGGTAGTGCTCGGTGTCGATGATCGGCTGCTCGCGGTAGTCGGCCCACGGATGGGTGGCGGTGGCGCCGAGCGCGACGCCCTGCGCGTCGGCGAGCGCGAACAGGCGCTTGCGGTGCTCGCGCTGGCGGGCGAGCGCGTGCTGCACGTCGCCGCCGACGCCGGAGATGATCTCGATCTCGGAGGAGATCAGCTCGCCGGTGATGTGCTCGTGCAGCAGCGGGTCGCTCCGACCGGCGGCGTCGCGCAGCTGCTCGAAGCGCGGCAGCATGTCGAGCGTGCGCGGGTCGAGGATCGAGAACTCCTCCTCGACGCCGACGGTGAAGTCGGTCGCCGCGGCGTACGTCTCGGCCGCTTGGTCTAGGTCCAGGCTGGTCATGGCGTTCGGCGTGAGGTCCCGCGGTGTGCGCTCGGCGCTTCGCCCCTTGAGTGATAGCGCGCCAGGACGGGAAGTCCCGTGAGATCGGTTTTACGTGAGATAGAAGTACAGCGCGTAGAGCAGATCGACTGCTGGACTGGAGGTATGCACGGTCACCTCGGGCGGCACCAGCAGCAGCGACTCGGAGTAGTTGAAGATGATCTTCACGCCGGCCTGCACGAGCTCGTCGGCGAGTCCCTGGGCGGCCTGCGTGGGCACGGCGAGCACGCCGACGACGATGTCCTCGTCCTCGACCAGCCGGCGCAGCTCGGAGGTGTGGCGCACGACCTGGTTGCCGACGTTGGTGCCGACCTTGCGCTCGTCGACGTCGAAGATCGCGACGACGCGGAAGCCGTGGTCGGCGAAGATGTCGGAGGAGGCAATCGCCTTGCCGAGATGCCCGGCGCCGAGCAGCGCGATGTTGTGCTGGCCGGCGGTGCGCAGGATCTTGCGGATCTGCGAGACGAGCGCCTCGACGTTGTAGCCAACGCCGCGCTTGCCGAACTTGCCGAAGCCGGACAGGTCGCGGCGAATCTGCGTGGAGTTGACGTGCGTGTAGTCGGAGAGCTCCTGCGAGGAGATCGTCTCCTTTCCCATCTTCTTGGCCTGCGTGAGCACCTGCAGATAGCGCGACAGGCGGGCCGCGACGCCGAGCGAAAGACGCTCGCTGGAGGCGCCGACGCCGTCGACTGCAAGCTCTCGCGGGCGCGCGGTAGTCTCGCCGTAGCTCATGCTCGGGACTCTAGTCGCTCGCGCAGAAGCGCCTCGTCGATGAAGTAGTCGAACAGCTCCTCGCCGTCGAGCGCGATCACGGGGATGCGCTCGAAGTAGGCGCGTTGCAGCGCCTCGTCGCGGTCGATGTCGCGCTCGCGAAGCTCGAAGCCGAGCTCGCCCTGCAGCGCCCGCAAGGCGGCCAGCGCATCGGCGCACAGATGGCAGTCGGGCCTCGTGTAGACGGTGATCTCGGGACTCACGGACGCATCCGGCTGATCGCCCGTTCGCCGGTGGCATAGGCGTCGAGTGAGAGGTAGTCGGGATACTCGAGTCGCGCGCCGTAGCGAGCGGCGCCGGCGATCATGGCGGCGTTGTCGGTGCAGAGCACGCGGGCGGGCACGTGCAGCGTGACGCCGAGCCCGGCGAGTCGCTCGCGCAGGGGGCCGTTGGCGGCGACGCCGCCGCCAACTGCGAGGCGTTCAGAGCGGGTGCGCTGGAGCGCCCGCTGGGCGCGCTCGATCAGGCTGTCGACGATCGCGGCCTGGTAGGAGGCGGCGAGGTCGGCGGCGCGCGCGCGGGCCTGCTCGTCGCCGAGCTCGCGCAGCTTGTACAGCAGCGCCGTCTTCAGCCCGGCGAAGGAGAAGTCGAGCCCCTCGGCAAAGGCCTGACGATGGGCGCCGCGCCCGCCGCGGGCGCGCTCGGAGCGCGAGCCGGGGAAGACGAAGGCATCGGGATCGCCGCCGCGGGCGAGCCGCTCGAGGGCGACGCCGCCGGGATAGCCGAGCCCGAGCATGCGAGCGCCCTTGTCGAAGGCCTCGCCGGCGGCGTCGTCGAGCGTGCGCCCGAGCACGTCGAAGCGGTCGTGCGCGCGGACGTGGGCGAGCAACGTGTGTCCGCCGCTTGCAATCAGGCAGACGAAGGGCGGCTCGAATGGGTCCTCGCCGCAGCCGGCGTCAGGATCGCCACCGCCGCGCAGGAAGTTGGCGGCGACGTGGCCCTGCAGGTGGTCGACGGGCGCGAACGGCAGCTCACGCGCGGCGGCGAGCGCCTTCGCCGTGGAGAGACCGACGAGCAGCGCGCCGACGAGGCCGGGACCCTGCGTGGCGGCGATCAGCTCGAGCTGCTCGAGCCCGACGGAGGCCTCCTGCAGCGCGCGCTGCACGATCGCGTTGACGATCTCGAGGTGATGGCGCGAGGCGATCTCGGGCACGACGCCACCGAAGTCCTCGTGGGCGGTCTGCGAAGAGATCACGTTGGCGCGAATGGCGCCGTCACGGTCGATCACGGCGGCGCAGGTGTCGTCGCAGCTGGTCTCGAGCGCGAGGATCGTCATGCGGGCGGGCTGCTCATCGCGGGGCGGGCGGTCTCACACGGGACCGGGGTTGGGCACGTCTTCGAGCGTGCCCTGCAGCGTTGCGGGCGTGCGCCACATGACGAGCGCGTCCTCGCCGTTGTCCTGGTAGTAGCGGCGACGGGTGCCGGCGGCGCGGAAGCCCTCGCGCTCGTACAGGTGGATGGCGACGGCGTTGGAGCGGCGCACCTCGAGCGTGAAACGGGCGTTCTCATCGCCGACACACGCATACAGCTCGGCGAGTAGGCGCGAGGCCAGTCCCATGCGCTGGCGATGCAGGTCGACGGCGACGTTCATCACGTGCCAGACGGTGTCATAGCGCGAGCAGATCAAATAGCCGGCGAGGCGGTCGGTCCGTCCGCCGTCGTCGCCGGACAGCCGTTCGCAGGCAGCGAGGCAGATGCCGGTCTGCTTGGAGAGCTCGAGCACGAACATGGCCAGCGACCACGGCGTCGGAAAGACGCGGCGCTCGATCGCGAGCACTTCGGGCAGGTCTGGATAGGCAAGCGGGCGGATCTCGATCGCGGGGGCGTCCCGGTCGGGATGGAGCTGTGGTGAGAATGGCTCGCTCACGCTCGCGATACTCCCGGTGCCGGTGGGCGATCGCCACGGGCGAGCTTGGCATCGGGCGAGCGGCGATAGTCGGGCAGGACCTCGGCGAGCGCGGTCTGGGAGGCGCGCTCGGGCCGGCCGGCAGTCGCATGCCCGGCAGCGGCAAGCTCACCGAGCTCGCAGACGGCGGCGCCGTCGAGCAGGTGCAGCGGCGAGCCGGGCTCGGGAACCTCGACGCCGCCGGCGCGCAGCTCTTCGGCGTACAGCACGGCGCCGTCGCCGACGGCGCGCCAGCGCTGACCGGCAGTGGCGCCGTGACGCTCGATCAACTCGACGACGCCTGCGAGCTCGGCGGGGCGCAGGGCACGCGGGAGCACGATCTCGCCCTCGCCGGCATAGGCGCCGGCAAAGGCCTCGCCGCGGCGGGCGTCGATCACGGCGATCGTGGCGGTCGAGGCGGCGCCCGGATCGCGCGCCGCGCCGAGCGCGAGCGCACGCAGGCTGGAGACGCCGACGAGCTCGGCGGAGAGCGATTGGGCGAGGCCGCGCGCGGTGGCGATCCCGACGCGCAGGCCGGTGAAGCGCCCGGGACCGACGCCGACGGCGATCCGCTGCACGTCGCTCCAGCCCAGCTCAGCCTGGGCGAGCAGGTCGGCGGCCATGGGAAGCAGACGTGTGGCGTGCCCCGGGTGCGCGTCCTGGGCGGGATCGTCGCGGGTATGCAGCGTGGCAGCGTCGGCCGGCCTCAGCCCGACGGCGGTGGCCTGCGTGGCGGTGTCGAAGCCGAGCACGATCATCGCTCGATGACCTCGATCCGGCGGCGGTCGGCACCGCGGTGGGAGAGCGAGACGAGCACGCGCGCGCCGGCGAGCTCGCGCTCGGCGTCGGGCGGCCACTCGACGAAGGCGATCCGCCCCTCGCCGAGGTAGTCGGCAAGCAGGTCTGGGTCCTCGTGCTCGAGCCCGGCGAGGCGATAGAGGTCGAGGTGCGAGACGGTCAGGCGCTCGCCGGCGCGGTAGCGGTGACCGATGCTGAAGCTCGGGCTCGTGACGTGCTCGCTCACGCCCAGCGCGCGGGCGGCGCCGCGTACGAGCGTCGTCTTGCCGGCGCCGAGCTCACCGCGCACGAGTACGACGTCACCGTCATTCAGGCTCTCGGCCAGCTCTGCTCCGAAGGCTTCTGTCTCGGCGGGGTCGGCGGTGTCGACGATGCGCGCAGCCACGACGAGACTGTAGAGCGAAGCGCACCCTGCCCGTTAAAGCGACCGACCCGCGGGAGAAAGGGTCGCGGGCCGATCGTTACTCCTGGAGGGATGGAGACATGGCCTGTATCGGCGAGGAACGTAACCGACTTTAGGCCTGGGGCTAAGAATCTTCGCCATCTCCAGAAAATACCCTCTTTGCAGGGAAAAACGGTCCAGGAATCGTCCAGGAGAGTGTCCAGGGGGTCTGGACACCCCGTCAAGCCGCCGGCATCCACGCGCGGGCGGGGCGCCTCTGCGCGCACCGCATCCAGGCTCGACCAGGCTAGAACAGCCCCAGCTGATCGGGCTCGCCGACCTGCTCGGGGAGCGCCCGCGGCGCCGTTGGCCGCGTTGGCGGCCGCTTATCGCGGGTCCAGGCTCGGGTGCTTCGCCGACCTCGGGCTCCTCGGAGAGGCGGCGAGGCCGCCGTCAAGCAGATCCGCGCGCGCCGTTGCTGGTGTCCTGAGTCGGAAATTCGGGGAGCGTTTGCCGAGCGGATGGTCGTGTCTGACGTTCGACGGCGGCGCGGTGCCTACCGAGTACGTGAGCGTCGTCGGCGGGCGTCAGGCGCGGGCAGGCGCCGGGAAACGCCGTCGAATCTGTGACTCAGGACACTAGAGGGCGACGGCCTTGCGAGCGGCACTGTCGATTCGTCCCTAGCTCTTTCATTCGGCAAGCCGCAGATCACACAAAACGAAACAGGCCCAGGCTCGCCGCTCGCCGAACCTGGCGGACTCGTAGCCCAGCTGGCTTGTAAGCCGGCTCAGAAGAGTCCTAGCTGGTCGAGCTCATCCCCCAGCTTCGCACTGCTCGCCCCATGCGCCCGGCCGTCGAGCTCCCCGGCCGGCGACGCCTCGACATCCCGCCGGGCCACGACCTCGGGCGCCTCGAGCTCGGGTCGCTCTTCCACCGATGGCTGCTCCGGCGCGCCAAGCGCGAGCAGCTCGGGCAGGCGCGCGAAGTCCTCGCGCAGCGTCTCGAGCATGCGCGGCGTGTACAGCGCGGCGGCGGGATGGAAGATCGGGTACAGGCGCACGGCGCGCCGTCCGAGCGTGAGCACCTCGGGCTGGCCGTGCAGGCGCGTGATGCCGGTCGGGTCGCCGCGCAGGAGCTTGGTCGAGAAGTTGCCGAGCGTGCAGATCACGGTCGGCTGGATCAGCTCGACCTTGCGGAACAGGTACTCCTGGCAGTTCTCGATCTCGACGGGCAGCGGATCGCGGTTGCCGGGAGGCCTGCATTGGAGTGTGTTCGCGATAAAGACCTCCGTGCGTTGCAGCCCGATCTCGCCGAGGAGGGTCTCGAGCAGTTTTCCGGCCCTGCCGACGAACGGCACGCCCTGCTCGTCCTCGCTCGCGCCGGGCGCCTCGCCGATGAACATCAAGTCTGCATCGGCGTTGCCGGCGCCGAACACGACGGTCTTGCGCGTGGCGGCCAGCTCGGGGCAGCGCGTGCAAACCTTGGCTTGCGCGTAGACCTCCTTGAGCAGCTCGCGCCGCTCGGCGGCGGACAGCTCGCTCGTCGTGGTGGCCATCGGCCGATGGTAATTGCTGCCTGGGAAGCGAGACGAGTCCCGACAGGCGGACAAACCCGCAGTTTGCGCAAAGTCGTACGCACGCCACGGGGCTTGGCGGAAGCGGCCCGGCGCCTTGGCTGCGCAATGATCTGGGCGTGTCGTCAAGTCCGGAGATCGCCGTGAGGGCCCCGTTCGCGGGCGTTGTCGTCTCGCTCGCCTACCAGCCGGAGCAGCCGGTCGGCGCAGGCACGGCGCTGCTCGTGCTGGAGGCGATGAAGATGGAGCACGAGGTGCTCGCGGAGACCGGCGGCGTTGTGCGTCGTATCGAGGTCGCGGTGGGCGACGCGGTCGAGGAGGGACAGACGCTGCTGGTGATGAGCGCCGGCGAGGCGCTGCATGCGGGTGCGGCCGCGCCCGTGGCCAAGCCGGGCGCCAACGGCTTTCGCGCCGATCTGGAGGCGGTGCGCGAGCGCCATGCGATCGGTCTCGACGCGGCGCGCCCGGAGGCGGTGGCGCGGCGGCGCAAGCGCGGGCGGCGCACGGCGCGGGAGAACCTCTCCGAACTGGTCGACGAGGGCAGCTACGTCGAGTACGGGCCGCTGCTGTTCGCGGCGCAGGAGCAGCGGCGCTCGCGCGAGGAGCTGATCGAGCGAACGCCGGCCGACGGCCTGGTGGCGGGGGTCGCTCAGATCGATGGGCGCCCGTGCGTGGCGATGTCCTACGACTACACGGTGCTGGCGGGCACGCAGGGCTTTCGCAACCACGCCAAGAAGGACCGCCTGTTCGAGATCGCCGAGCGCCGGCGGCTGCCGCTGGTGCTGTTCGCCGAGGGCGGCGGTGGGCGCCCGGGCGACGTGGACATGCCGGTCGTGGCGGGCCTCGACTGCCGCGCATTCGCGCTGTTCGCCCAGCTCAGCGGCCTGGTGCCGCTCGTGGGCGTCGCCTCGGGCTACTGCTTCGCCGGCAACGCGGCGCTGCTCGGCTGCTGCGACGTGGTGATCGCGAGCGAGGACTCGAGCATCGGCATGGGCGGGCCGGCGATGATCGAGGGTGGCGGCCTCGGCGTGTTCGAGCCGGGCGAGGTGGGCCCGATCGACGTGCAGGACGCAGGCGGCGTGGTCGACCTGCGGGTGGCCGACGACGCAGCGGCGGTGGCCGCTGCGAAGCGCTACCTCTCCTACTTCCGCGGGCCGACGGCGCCGGGTGAGGTTCCCGACCAGACGCTGCTGCGCGGGCTGATCCCAGAGCAGCGAAAGCGCGTGTACGACGTGCGCGGCGTGATCGACGGCCTGTTCGACGAGGGCTCGGTGCTCGAGCTGCGGCGCGGCTTCGGCGCGGGGATGGTCACGGCGCTGGCCAAGGTCGACGGCCGCCCGCTGGGCGTCGTGGCCAACGTGCCGACGCACCTCGGCGGCGCGATCGACGCCGACGGCGCCGACAAGGCTGCGCGTTTCATCGGCATGTGCGACGCCTTCGCGCTGCCTGTGCTGTTCCTCTGCGACACGCCCGGCTTCATGGTCGGACCCTCGGCGGAGCGCACGGCGACGGTGCGCCACTTCGCGCGCATGTTCCTCGGCGGCGCCAACCTGAGCGTGCCGTGCGGCACGATTGTGCTGCGCAAGGGCTACGGTCTCGGCGCGCAGGCGATGGCGGGCGGCGGCTTCAAGGCGCCGCTGTTCACGATCGGCTGGCCGACGTCGGAGTTCGGCGGGATGGGCCTGGAGGGCGCCGTGCGCCTGGGCATGCGCCGCGAGCTCGACGCCGTAGAGGACTTGGACGAGCGCGAGCGCCTGTTCGAGTCCTTCGTGGCGATGGCCTACGAGCGCGGGCGCGGCCTGAACATGGCCGCCTACGGCGAGATCGACGACGTGATCGACCCGGCCGACTCCAGGCGCTGGATCGGGATGTTGTTCGACGAGACCCGCCCGCAGTGGTGGCAGCGCGAGGGCAAGACGCGGCCGTACGTCGACGCCTGGTAGCCGCCGGCGCGCAGATCGACGTCAGCGAGCCCGGCGCCCTTGCGAGCGACTGGAGTGGCTGTATCATTTGTGTCAGGCCGTCACCGGGCACGCCCCGGGCCGGACCCGAAGTCAGCCGCACCAGCATCTCTTGTCGCGCCGGTATCCGCGAGGAACTGGACCGAAACCGATGATCACCGTCACCCGACCGTTCGCCTGCGCATGAGGACCGTGCGCGCCGTCGAGGAGCTGCGCTCCGCGCTCGCTCCGGCACGCCGCGAGGGACGCGCGGTCGGCCTCGTGCCGACGATGGGCGCGCTGCACGAGGGCCACCTCTCGCTGATCCGCCGTGCGCGGCGCGAGTGCGACGTGGTCCTCGTCTCGCTGTTCGTCAACCCGGCTCAGTTCGACGAGGGCTCAGACCTCGAGCGCTACCCGCGCGATGAGCGCCGCGACGGCGAGCTTGCTTCGCAGGCGGGCGCTGACATCCTGTTCGCGCCGACGGTCGACGAGATGTACCCGCCGGGCTTCGCCACGTCGGTCGAAGTGCTCGGCATCACCGAGCTCCTGGAGGGCGTCTCGCGCGGCGCCGAGCACTTCCGCGGCGTCAGCACGGTCGTGACGAAGCTGCTCGGCATGACGCAGCCGGACGTCGCGTACTTCGGCCAGAAGGACGCGCAGCAGCTCGTCGTGATCCGCCGGCTCGTGGCCGACCTGAACCTGCCGGTGCGCATCCAGGCTTGCCCGACCGTGCGCGAGCGCGACGGGCTGGCGATGTCGAGTCGCAACGCACGCCTCAGCCCCGAGGAGCGCTCGCGCGCGGTCGCGCTCTCAGAGGCGCTGCGCGCGGCGACGCAGCGCGCAGCCGAAGGCGAGCGCTCGGCCGAGGCGCTGCTCGACGTGACCTGCGCGGCGATGCTCGCGCGCGACGTCCAGCCCGAATACCTCGAGCTGGTCGACCCCGAGACGCTGCGGCCCTGCGAGGAGCTCACGCGCGAGGCGTTGCTGGTGATAGCTGCTCGCGTCGGACGTACGCGGCTGATCGACAACGCGACCCTGCGACCGTCGACCACATCGAACGACGCGGCGCGCAACACCGAATCTTCACACGACGAACGACTCCCAGGAAAGGCGATCGCCTGATGCAACGCGTAATGCTGAAGTCGAAGATCCACCGGGCGACGATCACCGACTGCGACCTGCACTACGTCGGCTCGATCACGGTCGACCCGGACCTGCTGGAAGCTGGCGACATCCTCGAGCACGAGCAGGTGCACGTGCTCGACATCGACAACGGAGCGCGCTTCGAGACGTACACGATCGCCGGCGAGCGCGGTTCGGGCGTGATGACGATCAACGGCGCAGCGGCCCGCCTCGTACAGCGCGGCGACACGATCATCGTCGTCTCCTACGGCAACTACGACGAGGCCGAGCTCGAGCGCTACGAGCCGCGGGTCGTCCACGTCGAGGCACAGACCAACCGGATCATCACCGTCGACGACGCGGTGGCGACCCTGCTCACGCAGAGCGTCGACTGACGTCAGAGAGGAACCGCACCATGTCGAGCCATCCAGAGATACAGGCCCCGTCCGATCCCGGCCGGCTGCCGATGACGCTGCCGCTGCTGGCGGAGAAGAAGCGCCTGGCCGACCCGATCGTGATGGTCACGGCGTACGACTACCCGAGCGCCCGCGCGGCGGAGTTCGCCGGCGTCGACCTCGTGCTCGTGGGTGACTCGGCGGCGACGACCGTACTCGGCTACAACGCGACGACGCCGGTCGAGCTCGAGGACATGCTGGTATTGGCGCGCGCCGTGCGCCGCGGCCTGCGCACACCGCTGATGATCGGCGATCTGCCGTTCGGCTCCTACGAGGTCTCCGACGAGCAGGCGATCACGACGGCGATGCGGATGGTCAAGGAGGCGGGCTGCGAGGCGGTCAAGCTCGAGGGCGGCGGCGAGGCCTCGGTCAAGCGCGCCCGCGCGATCGTCAATGCGGGTATCCCGGTGATGGGCCACGTCGGCCTCACGCCACAGACCTCGACGGCGCTCGGCGGCTGGAAGGCGCAGGGGCGCACCGCCCGCGCCGCGGCGCGGATCTGCACGGAGGCGCAGGCGCTACAGCAGGCGGGCTGCTTCGCGCTCGTGTTCGAGGCGATCCCGAGCGCGGTGACCGAGCAGCTGATGCCGCTGATCGAGATCCCCGTGATCGGCATCGGCGCGGGGCCGGCGACGGACGGCCAGGTGCTCGTGTTCCACGATCTGCTCGGCATCCGCGACGGCCTGGGACCGCGCTTCGTCAAGCGCTACGCGAACATCCAGCAGGAGATGAACGCGGGCGTCTCGGCCTATGCCGAGGATGTGCGCATGCACCGTTACCCGGGTCCCGAGCACACCTACAAGATCGACCCGGCCGAGCTGGCCGAGCTGCAGGCCGAGCTCGCTCCAGACGCTTGACCTGACCGCTCCGGCGCGCGGACCGTCCCGCTAGGCGAGCGGCTCGCCGTAGCGCTCGGCAAAGGCGAACTCCTCGACCGGTTTGCGCGCGAGCCGCTTGGGCCACGGAGCGGCCCGGTGGCCGACACCGATGTGCGCCGCCAACGCGAGATCGTCGGGCAGCTCGAGCAGCTGCTTGACCTCGGCCTCGGCCGGTACGAGCAGCGTCGTCATCGCTGCGCCCAACTCCTCGGCTCGTAGCGCAAGCAGCAGGTTCTGCACGAATGGATAGACAGAGGCGCCGCCGACGATGCTCTGCCGGGGTAGCGCCGCATCGGTCACGGCGAGGTCGGCCAGGCGCACGCATACGATCAGGTGCAGCGGCAGCTCGTGAAGGCGCTCGGCGTATTCGTCGGCGCCACGAAGCATGCGGACGCGCGCCGCGTCGAAGTCCTCCGGCGAGCTGAGCATGCGCGCGCCGCCGGTCTCCTCCATATAGCTACGCCAGTGCGGCAGATAGAGATCGCGGATCGCGCGACGGCGCTCGGGGTCGCGCACGACGACGACGCGCCAGCCCTGTCGGTTGCCGCCGCTCGGCGCGAAGCGGGCGCTGTCGAGCGCGCGGCGCAGCGCCTGCGGCGAGACGGGTTGGTCGGTGAAGAGCCGGCTCGTCGGCGCGCAGCGCATCGCCTCGTACAGGTCCATCGGTTGCAGCCTAGCCGTACTCGATGCGCTTGATCACGCGCGCGGGCAGCCCGGCGGCGATCGAGAACGGCTCGACGTCGTGCGTGACGACGCTGTTGGCGCCGATCACGCAGCGCTCGCCGATGCTCACGCCGCTGGTCACGACGACGTTGGCACCGAGCCAGCAGTTGTCGCCGATTCGCGTCGGCCCCTTGCTCTGAAAGCCCTGCCGGGTGATCGGCCTGTCAGGATCATCGAAGCGGTGGCTGGCGTCCGAGACGAAGCATCCGTTGGCGAGCATGCAGTGCTCGCCGATCTCGACGAGTTGCTCGGAAGCCAGCATCACGCCCTGGTTGAGGAAACTGCCGGCGCCGATCTTCACCCGCGCGCTCCCGGGCGCGGTGATCCACACGCCCGGCTCGAACAGGACTTCGGCGCCGATCTGCAGGCGTCCTTCGCGCATCGCATCGAGCACGTTGCCGTGCAGCGGCCAGCGCGCGAACGCGCCCCGCCGCATCAGCTCCCAGTGGATCCGCGCGCGGTTCCACGGCAGCGAGTTGCGCTCATACCAGCGCCACTTCTGCGCCCACAAGCGGGCGCGCGCCACGAGCCCGCTCTGCTCGCTCAAGCGGCGACCTTGGCGGCACGCTTGCGGCGAGGCGCTTTGCCGTCCCGCCCTGCGCCGCGCGAGACGACCGGCGTCAGCAGCTCGGCGAGGAACTGGCCGGTGTGCGAGCCCGGCTCGGCCGCGACCTCCTCGGGCGTGCCGGCGGCGATCGCCATGCCGCCCTCCTCCCCGCCCTCGGGGCCCATGTCGATCAGCCGGTCGGCCGACTTGATCACGTCGAGGTTGTGCTCGATCACGACGATGCTGTTGCCGGCGTCGACGAGCCGCTGCAGCACCTCCAGCAGCCGCTGGACATCGGCGAAGTGCAGCCCGGTCGTCGGCTCGTCGAGGATGTAGAGCGTGCGGCCCGTGGCGACCTTCGAGAGCTCGGTGGCGAGCTTCACGCGCTGCGCCTCGCCGCCTGAGAGCGTCGTCGCCGGCTGACCGAGGCGCACGTAGCCGAGCCCGACCGCGTCGAGCGTCTCCAGGCGGCGGCGAACCTTGGGGATGTGCTCGAAGAACTTCAGCGCCTCCTCGACGGGCATGTTCAGCACGTCGGCGATGCTCTTGCCCTTGAAGCGGACTTCGAGCGTCTCGCGGTTGTAGCGCTTGCCATGGCACTGCTCGCACGGCACGTACACGTCGGGTAGGAAGTGCATCTCGATCTTGATCTGCCCGTCGCCGCGGCAGACCTCACAGCGCCCGCCCTTGACGTTGAAGCTGAAGCGCCCCGGCTTGTAGCCGCGCGCGCGGGCCTCTTGGGTCTTTGAGAAGAGGTCGCGGATCACGTCGAACAGGCCCGTGTACGTGGCCGGGTTCGAGCGCGGCGTGCGCCCGATCGGCGACTGGTCGACGGCGATGATCTTGTCGAGCTCCTCGAGCCCGTGGATCGCACGGTGCGCACCCGGTCGCTGCCGTGCCCGGTGCAGCCGGTTGGCGACCGCCTTGTAGAGCACTTCGTTGACGAGCGTCGACTTGCCCGAACCGGACACTCCCGTGACGCACGTGAGCACGCCCAGCGGGATGTGCACGTCGATCTCGCGCAGGTTGTGTTCTGAGGCGCCGAGGATCTCGATGTAGCCGCTCGGCGTGCGCCGCCGTGCGGGCACCTCGATCGTGCGCGTGCCGGCAAGGAACTGCCCGGTCAGCGAGCCCTTCACCCGCTGCACCTGCGCCGCCGTGCCCTGCGCCACGATCTCGCCGCCGTGCTCGCCCGCGCCCGGGCCGAGGTCGACGAGGTGGTCGGCAGAGCGCATCGTCTGCTCGTCGTGCTCGACGACGATCACCGTGTTGCCGAGGTCGCGCAATCGCTCGAGCGTCGCGATCAGCTTCGAGTTGTCGCGCTGGTGCAGGCCGATCGAGGGCTCGTCGAGGATGTAGAGGACGCCGACCAGCGAGGAGCCGATCTGCGTGGCCAGGCGAATCCGCTGCGCCTCGCCGCCGGACAGCGTCGAGGCGGCGCGATCCATCGAGAGGTAGCCGATGCCGACGTTCTCGAGGAACTGCAGGCGCTCTGAGATCTCACGCAGGATCAGGCGCGCCACGTGGCGGTCGGTCTCCGACAGCTCGACCTGCTCGAGCCACTCCAGCGCGCGTCGCGCCGAGAGCGCGCAGAAGTCCTCGATCCGCGTGCCGCCGACGAGCACCGCGCGCGACTCGGCGCGCAGCCGCGCCCCGTTGCAGACGGGGCAGGCGCGCAGTGACATGAACTCCTCGATCTTCTCCCGCGTCCACTCCGAGTCGGTCTCGCGGTAGCGGCGCTGGAGGTTCTTCACGATCCCCTCGAAGCGCGTCGCGTAGGAGCGGCGGCGACCGTAGCGGTTGCGGTAGGTGACCTGCACGGGATCGCCGTTGGTGCCTTGCAGAAACAGGTCTTTGTGCTCGTCGGACAGCTCTTCCCACGGCGCTTCGAGATCGACGCCGTAGCGATCGGCGATCGCCTCGGTGACCTGCTCGTAGTAGTTGGAGCTGCTGTTCGCCCACGGCGCGATCGCCCCTTCGCCGATTGACAGTGACGGGTCGGGCACGACCAGCTCCGGGTCGATCTCCATCTGCGAGCCGAGGCCGGTGCAGCGGTCGCACGCGCCGTGCGGCGAGTTGAACGAGAAGATCCGCGGCTCGAGCTCGACCAGCGAAGGCCCGTGCTCGGGGCAGGCAAAGCGCTCTGAGAACGTGAAGATCGTGCCGGGTTGGGGCAGCTCGCCGGGAACGATCTGCGCGGACGCCGCGCGCGGCCCCTTGGCCCCCTTGACCCCCTTGGCCTCCTCCGCAGGCTCGCTACCCTTGGCCGAGTCCGAGGAGCGCCCGACGATCTCCAGCTCGACCAGTCCTTCGGCGCGCGCTACCGCGGTCTCGATCGAGTCGGCCAGGCGCTTGCGCACGTCGTGGCGCATCGCCAGACGGTCGACGACGACCGAGATGTCGTGCTTGTAGCGCTTGTCGAGCACGATCGACTCCTCCAGCATGCGCACGCGATCGTCGATCTTCACGCGCGCGAAGCCGTCGCTGCGCAGCTCGTCGAGCAGCTTGCCGTACTCGCCCTTGCGCCCGCGCACGACCGGCGCGAGCACCATGAAGCGCGTGCCCTCGGCCAGCTCCATCGCCTGGTCGATGATCTGCTCGGCCGACTGCCCGACGATCGGGCGCCCGCAGATCGGGCAGTGCGGCTTGCCCACGCGCGACCACAGCAGGCGCAGGTAGTCGTAGATCTCGGTGACCGTGCCGACCGTCGAGCGCGGGTTGCGTGAGGTCGTCTTCTGATCGATCGAGATCGCCGGCGAGAGTCCCTCGATCGAGTCGACGTCGGGCTTGTCCATCTGCCCGAGGAACTGGCGCGCGTAGGCCGACAGCGACTCCACGTAGCGGCGCTGTCCCTCGGCGTAGATCGTGTCGAACGCCAGCGAGCTCTTACCCGAGCCGGACAGGCCTGTGATCACGACCAGCGCGTCGCGCGGCAGCGAAAGCGAGATGTCCTTGAGGTTGTGCTCGCGCGCGCCAGAAACCACGATCTCGCTGTGAGTAGCCATTGCTGCGCCATTCTATGACTACGAACAGATGTTCGAACGTCCCGGTCGCCAGGGCTAGTCGGATGAGCTGGTAGGAAATCATGCTAGCTTGGTATGACATGCGCACGAAGGTATCCGAGAAGGGCCAGATCACCGTTCCCAAGCCGCTGCGGGAGCGCCTCGGCATCCGCCCGGGTGACGAGCTCGAAGTCGTCGATGAGGGCGGCAGGATCGTGCTCAGCAAGGCGGCAACGGATGACCCCGTCTCGGCCATGTACGGCATCCTCGACTCCGAGCTCGGCACCGACGAGATCATCGAGGAACTACGCGGTCCCGTCGACGCGGTTTGATCACCGCCGTAGACACGAACGTACTGATCGACGTCTTCGACGCCGACGACGATTTCGGACTGCGTTCGGCCCGCGCGATCCGACGTTGCCTTGCCGAGGGCTCGTTGATCGCGTGCGCGACCGTCTGGGCGGAGACAACCGCTTACTTCAATGCGCCCCAACAAGCCCAGGCCGCACTCGCCAGACTCCGGGTGGACTTCTCACCCGTCGATCCAGTCTCGGCGTGCGTCGCGGGTGAGAGCTGGCGAGCGTACCGGCAGGCCGGCGGCACTCGCGAGCGGGTCGCCCCCGACTTCCTCGTTGGAGCACATGCCCTGAACCAAGCCGATCGCCTACTCACGCGCGATCGTGGCTTCTACCGTCGCTACTTCGAGAGGCTAGAGATGCTCGATCCGTCGGCCTGACTCGCCGGCGCTACCCCTCGATCGCCGCGTAGACCTCGTCGATCAGCTTGCCGCGATCGGCCAGCGTGAAGTTCTCGGCTAGGTAGCGGTCGGCCTGCTCGCGCGACTCGCCGTTGAGCGCCATGTTCAGCGCGACCAGCCGCGCGCTGTCGAGATCGCCGCTGTCGGCCCGCGCGGAGGCAGGCTCCCCAGCGCCGCCGGCGGCGATCCGCTGCCGCGGCGGGGGCGCCTCCGGATCGACGTGCACATCCGGCTCTGCGCTCTCTCCTGGAGACAGCGGCGCCGGGCTCGTCTGCGCGTGCCTCACCTGTGGCGCGGCTGCGCCGGACGCCGGGGGCGGAGAGATCAGCGGCACCGAGGCGCTTGCCGACTCCGCGCCGGCGTTCGCCGCCGCCGCGCTTGCGGCCGGTGGTGGCGGCCCGGGATGCGCCGGCGCGGGTACGGACGGCCGGGACTGCTCCTCGCCGGCCACGGCATGCGTCACCGGCCGACCCGCTGCCGCGTCATACAGCTCGCCCATGTTCGTCTCGACAGCAGCCAGGTCGGCGGCCAGCCGGTTGGAGCCCGCGCGCAGGCTCTCGACGAGCGCTGAGGCCTCGCTGTCCATCGCGCCCACGCGCTCCAGCAGCGCCGCCGTCGCCTGCGTCACAGCCGCGACATGAGCACGCGCCCGTTCGATCGCCTCGGCGCGTGTCTGCGCCGCGTCGCGGTCGGCGTCCTCGCGCGCTGTCCGAGCGGCCTCGCGCGCCTGCTGCTCGATGTCCGCCGCGGCGGCCTCGGCGGCGGCGAGGATGCTCTGCACCTGGCTGCCGGCCGTGCTCGCGAGCGAAGGCTCGGGGCCGCCGTCGGCGCGCTCGCGCTGCAGCTGCTCGATCTCGCTCGCCAGCGCGCGCAGGTGCGCGTCCACCGCGGCCGGCTCGTAGCCACGCCTGGAGATGGGGAAGTCGCGCCGCTCGATCGCCTGCCTGTCGATGTCCACGGCGGCCATCCTAGGCGATGTCGCCGCTGTCGAGCGCGACGGCGCCATCGCCGCCGGGGCCCTCGGCGGCGTGCATCTCGCGCAGGTCGCGACGCAGCTCGCGCAGCTCGTCGCGCAGCTGGGCGGCGTACTCGAAGCGCAGCTCGTCGGCGGCGGCGATCATCTCCTCCTCGAGCTCGACGACCATCCGCTCGAGCTCGTGCTGTGGCATCTCCTCGGCCTTGCCGCGCTTGGCTGTCCGGCGTTTGCGGCCCTTCGGCACCTTCGAGTCGCCCTGCAGGAACTCGGCGATGTCGGAGATGCCCTTGACGATCGTCGCCGCCGTGATCCCGTGCTCATCGTTGTAGGCGAGCTGGATCTCGCGCCGGCGGTCGGTCTCGGAGATCGCCGCTTTCATCGCCCTGGTCTCCTTGTCGGCGTACATCAGCACCGTCCCGTCGACGTTTCGCGCCGCCCGCCCGATCGTCTGGATCAGCGAGGTCTCGCCGCGCAGGAAGCCCTCCTTGTCGGCGTCGAGGATCGCCACGAGCGAGACCTCGGGCAGGTCCAGGCCCTCGCGCAGCAGGTTCACGCCGACGAGCACGTCGTACTCGCCCAGACGCAGGTCGCGGATGATCTGGATGCGCTCGAGCGTGTCGATCTCAGAGTGCAGGTAGCGCGTCTTGAAGCCCATCTCCAGCAGGTACTGCGAGAGGTCCTCGGACATCTTCTTGGTCAACGTCGTGTCGAGCACGCGCTCGTCACGCTCGGTGCGCTTGCGCACCTCGTTCATCAAGTCGTCGATCTGGTTCTTCGTCTCGCGAACCTCCACGCGCGGATCGACGATCCCCGTCGGGCGCACGATCTGCTCGACGATGCGCGTCGACTTCGTGCGCTCGTACTCACCGGGTGTCGCCGAGATGAACAGCAGCTGCGGCGTGATCGAGAGGAACTCCTCGAAGCGCTGCGGGCGGTTGTCCATCGCACTCGGCAGGCGAAAGCCGTAGTCGACGAGCGTCTGCTTGCGCGAGCGGTCGCCCTCGAACATGCCGCCGATCTGCGGCACCGTCTGGTGGGACTCGTCGATGAAGCAGATGAAGTCCTTCGGGAAGTAGTCGATCAGGCAATAGGGGCGCTCCCCCGGTTGGCGTTTGTCGAGGATCCGCGAGTAGTTCTCGATCCCCGAGCAGAAGCCCATCTCACGCAGCATCTCCATGTCGTACTGCGTGCGCTGGCGCAGGCGGTGGGACTCGAGCAGCTTGCCCTCGGACTCGAGCTGCTCACAGCGCTCGTTCAGCTCGCGCCCGATCTCGGCGACGCCGTCCTCGATCGTGCCTTCCTTGACGTTGTAGTGCGTGGCCGGCCAGATCGCCACGTGCTCGAGGTCGTCTTCGAGCAGCTCGCCGGTCAGCGGGTCGAAGTGCTGAAGCCGCTCGACCTCGTCGCCGAACAGCGTCGCGCGGAAGGCCGTCTCGGCATACGCGGGGAACACCTCGAGCGTCTCTCCGCGCACGCGGAAGCTGCCGCGGGAAAGCACCTGGTCGTTGCGCGTGTACTGGATCGAGACGAGCTTGCGCAGCAGCTTGTCGCGGTCGATTTCCTCGCCCCGCCTGAGGATCTGCATGTTCATCTCATACGTCTCCGGCGAGCCGAGGCCGTAGATGCAGGAGACCGAGGCGACCACGATCACGTCGCGCCGCGCGAACACGGCGGCCGTCGCGGCGTGGCGCAGCCGGTCGACCTCTTGATTGATCGCCGAGTCCTTCTCGATGTACAGGTCGCGGCTCGGCACGTAGGCCTCGGGCTGGTAGTAGTCGTAATAGGAGACGAAGTACTCGACGGCGTTGTCGGGGAAGAACGTGCGGAACTCGTTGCACAGCTGCGCCGCCAGCGTCTTGTTGTGCGCGATCACGAGCGTCGGGCGCTGCACGGCCTCGATCACGCCGGCCATCGCCATCGTCTTGCCCGTGCCCGTCGCGCCGAGCAGCGTCTGGAAGCGTTCGCCCGCCTCGACCCCCTCCGACAGAGCGCCGATCGCCTTCGGCTGGTCGGCGGTCGGCGTGAAGACGGAGTCGAGCTTGAAGTCGGGCATCGCTAGGAGACATCCCACACACTAGCGACACCGTTTCGCCAGGAGCAACGCCCTCCCCGATGCGCTAGATCCTGATGGGTACGAGCGGATGAAGTCCCATCGCGGCACGCACGGCCATGCCCGCGCCAGCGGCGACGGTAAGGCTCAGGAAGCTCCCGATCAGGTAGTACTCGGCGAACTGCTCCTCTTTGAAGGAGGGGAACCGCGCAATCGACTTGCCCGCAATGACCAGTGCGGCGGCATCTGGAGCCCCAGCGACAAAGAGGCCGTACAGCAGTGTGCGCTCGAGCCAGCCTATATACCGACCGGCGTTTGTCATCCCAGGAGCGTGGTTGCGGACCGCTCTGGCGAACGACTCCAAAACCCGGCCAATGAATGCCCCACTTATGAACGCGGCGGCCAGCCAACCTGCAACGACGATGACTACGTTTCGATCTTCGGCCACCTGCTCTGTGGCTGACTGAACCAGCCTGGCGTCGATTAGCAGCGCAGCCGCCAGCGTCGCCGCCGCACTCAGGACCAATGACCACGCTGGCTTCCTCGGGTCGCATGCACCGGATGCCAGCGTCACCACAGTCGCTACAGCAAGTGCCAGCCAGATGCGCGAGTCACCGAGGTAGGGAGCCTCTGCCGCGATCACGATCACAGCCGCGACCGTCGTTCGGATCACGGCGCGTCTCAAGAGCGGCGCGCAAAGCGGCAGCAGGACCGACACGGGCACCGCAACGCTCGCGCGGATCAGCTCTTCGCGGTGCATTCCAACGCACTGCTTGCGATCTCGACGGCGAATCCGCCCAGTTCCCACTCCTCCTCTGCTCCGGATGCCAACAACAGCCTGCGGATCGCTTGCGGAGTCACCGACGATCGATTCGCAATCTCGGCGACGCTTAGACCTTCCCGAGCGCATTGCGCGACTTCGGACTGCCGCTTGGTGCGCCGCACGATGATGAATCCGAGCGCATGCAAGCAGGCGCTGAGGTTGGCGGTATCGACGGGCGGCTCGCCGCGCAGTGCAAACGCCCGCCCGGCTCGTTGGCTCTTCGCCTTCTCGAGCGCTTCTCGGGCAAGCCAGAACGCCGGTCCACGCGACTCTCTCGAGGTGCGGCCCAAGGGTCGCTCGATCGAGCCAATCCCGACACCCACCCA
Source organism: Solirubrobacterales bacterium (assembly GCA_044446425.1). Classification (GTDB taxonomy): domain Bacteria; phylum Actinomycetota; class Thermoleophilia; order Solirubrobacterales; family Solirubrobacteraceae; genus Palsa-744. Next base: position 27,972 of record JBIOEW010000008.1, on the reverse strand, counting down.
CCAGCCACCGTCCTCAACGGCATCCACGAGAATTCGAACCAAGGCAGCCGGGCTGCTCGTAACCCCTTGCATCTCATCGCCGGCAGTACGTTCGAACGGCAGCGTGAGAAGGGTGGCGCAGCTTCGATTAAGGCGCGACACCCAGTGCTCGACACGGTCCTCGCTGCTTCGACTGCGCCGCTGATCTAGAAGAAGCACTGCCTCCATCGAACACAAGCCTATATGTTGCTCTCAGCAATAACAACACATATTGTTGCCTAAGGCGAGAGCAACGAAATAACTTGCTCGTCAGTCCAAGCCCAGCTGGCGCGCGTAGGCAGAGCGATAGTCCTGCTGTGCGGCGAGCACGCGTTCGACGTAGGCGCGCGTCTCGGGGAAGGGGATTGCCGAGATCGTCAGGTGCCCCCCGTCCGCTCGTGCGCGCGCGACCCAGCGATCGACGTTGGCCAGCCCCGCGTTGTAGGCCGCCACGGCGAGCATCTCGTCGCCGTCGTAGTGATCGAGCAGGTAGCGTAGGTAGTAGCTGCCATAGGCCACGTTGATGCTCGCCTTCGCCAGGTCGCTCGCGGTGAAGCGGCTGCCGCCGGACAGGTGCGCGATGAAGTACGCCGTTTCGGGCAGGATCTGCATCAAGCCCTCCGCGCCGGCCGAAGACTGCTGCGGGGCGAATTTCGACTCCGCGTAGATCACCGCCGCGATCAGCGCCGGGTCGAGCTGCTTCTCGGCCGCCTGCTTGCGGATCACCTCGGCGTTGGTCAGCGGCAGGCCGAGCCGGCTGACGGCGTGGTCGACCTCCGAAGCGACCAGCACCGCGATCAACGCCACGACGCCGAGCGCGACGATCGCGCCGAGCATGCGCCGGCTGGCCGCGCGAGCCCGTCGCGAGGCGCGGCTCCGCCTGGCGGCGTGGCCCCTGCGAACCTCGATCGCCGTCTGGCGACTCATCGCTCTAGCTTGTCAAGAACCGCCGACAACTCCTGTTCCAACTCCTGCGGGGTGCCGTCGTTGCGCACGACGAACGTCGCAAGCAGCGCCTTCTGCTCCTGGGGGAGCTGGCGCGCGGCACGCTCGTCGACCGACGCGTGGCCGCGCGCGGCGGCGCGCTCGCGCCGCAACTCCTCGTCGGAGATGACGGCGATCGTCGCGTCGTACAGATCCTGCTGCCCGGCCTCGAACAGCAGCGGCACCTCGACCACCGCGGCCCGCGGCCTCGCCCCACCGGGCGGCGGATCGGCCCGCGCCTCACCCAGCCACAGCGCCACGCGCGCGCCGACGAGCGGCCACAAGAGCCCCTCCAGCCAAGCGCGATCCTCGGGCGTGGCGAACGCCCGCTCGGCCACCGCCGAGCGGTCGATCGCGCCTCCCGGCGCGACCTCCGGCCCCCACCGCTCGAGGACCGCCTCGCGCAGCCGCTGATCTCCGGCCCACAGCTCGTGCACGACCGCATCGCTCGAGATCGTCGCTGCCCCCAGCCGCCCAAGCGCCGCCAGCGCCGTCGACTTGCCGGCCCCCATGCCGCCGGTCAGACCGACGAAGGGCACCACCTGCTTCACCGCCGCGCTGCCGTCCGGCGCGCGCGTCAGTCCTGCGCGGGCTCGGCCGCGGGATCTGCGTCCCCGGCCGTCTCATCCGCCGCTTCAGGCGCCTGCGCGACCTCCTCGGCGGCGGGCTCTACGGCAACAGCGTCCTGCGGCTGCCCGTCGGCGCTTGCCTCGTCGGCCACCGCCGGCTCCGTGCTCGCCGTCGCATCGGCGTCGAGTGCAGCCTCTGCCTCGGCTGGAGCGGGCTCGGCCTCGGCCGGCGCGGCGGCCTCCTGCTCAGGCGCCTCGGCGACCTCAGCAGCCGGCGCCTCGGCGACCTCCGCGGCCGGTGGCTCTGCGACCTCAGCAGCCGGTGGCTCTGCGACCTCCGCCGCCGGGGCCTCGGCGACCTCCGCGCTCGGGGCCTCTGCCGTCTCAGCGCTCGGAGCGTCGCCCTCGGCATCGCCGGCGGGCGCAGGCTGCACCTGCGGCTCGCCCGGACGCGAGACCGGCAGAATCTGGTCCTCGACGCGCTTTGCCGACAGCGAGAGGCGGCGACGCTCAGAGTCGATCTCCAAGATCTTCACCCTGATCTCATCGCCCGGGTGGACGATCTCGCGCGGGCTCTCGACGTGGTGGGGAGCGAGCTCGGAGATGTGCACGAGCCCCTCAACGCCGTCGAGGATCTCGACGAAGGCGCCGAAGGTGACGACCTTCGTGACCTTGCCCTCGAGCTCGTCGCCGACGTTGTAGGTGTCGACGATCCGCTGCCACGGGTCCTCTTGGGTCTGCTTCAGGCCGAGCGAGATGCGCTGGCGCTCGCGGTCGATGTCGAGCACCTTGACCTTCACGGTGTCGCCGATCGTGAGGATCTCGCTGGGGTGGTTGACGTGCGACCAGGAAAGCTCTGAGATGTGAATCAGGCCGTCGATCCCGTCGAGGTCGACGAACGCGCCGAAGTCGACGATGTTCGAGATCTGGCCCTCGACGACGAGGCCGGGCTGCAGGCGGTCGAGGATCTGCTGGCGCACCTCCTTGCGCTCCTCCTCGAGCACTGCACGGCGCGAGAGCACGACGTTGTTGCGCGAGCGGTTGAGCTCGATCACCTTCGTCTCGATCTTCGTGCCCATGTACTCGTCGAGATTCGGCACGCGGCGGATGTCGACGAGCGAAGCAGGCAGGAAGCCGCGCACGCCGAGGTCGATGATCAGGCCGCCCTTGACGACCTCGATCACGGTGCCCTCGACCGGCTCGCCCGACTCGGCGGCCGTTTCGATGCGACGCCAGGCCTTCTCGAAGCGGGCGCGCTTCTTCGACATGATCAGGCGACCGTCCTGGTCCTCCTTGGTCATGACGATCGCGTCGACCTCCTCGCCGAGGTGCACCTCGTCCTTGGGATCGACCGACTTGCGGATCGACAGCTCGTTGGCCGGGATGACGCCCTCGGACTTGTAGCCGATATCGACGAGCACCTCGTCCTTGTCGATGCGCACGACGTGGCCGGTGACTACCTCGCCCTCCTCGATCGTGCGGAAGGTCGCCTCGTAGTTGGGCACGATCGCCCCGTCGACCTCCAGCAGGAGGCCATTCGATCCCTCTACCACGCGGGCTTGAGGATTCTCCATCACCGTTTGCACCGGCGAAGCCTAGCGCAGCGACAGCGCAGTCGTCCGTATCATTGCCCCGCAGATGCCTGTTCGAGCGACGACGCGGGGAGCAGCGCGCACACCGCTGGAGCGCGACTGCGACGTCTTGGTGTGCGGCGCGAGCTTCGCCGGGCTGGCGATCGCCCGCGAGCTGGCAGGCGCAGGGGCGCGCGTGCTCGTGATCGACCGCTACGAGATCGGCGAGCGCCAGACCTCGGCCTGCGCGATGCCGACGCGCTGGCTGAACGCGATGGATCTGCAGGACTCCCATCGCCAGACCTTCGACGAGCTGCTCGTGCACACGCCGTTTCACACCTCGCGCTGGTCGCTGCCGTGGTCGTTCTCGACGTTCGACTACCGCGAGCTTTGCGCGCTGCTGTGGGCGCAAGCCGACGACGGCGAGCTCGAGTTCGAGACGGCGACGATCACCGAGCGCAAGGGCGACACGGTGATCACCGATCGCGGCCCGCTGCGGGCGCCGCTGATCGTCGACGGCCTCGGCTGGCGACGCGTGCTCTCCAACGGCCCGACGATCCAGCCGCCCGACGCACGCCTCTCGCGCGGCTTGGAGGTACATCCCGAAGGCCACGGCGACGAGCTCGAGCTGTGGGTCCACCCGCGCTACGTGCGCGCCGGCTATGCATGGAGCTTCCCTGCCGACGGCGAGCTGCGCGTCGGCGTCGGCTCGTTCTGGCCTGCGCACCACGTCAAGCAGCCGACGGTCAAGCTGGCGCACGACCTCGGTCTGCCGCCCGAGCGCTACCAGGGCAACTGGATCCCGCACAAGCTGCGCGCGGCCGTCGAGGACGGCGTCTTCTTCGTCGGCGACTCGGCCGGGCACTGTCTCCCATTGACCGCCGAGGGCATCCGCACGGCGCTGTACTTCGGCCTAGCCTGCGGGCGCGAGCTGCGCGCCGTCGTCGAGGGCCGGCGCACGCGCGAGCAGGCGCTCCAGCGCTACGGCGCGTTCTCGGCCGCGCACACGCGAAAGTTCGCCTGGCTGCTTCGCGTGCAGCAGGCTGTCGGGCAGATCACGCCGAGTCGCTCGCTGACCGCCTTCATCCGCTGCTTCGAGAACCGCCGGCTGTGCGGCTGGGTGTTCGATCGCTACCTCGAGATCGCCCCGCCCAACTTCGTCGCCGATGGGCCGCGCGCGCTGACGCGCTCGCGGCTGACGGCGCTGTCGGCCAACGCGCCGGCCTCGGTGTAGGCCGCCGGACCGGGCGCTGCGCGGCTAGCAACCAGGCCGCGCGGCGGTCTTCGTCGCCGGCTGCTCCCACGCCCCGGGCGTGATCTCCAAGAAGCACATATCGACGCGCAGCAGGTCCATCGTGCGCTCGAACAGCTCGCGGCCGAAGCCATAGCGCGCGGCCAGAGCGGCCTCGGCGCGCGGCTCCTCCGCCGGCGCGAGCATCCTTGCGCGCGCCTCGAACGGCGCGCCGAGCGGCTTGCCGCGCACTGTGCATGGGGCCACGAGCAAACGCGAGTCGTTGCGCAGCCGCTTGAGCTTGCCGGCGTCGCGCTCGGAGCGCACGTACAAGAGCCCGCCGCCGGGCGCGGCCCACACGGGCGTCGGCACCGGTGTCCCGTCGCGGCGGTAGGTGACGAGCAGCGCGCGCTTGTGGCGCGCGATCTCCTCGGCCGAGCCGGTGCGTGGCGCATCGACGATCTCGCGTGCGCCGCGCGGTGCCGTTCGCGCCGCCATGCGCGCACCGAGGAGCGCCGCCGGCAGCCGCCGGTTGGGCACCGGATGGGCGCTGGGGCGGGCGGGTGCCATCGTTCGCGAGGCGGGATCTGTCGGCTGCGATGTCATCGGCGCGAGCTCCTTTCGGTCGGTCGGTTGGGTCTCACAGCGCCTCGAGCACGCCGGCGAGTCGCCGCACGCCCTCTGCGATCGCCGGCTCGGACAGGTTGGCGTAGCCCATCACGAGCGCCTGCACGGGTCCCCCGGGGTCGATCCGGTGCAGGTTCAACGGGTAGATGCCGAGCGACTGCGCGGCGGCGCCGGCGAGCAGCGCCTGCAGCGCGACCGCGCGCGGCAGGCGCACGAGCGCGTGCAGCCCCGCCGAGACGCCGCTCACATGCGCCCCCGGCAGCTCCCGCGCGACGGCCTCGATCAGCGCATCGCGGCGCGCGCGATTGCGTCGCCGCGCCTTGCGCAGGTGGCGGTCATATGCCGAGGTCTGCAGCAGCCGCGCGAGCACGAGCTGATCGAGCACCGAGCAGCCGAGGTCGTCGAGCGCCTTGGCCTGCACGACGGCGTCGCTCAGCGACGGCGGCACGATCAGCCAGCCGAGGCGCAGCCCGGGCGCGAGCGTCTTGGAGACGGTCCCGAGGTAGACGACGCGATCGGGCGCGAGCCCTTGCAGCGCGGCCAGCGGCGCGCGGTCGTAGCGGAACTCGGCATCGTAGTCGTCCTCGATCACGAGACCACCGTCGCACGCCCAGCGCACGAGCTCGCCGCGCCGCTGCGGCGAGAGCACGACGCCCGTAGGGCATTGGTGCGCCGGCGTGCTGAGCACGACCGGCGAGCGCAGCGAGGAGACGTCGAGCCCCTGCTCGTCGACGCTCGCCCCGCGCACCTGCAGGCCGGCGTAGGCGAGCACGGCACGGTGCGGCGGCAGCCCGGGGTCCTCGACGTCGATCGCCCCCACGCCCTGGCTCACGAGCGCACGACCGAGCAGTGCGAGCCCCTGCGTGGCCCCGGCGCAGACGACGATCGCCTCCGGCTCGACGGCGACGCCGCGCACGCGGCGCAGGTAGGCGCTGAGCGCGTGGCGCAGGGCCGGCGCGCCACGCGCATCGGGATATGCGAAGGCGCCGTCGGGCGCCGTGCGCAGAACCTCGCGTGTCGCGCTCAGCCACAGCGCGCGCGGGAAGGAGGAGAGGTCGGGGGCGCCAGGGAAGAAGTCGAACTGCGGCGCGCTCGAGGCCGGGGCGTCCGGCGTCGCGTCTTCGACGCCACCCGCCGCGGCCACGAACGTACCCGCGCCCTGGCGGGCGACGAGGTAGCCCTCGGCGAGCAGCTGGGCGTACGCGTCGACGACCAGCCGACGCGAGACGCCGAGGTCGCCGGCGAGCGCGCGCGAGGACGGCATCCGGCTGTGAGCCGCGAGCGTGCCGTCGCGCACGAGCTCGCGCAGACGATCCTCGAGCTGCGCGCGGCGGCGCCCACCGCGCAGACGGACGAGCAGCTCCGGGCCATAACTGGTACCCGATTCCGGCGCAAGACTGGTCACTGTTTGGGAACCACCTGTGAGCTAGAGTAGCGGCCGTGTCAACCGCCGAGGAGACGTCCAAGCCAAGCGGTCCGCCAGCGCGGCCCGCGGCTTCGGCGCTGCCCGGAATGTCGGTGCTCGGGCTCGGCCTGCTGGCGTTCGCCGCCTACCACTTCGCGATCGCGGCGCTGATGATCTTCGCGCCGCACACGTTCTTCTCGAGCATCGGGCCGTTCGGCACGCAGAACGACCACTACCTGCGCGACACGGCCACGTTCAACCTCGCCTTCGGCGTCTCGCTGCTGATCGCCTACCGGCGCCCGGCCTGGCGTACGCCGGTGCTCTTCTGCGTGACGCTGCAGTTCGCGCTGCATGCGATCAACCACCTCGCCGACATCGGCGCCGCCCACCCGCACTGGCTCGGTCCGTTCGACTTCGTCTCGCTGGCGCTGTCGACGGCCGCGCTGGCGTGGCTCACACGCGAGTCAACTCGACCCCCGGAGGTTCAGCGATGACCAGAATCGAACCGCTCACCAAGCGACAGGCCCACCCGCTCGTGCGCTGGACCTACGGCGCCAGCCGCCGCGATCTCGGCCGCGATGTCGACCCGCTGGGGGTGTACGCGTACGCGCCCCGGCTGCTCGTCGGCTATGGCGCCTACGAGAAGGCCACCGCCAAGGAGCGCCGCGTCGAGGAGCGGCTGAAGGCGCTCGCCGAGACGAAGGCCGCGACGATCGTCAACTGCGAGTTCTGCTGCGACATCGCCTCCTCGATCGCGCGCGAGGCGGGGATCACCGAGGCACAGCTTCTGGCCCTCCCCCGCTACCGCGAGAGCGCCGAGTTCTCCGAGCTGGAGAAGCTCGTGCTCGACTACGCCACCGCGATCAGCCGCACGCCGGCACGCGTCTCCGACGAGCTGTTCGCCGCCCTGCGCGAGCACTTCGACGAGCGCCAGATGGTCGAGCTGACGAACGTGATCGCGCTGGAGAACATGCGCGCGCGCTTCAACAGCGCCTTCGACATGACCCCGGCAGGTTTCAGCGAGGGGATGGTCTGTGCCGTGCCCGAGGCCACGGCCGCGAACGGCGCCGGCGCGGGCGCTGCTGCCGATCGGGTTTTGACCGTGGCAGGCACGGGCACAGACGTGGCATGAGGGTCTTCCTGGCGGGCGCAACCGGCGTGATCGGACGCCGGTTGCTACCGCTGCTGCTCGCCGAAGGCCACGAGGTGACCGGCATGACGCGCTCGACGGCCCGCGTCGAGCAGCTGCGCGCGGTCGGCGCCGAGGCCGTCGTCGCCGACGCCTTCGACGCAGCTGCGCTGAAGCGCGTCGTCGCCGAGGCCCGCCCGGACGCGGTGATCCACCAGCTGACCTCGATCCCGCCGCGGATCGACCCTCGCAAGATGGAGCGCGACTTCGCCGTCAACGACCGCCTTCGCACGGAGGGTACGGCGAATCTCGTGGCGGCGGCCAAGGCGGCGGGCGTCACGCGTCTGCTCGCCCAGAGCGTCGCCTTCTTCTACGCCCCGGGCCCGCCGGGCACGGTTCACGACGAGCGCGACCCGCTGCTGCGCGCCGAGCAGGCGGGACCGGTCAAGCGCTCGGCCGAGGCGCTCGGCTCGCTCGAGCGCGCTGCGCTCGACGCCGGCGGGACGGTGCTGCGCTACGGCTACTTCTACGGCCCCGGCAGTGCGATCTCCCGCGAGGGCTCGACCGGCCGGGAAGTCGCACGCGGGCGCCTGCCGATCGTCGGCTCGGGCGCGGGCGTGTGGTCGTTCATCCACGTCGACGACGCCGCCGCCGCGACGGTGGCTGCGCTCGGCACGGGCAAGCAGGGCGTGTTCAACGTCGTCGACGACGAGCCGGCCCGCGCGGCCGACTGGATACCGGAGCTCGCGCGGGCGCTCGGCGCGCGCGGGCCGCGCAAAGTCCCGGCTCTGCTCGCGCGGCTGGTCGCAGGGAGCTACGGCGTCACGCTGATGACCCAAGCGCAGGGCGCCTCGAACGCGCTGGTCAAGCGCGAGCTCGGCTGGAGCCCCCGCTACGCGAGCTGGCGCGAGGGCTTCAAGCTCGCGCTCGGCTGAGCAGCCGGCGGTCGTCCAGAGCTACTTGCGAACGACAAGCGCCACGCCGGCGACGAGCAGCACGATGCCGACGATCCGCCCGGCGTCGATGCCCTGCTTGGCGACGCCGAGCAGGCCGAGGCGGTCGATCACGACTGAGATCACGAGCTGTCCTGCGATCACGGCGGCGGTCAGACCGCTGGCGCCGAGCGCGCGCACGGCGACGAGCGCGACGCTCACGTAGACGGCGCCGAGCAGGCCGCCGATGAGCCCCCACCACGGCACGCGCCCGATCTGGCCGAAGCCGCCGAGGCCGCCGCGCGCGACGAGCAGGATCAGCACCAGCGCGACGGTGCCGACGAGGAACGAGAAGGTCGCGGCCTCGAACGAGCCGACGCTCTTGCCGAGCCGCGAGTTGACGGGCGCCTGCATGCCGACGAGCCCACCGGCGCCGGCGGCGAGCACGACGGCGAGGAAGCGGCTCACTTGGCCTCCAGCCAGGTCCGCCCGACGCCGGCGTCGACGGCGAGCGGCGGGTCGCGCTCCCACACGCCGCACATCTCGCGCTCGATCAGCGCCTTCGCATCGTCGGCCTCCTCGGGCGGCCCTTCGAACAGCAGCTCGTCGTGGATCGTCAGCAGTAGCCGCGTGCTCAGCGCAGAGGCGACGAGCGCCGCGTGCGTGCGTACCATCGCGAGCTTGATGATGTCGGCGGCGGTGCCCTGGATCACGGTGTTGACGGCGAGCCGCTCGCCGAGCGTGCGCACCTGGTAGTTGCGCGCCTGTAGCTCGGGGATCTGCCGCCGCCGGCCCCACAGCGTCGTCACGTAGCTCTGCTGCTTGGCGCGCTCGATCGTCTCGGCGATGAAGGCGGCGACGCGCGGGAAGCGCTCGAGGTAGGCGTCGATGAACTCCTTGGCCTCCTCGCGGGGGATGTTCAGGCGATCGGCGAGGCCAAAGTCGGACAGCCCGTAGACGATCCCGTAGTTGATCATCTTCGACTTCGAGCGCATGCCGGGGTCGATCTGCTCGGGGGCGACTCCGAAGACCTGCGAGGCGGTCGCCGTGTGCACGTCCTCGCCGCGCTTGAAGATCTCCTTCAGCACGGGCTCGTCAGCGACGTGCGCGAGCACGCGCAGCTCGATCTGCGAGTAGTCGGCGGAGATCAGCACGTTGCCCTCCTCCGCCTCGAAGCAGCCGCGGATCTCACGCCCGAGCGGGGTGCGGATCGGCACGTTCTGCATGTTCGGGTTGGTGCTCGCCAGCCGCCCCGTCTGCGCGCCGGCCTGCAGGAAGGTCGTGTGGATGCGCGAGCGCTCGTCGACGACGGAGGGCAGCACGTCGAGATAGGTCTTGGCCAGCGTCGAGAGCTCGCGCCAGCGCTCGATCTTGGGCACGATCTCGTGCTCTGCGCGGATCGCCTGAAGCACGCGCGCATCGGTCGAGTAGCCGGTCTTGCCGCGGCGCTTGCGCGAGAGCCCGAGCTTCTCGAACAGGATCTGCCCGAGCTGCTGGGGCGAGCCGATCGTGAACTCCTCCTCGGCGAGCAGGAAGATGTCCTCTTCCAGGGCGGTCAGCTCCTCGCGCACGCGCGCCGTGATCTCGGCGAGGCGCTCGAGGTTGAGCCGCACGCCGAGCAGCTCCATGTCGCGCAGCACGGCGACCAGCGGCAGCTCGATGTCGCGCATCACGCCGTCGAGGTCGCGCTCTGAGATCTGCGCCCGCTGCCAGTCGGCGAGCGCTCGGAGCATCACGGCGTCGGCGGCGAGCGGGTCCTCGAGATCGCTGGCCAGGCCGCGCTCTTCGCACAGCTCGTCGAACGGGAAGCGCCGCCGCGCCGGCTCCAGCAGGAAGGCGCCGAGCAGCGTGTCGTGCGTGAGGCCGGGCGGCACGAGCCCGAGCGCCTTGGCGTCGTGCGCGACGACGGGGCGCACGCCGACGACTCCGACCACCTGCTCGGGCTTCTCGCAGTCGCCGGCCAGCACCTCGGCGGCCTTGCAGCCCTTCGCGCCGGCAGCCGCCACGGCCGCGGCGAAGCGCCACGGCGGCCCTTCGGCGAACAGCTCACCCTCGGGCGTCTCGGTCTCGCGCACGACGAGCATCAGCTCGCCCTCGCCGCCGCCGAGCTTGGCGATCTCGGCCGGCTTGCCGCCGCGCACGCGCCCGCTCAAGGAGACCTCGGCGGCGGGCGGCGGCGCGGCGACGTCGGGATCGCCGAGCGCCTCCTCCAGGCGCCTGAGCGGATCGCGCAGCTCGTACTCGCGGAACACCTCGCGCACGCGCGAGCGGTCGGGCTCGCGCACGGACTCGGCGGCGATGTCGAAGTCGACGGCGACGTCGCGCTGCACGGTGGCCAGCTGCTTGGAGACACGCGCATTCTCGGCGTGGGCGATCAGGTTCTCTTTGCGCTTGGCGCCTTTTATGTCATCGACGTGCGCGAGCACGTCCTCTAGAGATCCGTAGCTCTGGATCAGCTCGCTCGCCGTCTTGTCGCCGATCCCGGGGACGCCGGGGATGTTGTCGGAGGTGTCGCCCTTCAGGCCGTAGAAGTCGGGGATCGACTCGGGCGGGATGCCGTAGCGGTCGATCACGGCCTGGCGGTCGTAGATCTTCGTCTCGGTGATGCCGCGCGCGGTGGCCATCACCTTGACCAGGCCCTGCTCATCGATCAGCTGGAAGACGTCGCGGTCGCCGGTCACGATCATCACGGGCACGGGCGGCTCGGCCGCCATCGCGCGCGCGGCGAGCGAGGCGATCACGTCATCTGCCTCGTAGCCGTCGATCTTCACGTTGGAGTAGCCGAAGGCCTCGACGAGCGGTTCCATCGCGGGCCACTGCTGCTTGAGCAGATCCGGGCGCGAGCGCCGCTGTGCCTTGTACTCGGCGAACATCTCGGTGCGCCCGGACGTGCCGGCGTCCCAGGCGACGACGGTCGGCTGCACGCCGTACTCGGTGACGATCTTCACGAGCATCGAAGCGAAGCCGAAGATCGCGTTGGTCGGAACGCCGGTCGAGGTCGCGATCGACTCGGGCAGGGCGAAGAAGGCGCGGTAGACGAGGCTGGGCCCGTCGATCAAGAACAGGCGCCGCTCGCCCTCGCCCGCAGCAGTCGCGGGCGTCTTCGCACTCGTGCTGGTGGCGGCCATCGAACGCTCACTCTATGAGAGCGGCGCTGCGGCGTCTCGCCGCTTGGCCCTAACATGCCGTGCCGCCCAATTAGCGAGGAGAAGCTCCAGTGAGCGCCACACCCAGCGCGCAGTACCGATTGACGATCCGCGTCCGCATCGAGGACGCCCACGGCACGCTCGGCCTCTTGACCGGCGCGATCGGCGAGGCCGGCGGCATCGTCGGCGCGGTCGACCTCGTCGAGATGGACGGCCCGCACAGCCTGCGCGACATCGTCGTCGACGCGGCCGGGCAGGAGCACTGGGAGCAGATCCTCACGGCGATGCGCGCGCTCGATGGCGTCGAGGTGATCGACACGACCGACCGCACGTTCCTGCTGCACGTGGGCGGCAAGCTCGAACAGCACAACAAGAGCCCGTTGAAGACACGCGACGACCTCTCGATGGCCTACACGCCCGGCGTGGCGCGCGTGTGCGAAGCGATCGCCGAAGACGAAGACAAGGCCTTCCAGTACACGATCAAGCGCAACACGGTGGCGGTCGTCTCCGACGGCACGGCGGTGCTCGGCCTCGGCGACATCGGCCCGCGCGCGGCGATGCCGGTGATGGAGGGCAAGTGCTGCCTGTTCAAGGAGTTCGCCGGCGTCGACGCGTTCCCGATCTGCCTCGACACGACGGACACGGAGGAGATCATCCGCAACGTCAAGCTGATCGCACCGGCCTTCGGCGGCATCAACCTCGAGGACATCTCGGCGCCGCGCTGCTTCGAGATCGAGGATCGTCTCAAGGCAGAGCTCGACATCCCGGTGTTCCACGACGACCAGCACGGCACGGCGGTCGTCGTGATGGCGGCGCTGCTGAACGCGGTGAAGCTGACGGGCAAGCGCATGGCAGACCTCAACGTGCTGATCATCGGTCTCGGCGCGGCGGGCATCGCGGTCACGCGGATCCTTCACGCGGGCGGGGTGCGAAACATCATCGGCGCCGACTCCAAGGGCGCGTTGCACATCAAGCGCGAGGACTACCTCAACGAGCACATGAGCCCGGTCAAGCGGTGGTTCGCGGAGCAGACCAACCCGGACTGCCGCACGGGCTCGCCGGCAGAGGTGATCGACGGCGAGGACCTCTTGATCGGGCTCTCGGGGGCGCGCGCGATGCCGGCGCAGGCGCTGTCGCGGATGAACGAGGACGCGATGGTCTTCGCGATGGCCAACCCGAACCCGGAGGTCAGCCCGGAGGAGGCGGCGCAGTACGCGCGGATCGTGGCGACGGGCCGCTCGGACTACCCGAACCAGATCAACAACGTGCTGTGCTTCCCGGGCGTGTTCCGCGGCGCGCTCGACGTGCGTGCGCCGACGATCACCGAGGAGATGAAGATGGCGGCGGCGCACGCGATCGCCGACACGGTCGACGAGTCGGAACTGCGCGAGGACTACATCATCCCGTCGGTCTTCAACCGCGACGTGGCGCCGGCGGTGGCGAAGGCGGTGGCGGACGAGGCGCGCGCGACGGGCGCGGCGCGCGCGGGCCACGAGGTCGGCTTCGCGCAGGGCGACACGCTGACGCCCAACTCGGCAGCAGCGCAGTGAGCGAGCGATCGCTGACCGGTCGGCGCGTGACGGTCACGGGAGCGACCGGCCTGATCGGCCCGCCGGTGGTTGCGGCGCTGCAGGACGCGGGCGCCCAGGTGAGCGTGCTCTCGCGCGACCCGGAGCGCGCGCGGGGGCGCCTGCAGCGCGCGGGACGCGAGCCGGTCGAGGCCTACGTGTGGAGCCCGATGGCCGAGCCGGCGCCGGCGCAGGCGCTGGAGGATCGCGACGCGATCGTGCACCTGGCGGGCGAGAACATCGCCCAGCGCTGGAGCGCGCAGGCCAAGCAGGCGATTCGCGAGAGCCGCGTGACGGGAACGCGCAACCTGCTCGCGGGCATGCGCCAGGCGGCAAGCCGGCCACGCGCGCTGGTCTCCTCATCGGGGGTCGGCTACTACGGCGCGCACGGCGAAGAGCCGCTCGACGAGGAGGCGCCGGCGGGTCGCGACTTCCTCGCGCAGGTGTGCGTGGAGTGGGAGGCGGAGGCGCAGAAGGCGGTGGACCTCGGCGTGCGCGTGGTGTGCGTGCGCACGGGCGTCGTGCTGCACAGGGACGGCGGGGCATTGGCGAAGATGCTTCCTGCCTTCCGCCTCGGCGTGGGCGGCCCGGTCGCGGGCGGGCGCCAGTACATCTCGTGGGTCCATCGCGCAGACCTCATCGGCATGATCGTCACAGCGGTCGGCGACGAGCGCTGGAGTGGGCCGATCAACGCGACGGCGCCGACGCCGGTCAGCAACGGCGACTTCTCGCGCGCGCTGGGACGTGCGCTCAAACGCCCGGCGTTGCTGCCGGTACCGGCCGCGGCGCTGGGGCTGCTCTACGGCGAGATGGCCGAGATCGTCACCGAGGGCGCGCGCGTGGTGCCGGCGAAGGCGCTCGTGCTCGGCTACGAGTTCGACCACCCCGAGCTGGACGAGGCGCTCAGCTCGGCACTGGCACGCGGCTAGCGCCCACGCCGTTCAGCCGCTCATCGGCGCCGCCTCGGTTCTGCGTCTCGACGATCACGCGGCAGGGACGCTTGCCGAGCAGGTAGGCGGCGGTCGGGCCGATGCCCTGCTCGCCGGCGGCCGCGTGGATCGTCGACCAATAGATCACGTCGGCGCCGATCCGCTGCGCTTCCTCGACGAGCGCGGCGCCGGGGTGGCGCGTGCGGATCAAGCCGGTGTGGATCTTGATGCCGGCGCGGCGCGCCTGGATGCGCGCGCTCTCGAGCACCGAGCGCCCGTGGGCCTCCTCATTCTGCAGGCCGGCATCGAGCGAGAGCTGGTTGGGCACGGGCAGCACGTAGATCGCATAGACGACGCCTTCGGCGCCGATCAGCTTGGCGGCGCTGCGCAGCACGCTCGCCGAGACGTCGGCGCCGAAGATCGGCACGAGCGCGGTGCGGTAGTCGAGCGCCTCGAAGTCGGGCGGGCGCTGCGGGCGCTCGATCTTGTAGGTCGTGCGCGCGTCGAGCCCCTGGCGGCGACGGTAGACGAGGTAGCCGACGAGCCCGACGAGCATCCAGGGGATGCCGATCGTGCGCGCCTCGGGGTGCAGCACGACGACGGCGCACCAGGCGGCGAACGTGCCGATCGCGCCGAGCACGGCGGTCAGCGGGATCGTCGAGCCGCGGATGCGCACGTTCCAGGGCATCCGGTAGGGGCGCTCCTGGTCGGGCTTCTTGATGCGCAGCGCGATCACGGCGACGTGCGCGGTCGTGAACGAGAGCATCGCGCCGAACGAGTAGAGGTTGCCGAGCAGGTTGGTTTCGCCGGGCAGGATCAACACGCCGGCGAGGATCGAGAAGAACACGATCGTGAACCAGGGCGTGCGGAAGCTCGCGTGCAGGCGCGAGAAGATGCTCGGCAGCTGGCGGTGCTCGGACAGCGACCAGGACAGGCGCGAGATGCCGATCAGGCCGGCGTTGGTGGCGATGAGGAGGATCGTGGCGGCGAGCACGCCGACGTAGTCGCGGGCGATCGTCAGCAGCGTGCCGTGCAGGCCGAGGCGCGAGACGATGCCGAGCACGGGGTCGTTCTCATAGGTCGTGCCGAGCGCGGTGGAGAAGTGCCCGGCGTGCTGCACGACGGGCAGCGCGGAGAGCGCGACGACGGAGATGCCGGCGTACACGCCGAGCACGGCGAGCAGCACGAGGTTGACGGCCTTGGGGATGTCGTGGCCGGGGTCCTTGGACTCCTCGGCCATGTTCGAGACGGTCTCGATGCCGGTGTAGGCGACCATCGCGACGGACAGCGCGAAGATCACCTGGGTCCAGCTGGGCGCCGTGCCGAGGTGCACCTGATCGACGAGCAGCGAGGGGTTGAGCACGAGCACGACGCCGAGGCACACGAGCAGCACCTGCGTGCAGAGGTCGGCGACGGCGAGGAACAGGTTCAGTTTGGCCGACTCGCCGAGCCCGCGGATGTTCAGCGCGGCGAGCAGCGCGATCGTGACGAGGCCGCCGATGATGTCGCCGGGGTTGTGCGTCAGCGCAGGGAAGAAGGCGCCGAGGTAGTGCGGCACGAAGAACGCCGAGATGGCGATCGTGATGATGTAGTCGAGCGTCAGCGCCCAGCCGGCGAAGAACGAGACGAGCTCGTTGAAGGCATGGCGCGCGAACGAGGAGGAGCCACCGGCTTCGGGGAACATGGCGGCGCCCTCGGCGTAGGTCTTGGCGGTCAGCACGAACAGCCCGCCGGCGAACAGGAAGACGAGCGGCGTCAGCCCGAGCGCGTGCGCGGCGACGAGCCCGAGCGCGTAGTAGATCGAGGAGCCGACGTTGCCGTAGGCGGTGGCGAACAGCCCGGGAACGCCGACGGAGCGGCGCAGACCGTGCTCTGTGAGGCGTGCCATCCCAAGAAAACGCTAGGCGTGCTCACATCACGCGCGCATAACGATCGCCGCACGGCGCATAACGATTTTGTGACGATTTTTAAGAGAGAGATGGCCGCGTGACGGGCAGCGAACGGCCGGCGTCGCGGCGGCGCGGGTCTCGCCGGCCGTGCGGCGCTCAGGCGGGAACGGGCTCGCGCGCTCGCGCGGGCGGGTTCTCGGTCTCGATGATCACGCGGCAGGGACGCTTGCCGAGCAGGTAGGCCGCGGTCGGGCCGATCCGCTGGTCAGAGGAGGAGGCGTGGATCGTCGACCAGTAGATCACGTCGGCGTTCACGCGCCGCGCTTCCTCGACGAGCGAGGCGCCGGGGTTGCGCGTGCGGATCAAGCCGGTGTGGATCTTGATGCCGGAGCGGCGCGCCTGGATGCGCGCGCTCTCGAGCACCGAGCGCCCGTGGGCTTCCTCCTCCTCCAGGCCGGCGTCGAGCGAGAGCTGGCTCGGCACGGGCAGCACGTAGATCGCGTAGACGACGCCTTCCTCGCCGATCAGCTTGGCGGCGTGGCCGAGCACGCTGGCGCTGATGTCCTTGCCGAAGATCGGCACGAGCGCGGTGCGGTAGTCGAACTCCTCGAAGTCGGGCGGGCGCTCGGGGCGCGGCGCCTTGGCGGTCGTGCGCAGGTCGAGACCCTGCTGTCTGCGGAAGATCACATACAGCACCATCCCGAAGGCGAGCCAGAAGACGCCGGCGGCGGCGACGGCCAGGTGCAGCACCGTGACGACGACGAACGCGAGGCCGGTGCCGAGGATGCCGAGCAGCGCGAACACGGGCAGTGGGCGGCCCGCGACGTGGATCGTGCCGGGCCCGCGATAGGGCCGCGGTCGATCGGGCTCCTTGATCCGCAGGCGGATCACCGAGAGGTGGGCGATCGTGAACGACAGCATCGCCCCGAACGCGTACATGTTGCCGAGGAATTCGGCCTGCCCGGGGATGATCGTCAGGCAGGCGATACCGCCGAACAGGAGGATGCCGATCCAGGGCGTCGAGAAGCGCGGATGCAGTCGGCTGAGGCGGTCGGGGACCTGGCGGTGCAGGCCCATCGAGTAGACCAGCCGCGAGGCGCCGATGATGCCGGCGTTGGCGGCGATGAACAGGATCGTGGCGGCGAGCAGCCCGACGTAGATCTCGCCGATCGATTGCAGCCCGCCGAGGTGCAGGTGCTTGACGATGCCGAGCACGGGGTCGCCGGCGAAGCCGCCCTTGGCCTCGCTCGTGCCGAGCAGCGTCGTGTACTTGCCGTCGGCGCCTTTGTGCACGGGCAGCGCCGAGAGGGCGACCATCGGCAGCGCGGCGTAGATCGCGAACACGGCGAGCACGACGGCCTTGATCGCCTGTGGCACGGTGCGCGTCTCTTCGCGCGCCTCCTCGGCCATGTTCGAGATCGTCTCGATGCCGGTATAGGCGATCATCCCGATCGGGATCGCCACGAGGAAGTCTTTCCAGCTCGGCGCGACGCCGAGCTGGACGTTTCGGATCAGCGTGTGCGGCGAGAGCACGAGCACGATGCCGACGATCACGAGCAACAGCTGCGTGGCGAGGTCGGTGAGCGCGAGCACGATGTTCAGCCCGGCGGCCTCTTTGACGCCGACGACGTTGACCACCGAGAGCGCGATCACGACGGCGATGCCGAAGAAGATGTCCCCCGGTCCGTGCCGCAGCGCCGGCCAGAACAGGCCGCCGAGGTAGTGCGGCACGAAGAACGCCGAGATCGCGATCGTGATCGTGTAGTTGAGCATCTGCGCCCAGGCGGCGAAGAACGACCACAGCTCGTTGAAGGCGTGCCGGGCGAAGCTCGAGGAGCCGCCGGCCTCGGGGTACATCGCGGTCGCCTCGGCGTAGGTGGCGGCGGTCAGGTAGAAGATCCCGCCGGTGATCACGAACACGACCGGGGTGAGCCCGAGCGCGTAGGAGGCGACGAGCCCGAGCGCGTAGTAGATCGAGGAGCCGACGTTGCCGTAGGCGGTCGAGAACAGCGCGCTCGTGCCGAGCACGCGCCGCAGGCCGTGTTGGGAGAGCCGCGCCATCCGCGCAGCGTATAGAGCGAATCCGCGGCGCACTGAGGCCGGCGGGACGAGCTGCTCCGACTGACGAGTCGCGCCGCTTCGAGCCGCATCGGGAGACCGCGTGCCCAGGCATTCGACAGGCCGGAATGGATGCAAAATCCCATGCACCGCAGCCGGCCGAGCAGGAGGCCGCCCTATGATCCCGACGGTCCGGGGGCGAGCATCTCCCCGGGCCGCCCACCATGGATACCTCGCGCCGCGGAAACTACGACTCTGGAGAGGACTTCGTCCTCGAATACGGAGAGCTTCG
Organism: Solirubrobacterales bacterium; assembly: GCA_044446425.1. Classification (GTDB taxonomy): domain Bacteria; phylum Actinomycetota; class Thermoleophilia; order Solirubrobacterales; family Solirubrobacteraceae; genus Palsa-744. The sequence goes on along the minus strand of JBIOEW010000008.1, from coordinate 9,624 downwards.
CTTCACCTTCAACGAGGAGGACTTCTCCGAGCGCTGCGAGCAGGCGGCGATCAAGGTCGGCTTCGTCGGCGGCCGCCTCGGCGAGGAGGAGCTGGAAGACCTCGTCAACCTCGCCGTCAACGGCGAGATCTCAGACCCGGCCTCGGCACTGGGCCGGCACGTCAACGACTGCTGGCCCGAGCTCGTCGGCCCGGCCGAGCGCTCGCTCGTGCACTGGCTACGCCGCCTCGTGTTCCGCGGCGCCTGGCTCGACCAGCGCGTCAACGAGGGCGAGCTGAGCGTGGCCTTCGACGAAGAGACCGGCAGCTTCGCCTACGTGCAGCCGACCGATCCCCTGACGGAGACCGGCGGCGAACCGATCGAATTGGCGCCCGAGCCCTCCTGGGGCCGAGTCGCGTATCGGCGCTAGCAGGACGCCGCCGGGACTGACGCCCTTAAGGCTCTTGCCTAACTGACGTCCATCGCTTCGGCGCGGGCCTTCAAGATGGCGGAGGCGCCGTCTTCGCCGACGAGTAGCTCGGGGCGCAGTGTGCCGCTCGCCGCCAGATCGAGGATCGGCTGGCGGCCGGTCGAGGTGAGCGCGACGTCGAGCGCGATCACCGTGCTCTCGCCGCCGAGCGGCTCGGAGGCTGTGGCGATCACCGTCAACGAACCGCCCTCGCGCAGGTTGCGCGCTGCCGCAAGCGCCTTGCGCGCCACGTGCGGGTGCAGCCCGTCGAGCGAGTCGATCAGCACGACCGCCTGTCCGCCGCGCGCCGCGACGCGCTTGGCGGCGTCGATCGCGCGCTCCACCGCCTGACCCTGGGAGTCGGCCGAGGCGGCGAAGCTGAGCGCGGCGGCCGGCGGGTGCTGCTCGTCGGACTGCCAGCGGCCGATCTCCTCCGGGCGCGCAGCGGCCAGCACGATCGAGGTCTCGACGCCCTCGCCGCCGGCGACGGCGTACAGCAGCGCACGCAGCGTCTCGCTCTTGCCGGATCGCGCGGCGCCGACGATCACGACGCGCGAGCCGCGGCCGAACGGCGTCAGCCACTCGATCGCCTGCAGCGTCGGGTCGCTCGCCTCCAGCGCGAAGCGCTCGCTCGGGTAGTCCACCGGCAGATCCTCGTAGCGGGCGCCCGCCGAGACTGTGTCCGCCGAGTCGCCGTTGATCGTGTCGATGCGAATCAGCGAGGGGTAGCGCTCGGAGCGACGCGGCGTGCGCACCGGGCCGGCCACGCGGTCGCCCGAGACGAGCTCGCAGCGTCGCACCTGGGCCGCTGAGATGTAGACGTCACTGTCGGAGGGCTCCGGCGGGTCGATGCGCAGGAACGCCGAGCCATTGCCGAGCACCTCGACGACGCCCTCGGCGAGCTCGCCGCCCTCGCGCGCGGCGAAGTCCCCCGCCTCGGCATCCTTGGCGCCGGCCTCCTTCGGACCCGCGTCCTGCTTGGCGGCCTGCCTTCTGCTCGTGCCCCGTGCGGTGCCGCCGCGCCTGGAGCGCGGGCGCCGCTCGCGCGGCTCGTCCTTCTGCTCCTCCTCGGGCTCGGGCTCCGTGTCGTCATTGGCCTCGGCGCCGGCGCCGACGTCGGCGTCCGCGTCGGCGTCCGCGGAGCGCGAGCGTCGGGAGCGACCCCCGCGCCGGCTGCGGCTGGAGGAGCGCGTCGAGGGCTTCTCCTCGTCTGCCTGCTCCTCCTGCGAGCCTTCGGCGTCGCCGCCGGGCTCGCCGAGAATCCTGTCGATCAGGTCCGCCTTGCGCAGGCGCCTGAAGCCGTCGAGTCCCAGCTGGTCTGCGATCGCGTGCAGGTCGGCCAGAGGGCTCGCCTCCAGCTCGGATCGGTCGAGCACTGATGCCATCTGTCTTTCTCCTCTTCGTTTGGATGGGTGGTTGGCGTCCCGCTACGTTGGACAGCGGCGGGCACCCGTTGCTGTTGTGAGCCTAGCGGCTGCTGCGGCCGCTCAGCTCCTCATGGCGCAATTCCTCGGCGAGCGCGAGATCCCTGCCGGTGCTCGTCTCGCCTGCCAGCGCGGCGCGCACGGTGAGAAAGTCGGACGCCGCCGCCACGTCGTGCACGCGGAAGATGTGCGCCCCGGCGTCGGTGCCGTGCGCAAGCGCGGCGAGCGTGCCCGCCAGCCGCTCGCGCGGCGCGCGGTGCGTGAGCGCGCCGATGAAGTCCTTGCGCGAGATCGCCATCAGCAGCGGGCGCCCCAGCTCGTGCAGGCGAGCGACTTCGCCGAGCAGGCGAATCGTCTGCTGCGGCGTCTTCGCGAAGTCCGGGCCCGGATCGACGATCAGCTGCTCCATCGCCACGCCCGCGTCGTTCGCCAGCGCGATCCGTTCCCGCAGGAAGACCAGCACGTCCTCGGTGACGTCCGCATACAGATCGGGGTCCTGCCGCCGTTCGCGCGGTGCCGCGCGTGTGTGCATCAACACGAGCGCAGCGCCACTCTGCGCGCAGACCGCCGCCAGCTCCGGGTCGCGCAGGCCGCTGACGTCGTTGACGATGCTCGCCCCCGCCGCGATCGCCGCGCGCGCGACGGCCGGCTTGTACGTGTCGACCGAGACGAGCGCGCCGAGCCCTGCCGACAGGCGCTCGATCAGCGGCACGACGAGCTCGGCCTCCTGCTCGACCGCCACCGGCGCACGACCGGTCGTGGCCGACTCGCCGCCCACGTCGAGGATCTCGGCGCCGTCCTTGAGCAGCTGCTCGGCCAGCCGCAGCCGATCGTCGAGCGTCGGGTAGCGCCCGCCGTCGCTGAAGGAGTCGGGCGAGGCGTTGACGATCCCCATCAGCAGCGGCCGCGCACCGAGCTCGAGCACGTGCGCACCCGCGCGCAGCCGTCTGCTCGGTGTGGACCGGGGCGCCGCGTCGCTCATGAGCCGAGCAGACCCTCAGCGCGGGCCTCCTCGCGGAAACGCTCGATCTCGGCGCTCGTGCGCTCACGATCCCAGCCGAGCTCGCCGGCGAGCACGTCGGCCACGCGCGCCACCGGCCGATCTTCGGCGAGCTCACGCGCGGCCAGCAATCCGAGCCGGGTGCGGCGCAGCAGCACGTCCGCGACCCCGCGCGCCTGCTCTTGGCGCGCCGCCAGCACCGCCTCGGCAAGCAGGTCCGGCAGGCCCGCGACGACCGGCTGGGCCAGCTCGCCGCGCTCGGCCGCCAGCGCCAGCACCTCGTGCGCCGCGTGCCCGTAGCGCGCCGCGAGTGCCTCGTATGACTGCTCGGGCACGCCCTCCACGCGCGGCAGCTCATCCGCCGAGATCGCCTGCCCGAGCGGGATTTCCTGCGTGCGGCAGGGCGCGTCGCTCGCGTCGCGCAGCGCCAGGCGGTCGACCGTCATCTTCGCCATCCGCCGCCACGTCGTCAGCTTGCCGCCCGTGATCGTGATCATCCCCGAGGAGGTCTCATACAGCTCGGCCTTGCGTGAGATGTCGACCGACTTCTTCGGATCGCCAGTCGAGATCAGCGGGCGCACCCCGGCGAAGGCGCCCGTCAGATCGCCCTCGCCGAGCTCCGAGCCGAAGAACGTGTTGATCGCGTCGAGCAGGTAGGCCACGTCGTCCTCGGAGGGCTTGACGTGCTCGAGCGAGCCCTCGTAGTCGTTGTCGGTCGTGCCCACCAGCGTGTGCCCAAGCCACGGCAGCGCGAAGATCGAGCGCCCCGAGCCGGCCGGCACGATCGCGCCGCCGATCAGCGGCAGGTCCTCGTGGCGCAGCGTGATGTGCGTGCCGCGACTCGGGCGGATGCTCGGCAGCTCGGCCTCGTCGTGCAGCTCCTGCGGGCGCAGCTCATCCGCCCACACGCCGGTCGCGTTGACCACGTTGGTGGCGCGCACGTCGAAGGACTCGCCGCTCTCGCCGTCGCGCGCACGCACGCCCCGCGCGCGTCCCTCGTGCTCGAGCAGCCCCGTCACCTCGACGCGATTGGCGCACACCGCGCCGAAGCGCTCGGCCTCGCCGAGCACCGTCAGCACGAGGCGCACGTCGTCGGTCTGGCAGTCGTAGAACAGGTAGCCGCTCGTCGGCTCGCGCGCGGCCAGCGCCGGCAGCAGCTCGAGCACTTCCTCGCCCGAGATCATCCGGTGGCGCTCCGGGCTCCACGACTCGCCGCCGTCGGCGCCGGCGGCGTCCTGTGCGCCCTCCGGCGCCGGCTCTGAGCCCTTGCGCTTGCCCCGGCGACCGCGCCGGCGTCCGCGCTCGACCGACATCACGTCATAGAGGTTCAGCCCGACCCCGACGAGACGGTCCGGATGAGCGCCCTCGAAGGCCGGCACGACCAGCGGCAGCGGGCGCACCAGGTGCGGCGCCAGCGCCACCATCAGCTGGCGCTCGAGCAGCGCCTCGCGCACGAGGCCGAGGTCGAAGTTCTGCAGGTAGCGCAGGCCGCCGTGGACGAGCTTGCTCGAGCGGCTCGACGTGCCCGCCGCGTAGTCGATGCGCTCGAGCAGCGCCACGCTGTAGCCGCGCGAGGCCGCGTCGAGCGCCACGCCGGCGCCCGTGATGCCGCCGCCGACGACGACGACGTCGAACTCCTCCTCGCTCAGCGCCGACAGTGCCTGGCCGCGCTCGATCACGCGCGCAGTCTCGCAGAGGCGTCCTCAGATGTCGGCGAGCTCGGCCGTGATCTCCGAGACGGCCGACTTGGCGTCGCCGAACAGCATCGCCGTCTTCGGGTCGTAGTACAGCTCGTTTTCGATTCCCGCGAAGCCGGGGTTCATCGAGCGCTTGATCACGATCACCGACTGGCTGTCGTTGACTTCCAGGATCGGCATGCCGTAGATCGGCGAGGAAGGCGTGTTCTTCGCCGCCGGGTTGGTCACGTCGTTGGCGCCGATCACGAGCGAGACGTCGGTGCGCTGGAACTCGGGGTTGGCGTCGTCCATCTCCTTCAGCTGGTCATACGGCACGTCGGCCTCGGCCAGCAGCACGTTCATGTGCCCCGGCATGCGCCCCGCGACCGGGTGGATCGCGTAGCTCACCTCGACCCCGCGTTTCTCCAGCTCCTTGGTCAGCTCGCGAACGGCGTGCTGGGCCTGCGCCACGGCCATGCCGTAGCCGGGCACGATCACCACGCGGCTCGCGTAGGCGAGCTGGATCGCCGCGTCCGCCGCGCTCGTCGATTTGACCGTGCCCGCGTGCTCGCCCGCGCCTTCGGCGCCCGCGACCGCGCCGCCGCCGCCGAAGCCGCCCGCGACGATCGCCGGGATCGAGCGGTTCATCGCCGTCGCCATCAGGTTCGTCAGGATCGTGCCCGACGCGCCGACGATCATCCCCGCGACGATCAGCGCCGTGTTGTTCAGCGCGATCCCCGTCGCCGCCGCCGACAGTCCCGTGAAGGCGTTCAGCAGCGAGATCACGACCGGCATGTCGGCGCCGCCGATCGGCAGCACGACCGCGTTGCCGAGCAGCGCCGAGCAGATCAGCAGGCCGATGAAGATCCCCTCCGAGTGGTTGCCCGCCGCGATGTCGATCCCCGCCGCGAGCGCGAGGATCAGCAGCACGAGGTTGACGATCTGCTGCGCCGAGCCAAAGCTGATCGGGCGCCCCGGGATGATTTCCTGGAGCTTGCCGAAGGCGATGTTCGAGCCCCAGAAGGAGACCGAGCCGACGATCGCCGCGAACAGCGAGAAGACCGTGATGTACGTCGCCACGCCCGTGAAGCCGTCCGTCAAGCGGAACTCCGACCACGAGATCAGGAACACCGCGCCGCCGCCGACGCCGTTGAACAGCGCGACCATCTGCGGCATCGCCGTCATCTTCACCTGGCGCGCCGCCGGCACGCCGACGGCCGTGCCGAGCGCGACGCCGAGCACGATCAAACCCCAGTTGCCCTCGCCCTTGTTCAGCAGCGTCGCGATTACCGCGATCAGCATGCCAACCGCCGCGATGCGGTTGCCGCGCACCGCCGTCGTCGGCCCCGAGAGCCCGCGCAGGCCCTGGATGAACAGCGCGAAGGCGACGATGTAGAGGACGTCGAGGAAGCTAAGGTCCTGCAGGAAGGACGCCAGGATCACGCCGCTGCGCCTCCATCCTGGCCGCCGTCCGCGTCCTTCGGCGGCTTCGGCTTGGACTTGAACATCTCCAGCATGCGGTCCGTCACGAGGAAGCCGCCGACCACGTTGATCGTGCCGAACGCGATCGCGATTACGAGGATGATCTTGTTGAACGTGCCGTTGCCCGACGCGCCGACGACCAAGAGGCCGCCGAGCAGCACGATCCCGTGGATCGCGTTCGTGCCCGACATCAGCGGCGTGTGCAGCGTGTTCGGCACCTTCGAGATCACGACGAAGCCGATGAAGCCCGCGAGCACGAGGATCGCGAGGTTGGTCGTCAGCGTGCTGGCAAGGATCATGCTCGGTCACCTCCGCCGGGCGTCCCGCCCGACCCTCCGCTCAGGGGATCGCCCGCAGCCGGGGCGGCTTGGCTCGGCGGGGTCGGCGCAGCTCCGCCACTCCTCTCCACGGTCGCCTTCGCCGCCGCATTGACGATCTCGCCGTCGCGCACGACGCACGCGCCGGCGATTATCTCGTCATCAAAATCTAGGTTCAAAGCGCCGTCCTCGCCGACCAGCAGCTCCAACAGGGCGAGCACGTTGCGCGCGAACAGCTGCGAGGAGTGCTCGGGCATACTCGACGGCAGGTTCAGCGGCGAGACGATCTTCACGTCGTGCTTGACCACCGTCTGCCCCGGCTCGGTCAGCTCGCAGTTGCCGCCCGTCTCGCCCGCCATGTCGATGATCACCGAGCCCGGCTTCATCCCTTCGACCGCCTCCGCCGTGACCAGTTTCGGCGCCGGGCGGCCCGGCACGAGCGCCGTCGTGATGACCACGTCAAAGCCCTTGATCGCGTCCGTCAGCGCCTGCTGCTGCTTGGCGCGCTCCTCGTCGGTCAGCTCGCGCGCGTAGCCGCCCTCGCCGCTGGCCTCCAGGCCCAGGTCGAGCCACATCGCGCCGAGCGACTGGACCTGCTCGGCGACCTCCGGACGCACGTCATAGCCCGTCGTGCGCGCGCCCAGGCGCTTGGCCGTGGCCAGCGCCTGCAGCCCCGCCACGCCGACGCCCAGCACGAGCACCTTCGCCGGCGGGATCGTGCCCGCCGCCGTCATCAACATCGGGTAGAAGCGGCCCATCTCCTCAGCTCCGAGCAGCGCCGCCTTGTAGCCGCCGACGTTCGCCTGCGAGGACAGCGCGTCCATCGACTGCGCGCGCGAGATGCGCGGAATCGACTCCATCGCGAACGCCGTCGCGCCCGCGTCCGCCAGCGCCTTCGTCGTCTGCGGGCTCGACAGCGGCGCCAGGAAGCCGATCAGGATCGAGCCCTGGCCGAGCGCGCGGATCTGCTCGGGGTCCGGCGGCGCGATGCTCAGCACCACGTCCGCGCGCCACACCTCGCCCGCGTCCTGCGTCAGCTCCGCGCCGGCCTCCGTGAAGGCCGCATCCGGCACGAGCGCGTCCGTACCCGCCCCGCTTTGCACGAGCACGTCCAGGCCCTTGCCCTTGAGCTTGCCCACGACCTCGGGCACGAGCGCAACCCGGTGCTCGCCCGCAGCCGTCTCCTTCGGAACGCCAATCCGCATGAAGGGCGGGAACGTATCCGATTGTGAAGACAGCCGGTGTGCCGATCCGCACACTGGCCCTCGGCGCACCTATCATCGAGATCGCCGGCCTGCCGCCGGCCCACAGCTATGACAGTGAACCTCACCCGCATCTACACCAAGCTCGGCGACGGCGGCGAGACGCACCTCGGCGACATGAGCCGTGTCTCCAAGGTGCACCCGCGCGTCGAGGCCTACGGCACCGTCGACGAGCTCAACGCCACGATCGGCCTCGCGCTGCTCGCGCCCGCGATGCCCGGGCAGTTCGCCCAGTGGCTCCAGCGCGTGCAGAACGACCTGCTCGACATCGGCGCCGACCTGTCCGTGCCACCGCCGCAGGAGGGTGCGAGCGAGGGCTCAGACCCGCGCGGGCGCCTGCGCGTCGGCCCCGACTACACCGCCTGGCTCGAGCGCGCCTGCGACGAGGTCAACGCCACGCTCGCCCCGCTGCGCTCGTTCGTGATCCCCGGCGGCACCCCCGCCGCCGCGCATCTGCACGTCTGCCGCACCGTCTGTCGCCGCGCCGAGCGCCGCGCGATCGCCGTCGGCACCGACGGCAACGCCGAGGTCGTGCGCTACCTCAACCGGCTCTCCGACCTGCTCTTCATCCTCAGCCGCGCCGCCAACAACGAGGGCGACTCCGGCAACGCCGAGCCGCTGTGGCAGCCCGGCGCGCACGAGGCAGAAGAGCGCAGCGGCGACCAGCAGTAACGAACGGGCTGGAAATCCACGGGCGGGCAGCAGCCACCGGTCGCCGGCGCTCAGGCGTGCGCGATCGCGCGCCGGCGCGGCCAGCGCCGCTCCGAGGCGCGCAGGCCGGCCACGGCCAGCGCGATCCACAGCGTGCCGAGCAGGTAACCACCAAGCACGTCGCTCGGCATATGCCACACGCGGATCAGCAATGCAGCGCCGACGGCGAGCATGAACAGCCCCGCCAGCAGCGCCGCCGGTGCCCGCCGGTGCGGCGGCGTGACGAGCACGGCGCTGAGCGCGAGCGCCGTCGCCGCCGTCGCATGGCCGCTCGGCCACGAGCCGGCGCCGATCGTGCGGCCGAAGCCGACGTGCGGTTCGGCCAGCAGCGGCTTGAGCAGGTCGGCGCTGAACGGCGCCAGCGCCATCACCACCGCCACCGCGAACGCCAGACGGCGATCTCCGCGCGCGAGCGCGAACAGCACGATCGCGACCGCCCAGATTGTGAACTGCGCCGCGTCGAGCAGGTGCAGCAGCATGCGCGCCACCTCGTTCGTGCGTTCGCCGCCGCCCAGCGCGAAGCGCCGCAGCAGTTCGGCGTCGTGCACACGGAAGGCTTCGACGTGCGTGCTCACCAGCCACACGAGCGCCAGCGCGAATACGCACAGCGACGCCACCAGCAGCGGCAGCGCCACGCCACCGCGCGGCGAGCGCGAGGCCGAGTTGCCTCGCGGCAGCGCAACCGTGTACGCGCGTGCGGACATCCGTTAAGCGTAGGAGGACCGCTAAAGCGCCGCTGAAGCCCATCTGGCCGTGCACTTCGCGCGAGCCGGCAGCAGCTGATCGAAACCCGGCTTCGGCCTGGAGCGATTGAGGCTCCTCGGACTCGACCGTCACCTATCTAGGATGAGCCGCTACTGGTGGTGCAAGTCTCGTTGGCCTCTTCAGCGGGCGACCGGCGGGCGTACCTCTAGTATCGCGCGAGGTGTGCCGACTACAGGAACTTGGAGTTGGTCTCAGGGACCCGAAAAAAGGTGTCATCTGGTTCAACTCGATCGTCGCTTTCCAACCCTTCGATCGTAGCTGCGTCGGCGATAACCCCGCCATCACGCACCGCCACCCAGCGACCGGGAAAGCGCTCAAACGCTTCAGCGGGCACAGGCTGCGGCGAAACCTCGACTACCGGTGCCATCGTTCCTCCAGGATTACTGCTGCCAGGACTAGCAGTGCTTTGTTAACTCGCTGGTAGGGTTCGTTGGTTTGGCGCCGAACCTTCCTTGTGTCTGTCGATCTGAGGCGAGGAGGCATGATGGCGACTATGGCGGTAGCTGGTGCGGATGAGATGGTGCTCGATTGCCCCTCGG
>JBIOEW010000007.1:0-122967 GCA_044446425.1 Solirubrobacterales bacterium | reverse complement strand
GTGGTGGATAGCCGACCGTGAACGGAATCGGCTGCGGGCCCGCGACCGCGGGAATCGAACCGGAGGAAGATGCCAGCCACAGACACAGCAAGTAGTTGCCCGCTTTCGCCTCCGAGAACGTACTCTGCAACTGGTACGCGCCGTTCACTTCGTTGCTGTATTCGCCGAGCAGGGCGTCGCCCGTATCGCCGGAGAAGGTGGCCGCGCAGGCGGCCCCTCCGGCGGGGCGCACCTTCGCGAAGGCTCGCTCGGGCGCTTCGCTGCTGCCAAGCACGGTGAGCGTCGCGTTTTCGTTCGGCTTCGGCACCGGCGGGTTGATCGCCGCCGAGATCGTTCCGCTTGGAGAGCGGAACGTGATCACCTGGGTGATTGGCGTCGCAATCGAGTTTTCACCGGACGCGATCCAGATACAGAACAGTTCCGGACCGACCGAGCCCCATGTGATGACCTTGCTCAGCGAGAAGGCACCGTTCACTTCCGCTTCCCAAGCAAAGGCCGGGTATTCGTCGACCCTGTTGCCGGTGTCGCTGCCGGCGCTGGGGGCGCAGGGAGCACCGCCGATCGCGCGCGACTTGACGAAGATCCGCTCGGGCGCTGCGGTCGCGCCGCTGACCGTGAATACTCGCGGCAGGTCGGCCGCAGGGTCGCTCTGGCCCGCCGTGTTCGTGACGCTGATCACGGCGTTGTCCGCGAACGCCGGAACCGCGCTCGCCAGCGCTCCCGCCACGATGACCGCAAGCGTAACGCAGGTCGCTATCCAGGGTTGGGACGCCCCTTCTCGCATCCTTCCGAGCGTTCGTCCGGCCCCAGGCTGCGCAAGACCATCCGCCATGCATCCCCCTTTGATTCCGTTCAGCCGAAGAATCGTCTTAGATGAAACCGCGCGGCAGCTTACACCATCGCGTCGGCCACGCGCGCTTGCGCCCGTGGATCTTCGCCCTGCTCGGTCGACGCCAGGGCGAGGCCGATTCCGAGTAGCGTCCACGTCAGCGGATCCTCGAGGAAGTCGGCGTAGGTGAACGTATGCAGCACGAGCGCCGCGAAGCACGCCCCAAGCGCTGGCCGAAACGGGGATGCGAGCACCGGGCGAGCGTCTCCCGGCTTCGGTCGCGGCGACGAGCGGCCCGCGCCGCGGAACAGCACGACGAAGGCGAGCACGAGCAGCGCCACGTACAGCGCCAGGCCGATCACGCCCTGCTCGGCCGCCACCGTGATCGGGATCGTGTGCGACGCCGACGTCGCGTTCTCCGCCGACGTCTTCGAATGCTTTTGATACTCCGTCTGGAACGAGCCCGAGCCGTAGCCCTCAAGCGGCCGTTTGGCGAACAGCTCGAGGCCGCCTTCGATCAGCTTCGTGCGCCCGCTCGTCGCGTTGCTCGTCGAGCCGCCGTTGCCCTTCAGGCCGAAGTGCAGGCTCGCCGGCGCCGCCAGCACGACCGCCAGCGCCAGCACGACGAGCGCCGCCGCCACGTACAACGTGCGGCGCACGTCCCAGCGGTACGCCGCCAACACCGCCAGGCCGAGCAGCAGCGCCGCGATGCTCGACTGCGAGAAGCTCGTCACCAGGCCCGCCAGCAGCCACACGAGCACCCCCGCAGCGATCAGCACCTCGCGCAGGTTGCGCCGCCACAGCACGAACGCCGTCACCGCGATCATCACCAGTGCCAGGAAGCGCCCGTAGATGTTCGGGTCGAAGAACAGCGAGTTCACGCGGAAGTAGTTGTCGAACTGGTTCGCCGCCACAACCTTCGGGTTGAGGAACAGCTCCTTGCGCGCGTACTCGACGAAGCCCACGCCCGCGAACGCCACCGCCAGCGCCACTGCCAGCGCCAAGCAGCGCAAGAGCAGCTCGCGCGTCCAGCGCACGTCGCGCAGCAGCACGAACAAGAGTCCGAACGGCACGTAGAAGAACGCCAGGTTCTCAGCCGCCTTGGCGCGATCTGAGGAGTACAGCGCCTGCATCGCATACAGCACCACCGACGCCAGCAGCACCCACTCAAGCCAGCCGAAGCCCGCCTCCTCGCGCCTGAGCAGGCGCGGCAAGAGGTGCGCCAGCACGCCAGCCGCCACGACCAAGTAGAGCGGGATCAGCAGGTTCACCGTGCGCCCGTCCGCCGAGATCGGCAGGCGGAACGGCAGCGCCAGGATCGCCAGCAGCGGGAACGCCTGCTCGTGTCGGCGCATCACGTACACGAGCACCGCGATCGCCGCGCACGCGCCGAGCACCGTCGCCGCGAGGACGCCCGGGCTGAGCGAGCTCGCGAGCACCGTCATCGCCGCACCAGCGTGAAGCTGCGCGGCGAGAGCACCGAGCGATGCTGCCGGCGCAGGCTCACGCGCACGCGGTATTCGCCCGCCGCCGCCGGACGTCCGCGCAGCTCAGGTTCGAGCGCCGCCGCGCCGTTGGGCCCGGCCACGAGCTTGTAGCCATGCGCCACTCCGCGGCGCCCGCTCCAGCGCAGCGAGAGCTGTTTGTAGCGTCGCACCGGGTGGTTTCGCAACAGCGTCGCCACCTGCGCGCCCGTCGAGTCGAGCACCGTGACCGTCGCCTCGTCGTTCTCCGCCAGGCGGAACGAGATGCGCTCCGCTTTGATGTGGCCGCTCGGCGTCGGCGAGAAGAACGGCGTCAGCTTGAACACCTGCACCGCCGTCGGCGTGTGCTTGAGGTGCTGCGTGAGGAAGAACGCCACGAAGCACGCCGCCACGAGCAGCGCGAACACCGCCGCCGGCACCCTGCGATCGATCGGCTCCCGCGCCCCCGCGCCGGCCGCTCGCTCGCCGACCTCGCTGGTCAATCGCCCCCGGCCGTTACCGTATCGCCGAGCGCGAAGCCCTCGACCGTGTCCGAGCGCAGGCCGAGGCGCAGCGTCTCCAGCGAGAGCACGTCGTCGGCCGCGATGTTCCCCAGGTTGCACTCCGTACCGAAGTGCTTCAAGAGCCACACCTGCTGGGAGTGCCGCGGCGCGTCGAAGATCAGCCGCTGCGGATCGATCGAATGCGCGATCTCCTCGATCAGCCCCGTGCGCGGCTCGCCGTCCGCACGGTAGAGCCCCGCCGTGCCCGACTCGCGCGCCTCCGCGATCACCTTCCACGCGCCCGCCTCGAGATCGCGTTCGATCTGTTCCACCCACACGTACGGAGGCATGATGAAGTCGACATCCTTGCTGCCGACCTCGGCGAACACTGTGAACTCCGCAGAGAGCCGTTCGATCAGGTCGCGCTTGTAGCCGGGCTCGAGCATGATCGTCCCGTCGGAGATCTCCACGTGGCGCAGGCCCAGCTCGCGCAGCCAAGCCACCAGCCCGTCCACGCGTCCCTGCCTGATCGCGATCTCCGTCAGCGTCCCGCCCAGCACCACCGGTACCTCGTGCGCCGCGTAGCGCGCGAGCTTCGGCTGCAGGTTGGCACTCACCAGCGCCGTGCCCCAGCCGAGCTTGACGATGTCCACGCTCGCCCCCGCCACCTCGATCAGCGCGTCGACCTCCGCGACCGAGAGCCCGCGATCGATCACGTGCGTCAGCCCTCGCTCGCGCGGCTTGACCGAGCGCTCCGGGATGTCGAGGAAGCCGGCTATGGCGACGTCAAGCCTTGTCGAGACCGACGATCACGACGACGCTCGCCGAGCCCGCCATCGACGCGACCGTGCCTTCGATCGGCTGCGCCTGGGTGATCCCCAGCGAGCGCGCCACGCGCTGCGCGTCCGCCTGATGCCCGCTCGCGTACTCGACCACCGTGACCTGGTTCGCGCCCGGCGGCTGGCCCGCCTGAGCCGCCGCTTTCGCGTACCCGTGCCCTTGCAGTTCTTCTGAGACGCGATGCGCGAGGCCAGTCGTCGTCGTGCCGTTGAGCACCACCACGTTCAGCTGCGCCGGGCTCGTCGTCGACGGCGAGCCGGCGCCCGAGGAGTGTTTCGTCGTCGTCGTTGCCTGCGAGCTCGTCTGCGTGGCGGCGGCCGACCCCGCGCCGCCGTTCGCTTCGCTCGAGGACGAGCTCCCGCCCTTGCCGCCGCCCGACGAGAGCACGATCGCCACGATCACCGCCACCGCCACGACCAGCGCGCCGACGACCAGTATCGTCGCGCGCCCCGGCCCGCGGCGCTCCGTGCGATAGCGCTTGACCGGCGGCTCGCCCGCCGCCCTTCGCGCCGCGCCGCCCGCGCCGCGCCGCGCCGCAAGCGCCGCCTCGGCACCAGCGCCGCGTACAGTAGGCGCCGCGCGGCCCGTCGCGTCCGTAGCGTCCGTCACCGCGCGACTGGCCACGACTCCCTGCGCCACCGCCGGTGCGCTGGCCGCGGCCGCCCGCTGTGGGGTCCCCGCCGGCGCCGGCGGAGCTGGAGGGCGCGCCGGGGGGCTCGGCGAGCGCGCAGTCGCGCCGGCTGACGCCGCCCTCGCCGCCGTTGCCGCGGCCGCCACCGTCGCCGGGGCCGGTGTGCGCGGCCCGCCCGGCTGAGCCGTCGGCGCCACCGGCAGCGCCGATCGACCGGGGGAAGACGTCGCAGCCCCGGCCGGCGACGCCGCCGCCGTGGCCGGTGCCGTTCCCGGTGTGCCTGCGGCCGGTGTGCCCTTCGCTGCGCTCTCCGTGCCGGCCGTGGCCGCCGAAGGGGGCGCCGTCGAAGGAGCCTCCTGGGTCGGTGCGACGCCTGCGCCCGCGGGCAGTCCCGCTGCAACCGGGCTCTGCGCACCCGCCGTCGCGGCAGCCGCAGCCGTCGCGCCCGGCCGTGCCGCTGCTCCCGCTGCCGTCGTCGCAACCGGCGCCGCTGAGCCGGGCGCTGCCTGTGGCGCCGCCGGGACACCCGGCTCGGCGGCCCCCGGGGCAGGCGTCGAAGCGGATGGTGCCGGCGCCGCTTGACCAGGCGCCGGCTGAGCCGCCGAGCCCTGCCCCGGCGCGACGGCCGTCGCCGGACCCGCCCCGGCTGCGAGCGGGCTCGCCCCGGCCGTTGCCGCTGTCGTCGCGGCGGAGCTCGCCGGCCGTGCGTTCAGCGGCGTCGTGCGCGGCACCGGGCGCACCGCCTGCGGCTGCGCCGGCGCCGCCGGCTGCTGTAGGCGCGAGGCTGCCTCCGCGCTGACGCGCTGCTCGAGGTCCGCCGCACGCTCCGGCGCGCGGCCCGCCCACTCGCGCAGGCGCCTGATCTCACGCGCCTGGGAGAAGACCAGCAGCGACAGGACCGCGATCCCGAGCAGCGCCACGAACGCCACGATCGCGCCGACTTCGGTGAACGCGTTCGAGAGCGAGAGCGATAGCGCGAGCGGCGTGGCCATCATGAATCCGCAGAGTGTATGAGGGCCGCAGGCGCCTCGTGCTGATCCTCACGCGCCTCATGATCGGCCGCCGTGCCCCTTGCCGGGCGAGCCGCCTGCGCCTCCACGTGCAGCGCCGAGAGCTCCGAGACCTTCGCCGCCAGGCCCGCCGCGTCGCCCTCCAGCACGAGCAGGCCGATCTCGGCGAAGATCGACTCCACCGCCTCCGCGCCGAGCGGCTCGCGTTCGGCCAGCAGGATCTTCTCGGCGCTCGTCGCGCGCGCTCGCTCGTAGCTGTTGAACAGCTCCTCGTGCAGCTTCTCCCCCGGCCGGCGCCCGACGATCTCGATCTCGATGTCGCGATCCGGATCGAGGCCCGACAGCTCGATCATCGCCCGTGCGAGGTCGAGCACGCGCACCGGCTCGCCCATGTCCAGCACGAACACCTCCGCGCACGGCTCCGCACGCCGGCGCTCGGGCCGGCCGTCGCGGCCGTTCGCCGGCGCGGCCGTTGCGGCCGGGGCCTGCCGACGCTCGACCGCCAGCGAGCCGCTGCTGATGATCAGCTGGACCGCCTCCGGGATCGTCATGAAGTAGCGCGTCATGCGCTCGTCGGTGACCGTCACCGGGCCGCCACGCTCGATCTGGCGGCGGAAGATCGGCACGACGCTGCCCGAGGAGCCGAGCACGTTGCCGAAGCGCACCGCCGCGTAGCGCGTGTGCCCGAAGCGCGCCGTCGAGGACTCCAGCGCGAACTCGGCCAGCGCCTTGGAGGCGCCCATCACCGTCGCCGGCGCGACCGCCTTGTCGGTCGATACGAGCACGAAGCGCTGCACCTGCGCCTCTCCCGCCACGTGCGCCACGACCCGCGTGGCGATCGCGTTGTTGCGCACCGCCTCGACCGGATTCGCCTCCATCAGCCCGACGTGCTTGTAGGCAGCCGCGTGGAACACGACCGTCGGGCGGTGCTCGGCGAACACCTCGCGCATGCGCTCCTCCTCCTTGCAGTCGGCGAGCACCGCCGAGAGCATCGAGGGCGAGACGTGGCGCTCGTCCTCCAGCTCGCGCTGGATCGAGAAGAGGTTGTCCTCGGCGTGGTCGAGCAGCACGATCCGATGGGGCTCCACGCGCGCGATCTGCCGGCACAGCTCCGAGCCGATCGAGCCGCCCGCGCCCGTCACCAGCACGACCTCGCCCGCCAGGTAGGCGCCGACCCGCTCGAGCTCCATCTGCACCGGCTCGCGGCCGAGCACGTCCTCGACGCGCACCTCGCGCATCTGCCGCGCCGGCGCCCCGCGCGTTTGCAGCAGCTCGAAGACCGTCGGCAGCGTGCGCACCGGAATCCCCCGCTCGCGGCACTCGCGCACGATCCGCGCGCGCGTCGAGCCCGGCGCCGAGGGGATCGCGATGATCACTTCGTCCGGCTCGGAGTCGTCGAGGATCCGCGGCAGGTCCTCCTGTGTGTTGCCGCGCACGCGCACCCCGTCGATCCGCAGCCTGCGCTTGCTCGGGTCGTCGTCGACGAAGCCCACCGGCGCCAGGCCGAGGCCGCGATTGCGCACGATCTCGCGCAGCACGAGCCGCCCGCCGTCGCCCGCGCCGGCGATCAGCACGCTGCGCTGGCCCTTGCGCCCGCCGCGGAACGCCGCCAGCGGGCGCCGCTCGTAGGCGCTGCGCGCGAGCGCCCGCACGCCCACCAGGAACACGAGCGCGAGCAGCGCGAACAGGATAATCACGCCGTTGGGTAGCGCCACCGCCACCGTGCTGCGGTAGTGGTGCACCGGGCGAAAGACCTCCACCCCCACCACCGCCAGCAGCACGATCGCCGCCACTGCGCGCGCGACCGCCTCGTAGTCGCGCTGTCCCGAGTAGCGCCAGCGGCGCTGATACACGCGCGCCAGTACCAGCACCGGCAGGCTGCCCGCCAGCACCCACCAGATCGTGCGTTCGCGCAGGTGCGCGTAATAGCCCGTCGGCCCGTGCTCGAAGCGCAGCTGGAAGGCTAGGTAGTACGCGAGCGCGACCAGCGCCCCATCCACCGCGAGTTGGGGCAGGAAGTGACGGTGCAGGGGAAAGGCCGCCGAGCGGATACGTCGGCGCATTGGCTGGATTGTAAGCGGCCCTTGAGCTGCTACGCGCCTTGAGCCCCCTCGTGCAAGGGTCTCGTCAGCAGCTCGACGAGCACGCGTGGATCGCGGCGCACGCGCATATCCGCGCTCCCGCGCTCGCGCTTCGCCGGCCGCAGGCCCTCCGCGGCTGCCAATCTGCGCATCCGCCCTTCTGCGATCAGGCGCTCGTCGACCGCCCCCGGGCGCCCCTCGAAAGTCGTGTACACCGGCACGCCCAGCGCCACCGCCTCGCGGTTCATCGTGCCCCCCGCCGAGATCACGAGGTCGGCGTAGGCGATCAGCGACTGCGCGTCGATCGCGCGTTGCGGCACGACGAAGCCGGGCACGTCGCGCAGCTCCGCGCGCTGCGAGGCCACGCGCGGGAGCACCACCGGCTGCACGCCATCGCGCGCCGCCGCCTCGCGCAGGCGTTCGAGCACGCTCACGAACAGGTCGTTCTCGAAGCGGTGGTACAGCGAGACCTCCGGCGGCGTGCGCACGACCACGATCGGGCGCGTCGCGTCGAGCGAGAGCTCCCGCAGGACCGCTTCGTCGGGCTCGAAGTCGGCGAGGTAGTACTCCTCCTTCAAGCCCTCATACGGCGCGATCTTCCCCCGCGCGCCGTAACGGTAGAGGCGCTGCGGCGGGATCGCCTCCGGCACCACCACCGTGCGCGCCAGGCGGCAATTGACGTTGTGCTGGACCGCCGCCCACTCGTAGTCGAACATCGTCGAGCTCGGCACTCCCAGCAGCGCCGCCGCCACCGACACGTCGTTCGAGCCGTGGCCGAGCGCCAGGTCGAAGCCCCGCCCGTTCGCCGCGCGGGCCTCAGCGCGGGCCCAGCGCACGAGCGCCGCCGAACGCGATGCCAGCCCCAGCGCCTTCGCCCCCAACCGCTCGCCGCGGTGGCGGCCGATCGCCGCGTGCTCGATCCCCAGCCGCTCGCACAGCGCCAGCGTCTGCGCGAAGTCCCGCGCCGTCACCCGCACCTCGTGCCCGTCCGAGCGCAGCAGCTCGATCACCGGCCGCATCACCAGCACGTGCGGGCTGTTCGTCAGGTCCACCCAGATACGCATCCCGGCAACGGTATTCGGGTGGGCTCTGGAACAGGCACCTGGTTAGCCAGCCCCGATCAATAGCTACGCGTGGGCGCAAGCACAGCCGGCCCGGATGGCCGGCCTTCCAACTGCCGTGGCGGCCGGAGCGTTCACAAGTTCAATCAAGAAGCGGAGGCCGGCTCGGCTCAGAGGCTGGATGCCGTTTACCCCGCCCTGGTTGTCGTTTACTCCGCCCTGGTTGTCGTTTACTCCGCCCTGGTTTTTGACCGGAAGCGCCGCGAGGGAGCGGGTATGTCTGCGTTTTACGGCCAGCGGTAGCAATGGCATATACGCCGGCCGACGCGGGCCAACCCAACCCCCCGGTATCGTCCCCCGCAGTGCTGCTCGCCTCGATCTCCGAATCGATCGTCAACGAAACGTCCCACTTCGTCCGCACCGCCGGCCTTCCCGGGATCTTCGTGCTGATGGCCGCCAGCTCCGCCTGCATCCCGATCCCGTCCGAGGTCGTGATGCTGTTCGCCGGCTTCGTCGTCGCCGACAAGACCGGCAGCGGCTCCCAGCATCACCTGACGATGGTCGGGATCGTGCTCGCCGGGCTGATCGGCACGCTCGTCGGCTCGTGGGCCGCCTACGCCGTCGGGCGTGGCGGGCGCCTCGAGCTGCTCGAACGCCACGGGGACAAGGTCCACATGGGCCCCGCGCAGATCCAACGGGCCGATCGATGGTTCCAGCGCCACGGGCAGCAGATCGTCCTCTACGGGCGCGTGATCCCCGTGATCCGGGCGTTCGTGTCACTGCCTGCCGGGATCGCGAAGATGCCGATCGGGCGCTTCACCGTGCTCACCATCCTCGGATCGCTGCCCTGGGTGCTCGGCTTCGCGCTCGCCGGCCACGCCCTCGGCGGCGATTGGAAGAGCGTGCGCAACGGCCTCGAGTACGTCGACTACGTGCTGCTCGCCGCGATCGTGCTCGGCCTCGTCTACTGGCGCGTGCGCCGCAGGAACGCCCGCCACGCCCGCGCCGAGGAGGCCGCGCCGCCCGAGCCTGCCGAGCCTGCCGCCCGCGTCGGCGCCCCGGCCGACTGACGCACGCGTCGTGGCGAGCAGCGAGCGCGCTCCGATCAAGCTGCGCCACGCGCTCGTGCTCGGCCTCGCACAGGGGCCTACCGAGCTGCTGCCCGTCTCCTCCTCCGCGCACACCACGCTGATCCCGCAGCTGCTCGACTGGCCTGACGACGAACTCGATCCCGAGCTGCGCAAGTCGTTCGAGCTCGCCCTGCACGCCGGCGCCGGGCTCGCGCTCGCGCTCGACATGCGCCACGAGCTGCTCGCCGTCGTCGGCCGGCTCGACCGGCGTCGCGTCGCCGTCGTCGCACTGTCGCTCGCGCCCGCCGCCGGCGCCGGCCTCGCACTGCGCCCGCTGATCGAGCGCCGTCTCGGCGGCCCGCGCTCGATCGCCGCAGGGCTCGCATTCGGTGCACTCGCCATGGCCGGCGTCGAGCGCCGGGGCGCCGCCGGGCGGCGGACCGACGACGATGCTCGTCCGGCCGACGGGCTCGCGCTCGGCCTCGCCCAGGCCGTCGCGCTCGCCCCCGGCGTCTCGCGCTACGGCGCCACCCTCACCGTCGCGCGCGCGCGACGCTTCTCGCCCGAGGCCGCCCAGGCGCTCTCCTGGCACGCCGCCCTGCCCGTCGTGCTCGGCGGCGGCGCGCTCGAGAGCGTCCGCCTCGCGCGCCGTCGCACTCCCGACGGGACGCTCGCGCCGCTCACCGCCGCAGCCGGCGCCGCGTTCGCCTCCACGCTGCTCAGCGCACGCCTGCTGCGACGCCCCGAGCGGGCGCTGCGCTCGCTGCTTCCCTGGGCGCTCTACCGGGTCGTCCTCGCCGCGCTCGTGCTCGCACGCGAGCATCGCTCACGCACCGCCAAGCCATCATCCAATCCATAAAAATCAGGCGAGCACGATCAGCCGTGACGGCGCGCATGCGCGCCAGCGGCCCGTTGCGCGCACAATAGGGGCCGTGACCGTCCTCGGGACACTGCTCGGCGGGCGCTACCGGCTCGATGCGCAGATCGGGCGCGGGGGCATGTCCACCGTCTATCGCGCCTTCGACACCGTGCTCGAACGGCCCGTCGCGATCAAGCTGATGCATCGCGAGATCGCCGCCGACTCCGACCAGCTCGAGCGCTTCCGCCGCGAGGCGCGCTCCGTCGCCCGGCTCAACCACCCGCACATCGTCACCGTCATCGACGCCGGCGAGGAGCCTTCCGAGGATGACGACGGCGGGACTCCCTACATCGTGCTCGAGTACGTCCAGGGCGAGACGCTCAAGGAGCTGATCCGCCGCGAAGGATCGCTCGAGGTCACCGAGGCCATCGCCTACGCCATCGAGATCGCTCGCGCGCTCGGCGCCGCGCACGAAAGCCTGATCGTGCATCGCGACGTCAAGCCCCAGAACGTCCTCATCTCAGAGGAAGGCGGCGCCAAGATCACCGACTTCGGCATCGCCCGCACGCTCACCGAGGAAGGGCTGACCGTCGCCGGGCGCGTGCTCGGCACGACCGACTATGTCTCCCCCGAGCAGGCCCTCGGGCACGCCGTCACCGGGCAGTCCGACCTCTACTCGCTCGGCGTCGTGCTCTACGAGATGCTCACCGGCCAGGTACCCTTCAGTGGCGAGACCCCCGTCGCCGTCGCCATGCGCCACGTGCGCGAGCAGGTGCCCGACGTTCAGCAGCTGCGCCCCGGCGTCTCCGCCGCCACCGCCTCCGTCGTCGACCGCGCCGTCGCCAAGGATCTCGACTACCGCTACAGCGACGCCCAGCACATGATCGCCGGCCTCGAGGACGTGCTCGCCGTCGAGGCCGCCCGCTCCGGACAGGCCACCGGCGAGGTCACCAGCGTCCTGCGCACCCTGCCCGGCGAGACCCGGCGGCGCCTGCCCTGGCGCATGCAGCACCCCGCCCGCTGGGTCGCTTCGCTCGCTTTGCTCGCCGCCATCATCGCCATCGCGCTCGTCGCCGCCGCCCAGCAGGCGCACAAAGGCACCGGCGTCCCCTCCGAAGTGCACTCCAGCGCCGGCTTGCAGCCCGTCACGCTCAGCCAGACCGCCGCCCACGACTACAACCCCTTCGGCACCGGCCCCGAAAACCGCAACCGCGTGCAGAACGTCGTCGACTCAGACCCCAACACCACCTGGAGCACCGCCCACTACTACGAACGCACGCTCAAGAAGGCCGGTGGCACCGGCCTCGGCGTCTACCTCGACGCCTCCCCCCGCGTCGCCGCCCGCGCCGTCGAGATCCAGACCCCCACCCCCGGCTTCGACGTGCTCCTCTACGGCGCCGACCAAATTAATTTGACTTACCCCTACGGCGATTCCACCCCCCTCAGCGCCCGCGGCTGGCACGGCCCCCTCGGCTCCGCCGCGAACGTCCACGACCGCCAGCGCATCCGCTTGACCGGGCCCGGCGCCTCCACCGCCTACCGCTACTACCTCGTCTGGCTGACCACGCTGCCGCCCGGCGCCGAATCAGCGTCGATCTCAGAACTGACGCTGTTCAAGTAGGCCGTCGCTCACCCGCCCTTCTCCTGAGCAGTGGAAGTCTGCGGTCCAGCGGAACTACCTAAGCCCGGACTAGGATCGGTGCTCCCATGTACCTCACCGACCACGAAATTCGCGCTCTGAGCGATCAGCTTCAGATCGATGGTCCCAACCCTGAACATCCGTTTGACCCTTCTAGGCAGATCCAGCCGTGCTCGATTGATTTGCGTATTTCAAATGTGTTCTGGAGGCCTCGACCACGAAGGCGGCTATGGCGAAGACTCATGCCGTGGCGAGAGATAACAATCGATCTCGGCCGCTCGAACATACATGCGCTGGACCCTATGCGTGACTGGAAGCGTTACACCGTCAACGAGGGCCAGTTCGTGACGATCAAGCCCGGACACACAGTTATGGCGAGGGTCTATGAGCGGTTCCGGATGCCCGGCGACTGTGCCGGGAAGATCGAGGGTCGATCGAGCTTTGCTCGGCTTGGGCTCGCGATCCACTGTACCGGTGACTTCATTAACCCTGGGTGGGAGGGATTCATGCCTCTCCAACTTTCGAATCTCGGGCCTTACCCGCTCCGGATAGGTCCTTACTTTTCGATATGCCAACTCATGCTCATACCCCTGCGTGGCGTTCCGACGAGGACGTACGGAGACGACGACCTGAGCAGCAAGTACGTCAACGACGATGGTGGTCCGTCGCTCTGGTGGCGTGATGCGCGCGTCGAGGAGCTTCAGGAGCGCCTGGGCCAGACCAACGCTCTAGAGGCGATCCGACAGGAGATCGTCGACAAAGTTCGTTTCCAAAGTACAGAGGTCATTTCGCGATTCCAGCGGGACATCGACCGTGAGCGGGTAGGTCGTATCGAGAACGCCAATCAGGTGCTGGAGCGGTTTGCGAAGCGCGAGAACCGACGACGAATGATTGATCGCTTGGTCATTGGCTTGCCGACCCTGTTTGCAGCTGCGTGGCTTGCCGGTGCGTTCGCCCTGTTTGATGTTGAGTGGTTTGTCCTTCTCGGCTGCATGGTCGTAAGTCTTATCCCGGCGGCGCTGGCCTACGAACGGCACGACGATGGCTACCTCGGGACTCGCGAGCTCAGGGAGCGTTTGCCGCCGGGCGAGGCTCCATAATGTGGTCCGTGCAGACGCGAGAGGCTTCTCTGGTTTCTCGGCCTCTCCCACGACCGGGCGTTTACCGGCACTTCAAGGGCGGAGAGTACGAGGTCTTGGAGGTGGCGCGCCACTCGGAGACCAAAGAGCTGCTGGTCGTCTATTGCTCCCTCGAGGATCCTGGGACAACCTGGGTTCGCCCGGTTGAGATGTTCAGCGAGCTGATCGAGAGCCCCAATGGGCCGTCGCCCCGATTTGAGCTGGCGGCACCGTTTCGGCGGCGGCCACGCAGGCCCG
Organism: Solirubrobacterales bacterium; assembly: GCA_044446425.1. Taxonomy (GTDB): domain Bacteria; phylum Actinomycetota; class Thermoleophilia; order Solirubrobacterales; family Solirubrobacteraceae; genus Palsa-744. The sequence goes on along the minus strand of JBIOEW010000007.1, from coordinate 109,605 downwards.
TAGCGCGGCTCGTCCGCGACGCGCTCAGACGGTCGCACATCGCTTCGCGACTGTCTCGGAGCAGGTCGATGAGCGCGATCTGAGGGATCTCCTCGACGCGGCGCCTAGTAGCTACGCGCAGTCCGCGTCACATGCCGCTCAATCCCCAACCGGCAGAGTCGATCGACCACCTCCGGATAAGCCACCCCACTAGCCTCCATCAGCTTCGCGTAGACGCTGGTAGGCGTGAACCCCGGCATCGTGTTCAGCTCGTTCAGCAGCACCCGCTCGCCGTCGACGAAGAAGTCCACCCGCGCCAGCCCCTCGCAACCTGACCGCACGAACGCCTCGAGCGCCAGCTCGCGCACCCGCGTCGCCGCTCGCTCGGAGATGCGGGCCGGGATCAGCAGCTCCATCCCGCCCGGCTCGTACTTCGCCTCGAAGTCGTAGAACTCGCTCGCGAAGCTGATCTCGCCGGGGAACGAGGCCTGCATGCGGCCCGTCGCCGAGGATCCGAGCACCGCGCACTCGACCTCCACCCCGCTCGCCGCCGCCTCCACGATCACGCGCGCGTCATAGGTGAACGCCGACTCGATCGCGCCGAGCAATTCCTGCTCGGTGCTGACCTTGACGATGCCAACTGAGGAGCCGAGGTGCGACGGCTTGACGAACACCGGCAATCCCAGAGCCATCACCTGCTCCAAAAGCTCTTGGCGCTCAGCGCCTGCCAGCGACCCCTCGCGCACGTCCACGTAGTCGACCTGCGGCACCGTGCCCGCCGCCGCCATCAGCTCCTTGAACAGGACCTTGTCCATGCACAGCGCCGACGACGCCACACCCGCGCCCACGTACGCCACGTCGAGCATCTCGAGCAGGCCCTGGACCGTGCCGTCCTCGCCGAAGCGCCCGTGCAGCACCGGGAACGCCACGTCCACGTCGAGCAGTCCTGCGCCCGGCGTCAAGCTCAGTAGCGCGCCTTCGCCCTCGCGCCGCCACATGCCGTCGCGGCCGATCTGCACCTGCACGACCTCGTGACCCGCCAACAGCAAGCCGTCACGAACGGCTGCACCCGAGGACAGCGAGACGTCGTGCTCGGAGGAGCGCCCGCCCGAGAGTACCGCCACAGTCAATGCTCCGCCTGCGTACACCCCGTGCGCCTGCGCCTCCACGCCCGCCGTCGCCATCAACCACCCGCCGGCGGCGGGGTCGGCGTCGTCGATGTCGAAGTCGTGGTCGGCGGGGTCGTCGTCGTCGTGGTTGGGGTCGTCGGCGTTTCGAGCACTCCCACCGTCAGCGTAACCGTCGAGCCCTTACGCGCCGTCCTGCCCGCCGCCGGGCTCTGTTTGAGCACCACGCCCACCTGGCTCTGTTCGCTCACCGGCGCGTTCACCACGCGCGGCGTGAAACCCGCCCCGCCAAGCGCCGCCGAAGCCTGCGTCTCGCTCTGGCCGACCACTTTCGGCACCGCCACTTCGTTCGACGCCTTCGCCACCGTCAGATCCACCTTCGAGCCCGTTTCCACCGACGATCCCGCCTTCGGCGACTGCGCCAGCACGCTTCCCGCCGTCGCCCCCGCCGAGACCTGTTCGGTGACCGTGCCCGCCGTCAGGCCCACCGCCGATAGCGCCGCTTCCGCGCCATTGCGCGAGTCGCCCGCGAGGTCCGGCACCTTGACCTGCGCCTGGCCGCTCGAGACGAGCACCGTCACCGGGCTGCCCACCTGCAGCTCCGTGCCCGCCGGCGGTTCCGTGCCGATCAGCTTCCCCTTCACCACACTCGAGCTCGGCTCTTCCTTACGCGTCGGCCTGAAGCCCGCCGCGCGCAGGCGCTCGATCGCCTGCGCCGCTGTCAGTCCTTCGACGCTCGGGAGCGCCGAGCTGCCCGGGCCGCTCGAGACGACGATGTTCACGCGCGAGCCCTTTTCCGCCCTGCTGTGAGCCACCGGCGACTGGCTGATCACGCGCCCGTCCGCCACGGTCGCGCTCGAGGCCAGCGACGGCGACACACCCAGGCCCGCCGCGCGCAGCCGCGCCGAGGCTGCCTGTTCTGTTTCGCCCGTCACGTTCGGCACGTTCGCGTGGCCCGCCGAGGACGACAGCAGCAGCACCGCCGCCACGATCCCGCCCACGAGGAGCGCAGCAAGCAGGCCCCACAGCAAGACGCGCCCGATCCCCGGGCCCTCGCCCTGCTCGGCGCCGTTCTCCTCGTATGCCTGCTCCGCCAGCAGCATCGACCCGGTGGGGTGCCCGCCATCGTGCGCACGCTGCCGAGTAGTCGGCGGCATCACCGCCGGGCCCATCGGCGCCGCCGCCGTGGCAGCCGTGGCAGCCGTCGACCAGTTGCCCCCCTCTCGCACCTCACCAGCCGCGAGCGCAGCGGCCGCGCCGGCCGCCGTCGGCAGCGCCTGGCGCTCGCGCTGCAGCGCCGCGATGAACTCGTCCGCGTCCGCGTAGCGCTGAGCCGGGTCCTTCGCCAGCGCCCGCAGCACGATCGCGTCGAGCGCCGACGGGATCGACGGGTTGACCTCGCTCGGCGGGCGTGGCTGCGCCGAGACCTGCTGGTAGGCGATCGCCACCGCCGTCTCGCCGTCGAACGGCACGAGCCCCGTCAGCAGCTCGTACAGGATCACGCCAACCGAGTAGAGGTCCGATGCGCCCGTCACCGGGTGGCCCTGCGCCTGCTCCGGGGAGAGATACTGCGCCGTTCCCATGATCGAACCCGTCAGCGTCATGTCCGAGGCGCCCGCGCGGGCGATGCCGAAGTCCGTCACGCGCGCGCGGCCCTCTTCGTCGAGGATCACGTTGTGTGGCTTCAAGTCGCGGTGCACGACCCCGCGCCTGTGCGCGTAGCGCGCACCGCGCAGGATCTGCACGACGATGTCGATCGCCAGCGCCGGGTCCAGCGCACCCTGCTCGCGCACGATCGTCTTCAGCGAGCGCCCCGGCACGTACTCCATCGCGATGTAGTACGTGCCCTGCCACTCGCCGCGGTCGAAGATGCCGACGATGTTCTGGTGTGAGAGCGCGGCCGCGCTCGAGGCCTCGCGGCGGAAGCGCTCGACGAACTCCTGGTCTTCGGCGAAATGGTGGTGCAAGAGCTTCACCGCCACCTGCCTGCCCAGCAGCTGGTCTTCGGCCAGATACACGTCCGCCATCCCGCCCGAGCCAACTCGGGAGATCACCTTGTAGCGACCGTCGATGATCGTGTTCGGCTCAACCATGTGGCGCCCCTCCGGACGTCGGCTCGCTCACTCGCCGCTCAATCATGCAGCAGCCTCTCGATGACTTCCCGCGCAATTGGCGCGGCGAACGCCGCGCCCTGCCCCGGGACGCCCTTCAGCGTCACCGCGATCGCCACCCTCGGGTTCGACGCCGGCGCAAACGCGATGAACCACACGTTGTTGATCGCCGTGCCGATCTGCGTCTCCGCCGTGCCCGTCTTGCCCGCCACCTGCACGCCCGCGATCTGCGCCGGCGTGCCCGTGCCTTCGTTGACCACCGCTTCCATCATCTGCCTGACCGCGTCCGCCGTCGAGGGCTTCATCACGACCGATTGCACGTGCGGCGAGATGCGCTGCACGGTGCGCCCGTCCGGGTCGACGATCCGCGAGGTCATGTGCGGGCGCATCAGCCGGCCGTGGTTGGCCACCGCCGCCGCCACCTCCGCCATCTGCAGCGGCGTCACCCCGAGTTTGTCCTGGCCGATGCCCATGCGCCCGATGTCGACCTGCGCGCTCGTCGGCGCGACGATCCGCCCGTGGCTGTACTCGCCGCTCGAGGACATCTCGTCCGCCGGGTAGTCCAGCTGTGGCTTGGAGTCGAAGCCGAAGCGGCGCATGTACTGGGCCATCGTGGGCTTGCCCACGCGTTCGGCCACCTGCGCCCACACCGTGTTGACCGATTTCGCCAGCGCCTGCGTCAGCGTGATCTGGCCGAAGTTCTCGTTTTCGTCGTTCTGCAGCGGCACGCCCGAGACGCGTACGTCGTTGCGCCCGTCCACCGTCGATTCGCGCGTGAACTTGCCCGAGTCGATCGCCGCCGTCGCCGTCAGCACCTTGAACGTCGATCCCGGCGCGTAGCCGAACTGCGTCGCGCGGTCCACCAGCGGCTTGCCCGAGGCCGCCGTCGCCAGCCGTTCGTAGCTGCGCGTCGAGCGCAGCGCGTTCGGGTTGTAGCTCGGCGATGACGCCATCACCGTGACCGCGCCGCTGCGCGGTTCCAGCGCGACCACCGCGCCTTCGTGGCCCGCCAGCGCCGAGTTCGCCACCTGCTGCGCGCCCGGGTCGAGCGTCGTGTACACGTCGTTGCCCTGTTTGCGCTTGCCCTGCAACTGGTCGAGGATCGACTGCAGGTTCGTGCTCGACTGTCCGCTCAGCTGCGTGTTGCGGAAGCGCTCCAGGCCCGTGCGCCCGAGATCGATGTAGTAGTAACCCACCGCGTGGGCGAACTCTTCGCCCGTCGGGTACGTGCGCGTGTAGATCGCTTCCGACTGGCGGCTCGACGAGGAGCGCACGCTGCGCGCCAGCACCTTCCCGTTCGACGCCAGGATCTCGCCGCGGTCGACCCGCTGCTGCTCCAGCAGCGAGCGCGCGTTCAAAGGGTTGTCGCGCAGCTTGCCCGCTTCGAAGATCGTCCAGCGCGAGGTGAACGCGAGCAGCAGCGCGAACATCACGATCACGAGCCCGAACAGGCGGACGATCGGCTGGTTCATCGCGCTGGCCTCGCGCCGGCATCGGCGTCACCACGTCCACTGCTCATTCCAGCTGCCCGAGTTCCAGGCTGCGGATCAGCGATGCCGCGTTCGCTTCCGAGCGCAGCGAGTGATCCAGCAGCGTGTGCCTGCGTTGCGGCTCAAGCGTCGAGGCGCTCACGCCCGAGACGTAGTCGCTGCTGTACAGCGCCAGGTTCCCCGGCAGCCGGTACGGCACGCCCCGGAACACCGTCACCAGGCCACGGTCGTTCGTACCGATGAAATACACCGACTGAAGCGCGATGTACGCGCCCGCTCCGAGCAGCGCGAGCACCGCCAGCGCGAGCACAGCCGCGCCCGTGCGACGCACACCTCGGCGTTTGCGCTTGCCGTTCGGTACACCGTGCGCAGGGGCACGCGGGCGGCGGGGAATGACCGGGGCCTCCTGCACAGGCTCAGCAGTCGGCGCGATCGTCGCAGCCGAGCCTGTCGCCGCAGCTCCGTCGGCGGCGCCGGCCGCGGAAGCGGGCGGCGGTACCGCGGGCGCAGCCGTGCCCTGCACGACGCTCGATTCCTCCGTCAGCGATGCGGCCGCGCCCGCATCGAGCTCCTCCAGGCGCAGCAGCACGACCGTGATGTTGTCGCGCCCGCCCGCCTCGTTGGCCGCCGCGATCAGCGCCTCGCCCGCCTCGTGCAGCGTTGCGTGCGCGAGCAGCACCTCCGCCAGGCGCTCCTCGGAGAGCATCGTCGTCAGGCCGTCGCTGCACAGCAGATAGACGTCGCCGTCGCGTGCCGAGTAGGAGCGCGTGTCGACCTCGACCACGCCCTCTGGGCCGAGCGCCCGCGTGATCACCGAGCGCTGCGGATGCTCGAGCGCTTCCTCCTGCGTCAGGCGCCCCTGGCGCAGCAGCTCGTCCACGAGCGAGTGATCCTCGGTCAGACGCTCGAGCGCACCGTCGCGCAGACGGTAGGCGCGGCTGTCGCCGACGTGCGCGATCGAGATCTCGCGCTCGCCCACGTAGACCGCCGTCAGCGTCGTGCCCATGCCCGCCTGCTCGGCGTGGCTGTGCGAGAGCTCGTGAATGCGCGCGTTGGCCTGCTGCGTCAGCTCCGCCAGTGCCGACTCCGGCGCCGCCGCCTCCTGCAGCCCGCCCTCGAAGGACTCGATCGCGAGCCGCGAAGCAACCTCGCCGGCCTGCGCGCCGCCCATCCCGTCGGCGACCACGAACAGCGGCGCGCGCGCGAGGTGCGAGTCCTCGTTGGCGCGGCGCTGGCGGCCCGTGTCAGTCCCCGCGTACTGCTCTGCCACGCGCAGCAAGTCAGCCGACCTCGAACGTGAACTCGCTGTCGCCGATGCGCACGCGGTCGCCCGGGTGAAGCGGTCGCGGCGTCTGCAGCACCTCCTCGTTGAGATAGGTGCCGTTGGTCGAGCCCAGGTCCTCGATCACGACCGCGTTGCCCTGCTCGAAGATGCGCGCGTGGCGCGAGGACGCGAACGGGTCCTCCAGGCGGATCTCCGCTCGCTCGCCGCGCCCGAGCACGAGGTCGCCGTCGATGTCATAGATCATCCCCGGCTCGTGCCCCGGTGCGCGCTCGACGACCAGCTGCGGCGAACTGTGCGCCACATCGGCGCTACCCACCGACGTGGCCGAGTACAGGCCAGTCGCGTCGGCCGGGATCGGCGGAGCGTCGGCGCCCCCCCGCGCCATCACCGCCGCGTCTCCGCGGCGCAGGTCGCGCCGTGCGCTGCGCGCCACCCACAGCACGAACAGGTACAGCACAGCGAGGAAGCCGAACTTCAGGGCAACCGATACGGGCGCGAGCGTCGTCATCCGGGCGACGTCCTCATCCAAGCTCGAACACGATCTCGGTCGAGCCGAGCTCGACGCGATCGCCCGCCTGCAGCGGCTCGACCCCGCGAACCGTGCGCCCGTTCAGGCGCACGCCGTTGGTCGAGCCGAGGTCGGCCACCGTCCAACCATCCGCGTCCGGCCGGATCTCGGCGTGGCGCCGGGAGATCCCCGCGTCCTCCAGCACGATCTCGCATTCGCGGCTGCGGCCGATCGTCGCGCCGCGCGCCGGAACCGGCAGCCGGCGCCCGTCGATCGCCAGCAGCGCGCGAGCCGGGCGCTGCGCCTGCGCTTCCTCGACCGGGCCGCGAACGCGTGCTGAGGTGCTGTAGATCATCGTCTCCCCGTGTTTCGCCGCCCGGCGGGGCTCGGGCGCCGCCGCATGCCCGGGCTCCTCGCTGTGACCGCCCGGACGGACCAACTGCGCCTGGATGCCGAATTCGCCGAGCGCCAAGCGCTCATCGGTGTGAAACTCGATCACCGGGCTCGCCGCCAGGATCAGCTCCTCGCGCCGCGCATGCTCGAGCAGGTAGCCGCACAGCTCGTCGATCACCTCTTGCTCGAAGCCCTCGTAGCGGGCGCGATCCTCCGGCGACAGCCACACCGCGTATTCATGTGGCGCGTACACGCGCGAGACCGACATCGTGCGGTTCTCGTCCATCTCGCGCGCGAGCTTGCGCGCGAGTTCCATCGGGCGCACCTCCGAGCGAAACAGGCGCCCGAAGGTGCCCTCGACGAGGTTGGCGATCGTTGTCTCGACGCTCTTGAGGACGTTCATCGCTGGACGGGTATGTTCATCGCTGGACGGCCCGGCACTCCGAGCGTAATCGAGCAACCGGAGATCGAGGCGCATGGCCCACGAGGAGCCTGGTCGAACCGTGCAGCCATGCTACGTCAGACGGGGCCGCGCAGAGCGCGGGCCGCAACCGCGATCGCTGCGCCCAGCACGGCGCCCACGATCAAACCACGCGGTGTCGCATGCGCCGCGCCACCAACGAGACCCGCGTCGAGCGGCGGTGCGGCGGCAGCCAGCCCAGCCGCCCAGACGACCGCCGCCGCCACATCGAGCGCCGCGTTGCGACCGCGCACGAGCAGCGGCAGGAGCACCGCGCCGCCCGCCCACAGAGCCGCGCCGAGCAGCACGCCGACGCTCAGCAGTGGGCCGATCACGTGCACCGCCGTGCTGCTGAGCGACCCCTCCCACACTGTGCGCGCCGGCGTCCCCGCCGCCGGGCCCAGCCACAGCCGGCGCGCGAGCAGCGGCTCGGCCAGCGCCAGCCACCAGTAGCCGAGTGCGCCGAGTGCAGCGCGCATGCGCCAGCGAGGAGCCTGCCCGGCGATCGCCGGGAACGCGCCCGCCAGCCCGATCGTGCCGAGGATCGGCGCCAGCGCGCACTCGAGCCAACCGCCCGTCCCCGCGCGATCGCGGCGTCCGATCGGAAGCAGCACCACTGGGAGCAGCGCCGCCGGCGCCAGCAGGCCCACCCCCGGCCGACCCTCCGCGATCTGCCACACCGCGAGCGCAAGCGCGCCTGCGAGCCACGCCGCGCGCGGCAACCCGCGCCGTGGAGTTCGCTGCGCCGGCTCGCCGGCCGCCTGTGAGATCGCTCGCAGCTCCTGCACATGCGCGTCGCGCTCGCCTGCCCCGCCGGGCGACTCGACGACGGGCCCCCGGCCGATGCGATCGAGCTTTCTCGTGCGTCCGTAGTTGAACCTCTGCTCATGCCCAGCATCCGCGAGCTCTGTGCGTGCGCGCTCCTGCCGCGTGTCGAGCGCATCGGCTCGGGCGGCGCCTCGCCCCCTTCCGCGCACGGGCAGCGCCGGCCCGTCCTCGAGCGCCTGCTCGAGCGCTTCGCGCAGCTCGGCCATCGAGCCGCGCGCGCCCGGCGAGCGCGCCAGCGCCCTGTCGATCGTGCGCGCAAGCTCGTGTGGGACGTTGCGGCGCACGCGTGCCAGCGGGCGAATCGGGCGCCCGATTCGCCTGACCGTCTCCGCCGGCGTCGCACCGCGCACCGGGTTGACCCCGCTCAGCGCCTCGTACAGCACGAGCGCCAGCGAGTACAGGTCGGCCGACTCGCCAGCTTCACGCCCCTCGCTCTGCTCGGGCGCCATGTAGGCGAGCGTGCCAAGCACGTCGCCTGTCCGCGTCAGCGCATCCGAGCCGCTGAGGCGAGCGCCGCCGAAGTCGGTCAGCTTGGCGACGCCGCCGAACGCCGCCGAGATCGGCTCCGGCACATCTTGGCCGTGCGGGACGAGCACGTTCTGCGGCTTGACGTCGCGATGGATCACACCGCGCTCGTGCGCGTGCTCGAGCGCGCTGCACAGCGCCACGCCGATCTGCAGCACCTGCGAGTCGGCCAGCTCGTCCTTGGCGATCAGCTGCGCCAGCGTATCTCCGTCGACGAGCTCTGAGATCAGGTAGAAGGCGTCCTCGGCCGGACACGCTTCGTACAGCGCCACGATCGCCGGATGCGCGAGACGGGCGCCGGCGAGCGCCTCACGCGTCGCGCGCTCGCCGTCCTCATCGGGCGCCAGCGGAATCCGCTTGACGGCGACCTCGCGGCGCAGCACCTCGTCGTGCGCGCGCCAGACCACGCCGAAGCCACCCGCGCCGAGGCGCTCACGCAGGCGATAACGGCCGAGCACGAGCGCATCCATGCGCGGCTCGCCCCACGCGTCTCGCGCGCGCGGCCGTCGAGGATGGGCGAGGGTCGGCGACTCCACCGGCTCCTGCGTTCGCCGCCCAGCGCTCCTCTCCCTGCTCGTGACCGCAGGAGAAGGTACGTTGAGGGAGAAGTTGCAGGATGGCCCCAGAAAGGGCCGGCGGTCATACTGGCCGTTTCGTAATCCCTGCAAGGAGCAGCTTTTGTCGTTCTTCGACGACGACGAGGAGACAGCGCAGCGGCCCGTCGGTCGTGCGCCCCGCGCGCCGCAGCGCCCGAGCCCACGCCAGCCCCAGCGCGCGGCGGGCTCGTTGCCGCTCGATCAGCACACGCTGATGGTCCGCCGTCGGATCGCCGCCGGCGTCGGCGTCGTGTTGCTGATCATCATCATCCTGCTGATCAACGGCTGCCTCAAAGGCCAGAAGACCGACGCCCTGAAGAGCTACAACCACGAAGTCAGCCTGCTCGCCCAAGAATTCGACGAACACGTCTCGCGCCCCCTGTTCTCCGCGCTCTCGGGAGCCGGCGGCAAGTCGGCGCTGAACGTCGAGGTGCAGGTCGACCAGCTGCGTGTGCAGGCGCAGGAACTGGCCAAGCGCGTCAAGGGCCTGAACGCTCCCGGCGGGCTGGCCGACGCGCAGCGAGACCTGCTGCTCGCCTTCAACCTTCGCACCGAAGCCGTGACCAAGGTCGCCGCGCTCACGCCGACCGCGCTCGGCGGGCAGGGCAAGCAGGCGATCGCGCAGATCGCCGGCGACATGGAGATATTCCTCGCCTCCGACGTGCTCTACTCCCAGCGCGTCGCCCCGCTGATCCAGCAGGAGCTGAAGGAAGGCGGCGTCGAAGGGCTGAGCACCGCCCCCTCGCGCTCGCTGCCCAACATCGGTTGGCTCGAACCGACGACCGTCGAAGGGCGCATCAGCGGCAAATCGGCCAACACGCAGAACACCGCAACGACCTCCGGCACGCACGGCAGCTCGCTGACCGGTGTCAGCGTCGGCGCCAATACGCTCGCCCCCGAACCGACGCTCAACCACGTCAGCGGCGGCGGCAACCCGACGTTCACCGTCAACGTCGAAAACGGCGGCGAAAGCGCCGAGACCAACGTCAAGGTCAACGTCACCGTGACCGCCGGCGGCAAGCAGTTCAAGGCCTCCCACGCGATCGAAAAAATCGAACCAAGCAAGACCGTCAGCGTCGACATCCCCGTCAACGGCGTCCCCCTCGGCGAGGCCGCCAAGGTCGAAACCGAAGTCGAAAAGGTCCCCGGCGAGACCAACACCGAAAACAACAAGGGCGTCTTCCTCGCCGTGTTCGCCAAATAGCGGCCGGGTGGCAGAGGCGTCGTCGACGCCCGGCCCCCTACGCGAGAACAGCCGGCCCACGGCACGAGAGCAGCCGGCCGGGATGGCCCCGACCCGGCCCGCGAACAGCCGGCCCGGACGGCCGGCCTTCTAACTGCCGTGGCGGCCGGAGCGTTCACAAGTTGATTCAAGAAGCGGAGGCCGGCTCGGCAGTTAGAAGGCAGGATGCCGCTTACACCGCCCAGGTCAGCAGCTAACTTGTGCGCATGCCCCCATCCGTCCTAGCCACCCTCACCGACACCAAGGGCATCATCGCCCTGGCGGCCGCGGCAGTAGCCGTCATCGCCCTGCTCTGCTGCCTTGCCCTGATGCTCAGCCTGCGCCGCCTGCGCCGTGCGCAGCGGCTCGTGCTCGGCGAGCAGGGCCAGGAGGACGTCGTGGCGCATGCGGCGCGCCTGCACGAGGCGTTCGAGGCGCTGCGTGCCTATGTCGACGACGTTGCCGTGCGCCTCGACAGCCGGCTGGCGGGCGCCGAGGCCACGCTGCGCCGGACGGTCGCGCATCGCTCGCTGGTTCGCTACGACGCCTACAACGAGCTGTCCGGACATCAGTCCGTCTCGATCGCGCTGCTCGACGACGAGCGCTCGGGGATCGTGCTGACGTCGATCCACCATCGCGACCAGGCGCGTGTGTACGCCAAGCAGGTGACCGCCGGACAGGGCGAACTCGAGCTCTCGCCGGAGGAGGCCGAAGCGGTGCGCGTCGCGCTCGGCGACGCCTCGGACGGGGCGCCCGGCGATGAGCGAGACGCCTGAGCGACGCCCCGGCCGCCTGCGCGTCGGCTACCTCGGGCCCGAGGGCACGTTCAGCGAGGAGGCGCTGCTGGCCAGCGCCGCGCCCGACATGATCGAGCCCGTCGGGCAGCCGAGCATCTACGACACCGTCAGCGCACTTCGCCGCGGCGAGGTCGACTGGGCGCTCGTGCCGATCGAGAACTCGCTCGAGGGCTCGATCAACGTGACGCTCGACCTGCTCGCCGGCGAGGCGCGTGACGTCACGATCGTCGGCGAGGTGCTGCTGCGCGTGCGCCATTCGCTGATCGCCGCCGAGCCGGTCGAGCTGGCGCGGATCGACACCGTGCTGACCCACCCCCAGGTGCCCGGGCAGTGCACTAGATTCCTGCACGAGGAGCTGGGACATGCGCGGGTGCTGCCCGCCAGCTCCACCGCGGAGGCCGTACGCACGGTGACCGCCGAGCAGCGCCGTGGGCTTGCCGCGCTCGGCACCCTGCTGGCGGCGCAGGTCTACGGCGCCACCGTGATCCGCGAGGGCGTGCAGGACAGCGAGGACAACGAAACGCGCTTTGCCTGGCTCGCGCGCGGCGTGCGCGAGCAGGCGGCACTGCCCCCGCTGCGCGCCGGCGAGGTGGCGCGCGCCAAGTGGAAGACCTCGCTCGTCTTCTGGGGGCTCGGCGCCAAGCGCCCCGGCTGGCTGCTGCGCTGCCTGAGCACGTTCGCGCGACGAGACATCAACTTGACCAAGATCGAGTCGCGCCCGCGACGCGAGCAGCTCGGCGACTACATGTTCTTCGTCGACCTCGAGGGGCGCCTCTCCGATACGCGTGTGGCGCACGCGATCGACGGGCTCTCAGAGCTCTGTGAAGTCGTGCACGTGCTCGGCTCCTACCCTGCCGCCGCGCGTCCTGGGCCGGCAGCTGCCTGAGCACGATCGGCGCCGATCGGCGCGCCAGAGCGGCTTCATGGCCACAGAGCGGCGAAGCCCCGCTAGACTGCCGGGCTGACCATGGAGTGCACTGCCCCACCAGAGCCGGTGGGGTCCGTGTCGCCTTCCGAGCACCAGCGGCACGGACCTGGGACATCGCCGCCCACTGCGGCGATGGGCGGTCGGGTGCTCGTTCTGAACGCCACGTATGAGCCGATCAACGTGTGCACCGTGCGTCGCGCAGTCGTGCTGCTGCTCAAGGAAAAGGCCGAGCTGCTCGAGCGCGGCATCTGGGAGCTTCATTCCGAGAGCTCCACGCTCGCCCGCCCCGTCGTGATCCGCCTGGTCAGCTACGTCAACGTGCCGCGCGACGCGCACCGGCGCAAGATCACCCGTCGCGCCGTGTTCGCCCGTGACAGCTGGACCTGCCAGTACTGCGGCTCGCGCTCCAACCTGACCGTCGACCACGTGATCCCGCGCTCCAAGGGCGGCTCCTCCAACTGGGAGAACATCGTCGCCTCCTGCGCCCCCTGCAACCGGCGCAAGGGCGACCGCCTGCCGCGTCAGGCCGGGATGCATCCGCGCCATGCCCCGCGCACGCCCCGCGCCGAGATCTTCATCCACGTCGCCAGCCCGACAATCCCGGCGGCGTGGTTGCAGTACCTGCCGCAGGCAGCCTGAGCGCCGCGCGGCTTGACGCACGAAGGGCGCCTCGACGGGCGCCCTTCGTTCAATGCTCTGACTGGAAAACCAAGACGAACGGTGCTTCAGCCGGAGGGACCAGGACCGGCAGCCGTCTCGGGGTGTCCCGGGTTGGTTTCCGCTAAGCGGACCAGCCTTTCCGACCTAGCGGCCGGTCACCTCCAGGGTCCCGCAAGAACTGTCAGACGTACGGACCACCTCCTTTCTCTGGTCCGCTCAGAGTAGCGAACGGGCGTGACGTGCGGGAGGGGTTCTGGGCGATCCGTGACGAGCGGCGGGAGGGCAAGCGATACAGGACGCAGGGAGCGTGGCGTACTACGTACGCGAGCGGCCGAGGACGCGGTAGCGCGCCGCTGCTCGCGCCGCTAGTGGACGATGACGCCGAACTCCTGCGTATAAAGGCCACCTTCGACCCCTTCGGCGAGCTTCTGCGGCACTTCGGCCTCGACGTCGATGCCGGTTTCGTGGTACTTGGCTTCGAGGATGTTGGCGAGGTGCTCGGGCGAGGCGATCCAGGCGTTCACGATCGCTTCGGGCGTTGACAGCGAGAGTGTGCCCCAGGCGAGGTTCTCGCCGACCACGTAGCCGACTTCGGTGTCGGGGAACCAGCCGGCTTCGCGCACGCGATCGACTGGTGTCTCTCCGGACGGCGAGACGTGGTCGAAGTAGTTGAGCGCGAGCATTTCCCTGCCGTGGCTTTCGGCGGCCACTTCGAGCTCGTGACTGGCCAGCAGCGGCTGCTCGCCGTGCTGCGCGCGCTCGGTGTTGATCAGACAGAGGACGGCTTCGCGCGCGAGCGCCAGGTTCGCCGGGGTCGGCGTCAGCTTGACGTTCTGGCAGGGCGTGGCGAGCGCCTGTGCGATCGACGCCGCCTGCACCGCCGCCGCCTCGCTCGAGCTCGTCCTGCGTTCGACGTTCGAGACCATGCGCAGTTTGCGCGCGCGCACGGGACGCGCGTTCGTACGCTTGGCGGTCGGTCGGCAGTTGCGCTTGCGCGCGGCGCGGTCGCGATTGGCACGTGAGCAGCGGCTGCGCTTGGCGCGCGAGCTGCGTCCGTGCGCGGCCCTGACCGCACGCGAGGCGGCGTGCGCCGGCGGCCCGGCGAACCGCGTGGGGGCGCTTGCGGTCCCCGTAGCGGCGTCGGCCGGCAGAGCCAGCGCTGCGCAGAGAAACATCGGGGCAGCCAGCGCCAGGGCGATCCGCAAACGTGTCACCCTCAGGCTGTCGGCGGGGCACCCCCACGAACTGAGGCTTCAGCGGCGAATCTGGACGGTTTGAGGTACGCCTACTCAGGCGGGCTCAGGCGGAGCGTCGGCAGTAGGCGCCGCGCCGTCCTCGCCCTCCGCCGGCGGCGTGGCCTCGGCCGCGTCGTCGCCTGCCTCAATGCCCGCGTCGTCGCCTGCGTCGACGACGAGCGCCACGGCGCTCACGAGATCCTCGTCCTTGAGGTTCATCACGCGCACGCCCGTCGCCGAGCGGCCCTGCTGGGAGATGCCACCGGCGGCCGTGCGTTGGACCATACCGCCGACGCTGATGAACACGAGCTCCTGGTGCTCGCGCACGACCAGCGCGCCGGCGAGGCCGCCCTTGCGCTCGGTAAGTCCGATCGTCTTGACGCCTTTGGCGCCGCGGTTGGTCTTGCGGTACTGGGCGATCTGCGTGCGCTTGCCGTAGCCGTTTTCGGTCACCACGAGCAGGTCCATGTCGTCGCGCGCGACGTCCATCGCGATCACCTCGCCACCCACGCCGTTCGGGCGCGGCGCCCTGCCGACGTCCATCCCGCGCACGCCGGTCGTGTCGCGCCCCATCGCGCGGGCGTCGGACTCGGCGAAGCGCACCGTCAGGCCCGCCTTGGAGACCATGATGATCTCGTCGTTCGGATCGACCGCGCGGACGGCCAAGAGCTCGTCGTCGTCGCGGATCTTGATCGCGATGATCCCGTCGGCTTTGATCGGCGTGTTGTAGGAGAGGAACTCCGTCTTCTTGACCGTGCCCGACTTGGTCGCGAACACGAGGTACTTGGTCTCGGTGAAGTCCCTCGTCGAGACGACCGCCTGGATCCGCTCGCCTTCGCGCAACGGCAGGATGTTGACGAGCGCGCGCCCCTTGGCCGTGCGCGAGGCCTCCGGCAGTTCGTACACCTTCGAGCGATAGACCTTGCCGCGGTTGGAGAAGAACAGCAGGTAGTCGTGCGAGGAGCACACGAACAGGTGCTCGATGAAGTCGCCGTCCTTCATGTCCATGCCGGTCACGCCGCGCCCGCCGCGCTGCTGGGCGCGGTAGGTGGCCAGCGGCAACGACTTGACATAGCCGCTCTGCGTGATCGTGATCACCATCTGCTGGTCGGCGATCAGGTCCTCGATGTCGATCTCGTCCTCGGAGTGGCTGATCTCGGTGCGCCGCTCGTCGCCGAAGCGCTCGGCGATCTCCGACAGCTCTTCCTTGATCACCGCGAGCACGCGCGACTCGTCGCCGAGGATCGCGCGCAGCTCGGCGATCCGCTCGGTCACGTCGGCGTGCTCCTGTTTGATCGCATCCGCCTCCAGCGCGGTGAGCTGGGAGAGGCGCAGGTCGAGGATCGCCGTCGCCTGGATCGGGCTGAGTTTGAACTGCTCGACCAGCTGCTCGCGGGCGGCGTCGCGGTCACGCGAGGCGCGGATCAGTTCGATGATCGCATCGAGGCTGTCGAGCGCGATCAAGAGGCCCTCGAGGATGTGCGCGCGCGCCTCCTTTTCGGAGAGCTCGTGCTTCGTACGCCTGACGATCACTTCGCGCTGGTGCGCGACGTAGTTGTGGATCACGGCCTGCAGCGGGAGCGTCCGTGGGACGTTGTCCACGAGCGCGACCATGTTCACGCCGAACGTGCTCTGCATCGAGGTGTGCTTGTAGAGCTTGTTGAGCGCGACCTTCGGGATCACGTCGCGCTTCAGCTCGATCACCAGGCGCATGCCGCGCTTGTCGGACTCGTCGCGCAGGTCGGATACCTCGGAGATCCGTTTCTCGTGCACGAGGTCGGCGATCTTCGAGATCAGACCGCCGTCGCCGCCCTTCTTGACCATGAACGGCAGCTCGGTGACGACGATCGCCTCCTTGCCCTGCTTGAGCGGCTCGATGTGCGCGCGCGCCTGGATGCGCACGCGGCCGCGGCCGGTCTCGTAAGCGTCTTTGATGCCAGCGTGCCCGAGGATGATCCCGCCGGTGGGGAAGTCAGGGCCCTTGATGTGCCGCATCAAGCCCGCCGTATCGATGTCCGGATCGTCGATGTAGGCGATCGTCGCCGCGATCACCTCGCGCAGGTTGTGCGGCGGGATGTTCGTCGCCATGCCGACGGCGATGCCCGAGGAGCCGTTGACGAGCAGGTTCGGGAAGCGCGCCGGGAGCACCAGCGGTTCGCGTCGCGAGCCATCGTAGTTCGGCGCGAAGTCGACCGTGTCCATGTCGAGGTCGCGCAGCATCTCCGTCGCGATCCGCGCCAGGCGCGCCTCGGTGTAGCGCATCGCGGCGGCCGGGTCGTCGTCGACCGAGCCGAAGTTGCCCTGGCCGTCGACCAGTTCGTTGCGCATCGAGAAGTCCTGCGCCATGCGCACGAGCGCGTCGTAGATCGCCGAGTCGCCGTGCGGGTGATAGTTGCCCATCACCTCGCCGACGATCTTCGCGCACTTGGCGTAGGAGCGGGTCGGCCCGAGGCCGAGCTCGTTCATCGCGTAGAGCACGCGGCGATGCACCGGCTTCAGCCCGTCGCGCACGTCCGGCAGCGCGCGGCCGACGATCACCGACATCGCGTAGTCGAGGTATGCCGTACGCATCTCCTCCTCGAGCGCGCGCGGTTCTACGTTTCCGCCTCCGATGACGTCAGTAGCAGCCATCGCTCACCTCCTCGCGATGTGTGTGGCGTCAGGGTCAAGCAGATCAAGGACGCAGGGAGCGTGGCGTGCTCTGCACGCGAGCGACCGAGGACGCAGAGATGCGCAGGCCATGGCGTCACACATCCAGGTTGGCGACGGCGCGGGCGTTGTCCTCGATAAATGCTCTGCGCGGCTCTACCTGGTCGCCCATCAGCATCGAGAAGATGCGGTCGGCGGCGAAGGCGTCCTCGAGCGTGACCTGCGCGAGCGTGCGCGTGGCCGGGGCCATCGTCGTTTCGCCGAGCTGTTCGGCGTTCATCTCGCCGAGGCCCTTGAAGCGCTGTAGTTTGATGCCCTTCTGCGCGACCGTCATAACCGCTCCGTGCAGCGTCTCGAACGACGGCGCCGTCTCGCCGGCATCGCCGAGGCGCACCTCGAAGGCCGGAGTGCCGGCCAGCTCGATCAGCTGCGCGTGCACGCGCGAGAGCTGGCGGTACTCCTGCGAGTCGAACAGCGAGCGCTTGATCCGGTGCGTCAGCGCAAAGCCGGTCTTGGCCTCGACTGCCTTCACGCGGATCTCCTGCTCGTCGTGGCCGACGAGCTCGGTCGCATGCGTCTCACCGGCGACGTCCACGCGCTCGAGCAGCTCGATCGCGGCGTCGGCCGTCGTCACCTGCTCACCCAGCAGCGAGGACTCTTCGAGGAACTGCACGACGCCATGGCCGTAATGGCCGCGTAGTGACAGCGACCAGCCTTCGTACTGCTTGAGCAGCCGCGAGAAGCGCTGCCAGCGGGCCTCGGTCAGCTTGAACTGCGTGCCGTGGCGGTCGAAGACGTCGATCTTCTCCCACTTGTCGGCAAGCAGGATCTCCTCGAGCTCGGAGTCCTTCTCGATGTAGCGCTCGCGCGAGCCCTGCTTGAGCTTGTACAGCGGCGGCTTGGCGATGTACACGTAGCCGGCCTCGATCAGCTCCTGCATCTCACGGAACAGCAGCGTCAGCACGAGCGTGCGGATGTGCGCGCCGTCGACGTCGGCGTCGGTCATCAGCACGACCTTGTGGTAGCGCGCGTTCTCGATGTTGAACTCGTCGCGCACGCCCGTGCCGATCGCCGTGATCAGCGCCTGGATCTCGGCGTTCTGCAGCACCTTGTCGATCCGCGACTTCTCGACGTTGAGGATCTTCCCGCGCAGTGGCAGCACGGCCTGCGTGTTGCGGTCGCGCCCCTGCTTGGCAGAGCCGCCGGCGGAGTCGCCCTCGACCACGAACAGCTCGGCCAGCGAGGGATCCTTGACCGAGCAGTCGGCGAGCTTGCCGGGCAGCGTCGAGTTCTCAAGCGCCGACTTGCGCCGCGTCAAATCGCGCGCCTTGCGCGCCGCCTCGCGGGCGCGCTGCGCCTGGACCGACTTCATTATCACCGCTTTGGCCTCGCTCGGGTTCTCCTCGAGGAACTCGCCCAGGCCCGAGTTGACGATCGACTCGACGAAGCCTGCCATGCCGGGGTTGCCGAGCTTCGTCTTCGTCTGACCCTCGAACTGCGGGTCGCGAAGCTTCACCGAGATCACGGCCGTCAATCCCTCACGCACGTCCTCGCCCGAGAGGTTGTCCTCTTTCTCCTTCAGCAGGCCGTGGTCGCGTGCGTACTTGTTGAGCGTGCGCGTCAGCGCCGAGCGGAAGCCCGACATGTGCGAGCCGCCCTCGCGCGTGTTGATGTTGTTGGCGAAGGAGTGGACCGACTCCTGGTAGGAGGAGTTCCACTGCATCGCGATCTCCGCGGCGCCCTCCTCGCTCTCGCCCGCGAAGAAGATGACCTTGCGATGGACCGTCTCCTTGTTCTCGTTCAGATAGGAGACGAAGTCCTCGATCCCGCCCTCGTAGCGGAACGTGGCCGAGTGGCCTTCGGCGCGCTCATCGACGATCGAGATCTCCAGACCCCGTGTGAGGAAGGCCGTCTCGCGCAGGCGCTCCTCGAGCGTGAGGAAGTCGAGGTCGAGCGTCTCGAACACCTCTGCGTCGGGCAGGAACGTGACGATCGTGCCCGTTTCGGCGCCCGCCGGGAGCTTCTCGCCCTCGACCAGCTCGCTCAGCGGCGTCCCGCGCGAGTACTCCTGCGTGTAGACGTGGCCGTCGCGACGGACTTCGACCTTGAGCTGCTCGGAGAGCGCGTTGACGACCGACACGCCGACGCCGTGCAGACCGCCGGAGACCTTGTAGCCACCGCCCTCGCCGAACTTGCCGCCGGAGTGCAGCACGGTCAGCACGACCTGGACCGCCGGCAGGCCCTCCTTCTCCATGATCGCAACCGGGATCCCACGGCCGTTGTCGGTGACCGTGACGGAGTTGTCCGGGTGGACTGTGACGGAGACCTTCGTGCAGAAACCGGCCAGCGCCTCGTCGACGGAGTTGTCGACGACCTCGTAGACGAGATGATGCAGACCCATCGCGCCGGTCGATCCGATGTACATGCCCGGGCGCTTGCGAACCGCCTCGAGCCCTTCGAGGACCGTGATGTCCTGTGCGTCGTAGCTGGAGGAGCCGCCCGTCATCGACGGGTCGTTGACTCCGCCCTTCTTTGCGCTCCCGTCAGAGCTGTTGCTGCTGGTGGCCAATCGCCCTCCGTTTACGTGAGAACGCCCCGGATTCAGACGCGCAAACGTGCGCGATCCGGGGCGGCTTTCGTGTGTACATAATATTAGCACGTGGTGGGGTCGTGCCGTCCCGGGCAGAGCGCTTAAACCCCTGCAAATTCCAGGTAAATTTGGGCTAATCGCGGGGGCCCGGGCGCGGCCTGCGGCCCCGGCTCGCTCAGCCGGTGCGGCAGCGCAGCTCGCGGATCGCCTCGCCGCCGAGTGCGGCGTTCAGGCGGGGCACGAGATCGCGCTGCATCAGGGTCAGCTCCTGCGCCCACACGGAGGCCTCGCAGGTGATCGTCAGCACGCCGTCGCGCTCGCCTGTGGGCCGCGCGGCGGCCGCGATCGTGCTGCCGGCGACGCCCTCCCAGACCTCGTGCACGCGTGCGAGCGTCGTCGCCGGAGCAAGCGTCGCGGTGAGGCCGTCGAGCGCGGCAGCGAGCGAGCGGGGGGCAGCTTTCCTCATGCCGCCTGCGCCTCCTGCAGGATCGTCCCGGGCGAGACGCGCAGCCGCGTCACAGTGTCGTCCCCAGCGCCGGGGACATGGCCGAGATCGGTCGTTGCGATCACGCTCTGCCCGCCCGTGGAGAGCTCGGCGGCGAGCAGCTCTCGGCGGTCGGCGTCGAGCTCGCTCATCACGTCGTCGAGCAGCATCAGCGGCGTGCGCGAGCGCTGCTCGGCGAGCACGGCGCGCTCGGCGAGCAGCAACGCGAGCAGGGCCAGGCGCTGCTCGCCCTGTGAGCCATAGGAGCGCAGCTCGCGCCCGTCACGCTGGATCGCGAGCTCGTCGCGGTGCGGACCGTGCCCGGTGAAGCCGCGTTCCAGGTCGGCGGGCAGGCGAGCCTGCAGCTCGGCGACGAGCTCCTCGACGCTCGCGGCACGCGTGCGTGGCCGGTACTCGAGCGTCGCCTGGCCGGAGAGCCCGAGTTGCCTGGCACGCTCGGCGAACGGGGCGGCGAGCAGCTCCACGGCGCCGGCGCGGTGCTCGCGCACGACCAGCGCGGCGACGGCCAGCTCGCGATCCCACGTGGCGAGCGTCGCGTCCGATGCTCGCCCGGAGCGGATCCGCGCGAGCAGCGCGTTACGCTGGGCGAGCACGCGCGAGTACTCACGGCGCTCGCCCACGCGTAGCGGCCAGATCGCAGCGATCAACGCATCGAGGTGGGCGCGGCGGACAGACGGTGGGCCCTTGAGCAACCCGAGCCGATCGGGCTCGAACACACTCAGGAGGGGTCGGAAGTCGACGTCGAGCAGACGCTCGACGGGAGCGCCGTCGGCGGCCATGCGCTTTTCGGCGCGGGCGCCTTCCGGGCCAGGTCCGTAGCCGACGCTCAGCTCGTGCCGCTGGGCGCCCTCGCTACAGCGCACGACCACGCGCGCGGCCTGCGCCTGGAAGCGCACCAGCTCGCGCTCGTTGCGCGTACGCGGCGAGCGCCCGGTGCAGCCGAAGTAGAGCGCCTCGAGCAGGTTCGACTTGCCGGCCCCGTTGGGGCCGTGCACGACGGTCAGCCCTGACCCGAAGCTGGCTTCCGCGCGGGCGTAAGTGCGGAAGTCGCGCATCTGCACGCTGAGCACCCGCACGTCGGATGCCTCCGCCATATCAACAGCACTCGCCAAGTGTGGCGTCAGGGTCAAGCAGATCAAGGACGCACCCTGACGGGCACAGGCAGTTCGCGTGGCGTACTACGTACGCGAGCGACCGAGGACGCCAAGATGCGCAGGCCATGGCGTCACACGTTGAGGCGGATGGGCATTATGAGATACACGAAGTCGCCTGAATCCGGCGATTCGATCAACCCGGGGCGCAGCGGGCTGATCAGCTTCAGCACGAGCTCGTCGGACTCGATGCTCTCCAGGCCGTCGCGTAGGAACTCGGGGTTGAAGCCGATCTCGAACGGCTCGCCGTGGAACGGC
The DNA here is from genome assembly GCA_044446425.1 of Solirubrobacterales bacterium. Lineage (GTDB taxonomy): Bacteria > Actinomycetota > Thermoleophilia > Solirubrobacterales > Solirubrobacteraceae > Palsa-744. Next base: position 88,308 of record JBIOEW010000007.1, on the reverse strand, counting down.
ACGGGCACGGCCTCGCTGGCCTCGCCGACGTCGGGTGTCTGCGCAGAGACGGTCAGCGTGCCCTCGCTGAAGCTCAGGCGCAGCGGCGCGTTCTTCAGCGCGAGCAGACTGATGCGACGCACGACGTCGGTCAGCTCGCTGCTGGCGAGGCGCAGCTCGTGCTCGACCGACTCGGGCAGCAACTGGCGATAGTTCGGGAATTGCCCGTCGATCAGGCGCGAGGACAGCACGATCTCGCCCAGCTCGAAGACGACCTGGTTCTGCCCGACGCTGACGGCGAGCGCGTCGCCCGGGGCCTGCTGTGCGATCCGCGTGAGCTCCTGCAGCGCGCGAGCAGGCACGTTCGCCTCGAGGCTGCCCTGCAGCGGCGTCTCCAGGGCGGTCTCCTTCACGCTCAGGCGATAGGAGTCGGTGGCGACCATGCGCAGCTCCTGGCCGGAGGCGGACATCAGGATCCCGGTGAGCACCGGGCGTGTCTCATCGCGCGAAGCCGAGCGGGCGACGCGTGTGACGGTCTCGACGAACGCCTCGAGCGGCAAGGCGATGCGAGTGTCGGGCGCGGGCTCGGGCAGTGTCGGGAAGTCCTCGGCACGAAGCGTGCGCAGGTGAAAAGTCGCGGGCCCGGAGATCAGCTCGACGTCCTGCTCGGCGCTGCGCAGCTCGAGCGTCAGCTTGTCGGCGGGGAGCGCCCGGGCAACGTCGAGCAACAGGCGAGCCGGTAGCACGGCGCTGCCGGGGCGCGATACGTCGGCCTTCAGGGGGACGCGCAGCCCGATCTCCATGTCGGTCGCGCGCAACTCGGCGCTGGACTCTTCGACGGAGATCATCACGCCCGAGAGCGCCTGCACGGCGCTGCGCGTTGAGGCGACGCGCGTGACGGTCTGCAACTGATTCAAGAGCTCTGAGGATGAGAGGGAAAGCTTCATGGCGGTGTTCTATATCTCAGTAATCAATAGGGGGTGTGGGGATGTGGAAAGGCGGTCTGTCTTCCTGGAAGTGCGGGTCAGAAGGCTGTGCGTAATGTGTGGACAGCGCAGAGCAGTCTCTCAGGCGACGCGGTCGCTCGGCAGCCCGTGGGTTCATCGAGCGTGTGAGCTGAGCATGGCGCGCAGCTTCTCCACAGCCTCGCGCACAGCTGTGTCGTCGTCGATGCGGGCGCTGGTGCGACGACAGGCGTGCATCACAGTCGTATGGTCGCGCCCGCCGAAGTGCCTGCCGATCGCCGGCAAAGACTCGTCGGTCAGCTCGCGAGCGAGATACATGGCGAGCTGACGCGGCCAGGCCACGCGAGCGCTGCGGCTGCTGGACAGGAGCTCCTCCTCGGTGAGACCGAAGTGCTTACCGACCACTGCCTGGATCTCGCCGATCGAGCTGGCGCTGTCGCGGGCGCCAGGTGCCGAGCGTGGGTAGAGCTTGTCGAGTACCTCACCGGCGAGCTCGGCGGAGAGAGCACGGCCGGTCAGCGAGCTGAATGCCACAACACGGATCAGGGCGCCCTCGAGCGCGCGCACGTTGCCGGCGATGCGCTCGGCGATCGCATGGAGCGCATGCTCGTCGGCGAGCTGCACGCCATCGTGCTGGGCGCGCTTGCGCAGGATCGTCAGGCGCGTGGCGAGGTCGGGCGGGCCGATGTCGGCGACGAGCCCCGCGGCGAAGCGCTCGCGCAGCCGGTCTTCGAGCGCCTGCAGGTCGTTGGGCGGCCGGTCGGAGGTGAGCACGATCTGGCGCCCACCGTCGTGCAGGGCGTTGAACGTGTGGAACAGCTCCTCCTCAGTCTTGGCCTTGCGCTCGAGGAACTGCACGTCGTCAAGCAGTAGCACGTCGATCTCGCGGAAGCGCGACTTGAAGTCCTCGGTGCGCCGCCCGCTGAGCGATTCGATGAACTCGTTGGTGAAGGCCTCACCGGTCGTGCAGCGGACGGTGAGGCTGGGGTTGTGGGAGACGAGCAGCTTGGCGATCGCGCTGAGTAGGTGCGTCTTGCCGACGCCGGGCGGCCCGCAGATGAACAGCGGGTTGTATGCCTGCGCGGGCATCTCGGCGACGGTCAGGGCGGCGGCGTGCGCGAGTCGGTTGCTGTCGCCGATCACGAACTGCTCGAAGGTCAGCTTGGGATTGCCGAGCGGCCCAGGGCGGGACTCGCGCTCGCGCGGTTGCGAGCGCTCGGGGGCGCCGGAGCGCTCAGGAAATGCCCGAGGGGAGCCTCCGACGGAGCCGAGCGCGTGCCGTCGCTTGCGCTGCCCGTCGGTCTCGCGCCCGCCCACACTGTGCTCGCGCCTTTGCCGATCGACTAGCTCGATGCGCCCGCCGGCACCGATCACGTTCGCTGCGCAGGACTCGAGCACGCGGCCGAAACGGTCGCGGATCCACGAGCACGTGCCGGATGGCGCTTCGAGTAGCAACCGCTCGCCGTCGAGCCGGCAAGGACGCAGCGGCGCCAGCCAGATGCGGTAGGCGCTGTCGTCGACTGCAAGGGCAAGCTCGGCCTGCATCCGTGACCATATGTGCTCGAGCTCGGCGCTCACGGCAGCGTTGATCGGCCTCTCTCCCAAAGCAGATGTTGACGACTATTCAAAGAGGGGCCGCGGGGGTCCCGGTGAGGGGCGACTATAACCGACGGCCTTCGGCCGGCACAGCGTCTAGTCGCAACTGCCGGGAAAATTTGGCAGTGCCGCGCGTGTGCCCCGACCGATGCCCCGTTGTGCCCCCACGGAGCCCCGCGCCCGCCTATACTTGACGGCCGACGCAGCGGCGCGTCCGAGTTGACGGACGCGCGCCGAGGCAGGATCTGTCCCGGCATCCGTCGAATCCAGGAATGAAGCGCACCTACCAGCCAAAGAAGCGCAAGCGAGCCCGCGCGCACGGGTTCCGTGCCCGCATGCGTTCACGCGCGGGCCGGCTGACGCTGAAGCGCCGCCGTGACAAGGGGCGCAAGCGACTCTCAACCTGAGCGTGAGGGTTGGGCGATGAAGCCGCGTGCGTCGAGTCGCGGTCGCCTGTCGCGCAGCGCAGAGTTCGAGCGCGTCTATCGCCAGGGCCGCTCGACGGCCAACCGGCACCTGGTGCTCTATGCGTTCCCGAACGCGACAACTGAGCGCCCACGCCTGGGACTCTCGGTATCGCGCAAGGTCGGCGGCGCGGTCGAGCGCAATCACGTAAAGCGCCTGCTGCGGGAGGCGTTCGCGCGCAACGAGGAGGGTCTGCGGGCGGGCCAGGACGTGGTCGTCGTGGCCCGCCCGTCTGCGGCGGAGCTCGTCGAGCGCGACGGTCTGCAGGGCGTCGACGAGGCGCTGTCGGAGCTGATCGCCAGGGCCGGATTGCGCGAGGGCGACGCTCAGGCTGAGCCTGAGAGCGGGACGGCGTCCAAGTGAGCACGGCTGCTCATGACACAATGCCCCACGAGCACGAGCACGAGCACGAGCACGAGCACGAGCACGAGCACGAGCACGAGAACCCCGAGCCGCGCGGGCGGGCAACTACCGTCGTGCGCGCCGTAGCGACGGCCCCGATCGTCTTCTACCAGCGATTGATCTCGCCGGCGATCCCGCGCCGCTGCAAGTACGAGCCGACGTGCTCGCGCTATGCGGTCGACGCGATCAAGCAGTACGGCATACTTAGGGGCGCGGTGCTCGCGGCGTGGCGGTTGCTCAGGTGCAACCCATGGAGCTACGGCGGATACGATCCGGTGGAGGCCCAGCAGGTGTTCGGGGGCGGACACCGCAGCGGCGCCTGAGAGCTCCACGACCTAGCGCGCATGCCAATCCTCGCCAACGTCATCCAAGACGCGTTCTCGCCGCTGATCAGCGTCTTCGAGTCGATCATGGTGTTCATCCACGAGCACCTGGTGGGCGGCAGTTGGGGCCTCGCGATCATCGGGCTGACGGTGCTGATCCGGGCCGTGCTCGTCCCCTTGACCTACCGGCAGCTGAAGGGGATGCAGGAGATGCAGCGGCTCTCTCCGCAGATCGCGGCGCTGAAAGAGAAGTACAAGGAGGACAAACAGCGCCAGCAGCAGGAGATCATGGCGTTCTACCGGGAGAACAAAATCAACCCGCTGGCGTCGTGCCTGCCGCTGCTGCTACAGCTGCCGGTGTTCATCTCGCTGTTCTACATGCTGCGCACGGACCTGAAGCTCGACATCTGCGGCGCGCAGCTGCGCGAACACTTCTCGCAGGTGCTCGGCAAGACGATCACGCACAACAGCGAAATCCCGTCAGGCGCGATCACGCACGCCGGACAGCACATCAAGGGTCTCTCGGAAATCAGCTGCAACGCGGTGGCGCCGCACTCGGCGAAGTTCCTGTTCTTGCCGGACATCACCGAAAAGGCGACGGGTGCGGCGCTGATCGTGCTGATCCTGCTGTACGTCGGCTCGCAGGTCTTCTCGACGCTCGTGGCGACGGCCTCGGCGGATCCCAACCAGCGGCGGTTGATGCTGCTGCTGCCGGTGGTGTTCGTGGTGATTCTCTACCGCTACCCGGCCGGCCTGTTGGTCTACTGGATCACGACGAACGTGTGGACGATCGGCCAGCAGTACCTAATCAAACGACATATGGGACCACCGCCGGCGCCGGTCGAGGCGGATGGCTCGGCGAACGGGAAGTCGACGCGAGCGCTGAAGCCGGCGCTGGCCGGTGTGGGCGGAGGCGGAGGCGATGCGAGCGCGCCGAGCAGCCCGGGCCTGTTCGGCCGGCTCGCCGGCGGAGGAGCCGCCCGCTCTGAGCCTGAGAGCAAGCCGAAGCCGGCGACACCGCCGCCACGGCCGCCGCGCAAGAAGAAGAAACGTTCGGGCAGGCGCAGATGAGCGAGGAGCGCGAGGCGGCGGTGGACGAGGAGGAGCTCGAGCCGGCGGAGCTGCTCGAAGAGCTGCTCGAGGAAGTCACGGCGGGCCTCGGCCTGGATGCGGAGATCGAGGTCGAGGAGCGCGAGGGCGTGCTGCGCGGGCGCCTGGTGGGGGACGACGTCGGCCTGTTCATCGGCAGGCGCGGGCAGACGATCGACGCGGTGCAGCACCTGGCGCAGCGGATCGTGTTCCCCGAGGGCCCTTCGCAAACGCGGGTTGAGATCGACGCGGACGGTTATCGTGAGCGCCGCGCGGAGCTGCTGCGGGTCGACGCCGACGACGCGGCGGAGGAAGCGCTGCGTGACGGCGAGCCGGTGGAGCTCGAGCCGATGCCGCCGGCCGAGCGGCGGATCGTGCACGAATACCTGCGCGAGCGCGGGGGCGTCGAGACGCACAGCGAGGGCGAGGAGCCGAACCGCTTCCTCGTCGTCTCGCCCGTGGATGACTGAGCCCGCAGGGGAGCGTTTCACGGGAAACACCCCGCCGTGGAGCGCTGCGCTGGCGGGCCACGAGCTGAGCGAGCGGCAGATGACGGCGCTGGGGCGGGTGCTCGAGGTGCTGGAGCAGGACGAGCATGCGCCGACGACGGTCCGCGACCCGCGCGAGGCCGCGGAGCGACATCTGGCGGATTCGCTGGCCGGTTTGGATATCGATTTAATTAAAGATGGCCGCGATCTGGCGGATCTGGGCGCGGGCGCGGGGTTCCCGGGCGTGGCGCTGGCAGTCGCGCTACCGCGTGTGAATGTGCGACTCGTGGAGAGCCAACGCCGCAAGTGCGAGTTCCTCGCGCGGATGCTCGCGGCGGCGGAGATCGAGAACGCCAGCGTCGTCTGCGCCCGCGCGGAGGAGTGGCAGGAGGGCCTGGACGGCAACGATGTCGTGCTGGCGAGGGCGCTGGCGCCGCAGCCCGTGGTGCTCGAGTATGCGGCGCCGCTGTTGCGTTCGGGCGGCGCGCTGGTGGACTGGCGCGGCCGCCGCGATGCGCAGGAGGAGCAGGCGGCTGTGCAGGCTGCGCGCGAGCTCGGCATGGAGCTGCGGGAGATTCGCCGGGTGCGGCCTTTTGCGGGCGCGACCGACCGCCACCTGCACGTGTGGGTCAAGACGGCCGAGACGCCCGAACGGTTCCCGCGCCGGGCGGGGATGGCGCGCAAGCGCCCGCTGGGTGGATAGCGCGCTGTCGATCGACCGCCGGGGCGAGACGGAACGGCGTTTCCCGTGAAACATCGGTAATGACTTCCGCATTGGCCGACGGGGCGATGGATTGTGCGCAAATCGCGGCCGTGCGGCGAGGCTCTGACCGCGAACGTCGCTAGCTTGCAGGCAATGGCCACGATCTATGCGATTGCCAACCAGAAGGGCGGCGTGGGCAAGACGACGACGGCGCTCAATGTGAGCGCGTGCATCGCGGAGGCCGGCTACAGCACGCTGCTGGTCGACGTCGACCCGCAGGCCAACGCGACGGTCGGCCTGGGCGTGGCGCGCACGCAGTCGCCGGGGTTGTACGAGGTGCTGACGGGCGAGGCGAGCGCGGGGGAGGCGCTGACGGACTCGAGCGTGCCCGGCTTGAAGCTGTTGCCGGCGGGGGCCGGACTGGCGGGCGCGAACGTCGAGCTGCCGCGGATCGAGGGCTTCGAGCAACGCCTGCGCGAGCGCCTTGAGCCATTGCGCGAGCGCTTTCGCTACATCCTGCTCGACTGCCCGCCGTCGCTGGGGCCGCTGACGGTCAGCGCGCTGGTGGCTGCCGATCGGGTGATCGTGCCGGTGCAGACGGAGTACTTCGCGCTGGAGGGCCTGGCGGGCCTGCTGGAGACGCTCGCTCTCGTGCGGCGAAACCTCAACCCAAGGTTGACGGTTGCGGGGATGCTGCTGACGATGCACGACAGTCGCACGCGCCTGGGGCGCGATGTGGAGCGCGAGGTGCGCGAGCACTTCCCGGAGCTGGTTTTCTCGACGGTGATCCCGCGCAATGTACGCGTGGGGGAGGCGCCGAGCTATGGGTTGCCGGTGACGCATCACGACCCGCACAGCGCGGGCGCGGAGGCATATTTCGAGCTTGCAAAGGAGGTGGCTGCACGTGGCTAGGCCAAAGCCTGGGATGGGCAGGGGGCTGGAGGCGATCCTCTCGGTCTCCTCTGCTCCGGCGGAGACGAAGGAGGGCGAGCAGCAACTCCGCGAGCTGCCGGTCGAGCTGATCGCGCCGAGCCCGACGCAGCCGCGCCGGCGCTTCGACGAGGACGCTTTGCAGGCGCTGGCGGACTCGCTCGGCGAGCGCGGCGTGCTGCAGCCGGTGCTGGTGCGCCCGAAGCCTGGCGGGACGTATGAGATCGTCGCCGGCGAGCGGCGCTGGCGGGCGGCGCAGATCGCGGGCTTGCAGACGATCCCGGCGCTCGTGCGCGAGCGCGACGACGCCGAATCGATCGAGCTGGCGCTGATCGAGAACATGGCGCGCGAGGACCTCAGCCCGATCGAGGAGGCGCGCGCGTGCGCTGCGCTCGTCGAGGAGCTCGAGCTGACGCGCGAGGAGGTCGGGCGGCGCGTCGGGCGCAGCCGCGTGGCCGTGAGCAACCTGATCCGCCTGCTCGACCTGCCGGAGGAGGCGATCGAGCTCGTCCAAGCGGGTACGCTCAGCGAGGGCCACGGGCGCGCGCTGCTGCTCGCCGAAGACCACGGCGCCCGCGCCGGCCTCGCGCGCACGGCGGCGCAGGAGGGCTGGTCGGTGCGCACGGTCGAAGCCCGTGCCCGCGCGCAGAACTCGGCCGCCGGCGGCAAGCGCCCGGAGTCGCGGCGCAAGCGGCTGACGGCCGGCGTACACCCCGACCAGCTGCAGGCTGCGCAGGAGATCTCCGAGGCGCTCGGCGCGGCGCTGGGCGCCGAGGTCAGCGTGCACCCGGCGCGCGATGGCGGCTACCGCGCGGAGCTGTCCTTCGCAACGCCGCAGGAGGCCATCGAGCTGGCGCGGCGGCTGCGCCCACGGGCGATCCCGGGGCTGCTGGAGCATTCCAGATAGACGAATTGCCGGTGGTGGGAGGCGGAGCGCCCGTGGGCGCTCGTTTCGGCGACGCGGGCTTGGCGGGCACCGATAAGATGGTCGATCTCGGTGTGCGGCGGATGCGACCTTCGCAGAGCAGATCCGCGGCTCGCTCGGGCGATTAGCTCAGTCGGTTAGAGCGCTTCTCTGATAAGGAAGAGGTCCCTGGTTCGAATCCAGGATCGCCCACTGAACTTGTCTGAAGGCGGAGTTGGTCGCTGACGGTGTAGGCGATTCGAGGCGCAGCCCCAATCTCCGCAGAAGAGCAGATCAGGGCCGCTCGTTTCAGCATCCGTGACGAGGACGCCTGAACACCGTGGATACGGTCGCAGCGCTCAGCGGTCGTAGGCCCCACCACGGGGCTTGACGGCCGTCACGACGATCACGCGGTCCTGGGAGTCGAGGCGTATGAGGGCTCGCCAGTCGCCGACGCGCAGACGCCACTCGCCTGGTCGGCCCTTGAGGCTTCGCACATCGCCTGTCGGCAGGTGCTCGATGGCGGCAAGGATGCGCTCTCGTTCGTTGCGGGGCAGCTTGCGCAGGGACTTCGCGGCAGCGGGCCCGACCACCGCGTCCCACTCGGGCAGTTCAGGCGTCAGCGTCAGGCTCCGCGCGCAACTCGGCTACGTTGATCGCCTCGCCTCGCTGGTAGGCCGCCCAGCCTTCCTCGGACGCGGCTCGATCATCCCCGGTGTAGGGCTCGTCATCAAAGGGAGCAGCCTCAAGGGCCGCCAGCACTGGGTCCTTGGCACGAGCCAGCAGGACCCCGGCAGGGTCTACGCTCTCGTCGGGCAACTCGTCCACAAGGCGGTGTAGATCGGCTCGCGTCATGGCCTAAACGTAGCACCAGGACCCCGAGGCGACGAGCCGATCTCGTGCTCGCAGCATCGGCTCCAGCAGCGTCACGAGTGGCCCGCGACGACCGCCGCGCCGCTCCGCCCGCCCCGTGCCGTGCCGCCGGCTGAGCTCAGACTTCGCCGAGGAACTCCAGCAGCGCCGCGTTGACCTCATCCGGCGCCTGCTGCTGCACCCAGTGGCCGGCGCCCGGCACGACGATCTCGGCGCGCAGATCGCTGACCCAGCCGTGCATCGCCTCGGCGGGCATGAAGCGACGCACCGGATCGAGCTCGCCGGTCAGGAACATCGCCGGCTGCTCCACGCGGCGCTCGGCGACCGGCTCGGTCAGCTCCCAGTTGCGGTCGATGTTGCGGTACCAGTTCAGCCCGCCCGTGAAGCCGGTCCGCTCGAACGCCTCCACGTACACGGCGAGCTCCTGCTCGGACAGCCACGGCGGCAGGCGCGGCTCGCTGCCGTCCTCCAGCGCCCAATCCGCGGTCCACTGCCGGCTCGTCGTGAGCGTGCGTCGCACGTCGCGCGCAAGCGCCTCGTCGGCCACGCCCGGCTGCTGGAACCAGACGATGTAGAAGTCCTCGCCGAGGTGCCGGCGCATGATCGGGATCGGCGCCGCCGGCGCGCGCGGCACGAACGGCACGCTCAGGCCGGCGACCCCGCGCACGCGCTCGGGCGCGAGCACCGCCAGCTGCCAGACCACGTTGGCGCCCCAGTCGTGGCCGACGAAGATCGCCTGGCGCTCGCCGAGCTCGTCGAGCAGTCCTGTCATGTCGGCGCACAGCGTCGCCAAGTCGTATGCCTCGACCGCCTGCGGCGCAGAGCTCTCGCCGAAGCCGCGCATGTCGGGTGCGAGCACGCGGTAGCCCGCGCCCGTCAGCGCCGGCACCTGGTGGCGCCAGGAGAAGGCCAGCTCGGGAAAGCCGTGGCAGAGCACAACAAGGGGCCCCGTTCCCTCGTCGAGCACGCTCAGCTCGATCCCGTTGGTCTGCACCGCGCGCGTGGCCATCGCGGCGAACGATACGGGTCGGCCGTGGACCCGGCAGCCTCCGCCTCGGCCTCCGTCGCACTTAACCCAACCCGGGCAAGCGACTACTGTCAATGGCGCCATGTCCGCCCGAGCCGAGCCAGCAGCCGCGGTCGCGTCCGAGCCGCAGAACTCCTCGCGGCGACCGGCGATCCTGGCGGTCGACGACGAGCCGGCCGTGCTCGCCGCCGTCGCGCGCGACCTGCGTCGTGGCTTCGGCGAGCGCTTTCGCATCTTGCGCGCCGGCTCGGGCGCCGATGCCCTGGAGATCCTGCGCGAGTCGCGTGCGCGCGGCGACCAGGTGGCGATGCTGATCGCCGACCAGCGGATGCCCGGCATGCCCGGCACGCAGTACCTCGTGGAGGCGCGCAAAGTCGTGCCCGATGCCAAGCGCGTGCTGTTGACGGCATACGCCGACACCGACGCCGCGATCGCCGCGATCAACGACGTCGCGCTCGACTACTACCTGCTCAAGCCATGGGACCCGCCCGAGGAACAGCTGTTCCCGGTGGTCGAGGATCTGCTGACCACGTGGGAGTCCGGCGCTGCGCTCGAGGCCGGCGGCGTGCGCGTCGTCGGACACCGCTTCTCCAAGGAGTCGCATGATCTGCGTGACTTCCTCGTGCGCAACCGCGTGCCCGCGCGCTGGCTCGACGTCGAACGCGACGGCGAGGCGCGCGAGCTCTTGCAAGTGGCCGCCGTCGACGCCGAGCGGCTGCCCGTCGTGCTGCTCGAGGACGGCGCCGTGCTCGAGCGCCCGAGCGTGCTCGAGCTGGCCGAGCGCCTCGGCGTCACCGGCACGCCCGCGCAGGAGCACTACGACCTCGTCGTCGTCGGCGGCGGCCCAGCCGGCCTCGCCGCCGCCGTCTACGGCGCTTCGGAGGGGCTGAAGACGATCATGGTCGAGCGCGAGGCGCCCGGCGGGCAGGCCGGCCAGTCGAGCCGGATCGAGAACTACCTCGGCTTCCCCGCCGGCCTGTCCGGCTCGGACCTCGCGCGCCGCGCGACCGATCAGGCGCGCCGGCTCGGCGCCGAGCTGCTGACCGTGCAGGAGGCCGTCGCGCTGCGCGTCGAGGGCTCGGCGCGGCTGATCGAACTGAGCGGCGGCGAGGTGCTCAGCGCGAGCTGCGTGCTCGTCGCCTCGGGCGTCTCCTACCGCCAGCTCGACACGCCCGGCTTCCCCGAGCTGACCGGCGCCGGCGTCTACTACGGCGCCGCGATGACCGAGGCGCGCGCCTGCGCCGACCAGCGCATCGTCGTGATCGGCGGGGCCAACTCGGCCGGCCAGGCCGCTGTGTACTTCAGCGGCTACGCCGCCACCGTGACGATGCTCGTGCGCGGCCCCTCGCTCGAGGCCTCGATGTCGCACTACCTGATCGAGCAGATCGCCGGGCTCGACAACGTCGAGGTGCGCACCGGCACGCGGGCGATCGCCGCCGAGCAAGTCGAAGGGCATCTCAGTCAAGTGCGCATCGACGGACCCGGCGGCGAGGAGACGCTCGCCGCCGACGCCTGCTTCGTGTTCATCGGCGCCTCGCCGCGCACCGACTGGCTCGACGGCGTGCTCGCACGCGACGAGCGCGGCTTCATCCTCGCCGGGCGCGACGCGCAGACCGCCGGCTGGGCGCTCGAGCGCGAGCCGTTCGTGCTCGAGACGACGGTGCCCGGCGTGTTCGTCGCCGGCGATGTCCGCGCCCGCTCGATCAAGCGCGTCGCAAGCGCCGTCGGCGAGGGCTCGATGGCCGTCTCGTTGATCCACGAGTACCTGCTCGAGGCATGAGCGAGCCGGCCGCAGACGAGCGCGCCGCCGCCGCGCCGGTCGGCGCTGCGGAGGATCCTGCCGGCGCGACGGCCGAGCCGCCGGTCACGCTGCAGGAGCTGCGCTCGGTCGACCTGTTCGAAGAACTCGACGACGAGCAGTTGGCCGAGTGGATCCCGGTTGCGCACACCTACCGCGTCGGCGCCGGGCAGATCATCGCCGAGCAGGGGGAGGAGAACCGCGGGATGCAGCTGCTGCTGCGCGGCGATGCGCAGGCGTCGATCGTCGACGGCTCGAGCAGCGAGCCGGTCGGACGGCACAAGGCGCCCACCTGGATGGGCGCGATCGCGACGCTCACCGGAGGCTCGCTGGGGGTGCGCATGCGCGCTGAAACCGATTGCCGCCTGGCGCTGATCCCAGCAGAGGATTTCCGCCGGCTTGCGTTCGAGCAGCCCGCCATACACCGCCGCGTGATGCAGCAGGTGGCCCCCGTGATGAGCCGCATCACGAGCAGCGAGCAGAGCCGTGAGCGCCTGACCTCGCTCGGCACGATGGCCGCCGGGCTCGCGCACGAGCTGAACAACCCCGCCGCCGCGGCCCGCCGCGCCGCGCAGCAGATGACCGAAGCGCTCGATGTGATCAGCTCGACGATCGCGCGCTTCGTCGAGTCGGGCATGGAGCGCGAGCAAGCCGGCGAGCTTGTCGTGCTGCAGCAGCAGGCGATCGCTCACGCCGCCGCGTGCACCGCGCTCGATGCGCTCGACGCAGCCGACGCCGAGGACGAGCTGCTCGCGCGCCTTGAAGCGCTTGGCGTGCACGAGCCGTGGCGGCTGGCCGAGCCGCTCGCCGTCGCCGGCGTCGACCAGGCGTGGCTCGATCGGCTCGCCGAGCTTGCCGGGCCGGCGACCGACGCTGCGCTGCAATGGGTCGCGGCTTCGCTCGTCGCCGGGCGCCTCGTCGCCGAGCTCGAAGAGTCGACCGAGCGCATGTCGAGCCTCGTCGGCGCCGTCAAGTCCTACGCCTACATGGACCGCGGCGACCTCGTCGAGGTCGACCTGCACGAGGGTCTGGAGACGACGCTCGCCGTGCTTGGGTACAAGCTCAAGCACACCGAGATCGTGCTCGTGCGAGAGTACGACCGCACGCTGCCGAAGCTGACCGTGCACGGCTCCGAGCTCAACCAGGTGTGGACCAACCTGCTCGACAACGCGATCGACGCGCTCGGGCAGAGCGGCACGATCACGATCGCCACGCACGCCGACGGAGAATGCGCGGTGATCGAGATCTCAGACGACGGACCGGGCGTTCCCGCGGACGTGCTGTCGCGCATCTTCGACCCGTTTTTCACGACCAAGGATGTCGGCTACGGCACCGGACTCGGCCTCGCCACGGCCCGGCGCATCGTCGTCGACCGCCACGACGGCTCGCTCACGCTCGACTCGAAACCCGGCCGCACCACGTTCCGCGTGCGGCTGCCCTTCGCCCAACCCGGAAAGTGAGGACTCGATGCCGAACTGCACGCACCTCGACCAGGTCCTGGTCACCGAGCTGCCCGAGTCGGTCGAGGGCTGCGAGGACTGCCTGCGCACGGGCGACCCCTGGCTGCACCTGCGCATCTGCCTGGAGTGCGGCAAGGTCGGCTGTTGCGACGACTCGCCCAACCGGCACGCCAGTGCGCATGCGCACTCCAGCGGCCATCCGATCATCCGCTCGATCGAGCCGCGCGAAGACTGGTCCTGGTGCTTCCTCGACGAGCTGACGATGCGCATACCCGAGGTTCACGGCGAACCGCGAATCCCGCCCTCGCCGCTCGGCGGCTGAGGCGACTTCGCGATTACCTACGACCGCGAGCGAGCTATTCGTAGGTGAACTGATCGCCCGGCGGAATTTTTGCGCTTTTCGCTTTGCCGACCGCGGCGACGATTTCGACGACACCCGCTTTTTTCGCGGGAGGGGTGACGAACGTGCAGCTCGTGCTCGAGCTGCACAGCACGGAGCCACCCGTCGCTTTGCCGAAAAGGAAGCTGGTCGCGCCGGCTCCCGGCGCGAAGCCGCTGCCGTTCACGGTCACGCTCGTGCCGCCCGCCGACGGGCCGGCGCTGGGGCTGATGCTCGTGATCGTCGGCGCCGCGTATTTGAACACGTCGTAGGTGTTGACCGCGCTCGTGCCGCTCGCCGTCGTCACGGTTATGTCGATTGCCCCCGCGGTGCCCGCCGGGGCAATCGCGGTGATCGACGTCGGCGACTTGACCGTGAAGCTATTTGCCGGCAGCGCGCCGAAGCTCACGCTCGTGGCGCCCGTGAAGTCGGTGCCGGTGATCGTCGAGCTCGTGCCGCCGGCGGCCGGGCCGTTGTTCGGTTTCACTTTCGTGACGGTGGGCGGCGGGATGAAGGTGAACCTGTCCGCCGCGCTGATCCCACTCGTGTCACTCGGCGTGGTGACGGTGATGTCGACGGTGCCTTCCCCGCCAGACGATGTCGCGGTGATCGATGTGGGCGAGTTGACCGTAAAGGCACTCGCTGCGCTCGAGCCGAAGTGCACGCTCGTCGCTTCGGCGAAATTCAGCCCCGTGATCGCTACGCTCGTGCCCCCCTGATGCGGCCCCGAGGCGGGGCTGATGCCGGTGACGGTCGCCACCGGCGCTCCCATCGAGAGGCTGTGCCAGCCGCCGCCGGCGATCTTCACGACGCCGCCGAGACCCGCGATCGCGACCGCTACCGGGCTGTTCAGGTTCGAGCCGTCGCCGAGCTGCCCGTCCGGGTTGTAGCCCCACGCCTCCACGCTGCCGCCGCTGAGCAGCGCCAGGTTGTGGCGCGCGCCGGCCGCTATCGCGGTGACGCCTCCGAGGCCGCCGACGGCGGTGGGCATGTTGCTCGCTGCGGCCTGGCTTCCGTTGCCGAGCTGCCCGTTGCTGTTGGCGCCCCAGGCCATCACTTCGCCGTCGCCCAGCAGGGCGAGACTGTGTTCGGCGCCCGCCGCCACGGCGATAGCCCCGCTCAGCGCCTGTACGGCGCCCGGCACGTCGCTGTTTTCCGGTTCTTCTTCTTCTTCCAGGAATTCTTCTTCGTCTTCTTTGACGACTTTGAATTCGGACGGCATTCCGAGCTGGCGTGCGAGGTTGCTTCCCCACGACATGACCGTCCCGTCGGACAGCAGCGCCAGCCCGTGTTCGCCACCGGCCGCGATCGCGGTCACGCCGCTCAGCCCTTTCACAACGACCGGCGTGCTGCTTTTGCTCTTTTTGCCGTTGCCGAGCTGGCCTTCGCCACCGGCGCCCCAGGCCATCACCGTGCCGTTGCTCAGCCGTGCCAGGTTGAAGTCGCCACCGGCCGCGATCGCGGTCACGCCGCTGAGCCCTTTGACGGCCACAGGGACGGTGCTTTTCAGTGCTTTCGTGCCGCCGCCGAGCTGGCCTTCTTCGTTGCCGCCCCAAGCCATCACCGTGCCGTTGGCCAGCAGCGCTGTGCTGTGTTCTTTGCCGGCCGCGACCGCCACGACATTGCTCAGCCCCGACACGGGCAACGGCACTTTGCCGTTCGTCGTCGTGCCGTTGCCGAGCTGACCCATGCGGTTGTTGCCCCACGCCCTGACGGTGCCGTTGGCTAGCAGCGCCAGCCCGTGTTCGCCGCCGGCCGCCACGGCCGTCACTTCGCTCAGACCGGCCACCGCGCCGGGCACGCGGCTGATCGTGCTCGTGCCGTTGCCGAGCTGACCCGAGCCGTTGTAGCCCCAGGCAGCGACGCCATACGACGACGCTGAAGCCGATGCCGCCGGAAGCATGCCGAGCATCGTTGCGAGCGCCGTCGAGAGCAGCCATGCGCGGCGCCTGCGCGAACGCATCGCGCATCGTCCAAGCAGCGAATCTCCCTCCATCGTCCTCTCCCTTGCCCGCGCGCTTGCGGCAGCTCGTCCCTCGCGAACCACCGACGCTGGGCGCCATCCTACAGCGTGGACACCGCGCAGTCTACTGCTGTCAGTCCTCTCGACGGACCCGGTGGGCTCGCACGTCAGCTCGGCTGAAGCGCCTCGGCAGCCGCGACGAAGAGCACCGCCTGCGTGCGCGCCACGAGCGCGACGGCCTCGTCCGGCGGCAGCAGCTCAGGGTGGTGCAGCGGACGGGAGACGAAGCCGGGCGCGCCGTCGAGGCCGACGAACCCCATCGCCAGTGGTGCCAGCTCGCCGAAGAAGGCGAAGTCGTCGGAGCCGCACGAGCGCCACGCGGCGGCGCTCGCCAGCCCCGCCTGCCCGAGCAGCTCGCGACCACGCCCGACGATCCGCGGATCGTTCTCGAGCGCCGGCTCGCCCTCGATCAGCTCGACGCTCGCCCTGCACCCGTGCGCCGAGGCGACGCCGTGCACGACCTCCTCGACCAGCTCCCGCAGCGCCGCGCGCTCCTGCGGGCGATGCGCGCGCAGCGAAGCGCGGGCACGCGCGCGGGCGGGGATCACGTTCTCCGTGCGACCGCCTTCGAGCACGCCGACATTGACGAGCGCCGGCGCGAGCGGATCGACGCGTCGCGCCGCCTGCGCATGCAGCGCTACGACGATCTGCGCGATCGCCAGGATCGGGTCGCGCCCGTGCTGCGGATAGGCGCCGTGCGTGGGCTCGCCCTCGACCGTGATCTCGACCGAGTCGCTCGCGGCATTGACCACGCCCGCGTCGAGCGCGACGCTGCCCCACGGCAGCTCAGGGTGGATGTGCGCCGCGACCACAGCTGCCGGAGCGACGCTCGCCAGCTCTCCGCTCGCCAGCTCTCGAGCTCCCGAGGGGTAGGCCTCCTCGCTCGGCTGGAACACGGCCAGCAGCGCCACGGCCAGCTCCTGCACTCCCGCGGCCGCGCGCGCGAGCGCGACGAGCGCGGCCATGTGCACGTCGTGCCCGCACGCGTGCATCGTCTCGCCGCGCGCGCTGAACCGAGCGTTCGTGCGCTCGGCGATCGGCAGGCCGTCGAGCTCGGCGCGGATCGCGATCGGAGCGCCCTGCGCGGGCCCCACTCGCGCGAGCAGCCCCGTACCGGCGGCGCTCTGTGCCTGTACAGGAAGGTGCTCGCGCACGATCTCTGCCGTGCGCCGCTCCTCGTGCGCCGGCTCGGGCATGGCGTGCAGCCGTCGGCGCAGCTCGACAGCGGCGGGCAACTCGCCGTCGAGCGCCGCGAGCAGTCGCGCGAGCTCGGCGTCAGTAGATCCGGGCATAGCGCGCGCAGAGCTCCGGTAGGTCGCTGCCCTCAGCCGCCTCCACCTCGCTGCGCTTGACCGCGAGGTAGGCGTCGTACATCAGCGGCGTCATCCACCCACGCACCTCCTGGTCTTCGGCGAGCGCCGCGAGCGCGCCGCCGAGCGAGTCCGGCAGTCCGCCCACGCCGTAGCGCTCGGCCTCGCCCGCGTCGAGCTCCGCCGGGTCGCACTCGAGGAGCGGCGCCGGTTCGAGCGCCTCGCGCACGCCCGCCAGGCCCGCCCGCAGTACGGCCCCGAGCGCCAGGTAGGGGTTGGCCGCCGCGTCCGCCCCGCGGTACTCGAGTCGCAGCTGCTGCCCCGGTTCGCCGGCGCCTGCCACGAGCGGCGGGATGCGCAGCAGCGCTTCCCTGTTCTGCCGGCCGAGGCAGACCGCGCCGGCGCCCCAGCGGTGCGGCGCCAGGCGCCCAGCCGACACGGGACTCGCCGCGCTCAGCGCGCTCAATGCGCGCGCGTTGCGCAGGACGCCGGCGGCGAAGCTGCCACCGAGCTCGCTCAGCGCTCCCGGCCGCGATCGCTGATACAGCGCCGGATGTCCATCGGCGTCGAGCAGGCTGAGATGGATGTGCACGCCGTTGCCCGCCTCCGCCGGATCGAGCAGCGGCGTGAACGTGGCGCGGCGCCCTTCGCGGCGCGCCACCTCGCGCACGACCTCGCGCAGCACGACCGCGCGATCGGCCGCAGCGACCCCCTCGGCCGGCGCCACCGGGATCTCGAACTGGTGCGAGGCGTACTCGGGCATGAACCGCTCCGGCTGCGCACCGGCCTGCACGAGCGCGCGCATCGCGCGCCCCGGGAAGCCTCCAGCGCGTCGCTGTGCCTCGAGCGAGAAGGGCAGCGCCGCCGGTTGCTCCTCGAGCAGCTGGAACTCGTGCTCGAAGCTCGCCATCACGCGCAGCCCCAGCTCGGCCTCGAGCTGCTCGACCGCCTCGCGCAGGAACGTGCGCGGGCAGCACTCCCACGGCCGTCCGTCCGTCTCGGCGATGTCGCAGAGCACGAGCTCGAGCGCATCGACGTCCCCTTCGCCGTCGACGCGCCCGCGCGTGCGCGGATCGGGCAGCAGGCGCAGATCGCCCGTCGAGCCGAACGGGTTGGGCTCGGCCAGCGTGCCGAGCGGCGTGAGCGCGTGGTTGGCCGGCACCCAGCCGACGCCTGCGTCAGCCTGTGTGTCGTCGGCCGGCAGCGAGCGGCCCCGCACGATCGCGCCGAGGTCGCAGCACACGAGCGCGAGCAGGCCGGCGTCGCCTGAGCCGTCGCCGCTCATGCGCTCGGCGCGACGGTCAGCGTCCCGTTGTCCCAGGCGCGCTCCTGCAGACCACAGGAGCCCGCCGCGGCGCGCACGGAAGCGACGTCCTCACGGGCGACGACGGCGATCATCCCGCCTGGGGCCATGTCGGGCCGCGCGAGCGCGTGGGCGAGTCGCTCGCGCGGCTGCACGTGCACGCCGCCGACGCCGAGCGCGGCATACGTGTCGGCCACGCCGTACAGCTCGCCGCCCGGCCCGCGCAACCGCCCGAAGACGCACACGAAATGCCCGACGTCCCAGTCGGGTCGCGGGCCATCGTCTGCCCCGTCGAGCAGCCGGCCGAGCAGCGCCGCGACGCTCGGCGCCGAGCCCCACAGCTGACGTGTGGCGACGTTGGCGATCAGCGTGGCCGGGCGCGCCAGGGCCGCGACCGCATCGAACAGCCCGGCGAGCGCCTCGCCCGACCACGGCCCGGCGTAGGGGAGCGCGCACAGGCGCTCGTCTGAGAGCTGCTCGATCGCGCGCAGCACACCGGCGCAGTTCGTGCCGGAGACCGATGCGTCGTCGATCAACGGCGGCTGGATGCGGTAGTCGCGCCGCCCATGCTCGCCCGCCGGCAATGCACTCGTGTCGGGCACGCGCGAGACGAAGCTGCCGGCGGCCACCGCCACGGCGTCCTGGTCGAGCGGCTCGCCACCGCGCTCGAGGAGCCCGGCCGCGTGCAGCGCGAGCGCGCCGCAGAACGCGCCGCACAGATCGTCGCGCTGGGGCAGCTCGCGCGCGTGCACCTCGAGCAGCGCTCGGGCGCCGGGCAGGAGCGTCAGCTCGAGCTTGCTCGCGGCAGTGTCCACGAGCGCAATCTACTGCGCCGAGGGGGTGCCGCCGATCGCGTCGCCCAGCCACTGCCGCCGCCTGCGCACGCGCTCCCAGCGCGCCTGCGACGCGCTCATCTTGCGGCTGTCCGGCCGGTAGCGCTTGCGCGCCCACGGCGAGGTGGGCGAGGCCAGGCGGATCGCGCCGACGAGCGAGAAGAACGGGAGGAAGATGCCGACCAGCCCGAGCAGCGGCTTGCCCTTGAGGATCGCGAGCGCGGCGAGCACAATGTCGATCAGGATCGCCACGACCAGCGAGCTGATCGAGCCTTCCTGGTTGGTCAGGTCGAACGGCGCGAGGCCGAGCACGACCATGCCGCCGAGCAGCGTCGCGACGACGACGGCGTCGAGCGAGCTGCGGCCCTCCTGGGACCAGTAGACGTCTTCGAGGTGGATCCACAGGGCGAACTCGTCGAGCGTCAGCCCGGCGCCGATGCCGAACAGTGCCGCGAGCACCTCCGACCAGGGACTCTCCGGCGCGAGCGCGAAGTTGAGAAAGCCGCTGCTCATGATCAGGCAGATGCCCCACACGAGGTGATGCAGGTGCAGCCCGCCCTTCGTCTGGACGCTGCCCGGCCACCAGGAGAATTTGGGGCTGCGGATCATGCGCGCGCTCGTGCGGATGAACAGGAAGGCCAGCAGGAAGGTCCCGAGCAGGACGAAGCCCGAACGCTGGCCGCGATCGTCGAGGAAGTGCTGGGAGACTTCGATGTTCATTCCATCTCGTGTCGAGCCGACCAAGCAGGGGGCTGTCGCTCACACGCGCGTTCAGCGGGCCATGTCGGTCCTATGTGGGGCATTCTCGCGCGTCACTCCAGCTCCTGCCTGCACCGAGCTTCAGCCGGACTAAGGATTCTGCGCGGAGCTGCCGATGAGGGCCTGTGTTCGCAATCTTCGGAACGGACGGCAACGCGCCCCGCGCGGACCGACCCGGCTCGGCTCGGCTCGCGGCGTTCGCGCTGGCAGCCGCGCTGACGGCCACCATCGTCGCTTGCCTCTGCATCGCGCAGCCGGCCGGCGCCGTCGTCACCAGCGTCGGCGGGCACCAATTCGGCGTTCAGCCGGAAACCTTCGCAGAACTCAACGAAATCACCGAACCGCTTTCCTATGAAGGCGGACCGGTCGTACACAGCACAGCTCCGTATGCGCTCTACTGGGATCAACACACCGGCGAGTACAGGGGCAGTTGGGAGGAACTGATTTCCGGCTTCCTTCAGAACGCCGGCACTGCCAGCGGCGCACTGGATAACAACTTCGCGGTGATCGCGCAGTACCACGACGCCACGGGGGGTAAGTCCTCGTACGACATGACGTTCCGGGGCGCCTATACCGACACTGACGCCTATCCGGCCTCCGGCAACTGCAGCGAAGCGGCTCCCTGCCTGACCGACGCCCAGATTCGTGCGGAGCTGACTAAATACATCGTGGCAAACGGCCTGCCGACCGGTCTCAACCCCGGCTCTGGACCGACGCCGATCTATTACGTCTTCACGCCCCCGCGCGTGACGGTTTGCCTGGAGGGAAGCGGAGAAGCGGACAACTGCTCGTCGCAGGGCTCCGAACACCCGCTCTGCAGCTATCACTCGTTTATCCCGGCCGGCGGTCCGCTCGCCTCGACGGTCCTCTACGCAGTGGAGCCATGGACGGCAGGCAACTACGGGACGATCAGCAAAGTCGAAATCTCCGGCAGCGGCTGCCAGGACGGAACCAAAACGCTGCAGGAGCCCAATCAGATCGGCCTCGGGCCCGAAGGGGAATACAGCACCGGCCTCGCCGATCTGATCATCAACAACGTGTCAGACCAGGCGCTGTCGACGGCGACCAACCCGTTGTTCACCGGATGGCACGACACGGGGGTCGACAAAGCCGAAGTCGTCGACAAGTGCCGCAACGATTTCTATGGCGGAGAACTGCTCAAACCGCCGGGGAACAGCGTCGAAGAACACACAAAGGCGGGCATCGCGCACAACCAGACGATCGGCGGCCGTCAGTACTACCTGAACGACGTCTTCGATCAGGCGGCCGTATTCGCCGCCTACCCGGGTGTGCCGTGCATCAACGGCGTAAGCGTCACGGCCGAATTCACCCCGCAGAACCCGATCCGCTCGGGCGACATCGCAACGTTCAACGCGACCGAGTCGGTCGTCTCGCTCGGGATCCAGAAGTACCTGTGGAGCTTCGGCGACGGCACGGGCGCGGAAGTCGACTGCGGACAGCACGTGCCGACGAACGGTTACTCGCCCGAGGAATGTACGTCGGCCTCGGGCACCGGCAACCCGAACCCGGTCGCGAGCACCGCCCACGTCTACACCTACGGCGGTGACTACGACGTGTCGCTGACCGTCACCGACTACGCAGGTAACATCGCCAGCGTCACGCATACGGTGACCGTCAACGGCCCGCCTCCGCCGCCCCCGCCGGCCCCTCCCACCCCGCCAGCCCCAGGTGGACCGGGCACTGGCTCCGGCTCCTCCACGCCCGGAACGACCACGACGGGCGCGGGCGCGGGCGCGGCCAAGCCGAAAGTGGTGGCCACCCAGGCCGTGTCCTCGCACAGCCTCGCCTCGGTGCTGCGCAGCGGTCTCGTCGTGCGCTACTCCGTCAGCTCGCAGGTCGCCGGGCGCTTCGAGGTCCTGCTCGCGAGCTCGGTGGCCAAGAAGATCGGGCTGAAAGGTCCTGTCGCTACCGGCCTGGCCAAGGGCACGCCGCCGCAGATCGTGATTGCCAAAGCGATCCTCGTGACGACCAAGGGCGGGCACAACAGCTACAAGATCAAGTTCAGCAAGTCCACCGCGGCCCGCCTGCGCAAGCTGCACAAGGTCTCGCTGATGGTGCGCATGGTCGTGCACAACCCGAGCAGCCCGGTCCCCACGACCGTGCTCAGCAGCGTCAACCTCTCACACTGAGCAGAGGCATCGCTCTCTTTAGGCGAGCACGCGCTCCCGCGTCGCCGCTTATCAGTGTTCGGGCGGTTCGCCGCGCTTGGCTTTCGCCTTCGCGCTGAACACGTAGCGCCACAGCAGGTACAGGACGACGTAGCCCGCGACGATCGAGATCGCCGAGACGACGGCGATCGCCGTGCTCGTGCTACCCGCTTCGATCGCCGCTTCGCCGTCGAGCGCGAGTGGGATCAGCGCCGCCATCACCGGGCGTGCGTCACAGCCCCGGCCAGTGACGCGTCACGAAGCCCGAGTTGTCGACCGGTTTGACCTGCCAGCGCGACGCGTACACGCCGCTGCGCCCGGCGGTGTTGTACATCACGCCGTCCACATACATGTAGACGTGCCCTGCGGCCGCCTCGATCGTGATGTAGCGACCCGGACCCGGTGCGCCCCAGCTCTCCAGTTCGCCCGAGGTCTGCGGCGCGCTCAGCAGGCCCCCGGCGGCGAGCGCGTAGCTGACCGAGCCCGAGCAGTCGTAGGCGTTGTCGACGAACGAGCCGTGCCCGCCGCCGAACACGTACGGGAAGTCGGCGATCGCGTTGGCTCCGGCGATCACCCGCTGGACCGCTTCCGGGACGTTCGGCGGAATCGGGATCGTGCCGTTGCCGCCGACCGAGTTGCCGCCGGCGACGGGCTTCAGCGCCTGCTGCTGTGCGCGCTTGGCCGTGCGTTCGACGGCCTGCATCTGGGCGAGCTCCTGCTTGACTTCCGCGTCTGAAGGCGCTCCCGCGGCGACGATCTCTTCGCCGGCCTTGGACGGCGTCTTTGCGGCCCTGTGCTGTATGCCGGCCGGGGCCGGGAAGCTGCTCGCTTCTTCCGGGTCGGCGACCTCGGAGGCGTTCGCCCGCTTACCGCCCGCCGCGCTCCCAGCCGTCGCGGCGGCAAGAGCCGGCGCCGAGGCCTTCGACGATCCCGAAACTGCGCCCGTGGCGCTGCCCGGCTTGCTCGCGGGCACGCTCGCCTGTCGCTTCACGGCGACGTTTCGCCTGACGACCCCTGCCCCACGCGCGTGCGAGCCGCCGCTCAGCGCGAGCACGAGGCCGAGCGCGATCAGCGCGACCGCCAATGCTGCGGCGATCAGCGACCAGCGCGACAGCGCGCCCGCCAGCGGG
This sequence comes from Solirubrobacterales bacterium, assembly GCA_044446425.1. Lineage (GTDB taxonomy): Bacteria > Actinomycetota > Thermoleophilia > Solirubrobacterales > Solirubrobacteraceae > Palsa-744. The sequence goes on along the minus strand of JBIOEW010000007.1, from coordinate 65,401 downwards.
CGCGGAACGCTGGCTTGGCTCGAATCCGTCACGACAGCAAGGCTAGCGGCCACGCTGGCGCGGCGCGCCTGCTGGTTGCGGCGAGTCACCTGGCCCGCCGGGCCCGTTACCCTTACAGCGCACGTGAGCTGAGGACGACGCCGGTGCGCGCCCCCCAGGCGGATGGGCGACCGGCGTGGCTCGCTAACCTGCTCTGATGCCAGATGAGGCCAGCGCCGTAGACATCCACGCCCGCGACATCGCCTCATCCGTCCGCATCCGCCCGCACGTGCGGTTGCTGCACGGGCTGCGTAGGCCCGCCAACTGGCTTCAGCTCGTGCGCTTCGGGCTCGTCGGCGGCGTCGGCTTCGTCGTCAACGTCGCCGTCTACGCGCTGCTCGTGCACGGGGCCGGTTTCGAGTACCGCGTCGCCTCCGTCGCAGCGTGGCTCGTCGCGGTGCTGAACAACTTCGTGCTCAACCGGCACTGGACGTTCGACGCGCGCGAGGGTCGCGCCCACCATCAGGCCGCCCGCTTCCTGCTCGTCAGCCTGCTCGCCGAGACCGTCAGCCTGCTGCTGCTGACGCTGTTCGTCGAGGCCGCGAACCTGCCGAAGGTGCCCGCCCAGGCGCTCGCCGTCGCCGCGTCGATGCCCTTCAACTTCCTCGGCAACAAGCTCTGGACGTTCCGCTCAGAGGCCGACGGCGACGGCGTCGCAGAGGCCTGAGCCAAGCCCTCAGCGCCCGTTGGCTGGGCTTCGCGGGTACCTATACTCTGGCCTTTCCCCCTCTCGGAGGACTTTGCGTGCAGGAGATGGTCATCTACGGCGTCAGCTTCGACATGGTTGGCAAGCAGCCGATCGTGCTTCTGAAGACTGTCGAGGGCAACAAGTTCCTGCCCATCTGGATCGGTCATCCCGAGGCCGCTTCGATCCTGATGAAGCTGCAGGGCGCCGGCACGCCACGACCGATGACGCATGACCTGCTGAGCGAGATCCTCGGCGAGCTCGAGGTCAAATGCACCTCCGTCTCGGTCACCGAGCTGCGCGAGAACACGTTCTTCGCCTCGATCACCTTGCAGGTCGCCGGCCGCGAGCTCGAGATCGACTCCCGCCCGAGCGATGCGATCGCCCTGGCCGTCCGCTGCGGCGCACCGATCTTCGCCGCCGAGGACGTGATCGCCGAGTCCGCCATCGAGTTCGAGCACGACGTCGAGGAGTCCGAGGACGTAGTCGAGAAGTTCAAGGAGTTCCTCGACGAGGTATCGCCCGAGGATTTCGCCGCCGGCGATTCCTAGCGCGTAAATGCGCTCTGCAACACCCGAGCGATCAGCTCATCAAACCCAACGCCCGCCGCATCCGCCGCCTGCGGCAGCAAGCTCGTCTCAGTCATCCCCGGCACGACATTCGCCTCCAGCACCCACAGCTCGCCGCTCTCGTCGAGCATCAGGTCCACGCGCGCCACTCCGTGGCAGCCGAGCAGCCGGTAGACCGACAGCGCCAGCTCCTGCGCGCGTGCAGTCGTCTCCCCCGGGAGCTCCGCCGGGCACACGAACGTGGTCATTCCTATCTCGTATCTCGATTCATAATCGAAGAAGTCCTCCTCGCGTGGGACTGCCTCGACCACCGGCAGGGGCAGTGGGCCCTCCGGGCCGTCGAGCACCGAGACGGCAAGGTCGCGTCCCTTCACGTAGCGCTCGATCAGCACCTTGCGGTCATATGAGAGCGCGCCCACCAGCGCACCCGGCAGCTCCTCGCTGCAGCGCGCGAACTTGACGCCCAGCGCCGAGCCCTGGCTGACCGGCTTGACGACGAGCGGGAAGCCCAGCGAGCGCTCCACGCTCGGCAGCGCCTGCGCCGCGCCCAGCTGCTTGATCCACGACTCCTTGAACGAGTGGAAGTCCGGCGTCGGGATGCCCGCGCCGCGCATCAGATGCTTGGCCAGGGCCTTGTCCGTGCAGCACATGCACGCCGCCGGACCCGAGCCCGTGTAGGGGAGGCCGATCGCCTCGAGCAGCGACTGTAGCGTCCCGTCCTCGCCGTCCGGGCCGTGCAGCGCCACGAGCGCCGCCTCCGGGGACGCGCTGAGCAACTGCTCGACGAAGCCTGCGTCGACGTCGATCGCGATCACCTCGTGTCCGAGACGAGTGAGCGCTTCCTGTGCGTGCGCGCCCGAGCGCAGCGAGATATTTCGCTCGAGCGAGCGCCCGCCCTTGAGCACCGCCACCCGCTTTGCCGCGTTCATTGATCCTGCAGCCGGCGCGCCGATCCGTCCTGCTCGCGCCGCGGGAAGGCGACGACGTCGGCCAGCGGTGACTCGCCCGCCTGCCGATCGGCTACGCCGCGATCGCTCGCAGCGGCCGCCGAGTCACCCGCGGCCTCGGCCGAGCCCGCGTCGCCCGGCGCGGGGGCGCCTGCCCGTGCGCTCGAGCCCGTCAGCGAGCCATACAGGCCGAGCTGCTGGCGCACGACCTTGCCGATCCGCCGGATGCCCTCGCGAATGTCTCCCGCCTCGACGCCCGCGAAGTTCAGCCGCATCGAGGCGTAGCCGCGCCGTCCGTCCATGTACGCCGCGCGCCCCGGCACGAACGCCACTCCCTCGCTCTTGCGCGCCTGCGCCAGCAGGTCCGTCGTGTCGATCCGCTCGTCGAGCGTCGCCCACACGAACAGCCCGCCCTGCGGCTGCGTCCAGCGCGCGCCGTCGCCGAAGTGCTCGGCCAGCGATTCCAGCATCACGTCGCGGCGCGCCCGGTAGAGGTCCTTCAGCTGCTCCAGGTAGCCCAGCCAGTGCGGCTCGCCGCCCGCCTCGCGCTCCTTGAAGTACTCCGCCACGAACAGCTGCGTGACCGGCGACGAGCACAGGTCCGAGCCCTGTTTGCCGAGGTTCAGCTTCTCCAGCACCGGTCGCGGCGCCACCGACCAGCCGAGTCGCAGGCCCGGCGAGAGGATCTTCGAGAACGTGCCCAGGTAGATCACCAGGTCCGCCGCGCCACCGCCGATCCCCACCTGCGCGTCGAGCGAGTGCAGCGTCGGCAGCGACTCGCCCTCGTAGCGCAACAGGCCGTACGGGTTGTCCTCGAGGATCAACAGCTCGCGCTCGTGCGCCACCTCGACCAGGCGCCGACGGCGCGGCAGCGACATCGTCACGCCGCCCGGGTTCTGGAAGTTGGGGATCGTGTAGATGAACTTCGGTCGCCTGCCCTCCGCTTGCAGCCGGTCGAGCACGCGCTCGAGCTCGTCGATCGGCATCCCGTCGGCGTCCATCTCGATCTGCTCCACCTGCGCCTCATATGCGCTGAACGTCGGTACCGCGCCCGGGTACGTCGGCGCCTCGGCCACGATCACGTCGCCCGGGTCGATCAGCGCCTTGCAGACCAGGTCGATCACCTGCTGGCCACCCGTCGTGACGATCACCTCGCCCGGGTCGATCGTCGTGCCCTCCGCTGCCATCACCTGGGCGATGCACTCCACCGTGCTCGCCATCCCCTCCGTCGGGCCGTACTGGAGCGCGCGCGCCGTCGAGCCTGCCGCCACCTGCGACATCAGCTTCGCGTACAGCTCCGGCGCGAACGTCTTCGTGTCCGGCAGCCCGCCCGCCAGCGAGATCACGTCCGAGCGCTCCGTCAGCGCCATCATCTCGCGCATCGCCGAGCTTTTCATCCCGCGCGTGCGCGCCGCGAACAGCGACTCGTAGCGCGCCAGCTCGTGCGCCGTCGGCCGGGCTCCGCGCCCGCCACCCGCTCCGCTGATCGATCGGTCCATGTGCTGTCGTTCCTATTCGCCGCCGCCCGCTGCGGACCTCACGGCCCGCGTGCTGATCGGCGCGAGTGTCGTCTATCGTCCTGGACCGGTCGCGTCCCGGGCCAGAGGAGCACGGTAGCGCACCCCCGCACGCCCGAGCGCATGAACGGCATCTTCTTCTACATAGGTCTCGGCGCCGGACTCGCCGCGGCCTGCGGCCTGCGTCCCTTCCTGCCCGTGCTGCTCGCCGGCGCGCTCGCCTCCGGCAAGGCGCTCGGCGTGAGCTTCGCCCACGACCCGTTCAAGTTCCTGGCCGACGACTGGTGGCTGCTCGTCGTCGTCCTCGCGCTCGTGCTCGCCTACGCGCTACAGCTCCTCGGCGGGCTCTCCGCGCTGCTGCACCCCGCCGCTGAGCGAGGGCGCCCCGAGCCGCTCGCCGCCGCCCTCATCGGCCTCTCCTACGGCGCCGGCGCCGTGCTGTTCGCCGGCACGCTCGCCGCACACCACGACGCCTGGTGGCCCGGCCTCGCCGGTGGCCTCGCCGTCGTGTGGCTGAGCCAGAGCGCCGTGCTGCCGATGTTTGCCCGCGCCCGCGCGCGACTCGCCGACGGCACCGCCAAACAGGCGCTCACCGTGTATCTCGACGCTGCCTCGTTGTTGCTGGCCGCGCTCGTCGCGCTGCTGCATCCGCTCGGCTACGCCGCGCTCGCCGCGCTCGTCTGGCTGCTGCTGCAAACGCGTGCCCGGTCCGAGGAGAAGTACGCCGGGCTGCGCATCCTGCGGCGCTGATGGCTGGCCCGCCCGGAACGATGTCCACGACGAGCTCCGGCCCGCCCAAGCTCGTGCTCTGCGTGATCGACGCGATGGCGCCCGAGATGCTCGAGCGCGCCGTCGCCGCCGGCGTCGCCCCCGTGTTGGGGACGCTGATCGAGCGCGGCCGCTACGTGCCCGACTGCGTCGCCGCCTTCCCCTCCGTCACGCCCGTCTGCGCCGCCTCGATCGTCACCGGGCTGGCACAGGACGAGCACCGCGTGCCCGGCATGAACTGGTACCTGCGCGAGGAGCAGCGCTACGTCGAATACGGCTCGAGCTTCCGCTCCGCCCAGCGTTTCGGCATCGGGCGTCAGCTGACCGACACCGTCTACAACATGAACCGCGCCCACCTCTCCTCAGAGACGCCGACCGTGTTCGAGACGCTCGACGACGCCGACGTGCGCACGGCCGGCACCACCTATCTGATGTACCGCGGGCGCCATCGTCACGAGCCCCAGCGCGACACCGCTCTGACGCGTGTCGCCTCGACGCTCATGCGCCACTCCGTGATGGGGCCGCGCGAGCTGTTCTACGCCGACATCTTCGCCTCGCGGCGGACCGGTTGCCGCTCCGGCCTGGGCCTGCCCGGCGTGCGCGACCGCCACTCCGGCTGTGTCTCCAGCTACATGGTCGAGCGCGACCTGTTCGACTTCCTGCTGCTCTCGCTGCCCGACAACGACTGGCGCTCGCACAAGGACGGCCCCGACGCGCAGATGCAGTCGCTCGCCCAGGCCGACCTGCAGCTCGCCCGCGTCTGCGACGCCGCCGGCGGCGTCGACGAGTTCCTCGCCGAGCACGCCGTGATCGCGATGGCCGATCACTCCCAAGCGCCCGTCACCGACACGATCGCGCTGCAGGACGAGCTCGCCGACCTCGGCGTGCTCCAGCCCCCGCGTGGCGGTGAGGGCGAGGACGCCCACATCGCCGTCTGCCCCTCCCAGCGCGCCGCCATGGTCTACGCGCTGCACGAGCTCGAGCGCGACGCCATGCGCGCCTCCGTCGTCGACCGCGCCCTGGCCATCGACGGCGTCGAGCACGTCATCTGGCTTGCGCTCGACGCCCACGAACGCCCGAGCGAGGGCGTCATCTCAAGCCGCGAGCGCGGCGAGCTGCGCTTCAGCCCCGGCGGTGAGCTCGCCGATCCGCGTGGCGAGCGCTGGAGCGTCGACGGTCCACTCGCCGTGATCGACGGCAGCGCCCACGATGGCCGCCTGCTGACGCCTGCCTTCCCCGACGTGCTCGCCCGCGTCTGGTCAGCGCTCACCTGTCCAAGTTCCGGCGAGGTGCTGCTGTCCGCCGCACCCGGCTACGAGTTCCTCGACTGGGGTCGCCAGGCTCACGTCGGCGGCGGCAGCCACGGCTCGCTGCACGCCTCCGACTCGCTCGGCGCGCTGATCGCCTGTGGCGTCGAGCTGCCCGCGCACGAGCCCGGACAGTGGGCGATCCGCGACATCGCGCCGATCGTGCTCGCGCACTTCGGGCTCGCGCCCAGCGGCGCCCGGGCGCTCGGGCCGGCCAGCTGACGATTGCGAACGTCGTAGGCGGCCCTGGCACGCCAGCCCTGCCGTTACGCTCGCCTGATGCGACGCCTCGCGACAGCGATCGCTCTGCTGCTCTCGCTCGCGCTGCCCGTGACGGCACACGCGGCCGGCGATGTGCTCGGCAGCGTGCCGCAGCCCGCCCAACTCGGGGCCACGCCGCCGACCGTCGTACCTGGCCAAGCCGGCTCGGCCGGCGCGCCGGCCGAGCGCAGATCGGCCGGGGCACAGGGCACGGCGACGAGCGCGTCCTCGACGACGACCACCTCGACCACCCAGACCGATCCCAACGCCCCGGTCCCCGTGCCGCCGTCGAACACGCCGCCCGCCGGGCGGCGCCTGTCGGCCAACCAGGTGCTCGCGATCGCCGCCCGCCTGCAGAGCATGAAGAAGGTCCGCGCCGAATACCCCGGCTCCTACGGCGGCGCGTATCTGAAAGCGCCGCTGCACTGGCAGGTCAGCTACTTCTCCAAGAACGGCAAGACGGAGATCGGGCAGGTCGCGATCGACGACGTCTCGGGGCGCGTGCTCGAACAGTGGACCGGCTTTCAGGTCGCGTGGACGATGGCGCGCGGCTACAAGGGCGCGTTCGGGCGCCACGTCAACGCGCTCTACATATGGCTGCCGTTGTGCGTGCTGTTCCTCGTGCCGTTCCTCGACTTCCGTCGCCCCTTCAGGCTGCTGCACCTGGACCTGCTCGTGTTGCTGTCGCTGTCTGTCTCGCTGGCCTTCTTCAACCACGCGCAGATCTACAAATCGGTGCCGCTCGTCTATCCGCCGCTCATCTATCTGCTGCTGCGCATGCTCGCGCTGTCGCGACGCAGCTCCGCGCGCGGACGGCCGCGCCCGCTGCGCCTGCTCGTGCCGGTGCCCTGGCTTGCGCTCGGGGTCGTCTTCCTGATCGGCTTTCGCGTCGCCTTGAACGTCACCGACGCCAACGTGATCGACGTCGGCTACGCCGGCGTGATCGGCGGCGAGCGGGTCGTCGACGGCAAGCCGCTGTACGGGCACTGGCCGAAGGACAACGAACACGGCGATACGTACGGCCCGGTCAACTACGAGGCCTATGTCCCCTTCGAGCAGCTGTTCGGCTGGAGCGGCAAGTGGGATGACCTGCCTGCGGCGCACGCGGCGGCGGTCTTCTTCGACCTGCTCGCGATCGGGCTGCTGTTCCTGATCGGCCGACGCGTGCGCGGCCCGAGTCTCGGCGTCGCGCTGGCCTACGGCTGGGCCGCCTATCCGTTCACGCTGTACGCGCTGGAGAGCAACTCGAACGACACGCTCGTCGCCGTGCTGATCCTCGCCGCCGTGTTGGCGGCGACGTATCGCTCGACGTTGGCGCCGGCTGCCCGCGGCGCCTTCGCCGTGCTCGCTGGGCTGACCAAGTTCGCGCCGCTCGCGCTGGCCCCGCTGTTCGCGACGCACGGGCTGTGGGAGCGCCCGACGGGGCGTCAGCGCGTCCGCGACCTGGCGACGTTCGCGCTCGCCTTCCTCGCGATCGGTGCGCTCGCGAGCATCCCGGCGCTGAGCCACGACTCGCTGCACACGATCTACGAGCGCACCTTCGCCTATCAGTCAGAACGCAACTCGCCGTTCTCTGTGTGGGGGCTGTACGGCGGGCTCGGTGGCTGGGAGGCGGCCGTGCAGATCGGCGCCGTCGTGCTCGCCGTGCTGCTCGCCGTGATCCAGCGCCGCGCGGACGTCGTCGGCCTGGCGGCCGCGTGTGGCGCCGTGATGATCGCCGTGCAGCTCGGCCTCGAACACTGGTTCTACCTATACGTCCCTTGGTTCTTCCCGCTCGTGTTGATCGGGCTATTGGCGCAGTACGAGGGAACGGCCAGGACGCGGTGGAGGAAAACGGCATCCAGCCTTCAAGCCGAGCCGGCCTCCACTTCTCGATTCAACTCTGTGACCGTTCCGGCCGCCACGGCAGTTACCGAGGCCGGCCATCCGGGCCGGCTGTAGGCGCCCCCGTTCCGGCCGCCACGGCAGTTACCGAGGTCGGCCATCCGGGCCGGCTGTAGGGGGAGCCGGCGGCCGCGGCATCAATATCTGCTCGATCGAGTCCGCCCGCAGTCGCTGTGAGCAGCTGACCAACGCGCCCATCAGCCATGGGTCCTCTTCTGAGGTCTCGAAGCGCACGGGCATCTGCGTCAGCAGCGACTCGATCGCCTGCTCGCGCTTGACGCCGATCACGCCGCCGCGCGGGCCGGTCATGCCGACGTCGGTGATGTAGGCGGTGCCGCGCGGCAGCACGCGTGCGTCGGCCGTGGGCACGTGCGTGTGCGTGCCAACGACGGCGGTCACGCGTCCGTCGAGGTGCCAGCCCATGGCGACCTTCTCGGAGGTCGCCTCGGCGTGCATGTCGACGAGCACGTGGTCGACCTCGCCGAGCTCGGCCAGCGCGACCTCGATCTCGGTGAAGGCCGAGCGCCCGGCGCGCAGATAGAGGTTGCCGCTGAGGTTGACCACGCCGAGGCGCGCGCCGTCGTGCTCGACGACACACGTGCCGTGGCCGGGCTGGCTGCGCAGGAAGTTGGCGGGGCGCACGATGCGCGGCTGCGAGTCGAGGTAGGGGTAGATGTCCTTGCGCCGGTAGGTGTGGTTGCCGAGCGTGATCGCGTCGACGCCCTTGCCGAGCAGCTCGTCGGCGATCTTCGGCGTGATCCCCAGGCCGCCGGCGATGTTCTCGGCGTTGACGACGACGAACGTCGGCGCGTAGCGCTCGCGCAGCAGGGGTAGACAGTCCAGCAGGGTGCGCCGCCCGAGCCCGCCGACGACGTCTCCGACGAACAGGATCCTGGCGGCTGCCGCCTGGGCCTCAGCCATACTCCGGCGATGATCGGAGGCATGTGAGCGACGGCTCCGAGCAGGGTCCGGAGGCGCAGCCCCCGACCCATGAGGAGAAACGACTCGTAGACGAGTCGCGGCCGCCCGCGGCCCACGATGAGCCGGAGCGAGCGGTGATCCCGCGTTGGATACAGCTCGCCGTGCTGCCGATCGCCCTGCTCGCGGTGTGGGCGCTGGCCAATGTGGCGGGCCAGGTGCTCGTGCTGTTCATCGTGGCAGGGCTCATAGCGCTGATCCTCAACCCGGCGGTCGCCTTCCTGCAGCGCCGGCGGCTCCCGCGAGGACTGGCGGTGCTCGCGGTCTACGTCGGATTCTTCCTTGCCCTGGGCGGGATCGGCTTCCTCGTGGCCAACCCTATCTCCAACCAGGTGCAGAAGTTCGCCAACAACCTGCCGCACCTGGTCGACGAAGCCAATGAAAACCTCGCCTCGCTACAGGAAGAACTGAACGAAAACGGCATCCACGTCGAACTCGTCAAGCAGGGCAAAACGGCGCTGCAGACGATTCAGGACAAAGTCGCCAAGAGCGCGAGCAAACTCGCATCCTCGGGCGCCGGCATCCTCACCGAAGCGGCCGGTGCGATCTTCGACCTCGTGCTGATCTTCGTGCTGTCGGTGTACATGCTCTTGTACGGCGAGCAGATCGGCAGGCTCGTCAGACGGCTGATGCCCGACGGCGACGGCACCGACGCCGATGACTACCCGCACCTGGTGCAGCGCGCCGTCTCGCGCTACGTCGGCGGGCAGCTCCTGTTCAGCTTGATCATGGGCGCCTCGACGGGCGTGTCGCTGTGGATCTTCGGCACCGTCGGGCTGTTCCCCGACGGGAGCAAGTACGCGATCGCGTTCGCCGTGTTCTACGGCGTGATGGAGCTCGTGCCATACATCGGCCCGATTCTCGGCGCCGCGCCGCCGGTGGCCGTGGCGCTGTTCACGCACCCGATCTCGGCCGTCTGGCTGGTGATCCTGTTCATCGCGCTGCAGCAGCTCGAGGGCCACGTCGTGGCGCCGCAGGTGTTCGGCCATACGCTGCGGATCAACCCGATCCTCGTGATCTTCGCGCTGCTGCTCGGCCTGCACGTCGACGGGATCATCGGTGCGCTGATCGCGCTGCCGATCCTCTCGGTGCTGCGCGAGACGGTCGTCTACCTCAACAGGCACGTCACGCTCGCATCCTGGGATCGCTCGCGCGAGAGCCTGCTCTAGTGCCGTGAGCGGAGCGCCGGCAGAGCAGGTGGCCGAGCCGATCCTGCGCGTCGAGCAGCTGGGCAAGCGCTTCGGCGAGCGCGCCGCGCTGAATGAGGTGAGCTTCGAGCTGAGCGCCGGCGAGCTGGTCGCCGTGGTCGGCCCCAACGGCGCCGGCAAGACGACGCTGCTGTCGATCCTCGCCGGCGTGCAGAGCGCGAGCTCGGGCACCGTGAGCGGTCGCGGCGCGCGCGGCGGCGCGCGCGAGATCGGCTGGGCGCCACAGCAGGCGGCCGTCTACGGGCGGCTGACCGTGCGCGAGAACCTGCGTCTGTTCGCGCGGCTCGAGCATGTCCCCGATGCCGACGCGGCCGTTGCGCAGATGCTCGAGCAGACGGGCCTTGCGCCGCGCGCCGAGGATCGCGTCGAAGACCTCTCGGGCGGCAACCGCCAGCGCGTCAACGTCGCGCTGGCGCTGCTCGCCGACCCGCTCGTGCTCGCGCTCGACGAGCCGACCTCGGCGCTTGACCCGGCGCAGCGGTCGCGGCTGTGGGACTTCGTCGGGTCGCTCGCGGCGCGCGGCAAGAGCGTGCTGTTCTCCACGCACCACCTCGGCGAGGTGCGGCGCTATGCCACGCGGGCGATCGTGCTCGTGGAGGGGGAGGTGCTGTTCGATGGGGCGCCGGGGGAATTGCTCGGGGCTGTTGACGGGGAGGACGACGCTGAGGGCGCGTTCCTCGGGTTTCTGCGGCAACGAGGGCGGTTGTGAGCGGGATCCGGCCTTCCCCTGGCCTGCGCACGGAGCTGTTGCGCAACCGGGGCTTTGTAGACGGCATCCTGCCTTCTAGTCGAGCCGACCTCCGCTCCTTGTCACAACCCGAGAACGCTCCGGTCGCCACGACCGTTACTGGGGCGGCCATCCCGGCCGCCTTGCTGCCCGCGACCCTTCGTCGGCGTGGCAAAGGATTGGTCGGGCTGCGATGAGAGCGCTGCTCGTCAAGGATCTGCTGATCCTCAGGCGCTCGCGGCTGCTGGTGGGAGTGCTGGTGATCTACCCGATCGCGATTGCGCTGTTGATCGGGCTGGCGATCTCGCGCTCGCCGGGCAAGCCGAAGGTGGCGATCGTGGACGAGACGCCGCCGGGGCAGACGGTGCAGGTGGGCGGCGAACGGGTGCCGGTGACTCGCTACGCGGAACAGATCTTCGACCAGGTGCAGCCGGTCAAGGCGTCGACGCGTTCGGCGGCGGTGTCGAAGATCAAGTCGGGCGAAGTGCCGGCGGCGGTGGTGATCCCGCCGAACATCGCGCCACGCCTGGCCTCGGGGCTGAAACAGGGCGAACTGGAAGTGCTCTACAACGGCAACGCGCTGGAGCAGTCGCTGGTGCAGGCGCAGATCGAATCGGCGCTGGCGCAGGCGAACATCGGCTTCTCCAAGCAGATCCAACAGGCCGCGTCGCAGGCGATCGGAGCGCTGCTCAGCGGGCGCAATCTCGGTCTGCTCGGCGCCCCGGGCTTGATTGGGCTGGGCCAGATCCCGGCAAAGCTGCACGGCGTGATCGAGCGCCTGCCGCCGGGGTCGGACCGCACGGCGCTGGAGCAGATCTCGACGTTCGCGAGCTTCGCTGCGAAGAACCTCGATCTGGCGAAGAACGTGCTCTCGACGATCGGCCAGCCGATCCAGGTGAAGACGACGCTGATCGAAGGCCGGCGCACGCCGCTGAACACGTTCGCTGTGGTCGTTGCGGTGAGCATCTCGCTGATGTTCGTGTGCGTGCTCTTGGCCTCTGGCGGCGTTGCGCTGGAGCGCGAAGAGCACACGCTGGCACGGCTCGCGCGCGGCCTGGTCTCGCGCGGCGGGCTGCTGGCGGAGAAGGCGCTCTTGGCGGCGGCGTGCTCGGCGGCGCTGGCGTTCGCGATGTTGGCGGGGATCAGCGCGTTCGTGGAGCTCGACTGGGGACGCGTGGGGCAGTGGCTTGCGGCGCTGGCGCTCGGCGGGGCGGCGTTCGCGGCGCTGGGCGTGGCGATCGGAGCGCTCGCGCGCGAGGTGCGCGCGGCGTCGCTGCTGGCGTTCCTGCTGTCGCTGCCGCTGGCCTTCCTGGCGCTCGTGCCGAGCGGCGCGGTCGGCACCGGACTGAACGACGCGATCGGAGCGATCTCGTTCGTGTTCCCCTACAAGGCGGCGCTGCAGGCGCTCGACGCGGCGGTCAACGGGGCTTCGCCGTCGCTGCCGGGGCCGCTTGCGCACCTGACGGTGCTGGCGGTCGTGTTCGGCGCGCTCGCGCGCGTCGGCCTGCGCCGCGTGGACTGAAGCGTCGCTGCGCGCTGCAGGCGCGTGCACCGAAGCCCGAAATCTCTAACCTGGGAGACGATGGCCTTTCCTCAGACGCGCATGCGCAGGCTGCGCGCGTCGGCTTCGCTGCGCGGGCTGGTGCGCGAGACGGAGCTGAGCGTGGATCGTTTGGTGCTGCCGCTGTTCGTCTCGGAGACGGCAAGCGGCCGCGAGCCGATCGCGACGATGCCGGGCGTCGAGCGCCTGTCGGCGGCGGCGGCCGTCGAGGAGGCGCATGCGGCGGCCGAGCTGGGCCTCGCGGCGGTGATGCTGTTCGGCATCCCGGCGCAGAAGGACGAGCAGGGCTCGGGCGCGTGGGAGGAGGAGGGTGTGGTGCAGCTGGCGACGGCGGCGATCAAGCGCACCCAACCCGACCTGCTGGTGATCACGGACGTGTGCCTGTGTGAGTACACCGAGCACGGCCACTGCGGCGTGCTGCGCGAGGACGGCGCGGTGGACAACGATGCGAGTGTGGAGCTGTTGGCGCGCACGGCGGTCAGCCAGGCGCGCGCGGGCGCTGATCTGGTGGCGCCGTCGGACATGATGGACGGGCGCGTGAGGGAGATTCGAACAGAGCTCGATGGCGAGGGACTCGCCGACGTGCCGATCCTGGCGTACTCGGCGAAGTTCGCCTCGGCCTTCTACGGTCCGTTCCGCGACGCGGCTGGTTCGACGCCTGCGTTCGGCGACAGGCGGGCCTACCAGATGGACCCGGCCAACGGCGAGGAGGCGGTGCGCGAGGCGCTGCTCGACGTGCAGGAGGGGGCGGACATGGTGATGGTCAAGCCGGCGCTGGCCTACGGCGACGTGATCGCGTCGGTCAAGCAGGCGACGCGCCTGCCGGTGGCGGCATACAACGTCAGCGGCGAGTATGCGATGGTCAAGGCGGCGGCTGCGGCGGGCTACGTCGACGAGCGCGCGACGGTGCTCGAGATCCTCACCTCGCTGCGCCGCGCGGGCGCGGACACGATCGTCACCTATCACGCAAAGGACGCCGCCGAATGGCTGCAGGAGGCAAGATGATCGAGCCGGAGCCGACGATCGCAGAGCCGGCGGACCCGGCACAGACCGCGAGCGAGGAGTCACTGGCGGCGGTTGCCGACAGCGCTCGCGCGGAGGCGGCGACACCAAAGCTGCGCAGTCGCAAGGACGGCGCGGCGATCCCGCTGGACGATCTGGACCGCAGGCTGCTCAACCTGATGCAGGGGAGCTTCCCGATCGCGCCGCGACCCTACGAGCACGTGGCGTCGGCGGCGGAGGTGGGAGAAGCGCTCGTGATGGAGCGCGTGCAGCGGCTGCTGGACAAGCGCATCATCCGCCAGGTCACGCCGATCTTCGACACGCGCGCGCTGGGCTACTCCTCGATGCTGGTGGCGGCGAAGGTCGACCCCGAGCACCCGCACCGCGCGGCGCAGGTGATCAACGAGCACCCGGGCGTGTCGCACAACTACCTGCGCAACCACGACTTCAACCTGTGGTTCACGATCGCGACGGAGCCGGACTCGAAGCTCGGCCTGGAGGGCACGCTGGAGGTGCTGGCGCGCGAGGCGGGGGCGGAGTCGGTGCGCCAGCTGCCGACGCTGAAGCTGTTCAAGATCCGCATGGACCTGGAGATGGAGGGCGACACGGCGGCGCTGTCGAGCGCTGTCGATGCGAAAGAGCCGATCGAGCTCGAGCGCCAGCCCTACGACGAGCGCGACGTGGCGGTGATCCGCGCGCTGCAGGGCGACATGCCGGTGATCGCCGAACCGTATGCGCCGGCGGCGGCGGAGCTGGGGATGACGCAGGAGGCCTTCCTCGACCACCTGGCGGGAATGCAGGAGCGCGGCATCCTGCGCCGCGTGGCGGCGATCCTCTACCACCGCCGGGCAGGCTTCTCGGCGAACGGCATGGGCGTGTGGCAGGTGCCGGAGGAGCAGATCGAAGAGATCGGCCGGCGCATGGCGAGCGTGCGCGGTATCTCCCACTGCTACCAGCGACCGACCTACGAGGACTGGCCGTACTCGGTGTTCACGATGGCCCACGGCCGCTCCAAGGAGGAGTGTGACGCGGTGCTCGAGGCGATCGCCGAGCAGACTCAGATCCACGAGCGCGCGACCCTCTACTCGTCGACGGAGTTCAAGAAGATCCGCCTGCTGTACTTCACGGACGAGTTCAAGGAGTGGGAGAGGAAGTATGGATAGGAGCGCCCTGTGGGGCGCTCTGATCGTGGCCGCGTAGCTCGATGGCATCGCTCACGGACACCCGCTCGGCGGAGGCCTATCGACGCGCGCTCGACCTGTTGCCGGGGGGAGTCAACTCGCCGGTGCGCGCGATGCGCGCGATCGGCCGCGACCCGCTGTTCATCGCCCGCGGCGAAGGCGCGGAGCTGCTGGACGTGGATGGCAACCGCTTGATCGACTACGTCTGCTCGTGGGGCCCGCTGATCCACGGGCACGCCCACCCGGCGGTGCTCGAGGCGATTGCACAGGCGGCGGCGAAGGGCACGAGCTTCGGCGCGCCGACGCCAGGCGAGACGGCGCTGGCGGCGGAGGTGTGCACGCGCATGGAGAGCGTGGAGATGCTGCGCATGACCTCTTCGGGCACGGAGGCGTCGATGACGGCGATCCGCCTGGCGCGGGCGGCGACGGGGCGCGAGCAGGTGCTGAAGTTCGCGGGCGCCTACCACGGGCACGTCGACGGGCTGCTGGCGCAGGCGGGCTCGGGCCTGGCCACGCAGGCGCTGCCGTCGAGCCCGGGCGTGCCGCAGAGCGCGGCGGCGGGCACGGTGGTGGTGCCGTGGAACGACGCCGAGGCGCTGCGCGAGGCGAGCGAGCGCCACGAGCTGGCGGCGATCGTGGCGGAGCCGCTGCCGGCGAACATGGGGCTGGTGCCGCCACGCGAGGGCCTGCTCGAGCTGCTGCGCGAGCAGGCCGATGCTACGGGCGCGCTGCTCGTCCTCGACGAGGTCATCTCCGGCTTTCGCGTCGCACGCGGCGGCGCGCAGGAGCGCAGCGGCGTGCGCGCGGACCTGACGATCATGGGCAAGGTGATCGGCGGCGGACTGCCGGCGGCGGCGCTGGGCGGCAAGGCCGAGCTGATGCGCATGCTCGCGCCGTCGGGAGACGTCTACCAGGCGGGCACGCTGTCGGGAAACCCGCTCGCGGTGGCCGCCGGCCTGGCCACGCTTGAGCTGCTCGACGAAGCGGCCTACGCCCGTCTTTCGGCGATCACCGAGCGGCTCGCGGCGGGCCTGCGCGAGGCGGCGCAGGACTTTCCGGTGCAGGTCGTCTCGGTCCCGGGCCTGTTGACGGTGTTCTTCGCCGAGCACGCTCCGGCGAACTTCGCGGACGCGCAGGCGTGCGATCTGGGGGCGTATGCGAGCTGGTGCCGCGAGCTGCTCTCGCGCGGCGTGTACCCGCCGCCGTCGCAGTTCGAGGCCTGGTTTCCCTCGCTGGCCCACTCGCCGGAGCAGATCGACCGCACGGTCGAAGCGGCGACGGCTGCGTTCGCGGCGCTGCGCGAGACGAAGCAGGCGCACGCGTGAGACCACATACGGTGCGGTTTTGGAGACCACAGTGCTAGACGGCTCGCCGACCGTGCTCGAGCGCTTGCGCGCGCTGCTGCGCGAGGAGGGCGGACTGATCGCGACGCTCGTAGACGCCGGGGCCGGCGGTAGCGGCGGGACCGGCGCCGCTGGTGGGGCGAACGGCGCGAGCGGGAAGAGCCCGGCACGGATCGCAGCGAGCGGGCCGCGTACGGAGCAGCGGGCCGAGCAGTACGAGCTCTTGGTGGAGGCGATCTACGAGGGATACCTGCTGCATTACGGCGCGCCGCGCGTGGTGCGCGCGGCCGATGCGGACCTGCGCGTGCTGGCGGGGGATCGGCTGTATGCAATCGGCCTGGCACGGCTGGTGGAGCTGGGCGACACGTGTGCGGTGTCGGAGCTGGCGGACACGATCATGCTGAGCGCGCTCGCGCAGGGCGCCGGCGACGCGTCGCTGGCGGACGCGGTGTGGGCGGCCGGAGCACGCGCCGTGGCCTGGGGTTCGAGCGACGATCACGGCCGCGCGAAGGATCTCGTCGCCAAGGGCGCCGAGGAGGCGTTCGAGGCGATGCGCACAAGCGCGTTCGCGCCTGCGCGCACGCCCTGAATCGCGTCCCGATATTGTTCGCGGTCGGTGTCCGACAAGCACGCAAAGCACAAGTCCAAATACACCGCCGACCGCCTGATCCCGGGCGCCTTCGAGGGCGAGACGGTGACGCGCAGGCGTTTCATGACGGGCACGGCGCACTCGGCGGGCGCGATCGCTGCCGGCGCGTTTGCGCTGCCGGCGCTCGGCTTCGCGCTCGGCCCGATCTTCAAGAGCACGCCGCACCACTGGGAGACAGTGGGTAAGGAGTCGGACTTCAACGAAGACAACTACGTGCCGGTCACGTTCACGCTGACGGCGGGCATCGGCGAGGCGGGCAAGACGACTGCGTACTTGCGCAAGTTCAATCCGAAGATCGACACGGACGCGAGCGACAAAGACTCGAAGTACATCGCGATCTCCAGCCGCTGCGCCCACCTGGGCTGCCCGGTGCGCTGGGTCGACGCGGCGGAGCGCTTCATCTGCCCGTGCCACGGCGGCGTGTATGACCTGCTGGGCAAGCGCGTGGGCGGCCCGCCGGTGCGCCCGCTCGATCGCTTCTACACGCGTGTGGAGGGCGAATTCGTGCAGGTCGGGCCGCGCTTCAGCGTCAACAGCGAGCTGAAACGCTTCTCACCGCGCGACCCGGGCGAGCCGCTGGACGGCATCGGGCAGTACCTCTACCCCTCGCGTCCGTCGGCGCAGAAGCTGTAGGCGGCAAGAGAACCGTGCCAAAGCTCCCCAAGCTCCCAGCCCCTCCGCTGCCGGCAGCGCTGCAGGCGCCGCCGCCACGACCGGGCGAGGGCAATGGCAAGGGCGGTCCGCTCGAGGACGCCAAGGAGGCGGGGATCAGCGTCGTCGACTGGGTCGACGAGCGCACGTCGCTGAGCGGCGCTGGGCGCTGGCTGCTCTTCCGCAAGGTGCCAAAGGGCACCAACTGGTTCTACACGCTGGGCTCGGCGACGCTGTTCGCGTTCCTCTCACAGGCCGTCACAGGCGTGTTCCTGGCGATGTACTACCGCCCGGACCCGGCCGGCGGCGCATACGAATCGATCCGTCACGTGACCAACGAAGTGTTCCTCGGCCAGTTCGTGCGCGGCATGCACAAGTGGGGGTCGAGCGTGATGGTGATCCTGGTCTTCCTGCACATGGGGCGTGTGTTCTTCTTCGGCGCGTACAAGTATCCGCGCGAGCTGAACTGGGTGATCGGCGTGGTGCTGCTGATCCTGACGATGGTGATGTCGTTCACGGGCTACCTGCTGCCGTTCGACCAGCGCGCCTACTGGGCGACGATCGTGGGCGTGAACATCAACGGCACGGGCCCCCTGATCGGGCCCTATCTCTCAGACTTCCTGCGCGGAGGCGGCGAATTCGGAGCGACTACGCTCTCGCGCTTCTACGCGATCCATATGTTGCTGATCCCTGGGCTGCTGGTCGCGCTGATCGGCGCGCACCTGTACCTGGTGACGAAGCTCGGCACGACGGCACCCCCGTGGCAGAAGGCCAAAGAGCGCCCCGAGCTGCTCGAGGCCGAGGTCTAGGGCGTCGTGAACCAGCGCGAGAAGGAGGTCTACCTCCGCGAATACGCCGTGCAGAAGGCACAGGGCAAGCCGTTCTTCCCCTACGCGGTGGCGAAGGACGGGGCGATGGCGTGCGTGGTGATGGCGGTGATCATCACGATGTCGCTGGTGCTCGGCGCGGAGCTCGGCTCGAAGGCGAACCCGACGACGACCACCTACGTACCGCGGCCTGAGTGGTACTTCTTCTTCCTCTTCGAGGTTCTGCGCGTGGTCAAGCCGCCAAGCCTCGTGCCGCTGGCGACGATCGGCGTGCCGACGATCGGCATGATCCTGCTGTTCCTGCTGCCGTTCTACGACCGCAGCCCGGAGCGCCGGCCGGAGCGCCGGCCGATCGCGACGATCACGGGCATCGCGGTGATCGGCGCGATGGCCTTCCTCACATACTCGGGCGCCAACGCGGGCTCGCCGACGGCGATCGAAATGAAGACGCCGCAGGCGGTGCTCAACGCGGGCGGCAAGACGCTGGCGGAATACGAAGCGGGCAAGAAGGTGGTCGCGCAGTCGGGCTGCCTTGCGTGCCACAAGATCGGCGACAACGGCAATGACGGCCCTGGTCCGCAGTTGACGAACATCGGCTCGCGCCTGCCGCGACAGGGGATCGCGCGCACGCTCGTGAACCCGACGGCGCCGATGCCGTCGTTCAAGAACCTGCCGCCGAAGAAGTTCAACGCGGTCGTAGCCTTCCTCGCGCAGCTCAAGCAGTAGCGTCTCCTCATGGGTTCCCGCCCCCCCACCGGCTTCGCGTCGGGTCGCCTGGAGGCCGAGCAGGTGCGCTCGATGTTCGACGGCGTCGCCGGCGTCTACGACCTGCTGAACACGGCGATGACGGCCGGGCTGCACCACCACTGGCGCACGCGCGCGGCCGATCTGGCGCACGTGGGGCCGGGTGACCGTGTGCTCGACGTCGCCACGGGCACCGGCGATCTGGCGCTCGAGTTGGCTGGCCGCGTTGCTCCGGGCGGCGAGGTGATCGGAAGCGACTTCTCCGAGGCCATGCTCGAACATGCGCGGGAGAAGACGGCGGCACGCCCCGGCCTCGCGGTGCGCCCGCGCTTCGAGTGGGGCGACGCGCTCGAGTTGCCCTACCCCAGCGGCGTGTTCGACGTGGCAACGGCTGGCTTCAGCGTCCGCAACTTCGCCGATCTCGGCCGCGGGCTGGAGGAGATGCGCCGGGTTGTGCGCCCGGGTGGGCGCGTGGTGGTGCTCGAGTTCACGACGCCGACGAGGCCGCCGCTGTCGACGTTCTATGCGCTGTGGTTCGATCGCCTCGTGCCGCTGCTCGGACGTGTGGCGCAGGCTGCGGCGCGCGGGCCGGCGAGGCTGCGCGGGGCGCAGGCCGGCTCGCACGCGTCGAACGGCAATGGCCACGGGCCGAGCGGGATCGCGGCGGCGTACACGTACCTGCCGAACTCGGTCAAGCGCTTCCCGGCGCCGGCGGCGCTCGCGGCCGAGCTGGATCGTGCGGGATTGCAAAGGATCTCCTATGTGCTGCTGGCGGGCGGGATCGTGACGATCCACGTGGGCACGGTGCCGGGCGCGACGAAGCCGGTCGGGTGAGGCGCGGTGAACGCGCTGGACGGCGCCCGGACGGCGAGCGCGGCGGAAGGCGTGGAGGGCGTCGACGCGATCATGCGCCGCGGCGGCGAGGGGCTGCGCGAGCGCATGGGCCGCACGGAGCGACACCTCGAGCTGGTCACGGCGCGGGCGGGAGAGCCGCTGGCGGCGCACGCCAATGCGACGGTGCGCGCGGGCGGCAAGCGTCTGCGCCCGTTGCTGGTTGTGCTGGCGGCGGAATCTGCGGGCGGGCCGCCGGATACGGAAGGGGGCGAGGAGCGCCTCGTGCGCGCGGCGGTGGCAGTCGAGCTGGTGCACTCGGCAACGCTGGTGCACGACGATCTGATCGACGGCGCGCAGCTGCGCCGCGGGCATCCGACGGTGGCGGCCGAGGCGGGCCGCGAGGTCGCGGTGGCGACGGGCGATCTGCTGTTCTCGCTGGCCTTTGCCGAGCTTGCACGCAACGAGAGCGCGATCCAGCTGCGCGCGCTGTCGGATGCGAGCTCGGCGCTGGCAGCGGGCGAGCTGCTCCAGCGCGAGGACGCCTACGCGGCCCACGTGCCGGTCGAGCGCTACCTGCGTCGCTGCGAGCTGAAGACGGCTGCGCTGTTCGAGGCGGCTTGCCGCCTCGGGGCGCTGACCGCGGCGCAGGGCTCGACGGCGCTCGCCGACTCGCTCGGCGCGTTCGCGCGCCGCATCGGCCTGGCCTTCCAGATGCTCGACGATGTGCTCGATGTCTCTGGCCCGGTCGAGCGCACGGGCAAGGCGCGCGGCACAGACCTGCTCGACGGCACGGTCACGCTGCCGTTCATCCTCGCGCGCGAGCGCGAGCCGGAGCTCGCGTGCCTGGACCTCGCCGCGCTGAGCGGCCCCGAGCAGGCCGAGCAGCTGTGCGAGCGGATCGCCGCTACGGGCGCGCTCGACGAGGCTCGCGAGCGAGCGCTGGCGGTCGTGGCCGAGGCCAAGGCGGAGCTGCCGGCGATCTTGCCGGATGGGCGGGCGGGGCTGTTGGACCTGGTGGCGGACGCGGTGGTCGAGCGGTACAGGTGAGGGCGCGGTCTGCGTCTACCCGTGGCACGCGCGGTGGCCGGTCGCAGCAACCGCGCCGCCTTTAAAACGGCATCCGGCCTTCTAGTCGAGCCGACCTCCGCTTCTGGCTACTACTTGTCGACGCTCCGGTCGCCACGACCGTTACAGCGCCGGCCATCCGGGCCGGCTGGATCTTGCGCCGAAGGCCGTGGGCGGTCATTCGGGCGGGCTTCTGCGACCCGCGCCGTTGAGCGCTCAGAAATCTGAGGGAGTGATGAGATCCGCGTCCAACGCCCGCACGAAGAAGTCGACTTCCTCGGACATGTTGGCGTGCGTCATCCGGCGCAGGTCGCCGAGCAGCGCTCCTGCGGCGCGGTCGAGCTCGTCGTCCAGCAGCTCGACGGCGCTTTGCTCGAAGACGCCCTCGCGGCGGGACTCGCACTCGGGGCAGCGCAGGACGATGCGCCAGTGGCGCACGCCTTCCTCGCACCAGTCGAGCGGGTAGACGAGCTCGCCGCCACAGTTGAAGCAGACGTGGAGCTGCTCTGGCGTGCACGGCGCGCCGGCGTTGCCTGAGCGCTCCTGAGCCTTGGTCGCTGGCTTTGCCGCAGCCTGGGGAGGCTTGGCTGCGCGGGGGTGGATATCAGGGCTATCTGGTGTCTGCATGGCCTGGTCAGGGGTTTCATCGACGGCTGGCAGCGACGGCTTTAGCCCAGTCCGCCCGCACCCATACGGTGTGCGCCTGCCGCCTGAGAGCTGTCGGGCAGACGCGCTGAGGCAAACGGCTCGGTGGTAGCTTGGAGTGGCCTATGGCCACCGCCATCCGCCCGATTGGCCACGAGGAGCGCCTCAGCCTCGTGGAGCATCTCGACGAGCTGCGCACGCGCCTGATCATCAGCGGGATCGTGCTGGCGATCGTCTTCGGCGTATGCCTGTGGCAGAACCACGAACTGCTGCACGTCCTCAACAAACCGCTCCAGACGCAGACGAAGAAGCAGATCGCCAAGGGCGAGGGCACGGTCGGCCAGGCGGTGCTCGCTCAGCAGGGGGTACTCAAGCTGTCGGGCGACACACGCGCGGCGCTGGAAGCACTCGAGCGTCCAGGCAGCGGCCTCTCGCCGACGACGCGCGCGCAGCTGCCGGGCCTGATCGCGGCGATGAAGGCGGACGTCGCGAAGATCCCGAAGAAGCCGATCGGTAACAACCCGGTCACGCTCGGCGTGGGCGAGCCGTTCACGACGACGATCACCGTGTCGCTGCTGTTCGCGCTGGTGATCTCGCTGCCGCTGATCCTGTACGAGCTGTACGGGTTCGTCGTTCCGGCGCTCAGCCCCGATGAGAAACGCGCGGCGAAACCGCTGCTGATGGCGGTGCCGTTCTTGTTCGCGGGGGGCGTGCTGTTCGGCTACTTCGTCGTGCTGCCGGCGGCGGTGCGCTTCTTCGTCAACTTCAACGCGGGCGAGTTCAACGTACTCGTGCAGGCGAGTCAGTTCTACAAATTCGCCGCCACCGTGCTGCTTGCGATGGGGCTCGTGTTCCAGGTGCCGGTGGCGATCCTCGGTGCCACGCGGATCGGCCTGGTCACGGTCCAGCAGCTGCGCAAGAGCCGTCGCTACGCGATCGTCGCCTGCGCGGCGGTCGCGGCCTTCCTGCCGGGCGACGCGATCACGCTGGTGCTTGAGACGGTGCCGCTGTACGTGCTGTATGAGGCGAGTATCCTGGTGGCCGCGCTTATCGGGCGGAGAGCCGTCAAGCGAGAACAGGGTGTCGGGGGTTCTACGGGGAGCCCGGCACCGTATCCCGAGCAGACAGCGGAGCCAAGCGTGCAGCAGATCATCGATCACGTCGATCCAGACCACACCAGCTGATGCTTTTCGATCTGAGAGGCAAGCACCGCCGCCGCGCGGTCAAGCTGATCTACGTCGGCCTGGCGCTGCTGGTCGGCGGTGGGCTGATCCTGTTCGGCGTCGGCGCGGGGTCCGGCGGCGGCGGCCTGCTTAACGCGGCGACCGAAAACGGAGGCTCCGGCGGCACGAGCTTCTCCAGCCAGATCAAGAAGTACGAGAAGCAGACGCAGAAGCAGCCGAACAACGTCGCTGCCTGGGAAAAACTGACTGCGGCGCAGCTGCACGAAGCGGGCGGCGAAGCGTTCGTCAGTCCCCAGACCGGCGCGCCGACGGCGAAGGGAAAGGAACTGTTCACGCAGGCATCGCGCTCGTGGGAAAGCTACCTCGCGCTGAACCCGCCCAAGCCGAGCCTGGAACTGGCCAAGCTGATGCTGCGCGTGTATGGCGCCGAAGGGCTCAACCAGCCGGCGTCGGCTGTGCAGGTGCTACAGATCGTGGTGGCAGCCGAACCGAAGAACGCCTCCTTCTATGCGGCGCTCGCTGAGTACGCCTACAAAGCCAAGAACACGCGCGTCGGCGACCTGGCGACGACCAAGGCGGTCGCACTCGCGCCGGCGGCCGAACGTGACCGCGTGAAGAAGGAACTCGAATCGGTCAAGAAGGGTCCTGGAGGCGAAATCCTCACGACGACGACCAACGGCACCGTCTACACGGGCAAAGCCAACGGTGAAGGTGGCTTCCAGGCGACGGCGGTCAAAACGACGACGCCCGCCCCGGCCAAGACGTCGACGGGCAAGACGTCGACGGGCAAGACCAAATAGCCGCGCTCGGCTAGAATCGCTGCCTCAGCCGGCAAGTCGTCGGCGCCCTTCCGGGCCGTTAGCTCAACCGGCAGAGCAGGGGCCTCTTAAGCCCAAGGTTGCAGGTTCGATTCCTGCACGGCCCATTTTCCCTGACGTTGCGCAAACCCCGGTTGTGATGGCGTGATCGGGCGTGATGATGCGGTAGGTGGGCTGGATGTCGTGCCGTCCGTTGACGCGCAGCTCGGCGATGAGGATGCGCGGTCGTCGTGGCTGTGGTGCGCGTCGATCAGATCAAATCCAGCCTGGCTCAGTGTGCGGGCCGATGCGCGTCATGGGTGGCCTCCAGCTCGTGGTTGTCGTGTATGTGGGCTGGCTGCACCAACGGCGATCAGGCACTTGCCTTGTCGGCGAATCGCTGCCGAGCCGCTTGTCGTGATACGCGGAGAGCAAGGGCGATGTGGTTCCAGGACCGGCCGCGTGCCCGAGCGAGGACAACCGCCTCGCGCAAGCGGGCGTCGTCGGCTCGTACGGCCTCGGCTGCGGTCGCGATCTCGCGGAGGTCGTCGGTGCCTTCGACTTGGGCTGTGTCCGGGCCCAGCGAGTCGGCAAGCTGCTCGAATCGACGGGCAGCCTGCTCGATTTCCTTGTCTGTGTGGCGGGTCATTGTCACCTCATCCGAGAAAGCGGTGGAACTTTGGTCGCAGGGGCTGGGCGTGGATTACGACGGGTCGTCGCCTTCTATGTCGAGGATGCCGATCTCGAGCAGCGCCCCGTCGGTGGCTGGGCCGATGAGCATGGTTAGGTCGTCATCCAGAAGTATCCGTCTCATCGCGTTGCGAACGGCATGCCATATGTCTGGGTCGGTGGTCCCATGCTTGTGGGCCGGCCGGCCGATCCGCACCTAGACAATATAGCTTGTCTACGGGGGCGTATCGACTGCTCCCGTCAGCGCCTGCCGGCTACGCCACGCTCAGCGCCTCCGCTCGCACGACCACGGGGTTTGCGCAACGTACGGTCCTCTCCATCCCATCGTCGCACTCGCCGAGACTCAGTGTTCGGCGACGACGCGCACCGTGCGCAGCAGCCGGTCGCTCGCCCCGCGCACGTTGCCGCCCTGCTCGAGCGTGCTCTGGATGTAGGCGATCGTCTCCGCCGTGAGGCGCTCCCCGGGAAGCACGTTGGGAATGCCCGGCGGGTAGGTGGCGAGCGACTCAGCGGCGATCCGCCCGGCGGCCTGCTCGGCTCTGACGACCTCTTGCTTGCCGAGAAAGGCCTCACGTGGCGTCATCGCCAGCTCGCCCCACGGGGGCGGTGCGGCGAAGCCGGCGCTCTCGCCGGTCGGGTCCAGGCCAACCCGCTCGACGGCCGCGCGCAGCGCTTGCACGAGCCGCGCAGCCTCGGGCATCGCGCGCTCGCCCATGCCGAACACTGCGACGATCACGTTCTGGGCGTACAGCTCGAGGTTGATGTCGCCCAGCTCGCGCAGCAGCGGCGCCATCTCATAGCCGTTCGCCGCGATGCCGCGGACGTCGATCGCCACGCGCAGGGGATCGTAGGCGAACACGCCCGAGCGCCCGCATAAACGCTCGTCGAGCACGTCAAGCCCCTCAGTTTCTCTGATCTGCGCGCGTGTCTGCACGAGCCCGCGCATCGTTTCGTCGAGCAGCTCGCGGCCGTGCACGGCCGCCTGCCGGCGGGCGCCGTCGAGCGAGGCCGTCAGCAGCGCGCTGGGGCTGGTCGACTCGGTCAGCGTCACGGCCCGGTCGACCGCGTCTGCGCCGATCCGCCCACCGGCGCCGAGGTGGAGCATGGCCGACTGCGTCAGGCTGCCGATGATCTTGTGCGTGCTCGAGATCACGAGGTCGGCGCCGAGCGACAAAGCGTGTGCGGGCAACTGCTCGTGGAAGGCCAGGTGCGCCCCCCACGCCTCGTCGACGATCAGCGGCACACCGCGCGCGTGGGCGACCTCGGCCAGTGCGCCCACGTCGGCCACGGCACCGAAGTAGGTCGGCGAGACGATCCACGCGGCCACCGCTCCCGGGGTTCGGGCCAGCGCCCCGTCGAGCGTCTGCGGCGAGAGGCAGTGGGCGATCCCCAGCTCCGGGTCGACCTCGGCCGCGGCGAACGTCGGGCGCAGCCCCGAGAGCACGAGCGCGTCGATTGCGCTCGAGTGCGCATTGCGCTGCACGACGATCTCGTCTCCGTAGTGCGCAAGCGCGAGCCCAGCCGAGAGGTTGCCCTGGGATGCGCCGTTGACGAGAAACCAGGCGCGCTCAGCGCCCCATGCCTCGGCAGCCAGCTGCTGCGCGCGCTCGAACGGCGTTGGCTCGGGGCCGATGTCGACTCCGTAGGTGAGCGCCGGGACGTCCAGGCTCAGCGCGCGCTCGCCGATCGCCCGAGCGAGCCCCGGGTCGGCCCCGGGTCCGCCCTTGTGCCCGGGTACGTGTAGGCGCGCCGGGTCACGTTCGGCGTACTCGCACAGTGCGTCCAGATACGGGGTCTCCTCCTGTCTGGAGCTCATGTTCCCCCAGGCTAGAGCCCCGCCACGGCCTTGCCGGGTTCGCTCGCCCGGCGTCCCGTTACACGCGTGTTGGGTCCGCCGCGCCCTTGCCCTGGCCGAGCAGCGTGTCCTGCCCGGCATCGGTCCAGATGGTCTGCTCGCGCCCCGGGCCGACGCCGATCAGCGTGACCGGCGCCCCGGTGTGCTCGGCGATGAAGTCCAGGTACTCGCGCGCTCCGTCGGGGAGATCGGAGAGCGTGCGGCACTCGCCGAGGTCCTCGCTCCAGCCGCGTAGCTCCGTCAGCTCGGCGGTCGAGTGGTGCAGGACCGTCTGGTGGTAGGGGAAGTCCTCGAAGACCGCGTCTTCGGCGCCGCGATAGCTCGTGCAGACCTGGATGCGGTCGAGCCCCGAGAGCACGTCGAGCTTGGTCACGACGAGCCCCGTCAGCGTGTTCAGCCGCGCCGCGTAGCGCAGCGCGACGAGGTCGAGCCAGCCGGTGCGCCGCGGCCGGCCGGTGGTCGTGCCGAACTCTCCGCCGCGCGAGCGGATCAGCTCGCCCATCTCGTCGTGTAGCTCGCTCGGGAACGGCCCCGCGCCGACGCGCGTCGTGTAGGCCTTGGAGATCCCCCACACCTCGTCGATGTCCTTCGGCCCGACGCCCGTGCCCACGCAGGCTGCGCCGGACAGTGGGTTTGAGGAGGTGACGAACGGATAGGTGCCGTGGTCGATGTCGAGCATCGCACCCTGGGCGCCCTCGAAGATCACCTTCTCACCGGCGTCGAGCAGATCCCACATCAGCTTGGAGGTATCGGCGATGTGCTGCTCCAAGCGGTGACCGAACGTGAGGTATTCCTCGGTCATCGTGTGCAGGTCCAACGACGGATCCTTCTCGAACGGTCGCAGCGACAGGCGCTTGGGCTCCATCGCGGCGACGATCTTCTTCTTCAGGATCTTCTCGTCGAGCAGATCCTGCAGACGGATGCCCAGGCGTGCCGCCTTATCGGCGTAGCAGGGGCCGATCCCGCGGCGCGTCGTACCGATCTGCAGGCTGCCGAGCTTGGCCTCGCCGGCCGAGTCGAGCAGCAGGTGGTAGGGCATGATCAGGTGCGCGTTGGCCGAGATACGCAGGCCGCCGACGTCGACGCGTCTGGCCCGCAGCGCGTCGAGCTCGCCGATCAGGACCTTCGGATCGATCACCACGCCGTTTCCGATGACGCAGCACTTGCCCGGGTAGAGGATCCCCGAGGGGATCAGGTGGAGCTTCCACTCCTCGCCCCCGCGCACGATCGTGTGCCCGGCGTTGTTGCCGCCCTGGAAGCGCACGACCGCGTCGGCCTGCTCGGCGAGCAGGTCGGTGATCTTTCCCTTCCCCTCATCGCCCCACTGGGCGCCGACGATCACGATTCCGGGCATGTCAGGTGCAGTCTACGTAGAGGGCGCGCCGGGTCGGGCACGCAGTAGCCACCGAGCCAGCTGCTCAGGCCAGGCGCGCCTGTGCGGTCGGGTCCACTTCGGCCACATCCAGCTCCTCTCGCGCCTCGGCGAAGCGCACGCTGCGCTCGCCCGAGTCATCGAGGCGCTCGGAGGGCGCCCGGCGCTGGAGCCGGTCGTCTTCGCCGAACAGCGGCAGGCCATCGCCGCAGATCGCGACGAGCCGCGAGACCGTGCGTTCGCCCAGCTGCTCGATCAGCTCGTCGTAGCGCAGGTTGGTCGTCACGATCATCGCGCGCTCGTCCTCGTAGCGGCTGTTGACGATCGAGTAGAGCTGCTCGAGCACCCACTCCGTCGTGTTCTCCGCCCCGAGGTCGTCGATGTGCAGCAGGTCAACCGCGGCAAGCTGCTCGAGGAAGCCAATCATTCCAGCCTCCGTCTCGATCGCCGCGCGGATCAGGTTGAGCAGGCGCGGCAACGAGTAGATCGCCACCGAGCGCCCCGCGTCGATAGCCGCCTTGGAGACGATCATCGCAAGCGTCGTCTTGCCCGTGCCTACGTCGCCCATCAGCCACAGCCCACGTCCCGCGTCGAGGTTGGCGTCGATCTCGCGCACGTAGCGGCGCACCTCCTGCACCACGTCCGGTGCGACGCGCGCGATTTCGGGCACCGGCGGGCGCTCGAAGGAGACGCCGCGGTAATGCCTCGGCATGCGGCCCTCGAGGCCGGCCATGCGCCGCTTCGCGATGCGCCCCGCGCGGCAGCGGCAGTCGCTGGCCGTGTTCGTCTCTTCGTCGAGTACGAAGCCGCTGCCGTCGCACAGTCCATACGGGCATGGGCCGCCGGCCGGCGAGCTCACAGGGGTATGCGCGTCGGGGCGGCTGCTCACGGCGTGTAGCGGTCGCCGGCGTAGTTGTTGAACTTCGGGTACTCCTTCTGGAAGGTGAGCGTGACTTTGCCGACGGCTCCGTTTCGATGCTTGGCGATGATCAGGTCGGCCTCGCCCTCGCGTTCTGAGTCCTCGTTGTAGTACTCGTCGCGGTAGATGAACATCACGAGGTCGGAGTCCTGCTCGAGGTTCCCCGACTCACGCAGGTCCGACAGCTGCGGCTTCTTGTCCGGCCGCGTCTCGACCGCACGGCTGAGCTGCGAGAGCGCGATCACCGGCACGCCCAGCTCGCGCGCGAGGATCTTCAGCCCACGGCTCAGCTCGCCGACCGCCGTCACGCGGCTGTCGTAGCGGCTGTCGGTGCGCATCAGCTGCAGGTAGTCGATGATGATCAGCCCGAGGCCGCCCTCGCACTGGCTGTGCAGGCGCCGCGCCTTCGCCCTGATCTCCAGCATGCCGACATCGCTGGAGTCATCCACCCACAGCGGTGCCGCGGCGAGCACCTGCGAGGCCTTGAGGATCTTCGGCCAGCGCTGCTCGGCCACGCGACCCTTGCGCAGCTCCTCGCCCTTGATGCGCGCCTGCGAGGCGACGAAGCGCTGCGCGAGCTCCGCCTCTGCCATCTCCAGCGAGAACAGGGCGACCGGCTTGTTGTGTTCAACCGCTGCGTTCTCGGCGATGTTGCACACGAGCGCGCTCTTGCCCATCGCCGGGCGCGCGGCGATGATGATCAGATTGCCCGGTTGAAAGCCGCCTGTGATCTCGTCGAGATCCTTGAAGCCCGACGGCGTGCCCGTCAGCGACGTGCCTTCGATCGACAGGCGGTGCAGCTTGTCGAGCTCCTCGTGTAGCACCTCCTCGATCGCCCTGAAGTCCTGCTGGCGATCGTCGCGGGCGACCTCGAGCATCGCCTTCTCGGCCTGCTCGACCAGCTCGCGCGGCGCCGCCTGGTGTCCGGCCACGCTCTCCTGGATCTCATAGGAGGCCTTCAGCAGCCGCCTCAGCAAAGCGTTCTCGCGCACGATCTGCGCGTATCGCCGGGCGTGACCGGCCGCAGGGACGACGCCGGTCAGCTCATCGACCGCGGCCGCCCCGCCGATCTCCTCCAGCTTGCCGGACTGGCGCAGGCGGTCGATCACCGTCAGCGTGTCGACCGGCTCGCTCTCGTTGTAAAGCGCCAGCATCGCCTCATAGATCGCCCCGTGGCGCCCGCGGTAGAAGTCGTCCGCACGCAGCCCCTCCTCGATCACAAGCGCGTACAGCGAGCGGTCCGAGAGCAGGATCGCCCCGAGCACCGACTGCTCGGCATCGAGGTTGTGCGGCGGCGTGAGGCCCGCACGCGAGGCTCCGCTTGTGCCGTTGGTCGTCGCTGTCGCGCTCATGGGTTGGGCGAGTTTAGGGTCGCGGCGATTCCGGCTCGGAGGCTGTTCCCGCAAATCGCGGGATCGCATTTGCAGCGGCCCGCCGGTCCGCACGATCGAGGCGTTGGATACGCAGTCGGCCTTTCACGAACACATGTTCGCAGTCGCGGCGGCGGGCAAGACACGTACGAATCGGCATCCAGCCCTTTAGGTCGTGTCGAGCCCGCTCCACGATGCGGAGACGCTTCGCTCGCCACGACACGTCATGGGCCGGCCATCCGGGCCGGCTGAGCGGCGCGGGACTTGTTGGGTGTGAAACTACAGCGCGGATCAGGCGCGCGAGCGAGCGACTACTTCTTCGCGACGACCATCGTCTTGATGGTCGCGGGGACGCCGTCTACCACCTCGACGACGACCATGTAGGTGCCGACGTTCTTGATCGGCTCCGGCAGGTGCACGTTGCGTTTGTCGATCTTCAGGCCGCGTGCTTCCTTGATCGCGTTGGCGATGTCCTGGGCGGTGACCGAGCCGAACAGACGACCGTCGGCACCGGCCTGCTGGGGGATCGTCAGCACCGTGCGGTTCAGCAGGTTGACGTTCTCCTCGGCTTTCTCGATCGCGTTGCGCTCGGCACGCTCGGCCGCCTCCTGGCGCTGGCGGATCGCCTCGACCGCGCCCTTTGTCGCCGGCTGGGCCAGCTTGCGCGGCATCAGGTAGTTGCGCAGGTAGCCCTTGGAGACGTCGACGACGTTGCCCTGCTCGCCGAGCGTCTCAACGTCCTGCAGGAGGATGGCGTCCGGCATCGTCGTCCCTAGCGGTCGCGGTCGCGGTCGCCGCGTTCGCGCCGCGGGCTGTCCTCGCGCCCGCCCTCGTTGACGTAGGGCAGCAGCGCAAGCTCGCGAGCGCGCTTGACGGCCCGCGCGATCTGCACCTGGTGGCGCCGGCAGGAGCCGGTGATCCGCCGCGAGCGGATCTTGCCCTTCTCGGAGATGAACTTGCGCAGCGAGGCTACGTCCTTGTAGTCGACCTGCGCGACCTTGTCGCGGCAGTACTGGCAGGACTTGCGCCGCCCGCTTCCGACCCCGCCCTTCTTGTCGCGCCGGCGCACCGGCTTGCCGCGACCGCGTGCCTTGGCCATCAGCGGAGCTCGCCGCTGAGGCGGCTGCGGTCGGTGGGCATGGAAACGGATGAATGCACTGGAACCTCTCTGTGACTGATGATGCTCAGAACGGGATGTCGTCGTCGCCGGTGCTGCCGACGGGCGCAGTCTGGAAGTCGCCTTCGTCGACCGGCACCTCGCCCCCCGAGGGGGCTCCGCCCGACTGACGCGCTCCGATCGGTCCGCCTCCGCCGGAGGCGTCCTCACGCGAGCCCAGGAACTGCACCGAATCGGCAATGATATCGGTTGCTTGGCGCTTTGTGCCGTCCTGAGCTTCCCACTCGCGCCACTCCAGGCGCCCGTCGATCGCGACGGGGCGGCCCTTGGACAGGTAGCGCGCCGCGTTCTCGCCCTGCGCGCCCCACACGGTGACGTTGAAGTAGTTCGGCTTGTCGACCCATTCGCCCGTCGTGTTGTCCTTGCGTCGCGTGTTGCAGGCGATGCGCAAGCTGCACACCGATGTCCCGCCGGGCGTCGTGCGCAGCTCGGGGTCGGCTGTCAGGTTCCCGGTCATCACGACTCTGTTGATGTTGGTGGCGGCCACGGCTCCTCTTCCTTTCGGCTTGTAGCTTGCCTTCTGTCGGGCTTTCGGCTCTGCGGATTACGAACGGTCGAGTCTAGAGCGGCTTGCGGGCGCGAACGTCGCGCGGGGCGCTTCGAGCCCGCTAATTGCGGTCGTCCGCGGCGCCGGCCGAGGCGCGGCGAGCACGCGGGGAGGTCCCGAAGACCTCGTCCCAGTACGGCGCCGAGATGCCGAACCCACGCGTGTCGTCCTGGAAATGGTGGCGCATGTGTCGTTCGCGCAGCATTCGCCCGAGCGGCCCCCGGGCGCGGAAGTGGTGCAGGTAGTAGTGCATCATGTCGTACACCAGGTAGCCGACGAAGAAGCCCGCGCCGATGCCCGGCGCGTAATCCTCGCCGAAGATCAGGTAGAGCAGGCCGAACACGGCCGCGCCGAGCGGCACGCTCACGGCCGGCGGCATCACCAGGCGCATCGGGTCGTTCGGGTGATCGTGGTGGACGCCGTGGATGATCCAGTGCATGCGCGCGCCGAGGCCCGCCTCCGGCTCGAAGTGAAAGACGATCCGGTGCAGCCAGTACTCGAACAGCGTCCACAGCGCGTAGCCGCCGATCAGCAGTGCCAGCGACACGAGCACGCTCACGCGCGACAGGCTCCAGCCCTCGAGGTAGGCGATCCCGGGCACGAAGATCAGCACGGGCACGATCGGGTGCACGCGCGAGAGCGCGTCGAGCACGCGCGACTCGAACATCGGCGGTGAGGCACGAAGAACGTCTGTGCGTCGCGCCTCACCCTCGCCCATGTCTTCAGCCCAGCCCATGCTGCGATCTTATTACGCCCGTGCCAAGGGCGTAGGCGCTTGGCGCACGGCTTGCATCCCGCTTCGAACCGCCGTTGCGTTGAGCCCTTGGCGGGCTCAGCTGGGCTCGCCGATTGCGACCTCGGCTGTCGGCTCGCCGTCGGCCGGAGCCTCGGGCGTGGTCTCGGCAGTCTCAGTCGGCTCGGCGGGAGCTGCCGGCGCCGCCGGCTCTGCCGG
Source organism: Solirubrobacterales bacterium (assembly GCA_044446425.1). Lineage (GTDB taxonomy): Bacteria > Actinomycetota > Thermoleophilia > Solirubrobacterales > Solirubrobacteraceae > Palsa-744. The sequence goes on along the minus strand of JBIOEW010000007.1, from coordinate 33,146 downwards.
AGCGGCCTCGGCCGCCGGTGCCGGTGCCTGCTCGCCCTCCGCTGCCTCGCCACGCGGCGCTGGCGGAGCAGCGCTCATGTCGGGAGCCGAGGGCACGCCGGGTGCCAGCTTGATGATGCGAAAGCGCAACACCTCATCGGCCAGGCGCAGCGTGCGGTCGAGGGTGCTGAGCAGCTCGGTGTCGGCCACGTGGAACTGCAGCAGTTGGTAGCGCGCGCTGGTCCTACGCTCGATCGGGTAGGTCAGCGCCCGCTCGCCCCACTCGTCGTCGCGCAGCAGCTCGCCCCGCGCCGAGATCGACTTGCGCGTGTCGTCGAGCAGCTTGGCGCGCACCGACTCCTCCGCCTGGGGGTCGAGCAGCAGCACGAGGTCGTATGTGGGGGCAGGCAGTGTCATGCGAGAACAGGCGCGCCGGCGCGCCGGCGCGGCAGGCCGATCAGCAAGATTAGCGGGTCCGGCCCTTCGCGCGGATGTCCGCCAGCTGCTCGTCGATCCAGTCGCCCGGGTCGCGCGAGGTGACGATCTGCACGAGCCCCTCGGCGCGCCGGTGCTTCTCCTGGGGCGCCATCGTCAGCGCCGCATGGATCGAGTCGGCCAGCTCCTGGATGTCGAACGGGTTGACCGACAGCGCGAACTCGCCGAGCTCCTCGTGCGCGCCGGTGTTCTCCGAGAGGATCGAGACGCCCTCGCGCTCGTTGACGATCGGGCCCTCCTTGGCGACCAGGTTCATGCCGTCGAACATCGCGTTGACGAGCAGCACGTCGTAATGCTTGTAGGAGGCCATCGCCTCCTCGAGGTCGTCTCTCAGCTTCAGCTGGATCGGCATCCAGTCGGGCGTGCCGTGGCGGTGGTTGACGACCGCCACGATCGCCTCGATCGCCTCTAGGTACTCCGCGTACTGCGGCACATCGGTACGCGAGGGCATCATCTGCGCAACGAACGTCACCCGCTCTGAGAACTCGGGATGCTGCTCGAGGAACAGGTCGAACGCCGAGAAGCCGCGCAACACGTTCTTTGAGAGGTCGGCGCGGTCGACACGCAGGATCAGGAAGTCGCGCCGCCGGCGCAACAGCTCCTGCTCGAACTGCTCCACCCGGGCGCGCTGGGCGATGCGGCGCGTGGCCTCGTGGTCGATCGGCAGCGGATAGGCGCGCACCCACACCTCGCGCTCGCCGCCCGGCGCGACCACGATGCCGCGCTCGAAGTCCACGTCCAGGCCCATCAGGTCGCGGCAGCACTGCAGGAAGTTGCGCCGGTAGGAGCGCGTGTGAAAGCCGATGATGTCGTTCGCAAGCAGCCCCAGGAAGATCTCCTCGCGGATCCGCGTCGGCAGCACCCGCCAGGCATCCGACTGCGTCCACGGGATGTGCACGAAGTGATGAAGAAAGGCGTCCGGGCGGGCGCGCCGCACGAGCCCGGGCAGTGTGTAGAGGTGGTAGTCGTGGATCATCACGACCGGTTCCTCGGTCCCCTCGAGCTCCTCGACGACGGCTTGCGCGAGGTCGTCGTTGACGGCGTTGTAGCCGAACTCGAACGCCTCGATCTCCTCGCGGCGGATGTCAGGGGCGTTCGACAGATCCCACAGGTAATGCTGGATGAACCACAGCATCGGGTTCGCCACGACGTTGTAGAAGCGGTCGTAGGCATCCGGGTCCGATACGACCAGGCGGACGCGGAAGTCGACGTCTCCCGTCGGCGAGCGGACCGGGAAGGAACGACCGCCGTGCTCCTCGGAAACCCTCGCGTCGTACTCGCTCATCGCCGAGGCGATCCAGATCGCTTCGCGATGGGTCGCGAGCCCGGTGAGCGCCGTTACGACCCCGCCCGAGCCGCGCTGCGTGTTGCCGTCGGCATCGAAGGTGACCGGTCCGCGGTTGCTCACCAGCACCAGCGGCACGGTCTTCTCGTTCATGACTGCTTCAGCGCCGTGAAGATCTTCAGGTAGTCACGCAGGTAGCGCGGCGTGAGGAAGTGCATGCGCACGTGCTCCTTGCCACGCCTGCCGAGGAACTTGCCGAGCGCCGGGTCCTCGAGCACCTCAAGCGAGCGCTCCGCGCACTCCTCGACGCTCGCGACGAGAAAGCCCGTGACGCCGTCCTCGATCTGCAGCGGGATGCCGCCGACGTTGCCGCCGATGAACGGGCGCGCCTTCCAGATCGCCTCGGAGACCGTCAGTCCGAAGCCCTCGCGTGTGGACTTCTGGATCAGCACGTCCGCGTGCGATTGGAACGCATTGACCTCGATCGCGCCTACGTTGTTGAAGTTGTTGAGGATGTGTATGTCGGGATCGCCGTCGGCGTGCGCGATCGTCGCGTTGAAGAAGTCCCATCCCTCCGGGTCGTCGCTGGCCATCGAGCCGACCAGGGCGAGCTGCACGTCGGGCATCGTCTCCTTGACGATGCGGTAGGCGTCGATCACTCCCAGCGGGTCCTTCCACGGGTCAAAGCGCGAGACCTGGCACATCAGCGGACGGTCCACATCGATCCCGAACTGGCCGCAGACGAACGCGCCGTCCTCAGGCGAGAGCGCCATGTTCTTCGGCGTCAGCGGGTCGATCGCCGGCGGTACGACGTTGACGTGCCCGTTCATGCCCGGCGGCACGTACTCCTGCATGTGGAACAGCGTTTGCGGATAGTCCTTGATGTACGGCAGCAGCTGGCGGATCGTGTCCGGGTTCGGCGTCGAGAGGTCGATGTGGCAGCGCCACACCCATCCCTTCGCCTTCTCCGGCACGAGACCGAACAGCGCGGCCGGCTGTGGGTCGTGCACGAGGCACACATCCCAGCCGCCCGACAGCTCGCGCGCGTTCATCTCGTTGTACTGCTTCCACGTGGCCCACTGCTCCTCGTCGAGATCCTGAGGCGCGCCCTGCAGCGCGTTGTGCATCAGCTTGGTCGCGTTGAAGAACTCCTCGCGCCCGTAGATCACCTGCCACTCACAGTCGAGGCCTACGTCGCGCATCAGCGGCACGAGCGTGTAGAGGATCTCCGAGACGCCGCCACCGAACGCGGTCGCCGAGATGTGCGCGACTCGATCGCCCTGCAGCGGCTCGGCGAGCTCGCGGATTTCCGCGATCAGCTCACGACCGCAGATATGCGTGTAATCGGTGAGCGTCTTGTTGCCGACGGCGACTGGCTGCAGCACGCGGCCGCACGATACCTAAAGGTGTCCGCCTCTCTTACCCCCGGCGGACAACCCGGCAATGCGCCCGGAGGACCGCCGACGGAACTATGGTCTAGAGATGCTCAACGGGCGGCTCTATCGGGTGGCGTTCCTGCCGTTCCTCATCGCCCTCGCGGTCGCCGCGTTCTCGCTCACAGGCCGCCCTGGACCGCTGCGCTCCTCGCTTGCTCCCGATGCCTTCGAAGGCCAGCGCGCCTTTGCCGAACTGAACAGCCTGGCGAGCGAGTTTCCGCATCGCCGCCCGGGTAGCTCCGGCGATCAGGCGCTCGCCGGTCACATCGCGCAGACCCTGCGCGCGCTGGGCGGCGCCGCCGGTGGTGGCTTCACCGTGCACACGCGGCGCTTCGAGGGACAGACGATCGACGGCGAGCAGGAACTGGAGTCGGTGATCGCTCAGCGCCCCGGCTCGACCGCGCAGAAGCCGATCGTGATCGTTGCCCATCGAGACGCCGCCGGCACAGGCGCGCGTGCCGAGCTCTCGGGCACCGCCGCGCTGCTCGAGCTCGCACGCGTGTTCGCCGCGCGCGAGACGCAGCGCACGATCGTGCTTGTCTCGACCAGCGGTGGCAGCGGTGGCGATGCCGGGGCGGTCGACTTCGCCGACGGCCACGCCGGGCCCTTCGACGCGGCGATCGTGATCGGCGACCTGGCCGGCTCCGCGCGGCGCAAGCCGTTCGTCGTGCCCTACTCCGACGCCTCCGGCTCGGCCCCGGTGAAGTTGCAGCGCACCGTCGAGGACGCGATCATAAGAGAGGCTGGCGCCGATCCGGGCGCGCCCAGCGGCTTCGGTCAGCTCGCCAACCTCGCCTTCCCGCTGACCGTGGGCGAACAGGGCCCCCTGAACGCCGCCGGGATCCCCTCGGTGCTCGTGCAGGTCAGCGGCGAAAGCGGACCGTCGGCCTCCGACCGCGTGAGCGCTGCGAGCCTGCAGGGCTTCGGCCGCGCTGTGCTCAGCGCCGTCGACGCGCTCGACGCCGGGCCGGACGTGCCGCAGGCGATGCAAAACGGCCTGCTCGTACAGCGCAAGACGATCCCCGCGTGGGCGCTGCGCCTGTTGATCGGCACGCTGCTGCTGCCTCCGCTGATGCTCGCCGCCGACGGGCTCGCCCGCGCCCGCCGCAGGCGCCTGCCGGTCGCTCGCTGGTCGTTGTGGACGCTGCTGTGCGCCGCGCCATTTGCGATCGCCGCGCTGTTCGCCGTCCTGCTCGGAGCCCTCGGCATCGTCAGCGCCGCGCCATCCTCGCCGATCCCGCCGAGGGCGCTGTCGTTCGACGGCTCCGCCGCCGCTTCCGTGTTCGCAGTGCTGCTCGTGCTCGGCCTTGCCTGGCTGCTGTGGCCGGTGGCGCTGCGCCGGCTCGGCGTGCGCGCTCGGCCGGATTCAGACGCGGCCGGCGTCGGGATGCTGCTCGTGCTGCTCGCACTCGGAGTGATCGTGTGGCTGGCAGACCCGATCGCCGCGCTGCTGCTGCTCGCTGCGATGCACGCCTGGCTGCTGATCGTCTCGCCTGAGCTGCGCCCGCGCCCGGCGGCCGCACTCGCACTCGCACTCGTCGGCGCGATCCCGCTCGTGCTGCTGCTGTCCTTCTACGCCGACCACCTCGGGCTCGGCCCGGGCCGCGTCGCCTGGATGGGTGTGCTGCTGCTCGCCGGCGGGCACATCGGCCTGCCGGCTGCGCTGCTCTGGAGCATCGGGCTCGGGTGCGCCGCTGCGACGGTCATGCTTTCACTGACCAGCGGACCGCCGCCTGCGGGCGCCGGTGAGGAGCCTTACGAGGGGATCACGATTCGTGGACCTATGTCCTACGCGGGGCCTGGCTCCCTCGGTGGCACCGAGTCGGCTCTGCGACGATAGGTCTCTATAGCTGGGCGCGAGAATGCCTGAGATCCCACTGACACCAGTCTCGCGGAGCGGCCCGCGCTTCTCCTCCCGCCGCCGCTCGTCCCGGTCGCGGCGTGCGATGCGCGTGCTCGCAGTGCTGTTGATTCTCGCCGGCGCTGTTGCGCTGATCGACGCCGGCGTCACGCTGCTGTGGCAGGAGCCGTTCTCGGCGCTGTACGCCAAACTGCGCCAGGACAACCTGAGCGGAGCGCTCGCCAAGGTCGAACGCGCCGCGCCGACGGCCGAAGAAAAGCGCCAGCTCGTCGACCTCGGCGACGTGCGCCGTCGCGTCGCCTACCTGGCCGGGCGGCTCGAGGGCCATACCAAGGACGGCAGCCCGGTTGGGCGCATCAACATCCCGCGGATCGGCGCGAGCTTCGTGGTCGTCAAGGGCACCGGCACCTCCGACCTTCAGAGCGGGCCTGGGATCTACTCGGAAACGGTCTTCCCCGGGATGGCCGGCACGACGGCGATCGCCGGCCACCGCACTACCTACCTCGCGCCGTTTCGCCACGTCGACCTCCTGCGGCCGGGGAACAGCGTCACGCTGAGCATGCCCTACGCGCACTTCACCTACAGGGTGATCGGCAAACGGGTGGTCGCACCGACCGACGTGATGGCGGCGGTCGGCAACGTCGGCTACTCGCGGCTCGTCTTGTCCGCCTGCACGCCGCTGTTCAGCGCCGCCAAAAGGCTTCTGATCTACGCGCGTCTCGTGCGCACCGTGCCGGTCGGTGCAGGGCGCGTGCCGCTCGCGCAGCGACCGCCCGGAGCGCAGGAAGCGCTCACGGGCGATCAGCTCGAACAGCCGGCCTCGGCCAAGCCGCAGCCGGCCGTCAACCGCCCGTCACTGCCAGGTGTGCTCGAATCCGCGCAGCCGCACCTCACGTCCATCCCCGGCGACTAGCGAGACCCCGGGCGTCCCGGCGAGCGCCTCGCCGACCCACGTGACGCCTGCGCCGCCGGCCTGCGCAAGCGCCGACTCGACCGCCTCGCGCTGCTCCGGCGCCACGCAGAAGCACAGCTCGTAGTCTTCGCCGCCCGTCGCCGCCAGCTCGTGTGCGTCGAGGGCGATCGCCGGAATCGCGCACACCTCGGCGACGCCGTCGGCGAGTGGCAGGCGCGCGAGCGCCACGCGCAGGCGGACGCCGCTTGCGCGACCCAGGTGCCCGGCGTCGGTGGCCAGCCCGTCGGAGAGGTCGATCAGCGCGCTTGCGCCCACTTCCGCGAGCACACGACCCTCGCTCAGACGAGGCCATGGGGCGCGTGCGCGGGCGAGCACGGCCGCACCCGCGCCTGCCGCCGCTGTGCGCTCGGACTCGGGCGCCCCAAGCAGTGCCAGCGCCGCACCGGCCGCGCCCAGCACGCCGGTCACGCCGACGAGGTCGCCTTCGCGCGCGCCCTCGCGGCCGAGCAGATCCTGCTCGCGCTCGGCCCAGCCGACGACCGTCACCGAGACGCTCAGCGCCGGCGCCGTTACGACGTCGCCGCCGGCGATCTGCGTACCCGTGTCCCGGGCCAGCGCCGACGCGCCGCGCACGAGCTCGAGCGCTTCGCGCTCGCCGATCCCGCGCGGCAGCCCGAGTGCGAGATAGGCCTCTCCGGCCTGCGCTCCCATCGCGGCGAGGTCAGACAGGGCCGAGGCGAGCGCGCGGTGGCCGATCTCGGCCATACCCGCCCAGCCGGGGCCCAAGCGGAAGTGCGTCCCTTCGACCATCGTGTCGACCGAGACGACGGCGAACGGCCTTGCGCGCACGACGGCGGCGTCATCGCCCGGGCCGCGAACGACGGCCCCTGCCTTGCCGAGCTCGACCGCCAGCTCGGCCTCGATCGCTTCGATCAGGGCGCGCTCGGCGATCGCTGCGCTCAGCGGTGGCGGTAGACGATCCGCGCGCGATCCAGGTCGTACGGGGAAAGCTCGCAGCGCACGCGATCGCCGGGCAGGATGCGAATGCGGAAGCGCCGCATCTTTCCTGCGACGTGTCCGAGCACTACGTGGTCGTTGTCGAGCTTGACGCGGAACATCGCGTTTGGCAGGGCCTCGATGACCTCGCCCTCGAATTCGACCTTGTCCTCCTTTGCCACTTCCGGGAATCCCCCATCTGGGTCGCACGTTCAGGTGCGCACCCGTCAATCTGGACGTTGGTGCGGTCCAAACTACCAGCGTGAGGATGAAAAGTCCGACTTCCCGGCGCTAGTGGCCGGGCGAGGACCCCCCGGTGCCGCCGACCGACGGTTCTTCGTGCGCCGGCGCCGGCGGGCTCGGCGTGCCCGTTCCACCTTTGGCAGGCGCGTGCGTTTGGCGGGACGATTTTTTGCGTTCGCTGTGTTCTTCGCCTTCTTCTTCGGAGGATGAGCGCGACTGCCCGGTCGTTGCGAATTTGCCGTAGAACGGCTCGTAGGTGAGCGATTCCTTGGCCGGTTCGAACTGCTCGCAGGTCTTGCCTTCGATCACCTGGGACATGTAGGCGTGCCAGATTTCCGCCGGCAGGTAGCCGCCCTGCTGCGGCTCGCCGTGCACGTCGGTCATCGAGACGCGTTTGGTCGGATAGCCCATCCACACGGCCGTCGCATAATTCGGCGTGTAGCCGTCGAGCCAGGCGTCGACCAGTTCGCTCGTCGTCCCCGTCTTGGCCGCGCTCGGGCACGTGATCGCCGAGCGTCCGGCCGTTCCGCTTTCGACGTTCTCTTTGAGGATCTGGGTCTCCTCGGCCGTCACCGCTTCGCTGAGCACTTTCACGCGGCGAGGTTTGCCCCAGTTGTTGTCCACGTGGCTGTCGGGGAAGACCACCTTGGTGATCGCGATTGGCGTGTTGCGGTAGCCGCCGTCGGCGAGCGTCGCGTAGACGTTGGCCATCTCCAGCGGCGTCACGCCGAGCGTGAGCCCGCCGAGCGCCTCCGCGGCGTAGCTCTTCAGCGGGCTGACGACGCCCATCTTGCGCGCCATTTCGGTAACCGTCGACTCGCCCAGGTCGGCCGCGAGCTGCGCGTACACGGTGTTGTCCGATTTGAGCGTCGCCTGCACGAGGTTGATCGAGCCGTTCTGCTCGCCGCCGAACGTTTTCACTTCGTAGGTCGGATAGCCCGTCAGCCAGCCCGGCGAGAGCGTGTGCGAGTCGTAGTAGGTGCTGTTCGGGTCGACCCCGCGCGAGAGCGCGTCGGCGAGCACGATCGCCTTGAACGTCGAGCCCGGCTGACGGTGTCCCTGCGCGGCCAGGTTGTACTGGGACTGCTCGTAGCTCTGGGACTCGGCCATCGCCTCGATGTCGCCGTTGGCCGGGTCGATCGTGACGATCGCCGCCGCCGGGTCTTCGGGCTCGTTGAGCACTTCGGCGATCGCCTTGCGCGCCTCGCTCTGCATGTGCAGGTCGATCGTCGTGTGCACCTTCAGGCCGCCCTGCGCGACCGTCTGCGCGCCGTAGCGTTCGACGAGCTTCTGGCGCACGTATTCGAAGAAGAAATCCTCCTTGCGCTCGGAGTAGAAGTAGCCGCGCTTGACTTCCAGCGGCGAGGCCTTCGCCGACTCCGCCTGCGCCGCTGAGATGTAGTGCAGTTCGGCCATCTTCGAGAGGACCTCGTTGCGCCTGCGCTTGGCTTCGGCGCCGTCGCGGAACGGGTTGTACTGCGACGGCGCCTGCGGCAGGCCGGCCAGCAGCGCCGACTGCTGCAGGTTCAGCTGCGACGCAGGCTTGTCGAAGAAGATCCGCGAGGCCGCCTGCACGCCGAGCGCTGTCTGCCCGCCGAGCGTGCCGTAGGGGACGCTGTTGAGGTAGCTCGTGAGGATCGAGTGCTTGTCGTGTCGCTTCTCGTACTCGATCGCCAGCTTGGCCTCGATGATCTTCTGCTTGAGCGTGTGCTGGTCGCCGCCCAGGTACAGGTTGCGCACGAGCTGCATCGTGATCGTTGAGCCGCCCTGCAGCGCCTTGCCGTGTGTGACGTCCTTGATCGCCGCGCGGAAGATCCCGGTCAGGTCGATCCCGTTGTTCTTGTAGAAGCGCTGATCCTCGATCGCGACCGTCGCGTTCTTCAGGTTCGCCGGGATCTGGCCCCACGTGATCGGCGTGCGCAGCTCATCCGATTGGATGAAGCCCAGACGCGTGCCGTCGGCCGCGTAGACCTGCGAGGAGCCGCCGCCGATGATCGGGTGCAGCGAGCCGATCGCGGGGGCCTCCTGGGCGACGTTGAGCACGTAGGCGACGGCCGCGACGACGCCGATGATCAGCGCCGTCACGGCGACGATGCTGCCGATCAGCAGAAACCGCGTGGGGCCGGCGCGGTTGTGCCTGCGTCGGCGCTGTCGTGACTGTCGGGACATCCTCCGACCTTCGAGATTACCTGCCGGATTGTGATTTCCTGCCAGTTGCACCGCCTGCCCCGCTCCGGGCGGAGCCATCGCCAATGACCTCAGATACAGCCGAGCTCGCGATCGCCGACCCCGCAAGCGAGCTGCCAGGCGGTCGTGGCGCGGACGAGGAGCCGCGCACTCGCCAGCGCCGCCCGCCCGTGCGCCCCGTGCGCGCGCGGGCGATGAGGCTGCTCGCAGCCCGACTGAGCTCGGCCGTGGACTCGCTCGGGCCGGTGCGCGCGAGGGCCGTGCGCGACAGCTGGCGCGCGCTGTGGAGCTCGCGACTGCTCGTCTGGGGCGTCGGCGTGGCGACGCTTGCGACCTACGGCTTCGGGCCCGTGCGACATGCCTTCAACCCGCCCGGGCTGACGCGTGGCCTCGGCTGGCTCGGCGACCTGCTCGCCGCGCCGGCGGCGCGCTGGGACGCGTCGTGGTACCTCGTGATCGCGCATTACGGCTACCGCCCGGACCTGGGTACCTTCACCGCCTCGCGTGACGCCTTCTTCCCGCTCTACCCGCTCGGCCTGCGCGGGCTCGGCTGGCTCGGCCTGCCGCTGATCGCGGCCGGCGTCCTGATCTCGCTGCTGGCCCTGTCGCTGGCGCTGTACGGGGTCCACCGCCTCACGACGCTCGAGCTCGCGGCGCTTGCCCGGCGGCGCTCGGGCTCGGCCCGGCTGCTCACCGGAGGACTCGCCGACGCCGACGTCGCGCGTCTGGCGGTGATGCTGACGGCGTTCGCGCCGATGGCCTTCTTCCTCTCGGCCGTCTACTCCGAGGCGCTCTACCTGGCGCTGTCCGTCGGCCTCTTCTACGCTGCCCGGCGCGGGCGCTTCGCGCTCGTCGGCGTGCTCGCCGCGCTGGCCGGGGCGGCGCGCAGCACGGGCATCGTGTTGCTGCTGCCGGCGCTGATCCTCTACCTGTACGGGCCGCGCGAGGATCGCGCCCCCGACCAGCCGCTCGCGCGCGGTCTGACGCCGCGCTACCGCTTGCGCAAGGACGTGCTGTGGCTGGCGCTCGCGCCGCTCGGTCTGCTGCTGTACATGCTCTACCTCGGCCTCGCCGGTGGCGATGCGCTCGCCCCGTTTCACGCACAGGACGTATGGGGACGGCATTTCGCGGGTCCGTACCTGGGCGTGTGGGATGGCCTGCAGGCGGCCTTCGAGGGTGCGCGGCAACTGCTTTCCATGCAGCAGGCGCACGCCTTCTTCGCGACCGGCGGTGAAAGCCCGTTCGTGGCGTCCGAGCACAACCTGCTGCTGCTCGCGTTCCTCGCGACCGGGCTCGTGGCGACGCTCGGCGTGCTACGTAGGCTGCCCGCCGCCTACGGCGCCTACGTGATCGCGGCGCTCGCCCTGCCGCTCTCCTACCCGGTGACCGCGCAGCCGCTGATGTCGCTGCCACGCTTCCTGCTCGTGCTGTTCCCGCTGAACATCTGGTTCGCGCTGTGGCTCGCCGAACGACCGCGCCTGCGAGCTCCGGCGCTGGCGTGCTCGGGTCTGCTGCTGGCCTTCTTCCTCGCTCAGTTCGCGACCTGGCACTGGGTGGCATAGTGGACTCCCCCCCCGGACCGTCGCCGGTGCTCGCCGAGGACGACACCACGGCGAACCCCGCGGGCGGAGCTGGGCGGCGCCCGTCCTCGGCCGGCGAATGGTCGCCGTGGTACGCGCCGCTGGCGCTGATCGCCGGGCTCGTGGTGGCGACGGTCGGCTCGCTGATCGTCGACATCCCGGCCGCTGCGCTGGGCGTCGACGTCAACGCCAAGCACCTGCCACCGGGACTGGTGATCGCCGACACGGCCGTGCAGGACGCCGGCTTCGTCGCCGTGGCGATCTTCTTCGCGCAGGTCGGCGGTCGCGCGGTCCGCGCCGCGATGTTCGGCCTGCGCACTACGCGCCTGTGGCGCGCCGCTTGGCTCGGCCTGCTCACGCTGGCCGGCTTCCTGCTGTTCAGCCTGATCTGGACTTCGATCTTCAACGTCAAGGAAGAGAAGCTGCTCGAACAGCTCGGCACCAACCAGAGCGCCGTCCTGCTGGTGCTGAGCGCCGCCTTGACCTGCGTGATCGCGCCGCTCTGCGAGGAGTTCCTGTTCCGTGGGTTCGTCTTCACGGCGCTGCGCAACTGGAAGGGTCTCTACCCGGCAGCGATCCTCACAGGGGTGCTGTTCGGCGGCGTCCATGCCGGCTCGGCACCGGCGCTCGACCTCGTGCCGCTCGGCGTACTCGGCTTTGGCCTGTGCCTGCTCTATCGCGCGACCGGCTCGCTGTATCCGTGTATCGCTGCGCACTGCGTGAACAACTCACTCGCCTTCGGCAGCCTCGAGAACTGGGGCTGGCAGATACCGGTGCTGATGGCCGCCTCGTTGCTCGTGCTCGCCCTGCTCGCGCTGGCGCTGACGCGCGCAGGCCTCGCCGAGCGCGTCCCCGCGCCGTCCCGCTGAGCGCGCGATTCGTTCGTGCCCTCGCGCGATCCGTGCCCGCGCGGGCACGGATCGCGCGCACGCGCGTATCGGCGCGATCCGGCACACGTGGGCCGTCGCTGCCGGAGGATAGGATCCGGCCGATGAGGACACTTCGCTTCGCCCTGATCTCCACCATGCTCGCCGCGGCTGTAGCTGTGCCGTCGCTCGCCGCGGCTGCCACGACGCCCACCGCGACGACGCCGGCGCCGACGAGCACAACGCCCGCACCTACGCCGCCCCCTCCGACGCCGGCTCCCGTGGCCGGGAAGATCCAGCTGGTGATCCAGCACGCCTTCGGCAAGCCGCCGTTCGTCGTCGCCGGCTCGCGCATGGTCGTCCGCGGGATCGTGATCCCCTACGTGGCCGAACAGAAGGTCAAGGTGAGCTTCTACAAGGACGGGCGCAAGGTCGAGGTGAGGACGGTCAGCGTGCTGCCGCTGGGCAACGGCGCCGGCCAGTTCCACATCGGCTATGCGAGCTCGCGCGAAGGCCTCGTGAAGGTCGCCGCGGTGCACTACGCCACGGCGCAGCAGGCGGCTTTCGTCGGGCGCTCGGAAAACGTCCGCTTCGCCTCACCCGACCTGTCGGGCGGCGATCGCGGGCCGTCGGTACGCCTGCTGCAGTCCGAGCTGAACGCGATGCACTTCGTCGTGCCACTCGACGGCGTGTTCGACGAAGCGACCGGCCGTGCCGTGATCGCCTACCGCAAGATGACCGGCCTCGCGCGCGTGTCGAGCACGAACCTGACGGTGTTCGAGAAGCTGCAGGAGGGCGCCGGCACGTTCCACGTGCGCTACCCGCACGACGGACGGCACGTCGAGGGCGATTTGACGCGACAGGTGCTCGCCGAGATCGAACCGGGCGGTCGCGTGCACGCGCTGTACACGATGAGCTCGGGCAAGCCATCGACGCCGACCGTGATCGGGCGCTTCCGCGTGTACAACAGGACGCCCGGCACGAACTCCGAGGGCATGGTCGACTCCAGCTACTTCATCCGCGGTTACGCGATCCACGGCTACGCCGAAGTGCCGACGTACGCCGCCAGCCACGGTTGTCTGCGCGTGCCGATCCCCAACGCCGCCTCGATCTACGGCTGGGTGCAGTACGGCACGCCGGTCGACGTCTACAACGAGAGCGGCGGCGGCAGCCACAAGGTCAAAGGCAACGCCGGTCCCTGACAGGAAATAGCCCCCGCTTCCAGCAAGCTGCGGCATTTTCATCAGCCCGTGCGGGCCCGCGGCGCGGGGACGGGAACTAGACGCGACGCGGCCCGGGCTCAGAGCCTGACGCGAATCGCGCGCGAGAGGTAGCTCAGGCCGAAGCCGTAGATCGCCAGCGTGAGCGCCAGCAGCACCCCGCGTTTGAGCCATTCGCTGCTCGAACCGTTTGTGATCGCCGAGAAGGGCGAGGTGACGGCTTCGGCGACTTCGTCGATCGTGTGGCGCGCTGAGCCCTTGCTCGCCTGCCCGCTGGTGCTTTCCTTCTGCGACGCCGCCGTTTCGGCGGCCGTCGCACCTTCCTGTGGCGGCGGGATCGCCCCGCTGAGCTCATTCTGCTGATGGGCGGAGGCGTTGGAGGTCTGGCTGATCGCGAACAACACGAAGGAGACGCTGACGATCAGGCACAGCAGGATCGAGGCCAAGCGCAGGCAGCGGGCTATCGCAAAGGACACATCAGAGCTATCGGCTGTAGGGCAGCGCTAGATTAGTCTCGTTCGTGAGCGCCCTGGCCGAATATCCCAACATCGACGGGACGGCCCGTGAGCGCTTGATCGCAGAGCTGCGCGAGCACGCGCTGGTGATCGGCGAGGTGACGCTCACCAGCGGGGCAAAGGCGCAGTACTACGTTGACGCCAAGCGCGCGATCCTGCGACCCGAGGGCTTCGCCGCGCTCGCCTCGCTGCTCGCGCCGCTGGTCGTCGAGTGGCACGGCACGGCGGTCGGTGGGATGACGATGGGCGCCGATCCAATCGCCTGCGCCGCGCTCGCCGGCGGCGCGCGCGCGAAGGCCTTCTTCGTGCGCAAGGAGGCCAAGTCCCACGGGCTGCAGCGCCGCGTCGAGGGCCCCTCGCTGGACGACAGCGATCGCTGTGTGGTGGTCGAGGACGTCGTCACGACCGGCGGCTCGACGCTCGCCGCGATCGAGGCGCTGCACGAAGCCGGCCGGCAGATCTGCGGCGTGATCAGCGTGCTCGACCGCCTCGCCGGTGGCGGCGCCGCGATCGAGCGCGCGGCCGGAGCCCCCTACGTCGCGCTGACCACGATTGAGGATGTCTACCCCGAGCGCCCCGATCGTCCCGCCCCGGCGGCCGACTGATGGCGGGCGCGACGACGGCCGGCCAGACGACGGTCAGGCCGGCGACGGCGCACGATGCGGGCCTGCTGCTCGAGCTGTTCGGCGCGCTTGCCGACTACGAGCAGCTGCGCGACGAGCTGCACGCGACCGAGCCGCAGATCGTCGAGGCGCTGTTCGGCGAGCGCCCGGCCGCACGGGCGCTGATCGCCGAACGCGGCTCCGAGCCGGCCGGCTACGCGCTGTTCTTCCCGACCTTCTCGAGCTTCATGGCCACGCGCGGGATCTGGCTGGAGGATCTGTTCGTGCTCCCCGAGCAGCGCGGCGCGGGCGTCGGGCGCGCGCTGCTGGCCGCCGTCGCCGCCTGCGTGCCGGAGGCCGGTGGGCGCCTTGAGTGGGCTGCGCTCGACTGGAACGAGCTCGCGCTCGGCTTCTACCGCGGCATCGGCGCCCGTCCGATGGACGAGTGGACCTCGCTGCGCCTCGACGGCGAGGCGCTTGCGCGGCTTGCGGCCGAGGTCAAGAACGAGTGCTGAGCGGGTCTGCACGGGAGCGCGACGCGCGGCCGAGGAGCTTGGCGGATGACGCGGGTAGCCTTCGGCAGGACCTGCGCGCAGCGCGGGGTTCACGCCCTCGTAGTCCAATGGATAAGACGACCGCCTCCTAAGCGGTAGATCCAGGTTCGACTCCTGGCGGGGGCATCGCCGCGCGCGATCTCGTGGCGCTCGTGTCGGGCGGGATCCGCGCCTTCGCCTCAGCGGGCTCGTGCCATCGCGGCCTCCGCTCCCGTCCACGCTCGCTCGAGCTCGCCCGCGAGCTCGGCGACGGCCTGCCCCGGCCGGCCGAGCTCAGCGTCGCCGACGGCGCGCACCGGCTCGATGCCTCTCACGGACCCCGTTAAGAAAACCTCTCCGGCGGCGATCATGCGCGGCACGCCAAGCTGCTCCTCGCGCACCTCGAGCCCTAGCCGACGGGCCGTCTCGATCGCCAGCGCGCGGCTCACGCCCGGCAGGATGCGCCCATCGGCGGCCGGCGTCACCAGCGCGCCGTCCTCGACGGCGAAGACGTTGGCGCGCGAGGCCTCGAGCACCTGCCCGCCGAGATCGAGCACGAGCGGCAGCCAGCCCTCCGATTCGCCGGCTTCGGCCCAGGCCAGCCGCTCGCGGTCCGCCCACTTGTGCTCGCCGAGACCACCGGGTAGGACGAATGGGCGCAGTGCGATCGCGCGCTCCCAGGAGGGGAACAGATCGTCCGGGTCGACGACGGCCGCGACCGCCGCCGCGGCAAGCGAGCCGTCATCGCGCGGGGCGACGGTGAGGCGCAGCCGCCCAACCTGAAGCGGCGCTGCGCGCTCGCGCGCCAGCGCTCGCGCATCGGCCGGGAGCGGCTGGCTGAACAGCTCGCGCACGCTCCAGCCCAGCCGCTCGAGGTGGCGCTCGAGCTCGATCGGCGAGCCGTCGATCACAAGCAGCGTCTCGAACAGCCCGATCGTGCGATCCGGCCGGGGAGGGTCAGGCACGCGCTTCATTGTGGCATCGTGCTGGCGGCTTGAAGACGCTGCTGATCGACAACCACGACTCGTTCACGTACAACCTCTTCCAGCTGCTTGCCGAGGCAAACGGCGACGAGCCGATCGTCGTGCGCAACGACGCCGCCCGCTGGGCCGAGCTCGCGCGGCTCGAGTTCGACAACATCGTCATCTCGCCGGGTCCCGGCAGTCCCGACCGCGATCGCGACTTCGGCTTCTGCGCCGAGGCGATCCGCGAGGCGCGGGTGCCGCTGCTCGGCGTCTGCCTCGGCCACCAAGGCCTGAGCTGGATCCACGGCGGCCGGATCCTGCCGGCGCCCGAGCCGATGCATGGGCGCATCAGCGCCGTGCTGCACGATGGCTCGCCGCTGCTCGCCGGCATCCCGCGCGAGTTCCGCGCCGTCCGCTACCACTCGCTGTGCGTCGCGCAGCCGCTGCCCGGCGAGCTCGAACCGATCGCCTGGACGAGCGACGGCGTGCTGATGGGCGTCGCGCACAGGTCACGGCCGCAGTGGGGCGTGCAGTTCCACCCCGAGTCGATCTGCACCGACCACGGGCGCAGGCTGCTGGCCAACTTCCGCGATCTCACGAGCCGGTCAGCCGCACAGGTGAACGGGGCACGAGCCGTAAATGGTCCACGACGTATGAAAGGTGCGCCGCGCGCGAGGCCGACCCCGACCAGGGCCCAGCCTGCCGAACCCGCCGACGCGCCGCAGCCGGCCCCTGCACGCGCGGAGCTCGTGCTGAAGGTCGAGCGGCTCGACACGCTGTATGACAGCGAGCGCGCCTTCGTCGACCTGTACGGCGCCTGCGACACCGCCTTCTGGCTCGACAGCAGCAAGGTCGACGAGGGCGCACGCTTCTCATTCATGGGCGCCGCCGGCGGCCCGCTGTCGGCCACCATCTACTACGAGGTCTCCGGTCGCGAGCTGCATGTCGATCGCGCCGACGGCACGACAGAGCTCCTGGGCGAATCGATCTTCGACTATCTCAGCCGCGAGATGCGCCGCCTGCGCCACCTCTCCAACGAGCTTCCATTCGACTTCAACTGCGGCTTCGTCGGCTACTTCGGCTACGAGCTGAAGGCCGACTGCGAAGGCAACGACGCGCATGCTTCGACAATGCCCGACGCGTCGTTCGTGTTCGCCGACCGGCTGCTCGCCTTCGACCATCTCGAGCAGTGCACCTACCTGCTCTGCCTCGCCGAGGCCGGCGATGCGAAGCAGGCCGATGACTGGATCGCCGAGACCCGTCTGCGGCTGGCCTCGCTCGCGCCGATCGAGCAGCCCGGCTGGGGCGACGCCGAGCTCGGACCGGTTGCCCGCTTCAGCCTCAGCCGCTCGCACGAGCGTTACCTCCAGGACATCGCCACATGCAAGCAGCGGTTGACTGCGGGCGAGACGTATGAGATCTGCCTGACCAACAAGATCGCCGCCGACGTCGGCGGCGACCCGCTGGCGCTTTACCGCACGTTACGGCGCGTCAACCCGGCACCCTTCGCGGCCTACCTGCGCTTCGGTCAGAACGCGATCGTGAGCTCCTCGCCCGAGCGTTTCCTCAGCGTCGGGCGCGATCGTTGGGTCGAGGCCAAGCCGATCAAGGGCACCTGCCCGCGCGGCACGACCCCTGCCGAGGACGTGCGCTTGGCTGAACGGCTGCGCCGCGACGAGAAGAGCCGCGCCGAGAACCTGATGATCGCCGACCTGCTGCGCAACGACCTGGGCGTCGTCTGCGAGGTCGGCACAGTGCACGTGCCAGACCTGATGCACATCGAGACCTATGAGACCGTGCACCAGCTCGTTACCACCGTGCGCGGCCGGCTGCGTGACGGCGTCGAGCCGCCCGACTGCATTCGCGCGTGCTTTCCCGGAGGGTCGATGACCGGCGCGCCGAAGAAGCGCACGATGGAGATCATCGACGAGCTCGAGGGCGAGGCCCGCGGCGTCTACTCCGGAGCGATCGGCTACCTTGGCCTGAGCGGCGGCTGCGACCTGAGCATCGTCATCCGCACGATCGTGCTCGAGGGCGAGCGCGCGAGCCTCGGCGTGGGCGGCGCCATCGTGATCCAGTCCGACCCCGAGGGGGAGTACCAGGAGGCGCTGCTGAAGGCGCGCGCGCCGATGGCTGCGATCGACCCGCGTGTCGACCCGCAGAACGTATTCGAGACCGGCCCCGCAGCCGATCGAGCTCCGGGCGGCGCCCCATCCTCCACCATCCGCTCGTATAGTCCGCGTTTGCAGGCGGATCTGACGTTGGCTGACTGTTGAGCGGCGGGGGGTCAACTGCTAGCTTCAAGCAAATGTCGAAGCTGAGCCGCGCGGTGGTGCGCATGCCGCTGGCGCTGTTCTTGGCGATCGGCATCGCGTCGCCGCTCGGCGGCTGCGGTAGTTCGAGCAACGGATCCAGTCAGCCGGTCGAAGCGGGGCCCGGCGCAGCCGAAAGCAACGAAGAAGCGGCCAACGAAAAGCGCGAAGAAGCGGCAGAAACGGAAAAGAACCGCGAACTGCTCTCCGAGCTCGAAGCCAAGCGACGCGAAGAAGCCGCCGAAGAACAGGCCAGGAAGACCGAAAAGACGGCGCTCGCGAAGGCCAAGAAGCGCGAAGAAAAGGCCGAAAAGGAAGCCAAGAAGCACGAAACCGAAGCCGAAGTCAAGCTCAAGCAGCGCGAAGCGGCCGCTCAGGCGAAGCTGGCCAAGGAACGCGAAGAAGCCAAGAAGAGGGAAGCGCAGAAGCAGGAAGCTGAACGCAAGAAGACCGAAGCCGAACATGCAGCGACGACGCAGGCCGCGCCGCAGCAGCAGGTGACGACGGCTCCGGGAGAAACGGGATGACGACCATGTGGCAGTTGCTCAGACAGCTCTTCCAGCCCGCCCGTACGCGGGTTCGACCGCTGTGCGCCTTGCTCGCGCTCGCGCTCGCGCTCTCTCCCACGGCGCTGCTCGCCGGCTGCGGCGAAGGCTCCGGCGGAAGCGGCAACGGCGGGGGCGGTGCCGCCGAAACCGGCGAAGAAGCAGCTGTGAAGAGCCAGGAAGCCGCCGAAGCGAAGGCGCGCGCGAGGCTGCGCGCGAAGGAAGCCGTCGCGATCAAGCGCGAAGAAGCCGAACTGGCCACCAAACGAAGCAAGCTCGAAGCGCAGATCGCGCAGCAGGCTGCCGAAAAGCGCTCGCGCAAACCCGGCACGCACGCGAACAAGCCCCCGACGGCAATGCACAAGGCGAAAACCCACTCGCACAAGCAGAGCAAAAAATCCGCCGGCAGCGAATCGGCCGGCGAAAAATCTGCGCGCGAACAGCTCGCCGCCGAAGAAGCCAAGGAAGCCGCCTCCTTCAAGCGCCGCGCAAAAAATGAATCCAAAGAATAGGATCTGCGCGATGGTCCGCCGCCTGCGCATCTCACTGCCCGTACTGCTCGCTGCCACCGCGCTGATCGCCGGCTGTGGCAGCTCCGGCAGCTCCTCCGGATCAAGCGCCGCGACCAGCTCGACGCCTGCGACCAGCTCGACCGCGACGACGCGCACGAGCTCGACCGCAACGAGCACCTCCTCCAAGGTCCCCGGCGGCGCCGAGGCGGTCGCCGCATGTAAGCGCGGCATCAAGTCGCTGGCTCACCTGCAGCAGAAAATCACCGGAAGGCTCGAAGCGATCTGTGAAAAAGCCGCCAGCGGCGACGCCAACGCGCAGCGCAAGGCAGCCGAAGAAGCGTGTCGGGAAATCGTCAAGGCCTCACCGCTGCCCGCCGGGGAAGCGAAGGACCGCGCGCTCGCCGGCTGCAAGAACGCCGGCGGAGCCAAATAGCGGTCAGTCGTCCTCCGTCGCGTCGTCATCTGGCGCGTCGTCGTCCGACGCATACAGCGACTCGCCCGCAAGCTGCTTGCCGCTCACGCCGAACAGCTTGACCTCGAGCAGATCCTGGCGGTAGTCGTCGGGGGCGATCAGCGTGAAGCGCTCGCTGCGCAGCTCGCACTGGTCGACAGCCAGCCCTGCCAGCTCGGCCGTCGCGATGCGCCCGCCCGAGACCAGCGGGTGCCCCCACACGAGCGTCATCGCCGCAACCGCGCCCGACTCGCCGCGCCACGAGCCGATCACCTCGTCACACACGTCCATCTGCCAGTCCGGGTTGCGCTCGGCCGTCTCTTCCGTGAAATCGATAAAAGAGAAGAAGTCACTCGGCTCGCCGCCCTGCTCCGCCGCCAGGTAGCGGACGTAGCCGAACAGCTCATAGCCCTCGCTCGTCGGCGCCGTCGCCGGCACGTACGTGCGCCCGTGCCAGGTGCGGTCGGGGTACCAGACGATCTCGCCCGGCTGGCCCAGCCGCTCCTCGCCTGAGTCGACCTGCGCGAACGCGCCGAGCAGCTCCTGTTCGAGGCGTCCCGCCCAGCGGCCGTAGGGCAGCTCCTCTTGCGGAGGCTCGGCTGCGAAACGGGGGACGAAGCGCTCCTCGGGTGGCACGAACGAGAGCCTAGCCTCAAGCGTCGCGCAGCAGCGCCGCCGCGTGCTCGGGCGCGACGATGTTGAGGTTCACGTCGGTCGAGAGCTCCAGGCCGGCCAGGTGCGTCAGGCGCGGCATCACGTCGATCCGCCAGCAGAAGTGCTCGGCGCCGTGCGGCGCCGTGCGTACCCACATGTTCAGCGGCGGGCTCGCGCCGAGGTGGCGCGCCAGGCGCTTCAGACCGTCGTGCAGCAGCGCCGCGCCCGTCGGGCCGTCCTGCTCGAAGCGCGGCGCCGGGCGGCGCGGGGCCAGCATCAGCTGGAACGGCAGCCGCGAGGCGTACGGCGCCATCAGCACCGCCTGCTCGTCGATCGCCACGATCCGCTCGCGCAGGCGAACCTCCTCGGCGACCACGTCGCCCAGCAGGTTCTGGCCCATCGTGCGCGTCGCATAGGCGCTCGCGCGCTCGCGCTCGCGCGCGACCGCCGCCGGCACGAAGTCCAGGCCGTAGAGCTGCGCGTGCGTGTGCGGCAGCGACGCTCCCGCCTGGCGGCGCTCGTTGACGATCAGCTGCACATACGCGCAGTCCTCGTGAAAGCGCATCCGCTCGCGCCACACGTCCATCGCCGCCGCCACCTGCTCGACCGGCAGCTCCGCCAGCGACAGCACCGGCTGCGGGCCGTTGACGATCACCTCGTGTACTCCCGTCGCGGGCAGCGAGCCGAACAGCGCCGCCGGCGCCGCCCCCCGCGGGCCCTCGTGCCCCTCTGGATCGCCGCTTGCGAGCGTGCCCGGCGGCGTCGTGCCCGGCTTGCCCTGGTCCGCGGAGCGCGTCCCGCTCCCCTCCGCCGGGCCGCTCTCGGCCGGGGCCAGCGCCGGATACAGATTCGGTACCACCCGCACCGTCCAGCCCGGCGAGTCGGGAACACCGCCCCCCGGCCGCACCGCGTACAGCTCGGGCGGAGTGCGGTTCTCGTGACCCTCCGCGAACGGGTCGCGCTCGGGGTCGATCGGCTCCGGCGCCCGCTCGGCCTCCGTCAGTGTCGGCGCCCCGCCCGGCCGGCGCGAGCGCTCGCCCGCCACGATCGTCCTGTGTCCGCTGAGCGGGTCGATCCGGATCTCAGGCATGCGCCCTCTGCGACGTCGCCGCTGCGCTCTCAGACATGGGCTGCATCCAGCGCATAGCGCCTGACATCGGCTTCCAGCTTGGCCTGGCTCGGGTACGGGCCCTGGCGGATGTACTCGCCGCCGGCCGCGTTGTAGAAAACCGTCACCGGCGTGAACGTCGAGTCCGTGATCGCGCTGCCCGCTGCGCCGCTGTGGTCATAGAAGCTCGGGTAGCTCACCGGGAAGCTGCGCAAGAACGCCAGCGCCGCGCCGCGGCTGCTGTCCCCCGAGTCGATGCCGATGAACGCGACCTCGCGGCCCAGCGCCACCGACGCGCCCTGGAAGGCGCCGAACTCCGCACGGCACGGCACGCACCACGACGCCCACTTGTTGACCACGATCGGCCGCCCGCGCAATGCCTTCAGCTGCGCGCGCAGCGCCGGCAGGCCGCCCGGCAACAGCTCGCCTGCCTGTGCGTGCAGCGCTGCCAGCGGACCCGGCGACCCTGCCAGGCGCGCGCGCATCTGCGTCAGCGTCAGGCTCGAGCGCTTGACCGGCGCCGAGGAGGATCCGGCGAGCTGGACGAGGCCCACGACGAGCAGCGCTGCAAGGGCGAGCGCCGCTGTTGCCATCCACAAACGCCTCGGCGTCATCGCGCGTAAGGGTGGCAGATCGCCCCGCCCGCCACCGTGCCACGCGACGCCGGGCGCGACGCCGCCTGTTGCGTTCCGCGACGTGCTATATCTTGGTGCACGAAGAAGCCGGGTAGCGCAAGGCATCCGGCAGAAGGCGTCAGTCGACGTCAGTCGTTCGAGCCGCGTCGAAGCCACTTTTCTGCGCCGGCTCCGTCTCGAAGTCCAGAGCCTCTCAATGGCCGAGCCCACCTCAGTGGCCCTCGTGGCCGCGCCCATTCCAAGTTCCGCCGAAATCTCGCGAGCGGAGAAGTTCGTGCGCGAGCGCTTCCTGCACGACGGCGAGGACGCCGCAGTCGCGCTCGCCCCCGGCTCCCCCCGGCGGCTCGCGCTCGACCAGGCGCTCACCGAGTTGGCAGCCGGCCCCAAGCCCAAACATCCGTCGACCGCCTGGCGTCGCGAGTTCTCGCTGATGCTCGGGCTCGAGCGCGTGCTCTCAGAGGACGAGCCCAAGCTCGCCGACGGCACCGTCCTCTCCGCCCACCAGGTCGACGCGCTCTCGGGCACGCTTGCCGCGCTGCTCGCCGCCGCCCAGGCCGCGAGCAGCGGAAACGGGCGCGCCGCCGCATCCGCCTCGCCCGAGCTGCTCGCCTCGGCCGAGATCTTCGGGCTCGACGACGCTCCCGCCGCCGGCGAGGACCACGCATCGGCCTCGCGCGACGGCGACGCCGCGCCCGCCGGCGAGCAGGACGAAGACGCCGACGAGGACGACGAGGACGAGGACGACGCCGACGATGAGCTCGACGAGGACGACGACCTCGGCCCCGTACAGCGAGCCGCGCCCGACGAGGACGACGACGAGGACGACGACGACGAGGAGGACATGCTCGACGACGACGAGGACGATGTCGAGGAGGAGACCGAGAGCGAGAGCGAGGCCGACGAGGAGCCGCGCGACTGGGTCGAGGAGGGCGAGGAGGAAGAGGAGTCGCTCGCCGATCAGCCCGAGGACCCCAATGCGGCCAAGCGCTTCTGGTTCGAGCACGCCACGGGCGCCGGCAAGACTGTCGCCGCGCTCGGCTTCGTCGAGGCCTCGCAGACCGGCGGCGTGCTGATCCTCACCCACCGCCGCAACCTCGTCGATCAGTTCAACGGCGAGCTGCGCGATCGCGGCTACTCCAAGCGCATCTCAAAACCGCTGCTGAAGGGCGAAGACTCCTCCAAAGGACCCGTCACCGTCGAGACCTACCAGTGGTTCGTGCGCAACGCCGGCAAGATCTCGAGCGCCTACACGATCGTCATCTGCGATGAGGCGCACACCGCGCTCGGCGAGAAGACGAGCGGGGCGATCCGCGAGTGGACCGGGCCGATCTTCATCGGCATGACCGCCACCGGCGCGCTGATCGCCCGCCACGTCACCGACCTGTTCCCGACGCAGACCTCGCGCTTCGACCTCGCCCAGGCCGCCCGCCGCGGCGTGATCGCGCCGCTTCGCTGCGTGCGCATATCCCCAGGCGTCGGCGTGCGCACGATCGCCAAGGTGCCGCTGCGCCGCGGCGAGGTCGACACCGAGTTCGACCAGGACGAGCTCGCCAAACTGCTCGACCAGCAGCCCTTCAACCTGGCCGTCGCCAACCTCTACAAGACGCGCTTCAACGGCGTCCCCGGCGTCGTCTACGCGGCCGGCGTGCGCCACGCCTACAACCTCGCCGAAGCCTTCCGCGCAGAGGGAATCAAGGCCCAGGGCGTCTCCGGCGAGACGCCCAAGCGCGAGCTCGCCGAGATCCTCGCGCGCTACGAGCGCGGCGAGATCGACGTGCTGATCAACGCGCAGCTGCTCGCCGAGGGCTGGAACAGCCCGCGCGCGACCGTCTGCGTGCACCTCGCCCCGACCGCCTCAAAGCGCATCTACCAGCAGCGCGTCGGGCGCGTGACGCGCCGGCACCCCGGCAAGGAGGCAGGCCTCGTCGTCGACTTCGTGCACCCCGCCACCAAGCACGACGACCCCGTCGTCACGTTGCACTCGCTGCTCGACCGCGACGTCTACCGCGGCGGCGCAATCGTCGTCGGCCCCGTCAGGCGCGGCCGTGGACGGCGCATGCGCGTAGAGCGCCGCGTGCTGCCCGTGTGCGCCGAGGAGGAGCGGCGCTTCGCAGTCTTCGAGCGCGAGCTCTGGCGGATCGCCGTCGAGCATCTCGACTACGGCGAGCAGCACGTGTGGGCCGCGCTCGCCGGCGCGCGCGTCGCCCCCAACGGCTGGCGTAGGGCGCGCGCGATGCTGCACTTCGACCGCACCGGCGAGCTCAAGAGCCGCTTCCTGATTACCACCGTTCAGCGCAACAAGAACGCGCAGCTGCGCTTGCGCGCGCTGTCGGACATCCCCGCCTTGCGCGACCCCGATGCCTTCGACACCGCCATCGACATCATCGGCGGCTGGCCGCGCGACGAGCGCCGCGAGGCGACCAAGATCATGCTGCGCGCGCTCGTCGAGCGGCGCATCGGGCGTCGCGACCAGGCCAACGCCTGGATCTGGCGACTGGCCGAGTACACGCGCGACGTGCACGAGGAGTACGCCGTGCAGCGCTGGCCGGAGACCAAGCGCCTGCTCGGCCTGCTCGTCAACTCCGCCGGCGGCGCGCACGCGCGCAACGCGCGCCGGCTGATCCATGCCGCGCGCAAGCAGGACCGCCGGCTCGCCGCCGCGCTGCTCGCCGCCGCGCTCGCCCACACGCCCGAGGCCGAGGAGGCGCTGCGCGGCGCACGCACGCGCATGGCGCGCAAGCCCCCCGCGCTCGCGCGCGAGCTGCTGCGCAACTTCCCCAAGCGCCGCGCGCGCAACTCGCGGCGGCGGCGCAAGGGAGGCCAGGGTGGCGGAGGCCAGGGCAACGGCGCCGCCAACGGCAAGGCCAAGGCCGCTGCCGAGAACCGGCGCGCGGCGGCCGGCGGCGGTTCGCGCTCGGCCCCGGCCCCGGCCAACGGTGCGTCGAATGGCTCCGCCAACGCCCACGCTGCCGAGCGCGACTCGGCCGCCACCGAGACGACTTAGCTCTCGCCGGCCCCCCGCAGGTGCACCTCGCCGGCGTCGAGCGCCGTGCGCCCGCCGCCCGCCAGCGCCACGACCAGTCGCCCAGCCCCGTCGACTCCCTCGGCGCGCCCCTCGCCGCCGCTCCAGGCGATCGCACGCCCGCGCAGCGCGTCGCGCTCGCGCCACGCCTCGAGCGTTCGCTCGCTCGGTTCGGCCAGCCGGCGCCGCAGCGCCGTGAGCAGCGCCTGTAGCGCAGGCTCGACATCTCGGGGCTCGCGCCCCAGCGTCGCCGCCGTGCCGTGTAGCTCGGGCGGCAGATCCTCGACGCGTACGGCCACGTTCAGGCCGATGCCCAACACGGCCCAGCCCTCCTGCGGCCGTCCTTCGGCGAGGATGCCCGCGACCTTCGCCAGCGTGACCACTTCGCCGTCCTCCCCGCGCACGAACACGACATCGTTCGGCCACTTGATCCGAGCATCCTCGCTGGCCGTGTCGCAGACCGCCAGCGCCGCGATCAGCGGCAGCAGCGGCGGAGGGGGCACCCAGTCCGGAGGACTGGGTCGCAGCAGCAGCGACATCAACAGCGCGCTGTGAGCCGGCGCCGACCAGCGTCGGCCCTGTCGCCCGCGCCCCGCCGTCTGCTCGGCCGCCGTGACGAGCGTGCCGTGCGGCGCCCCCGCCAGTGCGAGCTCGCGCGCGCGGTCGTTCGTCGAGTCCGTGCTGCGCAGGTGGATGCGCGGGCTGCCGAGCGCCGGCCCTTCGCTGGTCATTGCTCGCGTGCCGCGGCATCTGCGACAAGCGCCTGCACGACGCCGTCGACGTCGTGGCACGCTGCCTCGACGTCCACCATCACACCGTGCTCGCGCAGCGTCCCGCTCGTGATCGGCCCGATCGAGACGACGCGCGTGTGCGGCGCGAGCTCGCCGATCGCGCCAAGCAGGTTGCGCACGGTCGAGGACGACGTGAACGTCACGTAGTCGGCAGCCTTGATCGCCGCCACCGTCTCTGCGGCGAGCGGCTCGGCGAGCGACTCGTACAGGTCGAGCACGTCGACCTCGACGCCGCGCTCGCGCAGCGCCTCCGGCAGCACCTCGCGCCCGCCCCGCGCGCGGGCGATCAGCGCGCGCGTCGCCGGCACGTCGGCGAGCGCCTCGAGCAGTCCCTCGCCGACCGAACGCTCGGCCGTCACGTCGGCCGCGATCCCGTGCGCGCGCAGCTCGCGATTGGTGCCCGGCCCGATCGACGCGATCCGTGCCCCCGCGAGCGAGCGAGCGTCGCGCCCGCCTGCGGCGAGCCGCTCGAACAGCGCGCCCACCGCGTTCTGACTGGTCACGCAGATCAGGTCATACGGCGCGGGATCGAGCGGCGGCCCGGCGATCGGCTCGATCCGGATCGCCGGCGCCTGCACGACCTCCGCTCCGAGCTCGCGCAGGCTGCCGGCAAGGCCGCTCGCCTGTGCCCGGGCGCGCGTGACGGCGACCATCAGTCCGGCCAGCGGCCGCGTCGCGACCCACGCGAGCTGCTCGGCCAGCTCGACGACCGGACCGACGACCGTGATCGACGGCGAGCCGACCTGCTCGTCGGCCGCCCGCTCGGCGAGCGTCGCGAGCGTCGCGCGTACGGTGCGCTGTGTCGGCAAGGTGCCCGCCTCGATGACCGCGGCCGGCTCGCCCGGGGAACGGCCCGCCTCGATCAACGACGCGCAGATCCGCGCGAGACGGCCGACGCCCATGTAGAAGACGAGCGTTCCGGGGAAGGCTGCCAGAGCGGCCCAGTCGAGCTCGCTCTGATCGCCCGTGCGCCCGGTCACGAACGCGACCGCGCGTGCAAGGCCACGATGGGTGACCGGGATCCCGGCGTACGCGAGCGCCGCCACACCGGCCGTCACACCCGGAACGATCTCGAAGGGGATGCCGGCGGCGCGCAGCGCGAGCGCCTCCTCACCGCCGCGGCCGAACACGAACGGGTCGCCGCCCTTCAGGCGCACGACCGTGCGCCCGGCCCGGCCCCGCTCGATCATCAGCGCCTCCGTCTGCTCCTGCGGCACCGACGCGCCGCCGCCCTCCTTGCCCACATACAGCAGCTCCGCGTCCGGGCGGGCGCCCTCGAGCGCAGCCGCGCCGATCAGCCGGTCGTAGAGGATCGTGTCGGCCGTCGCGATCAGCTCGAGCGCACGCGCCGTCAGCAGACCCGGATCGCCCGGGCCTGCGCCGACAAGGTAGACGCGGCCACTCATGGTCGCTTCGGGCTGCGGCGGCAACGACTAACCGAGACGAGCCGGATCGCGCAGGATGCGAGGGACGCGGCCACCGTGTTGTTCTATGAGCCAGTCACCGAAACCCATGGCTACACGATAAACCGACGGCACCCAGGGACTCACGCCGTGCCGGACATCCGCCCTGCCCGCTCCAACATCTCCCCGGCCCCGGCCGATCGCAGGCGCTCGGCCACTTCCCTCCCGAGCGTCTGCGGATTGGCTCGGTTTCCGCGCAGCTCGTCGGCGATCCAGGCAGACCCGTCGGGCAGCCCGACCCATGCGCGCAGGTGCAGCTGCTCGCCGTCCAGCGTCGCGTGCGCACCGAGCGGGGTGTTGCAGCTCGCGCCGAGCTCGTGCGCGAGCGCGCGCTCGGCCAGTAGGCATGCGAGCGCCCCGGCGTCGCCGATCTGCTCGAGCGCCGCGCGGGTGGACCCGTCTTCGGCGCGGACCTCGAGCGCGAGTGTGCCCTGACCCGGCGCCGGCACGAAGCGCGCCGGGTCGAGCACGGCGTCGATCGCCTGCTCGCGTCCGAGCCGCTGTAGCCCGGCGCGCGCGAGCACGATCGCGTCGAACTCGCCGTCGGCCAGCTTGCGCAGGCGCGTGTCGACGTTGCCGTGCATCGCCAGCGGCTCGAGCTCGTCGCGTGCTGCGCGCAGCTGCGCCACGCGGCGGATGCTGCTCGTCCCCACGCGCGCATCGGCCGCCAGCGCGTGCAGGTCGCCGGCGCCGCACAGCACATCCTCGGCAGCGGCGCGCGGCGGGGCCGCCGCCAGCACGAGCCCTTCGGCCAGTTCGCCGGGAACGTCCTTGGCCGAGTGCACGGCCGCGTCGATCTCGCCGGCGAGCAACGCGCGCTCGAGCTCCGAGACCCAGCGCGACTTGTCCTCGCTGGGCGCCGGTTCGACGGGCGACCCCTCGCCCGTCGGTTCGCCGGCTGTGTCATCGACAGCGGCCGACTGGCGATCGCCGCGGGTCACGATCGGGACGATCTCAACGGGACCGGCCGAGCCGGCGCCCCCACGCGTCCGCAGCATCTGCGCGACGAGCTTGGCCTGTGCCAGCGCCAGCGCGCTGCCACGGGTGCCGAGGCGCATCAGCCCTCGCGGCGTCGGCGCGCCCGCGAGGGCATACCCTCAGAGCCACGGGCGGGTAGGTCGTGAACCTCCGCCAGCTCGTTCGGCTTCTGCTCCGGCGAGGACTCCTCCCCGCGCAGTCCGAACAGCTCGCGCACGAGCTCGAGGCTCGCGTGCCCGCGCTCCTCGGAGAGGCTGCGCAGACGGATCGTCGGCTCGTGCAGCAGGCGGCTCATCACCGCCCGCGCGACCGCCTCGATGCGCGCCAGGTCGCGCGGCGAGGCCGACTCCCAGCGCCCCGAGTTCTCGGCGAGCACCTGCTCGACGAGGTCGTTGCCGTGCGCGCGCAGCGCGCTCACCGTCGGCAGCGTCTCGAGCTGGCCGAGCCAGCGGGCAAAGCGATGGATCTCCTCCTCCACGATCTCCTGCGCGCGCGGCAGCTCGCCCTCGCGCGTGGAGATGTTGCGCGCGACGACGGCCTGGAGGTCATCGATGTCGTACAGGCTGACGCCCTCGAGTTCCGCGCACGCCGCCTCGACGTCGCGCGGCACCGCGATGTCGATCAACAGCAGCGGGCGCCCTTCGCGCTCGCGCATCACGATCTCCAGCTCGTCGCGGCCGACGATCGGATGCGGCGAGGAGGTCGAGCACAGCGCGATGTCGGCTTGCAGCAGCTGCTCGGGCAAGCCGTCGAGCCCGACCACGCTGCCGCCGAAGCGCTGCGCCAGGCTGAGCGCGCGATCGGCGTGGCGGTTGGCGACGAAGATCGTGCCTGCGCCCTGTTCGTTCAGCGCCCGCGCCGTCAGCTCGCTCGTCTCGCCCGCGCCGAGCACGATCACGTGACGCTGCTCGAGGCCGCCGAGCACGCTCAGCGCGAGGTCGACTGCCACCGAGGGAATGCTCACGCGCGTGGCGCCGATCTCGGTCTCCGTGCGCACACGCTTGCCTGCTGTCAGCGCCGCCGCGAACAGGCGGTTGGAGAGTGGGCCCGTGCAGCCGGCGCGCATCGCCGCTTCGTAGGCGCGCTTGACCTGGCCCTGGATCTCGGCCTCGCCGACGATCATCGACTCCAGCCCCGCCGTGACGCGGTAGAGCTGGCGCGCCGCGTCGCAGTTGCGCGGCGAGTAGATCGCATCGGAGAGCTCCGTCGGGCGGATCGAGGCGCGGCCGGCGAGCAGCCCGAGCACGTCGGACTCGGCACGCACCGGGTCGCCGACGACGAGGTAGACCTCAGTGCGGTTGCACGTCGAGATCACGACCGCCTCGCGCACCTCCGGTGTCGCCGTCGCCTGACGCTCGAACTCGATCGCCTCCGGCTCGGTGAATGCCAGGCGCTCGCGCAGCGCCACCGGCGCCGTCTTGTGCGAGATGCCGAGCGCGAGCAGCTCGCCGCTCATACCAGCGTCGACTCCCGCTGCGAGGAGCCCGGCGGCGACGCGTCGCCCTGGGCGTCGGAGGCGTCCTGCTCGCGCTGCAACAGCTCGCCGAGGTCACGCTCGAGGTGGCTCAGGCGGATCGCCATGATCGCTACATAGATCAGCACGAGCACGAACAGCACGACGTAGGCGCCGGCGACGTACTTCCCCGCCTCGTGCAGCGGCAGCGCGGGCAGCTCTGCAAGTAGTGAGGGCATCAGATGCCCCGCTCCGGCGCGCGCCCGCGCGGCGCCTGTGCCGTCATCGCGGTCGCGTGCAGGCTCGGCGCCGCGCTGCGCCCGCGCGGTGGCGGCGTGGCGCTCGTGGGGATCCCCGCGCGGCGCTCGGCCAGACGGCGCAGAGCGCGCAGCTGCGCGCGCGTGTGCTTGGCTGTGAGCTCGTATTTGCAGAGTGTCGTGAACAGCAGCGCCATGCCGAGCAGTGAGATCAGGAATGTCAGCGACATCTGCCACGGCAGGTTCGAGGTCGCGCCGAGCACGCGCGGATGCACGTAGGCCGTCGAGGCGCGCACGGCGATGAAGTTGAGCGGCACGAAAGCGCCGGCGGTGATGGCAAAGACCGAGGCATACCGCGCCTGGCGCTCGGGGTCCTCGATCGCGAAGCGCAACGGCTGGTAGGTGGCGTACAGCAGGAACACGATCAAAAACGAGACGAGCGTCGGCTCGTCCCATACCCACCAATGCCCCCACGAGCCCTTCGCCCAGATCGAGCCGGTAATCAGCGTGGCCACGCCGAAGATCAGGCTCATGTGGATCGCGACGTAGGAGCGGAAATCCCACTTCTGCTCGCGCGTGCGCAGGTGCTGGATCGCGAAGATCC
This sequence comes from Solirubrobacterales bacterium, assembly GCA_044446425.1. GTDB lineage: Bacteria > Actinomycetota > Thermoleophilia > Solirubrobacterales > Solirubrobacteraceae > Palsa-744. Next base: position 2,685 of record JBIOEW010000007.1, on the reverse strand, counting down.
CACCGACGACGAAGCCGCAAAGCGAGACGATCGCCAGCGGCACGTGCACATAGAAGATCTTCTGCAGGAAGCCCTGTTCGGCTTCCAGCGGCACCCAGAAGAAGACGAGCCCGAGCGCGACCGCCGTTACGACGACCGTGGAGATGCTCAGAGCGCGCAGGCCCTTTCCGAAAACGGCAGCCGGCCTCGTGGCCGAGCCGGGCTCCGCTGTTGGTTTGCGAGAGAACGCTCCGCCCGCCACGGCAGTCACAGTCGCCGGCCTTCCGGGCCGGCCTCGACGAGGTGTGCTGATGTCACGAGCCGGGTGGCCACTCAGTCCTCCAGGAGGAAGTCGAACAGGGCGTAGGCGATCAGCCCGAACACCAGATCATAGAGCCCGAGCGTCAACAGCCAGCGCCCCGCAGGCCCCGTGGCGTGGCCCAACGCGAGCAGCGGCGAGCTTGCGCGCGCGCCGCCGATCACGATCGGCACGAGCAGCGGCAACGCGAGCAGCGGGCCGAGCAGATCGCGCGCGCGCGTACGCACGGCGAGCGCGGCCACGAGCACGCCGATCGCCGCGATGCCGAGATCGCCCAGGGCGAGCACGCCGATCAGCTGCGGCAGCGCTTGGCCGAGCGGCGGCGAGAGCAGCAGCAGCCCGAAGGCGGGCACGGCGACGAGCTCGAGCACGACTAGGTAGGCGAGCAGCGCCAGCGCCTTGGCGAACAGCATCGCGCTGCGGTCGACGGGGGCCAGCAGGAAGCCGTCGAAGCCGCCCTGGTCGGCGTCGGCGACGAACAGGCGGTTGACGCCGAGCATCGCGGCGAACAGCAGCGTGACCCAGAGGATCCCTGCCGCGAGGTCGCCGTCGACCAAGTTACGGTTGAGCGCGAAGTGGAACACGACGAACGTGGTCACGGCGAACAGCGACATGCCTGGCACGGACTCCAGCGTGCGCAGCTCGACGAGTAGCTCCTTGCGCAGCAGCGCACGCACGACCGACAGCGTGCGCGCCGGCCGTGCGCGCCGGGTCCGGGCGTCGCCCTCAAGCCCAGCGGGCGGCATCGCGCCGTCACCGGCCGAGGCCCCTCCGCCCTCGGCCGCCTGCTGCGCGCCGGGCACGATGACGTTCATCGGTAAAGCTCCGCGATCTGCTCGGCGCCGACCTCGCGCGCCGCGCACAGCAGCGCCTGCTCGCCGCTGCGCAGGCCGAGCACGACGTCGGCCTCGGCGAGCCCGCCGCCGGGGTCGTGGCTGCAGATCACGCGCGTGCGCCCTGAGGCCGCGCCGATCAGCGGGTCGACGAGCTCGACCGCGGCCGGGTCGAGGTTCGAGCGCGGCTCGTCGAGCAGCAGCAGCTCGGGGTCGTGCAGCACGGAGCGCGCGACGGCCACGCGCTGGACCATCCCACGCGAGAGCGTGCGCAGTGGCTCATCGGCGCGCTCGCCCATCTGCACGGCGCTCAGCAGCTGCTCGACGCGCGCCGCCTCGACATCGTGCAGCCGCGCGTGGAAGTGCAGGTTCTCGCGTGCTGTCAGCTCGCGGTACAGCAGCGGCTCGTGCCCGAGCAGGCCGATCCGCCCGCGCACGGCCCACGCTTCGTCGGGCAGCTGCGAGCCGAGCACGGCCACGCTGCCGGCATGCGGGCGCAGCAGCGTCGCGAGGATCCGCAGCAGCGTCGTCTTGCCGGCGCCGTTGGGGCCGAATACGACGAGCGTCTGACCGCTCGTCAGCGACAGCGACACGCCGCTCAACGCCTCGCGTTCGCCGTAATGCCGAGCGAGGCCCTCGACCTCGACCGCAGTCACGTTCAGGCTCTCGACACCTGGGGCGATCGCGCGTGGAGCTCCGAGCGCTCGTGCTGCGCCCGCGCGATCAGCTCGCGCACGGCCTGCTCGCCCGCGCCGCCCTGCTGTGCGTCGCCGCGCAGCAGGGCGACAGGATCGGGCTCGCCGTTGACGATCCCCTCGAAGAACTCCTTGCGGTCCCGGTAGGTGGGCAGCGTGCCCTTGGCCCAGCCGCGCACCTCGTTGAGCAGCACGGCCAAGCGCGCGTAGGGCTCGCCGAACTGCCCTTCGATCTCGCGCTTCATGCGCTTGGCCAGCGCCGGCGAGGCGCCTGCCGTGGAGATCGCGATCGCCAGCGGGCCGGTGCGCACGATCGCGGGCAGGATGAAGTTGCACAGCGGCGGCACGTCGACGACGTTGACGAGCATCGCGCGGCGCTCGGCGTCGTCGTACACGGCGATGTTCACGTCGGTGTCGTTGGTCGCGGCGATCGCCATGAACACACCTTCGAGGTCGCCGATGCCGGCGTACTCGCGCTGCTCCCAGCGGATCGAGCCCTCGCCCGCGTAGTCCCGCAGCGCCTGCTCGGCCTCGGGCGCGATCAGCGTCACCTCGCCGCCGCACGCGAGCAGCCCCTCGACCTTCTCCAGGCCGATCTCACCGCCGCCGACGACCACGCAGCGCCTACCGCTCAGCTTCAGGCAGGCGATGTAGAAGGGCGTGTCGAGCATCCCCTGCACGCAGCTCTGGTCGCAGATTCCCTTGCGCAGCTGGCAGACGCACTCCTTACCTGCATAAGCCTGGGCGGGCATGCTTCAAGGGTAGTGCAGCCGTTGCCTTCGCAACTGCCCAGGGGAGGGTGGGTGTCTTGAAAAAGGGGGATTGATAGCAATGGCATATACACGAGGCTCCTCGTCGC